>JAZRYK010000001.1:0-18630 GCA_045600725.1 Lachnospiraceae bacterium
AAAGTGTGTGCTTTTGCACACACTAGCGCCGCTTTTGCGTCGCTGCAAGCGACATATTACCTATGCAAAAGCGTGCGCATCCTTAGCGGAGCGTTTTTTATGTAATAGGAAATCCAAAGGAATTTCCTATTACATAAAAAAGAACCAACAGCCGGACAGCTGTTGGTTCCCTATAGATATAATTATCACAAAATTTTCTGCAAGCTGCAGATTTTCTTTACAGAGGTAAGGCTTCGTTTAATACTTTTTCTGCAGGAATAGCCTTTGCATATTCCTCGATGTATTCGTCAAAGCCCTTTACGTCAGCAGGATCGGGATTCATTACTGTTCCCTTTTCACCATGGAACACTTTGTTTGCAAGATAATCACCGAGTGTTTCGTTTTCACCCTTATTAACCATGTATGCTGCAAGAAGTGCCATTCCCCAAGGACCGCCTTCTCCGGCTGTTTCCATTACTGCAACAGGTGCATTCATTGCAGCTGCCAAAATACTCTGACCAACGCCCTTTGTCTTAAAGAGTCCGCCATGACCGTAAAGAGTATCTACTTTAACTTTTTCCTCTTTGAAAAGTATATCGCATCCCATTTTCAGTGTTGAAAGTGAAGCATAAAGATGTGTTCTCATGAAGTTTGCAAGATTCATCTTAGCATCGGGCTTTCTTGCCACCATAGGACGGCCTTCGTTAAGTCCGATAACAGGCTCACCGGAAAGGGTGTTGAATGCAAGCAATCCACCGCAGTCCTTATCGCCGTTTAAAGCATTTGTATAAAGTTTTCCGTAAATATCATTCATGGAAATGTCCATTCCGAACATATCCGCAAACTCTTTAAACAAACCAACCCAGGCATTAAGATCAGATGTGCAGTTGTTGCAGTGTACCATTGCAACGGTAGCGCCTGCGGGCGTTGTTACAAGGTCAAGCTCTTCATGCACTTTCTTTAAGTCCTCTTCAAGAACAACCATCGCGAATACGCTTGTTCCTGCTGAAACATTACCGGTTCTCTCAGCTACAGAGTTTGTTGCTGCCATACCTGTTCCGGCGTCGCCTTCGGGGGGAGCAAGGGGAATACCTGCTTCAAGATTTCCTGAAGGGTCAAGCTTCTTTGCGCCTTCCTCGGTAAGTTTACCGGCTTCAGCACCCGCAGGAAGAACCTTGGGAAGAATTTCTCTGATGTTCCAAGGATATTTTTTAACATTTTCAAGCTGTGCGAACTTGTCAAGCATATCTCTGTTGTAATCTATTGTTTTTGAATCAATAGGGAACATACCGGATGCTTCGCCAACACCCATAACCTTTTCGCCTGTCATCTGCCAGTGAATATAGCCTGCAAGTGTTGTGAAATATGCAATATCCTTAACGTGTTCCTCGTTATTCAAAATAGCCTGATAAAGATGTGAAATGCTCCATCTCTGAGGCATATTGAAATTCAAAAGTTCCGTAAGTTCTTTTGCCGCAGGACCTGTAATAGTATTTCTCCATGTTCTGAAAGGCACAAGAAGATTTTCGTCCTTGTCAAAAGGCATATAGCCATGCATCATTCCGGAAAAACCGATTGCTGCAAGTTTTTTAATCTCCACACCGTATTTTTCCATTACGTCCTTGCGAAGATTTGCATATGTATCCTGTAAACCTGTCCAGATATCATCAAGTGAATATGTCCATACACCGTTTTCAAGTCTGTTTTCCCATACATGATCACCTGAAGCAATGGGAGCATGATTTTCATCGATAAGTACTCCCTTAATTCTTGTAGAACCAAACTCGATACCAAGTACCGCTTTTCCGCTTTCAATAAGTTCTTTTGCGCTCATAACGCCCCTCCTAAGTAATGTTTTTCTGACACTGCTTCCCCGTATTTTGTGTAACTCGGAGTACTATATTACATTATCACATTCATCCGCTCCGATGCTATACAACTCATTGCGAAATCACTTACAATTTGTTGCGTTTTTATTAAAACAGCTTATTCGAAAAGTCTGCCTGCTCAGAATCATTTATTCTGTGCTTCTATCTTTTCCGCCAGGTCCATTAAATACTCCCAGCGTTCCATTTTGTTTTCAAGTTCTTTTTCTGTTTCTTCCTTAAGCTTTATCAGTTCCTGAAGTTTTAAGGAATTGGTGGAATTTCCGACAATTTCATCATCCAATGACGCAATTTTTTCTTCAAGCGCCTCTATATCAGCATCAATTGTTTCATATTCTCGTTGCTCTTTGAATGAAAATTTCAATTTTTGCGGTGCATTTACTTTTCGGTCTTCCTTATTTTTTGAGACCGTTTCTGTCGCGGATGATTTTTCCTCCTTATCATCGTACCGGCCTTCTTCTCTCCGTCTTATTTCCACGTCAGTATATCCACCCTCATACTGGCGTATAAATCCATTACCCTCAAAAGCAAATATGCGCCTTGCGATTCTGTCAAGGAAATATCTGTCATGGCTAACCGTAATGACTATTCCCTGAAATGAATCCAGATAATCTTCTAGTATCTGCATTGTCGCTATATCAAGATCGTTTGTGGGCTCGTCTAAGATAAGCACATTCGGTGCTTCCATAAGTACGCGTAACAGGTTCAGTCTTCTTTTTTCTCCTCCCGAAAGCTTTGAAATCGGGCTGTACTGAAGCTCTGCCGTAAAAAGAAAACGTTCCAACATAACGGATGCCGAAACAAGCCCTTCTGTAGTGTTCACATACTCCGCAGTGTTTCGAATATAATCAATCACCCTAAGTTTAGGGTCCATGTATGCGATGCCCTGTGAAGGATCTGACGCAATTTCCTGAGTGTAGTATCCTAACTTTATTGTCTGTCCTATTACAATTTCTCCGGAATCAGGCTCAGTTTCTCCTACAATCATTTTCATGAGTGTTGTTTTTCCCGAACCGTTCGGTCCGATAAAGCCTATTCTGTCACCTTTAAGAAAATTATATGTAAAATCACGAAGAAGAACCTTATCCCCATAGGCCTTTGAAATATTGTTTAGCTCTACAGTCGTTCTTCCCATTCTGGTTGTTACCGACCCCATCTGAACCTGACTGTCAAATTCAGGTGCCTCCCTGTCACGAAGTTCTTCATACCGCTGAATGTGTGCCTTTTGTTTTGTGGAACGTGCTCTGGCACCTCTTTGTATCCATGCAATTTCCTTACGAAGAATCGACTGTCGCTTTCTTTCTGCAGCTAACAGTTTATCTTCTCTTTCAGCCTTTCTCATCAAATAGCCTGTATAATTTTCATCATAGGAATAAAGCTTTCCCTTATCCACTTCCACGATTCTGTTGGTTACACTGTCAAGGAAATATCTGTCATGGGTTACCATCACAAGACTTCCTTTATATTTTTTCAAATAATCTTCAAGGAAGGTACTCATTTCCGAGTCAAGATGGTTCGTTGGTTCATCAAGAACAAGAATATCCCCGGGCGCAATAAGCGCGGCAACAAGGGCCAGTCTTTTTCTCTGTCCTCCGGACAGTTCTCCCGTCTTTTGATTAAACTCCTCAATTCCCAATTTGGTCATAAGGCTTTTTGCATCCGCTTCCGGAGAGTGGCCGGATACCTCGTTTTCCCCGTATCCGCCTTTTCGTGCAATATCCAGAACGCTTTCCAGAGCAGTCTTTTCAGGATCATATTCCGGATTTTGCGTAAGAAATCGAACCACGTAATTTGCGGCTTTTGTTATTTTCCCCGCATCCGGTTCTTCTTCACCGGCAATCATTCTAAGAAGTGTCGACTTGCCGGTTCCGTTTATTCCTATAATTCCGACCTTTTCCCCCTCCTGCAGGAAGAAAGAAGCATCATCAAGAACCATTCTTCCCGTATAAGATTTTTCAAGATGTTCCATAGATAAAATATTCATTTCCGTCCCTACCTTAAAAATTCATAAATTCGCAGATACTTTTTATCACAATTTCCATCTTTAACGGATTCGAGAAACGATGGTCTGCCCCTTCAACTTCAATAAATTCAATTACGTTATCTTCGGCAAGCTGTTTGGATATCTCGCAGGGAATAATCTCATCAGCATTGCCGTGAATAATAAGCAAATCATCCGCATAGTCCAGAAAATCCATTTTGCGAACATCATTTTTCTTTATTTCTTCAATGAATTCCTTGTTCACAAAAACTTTTCTGTCAAAACCTACCGCCACGTCCTTTCCTGCTTCAAGCTTATCGAAATCATCATTCTTCATTATGCGTTCGGTAATTGACTCATACATATCTACCGCCGGACTTCTTAAAACTATTTTGTCAAAGGGATTTCCATACTGATTTATATATTTTAAAACCATGTATCCGCCAAAGCTCACCCCGTGAGCGTACGGTCTCTCCACGCCATATTTCTCACTAATATATTTAAGCATCAGGCGCAAATATGTGTCGCAGTCTGAAAGAACAACACGTTTTCTGACATCGTCACCATGGCATGGCCAGTTAAAGGTTATAACAGCAACTCCCTTATACTTGGAGGTCACTCGTTCAGCAAGCTTCTCTGTTGATTTGTTATCCTTATGACCGCCAAAGCCGTGAAAGCACAAAATCACCTTTTTTATGTTATGGATGTCTGAAAAATATATTTTTGCTCTGATATTGCAGCCTTCCTCATTCACTTCGAAATATCTTGAATTCATTATGGCTCCTTTAAGTATCCTTTAACTTTTCCCGGTAAACAAAAACCCGACTGTCTTATTATAAGACAATCGGGTAATAATTTACATATACTGTTTTTCTTATGCATCCGGATTGAGAATGCCAAGTGTAACAATTCCGGCAATTACAAGACCGATGAAAATATACTGCTTCCAAGTAAGCTTTTCCTTAAGGAAAATATGTGCAAGAAGAACAGACACAATGCATCCCGATGAAATGATGGGAGCTGCAATTTCAGCCTTTCCGCTCATAGCATAAACATAAGTGAACTGACCTGCTGTCTCACAAAGAGCTGCTGCAATCTTATCCCACTGGTTTACCAAAAGATTTTTTGTTCCATTCTTTCTAAGCTCCTCGGGAAGATTGAATTTAACCTTTTTAACCTTAAGAAAAATATAAAGACCAATTGCAAACAAAAGGAATGTAAGCTCGTATGATGTATTAGCAATATCCTCGATATTATCTTCTGTAACACCAACAAGGAATGTCATGTCAATGTCAAGCCAAATCGAATCAAGGAAGCTTCCAACAGCATCTAATATTGCGTAGCAGAAGGGCATCGCAAATGCAACTATAGCCATCTTCTTGCCGATTTTTTTCTTTCTGTCGGTACCGCCATTATTTTCAAGGAATCCAACACCAAGAATGCCGACGACGATAATTCCGATAGCAAGCCAAGAACCTCTTGCAATCGAATCACCCAAGAAAATAACACACAGGATAGAACAAAGAGCACCTGACGTATTCTCAATAGGGTCCGAAATTGATTCTTCAATAAATCGCATTCCAAAATAAGAAAGCGTCATTGATACAATGTAGCAAAGCGAAACAGGAAGATAGAAGAAAAGATTTCTAAAATCATACCCCTGATTCATAATAATCGTAAAAATAGCGTGTATACCCATAACTACGCCGACAACGATTGAGATTTTCAGATGTGCGTAAGGTTCTCTTTCCTTTGCACCCATCTTGTAGAACAATTCCGCAAGTCCCCAAAGAAGGGTTGTGGATATGGTAAAAATCAACCATGAACTCATATACTCAATAACCTCTTATACTTAATACTCAACCAAATTGTTACAAAATTCAGTCTTTTAAGAATATATATGAAATTTTGCCGACTAGTCAAGTGTTTTTCTCTTTTCTGTAGTGTATGTTAAGGGAATCCCATAGGTTTTTTCATAGATTTCCCGCCATACTTCGGCATTTTTTCGCATCATTTCACGAACATTCTCATTCTGAGTTTTCGCAGGGTCCGGATAAATCGGAGGAGCGACATGCACCGTATACGCCTGAACGGGAAAACCGCCTTCGCCCGGGTAATTTGTGTCCTCCATTGTTATAAAGCATGGAAGAACCGGTACATTATTTCTGGCAGCAAAGATGTAAGCACCTCTCTTTAAGGGCTTTGGCTTTCTGTAATTCCACCACATGCTCTGCTCGGGATAAACAAGAATAAAATGACCCTTTGAAAGAATCTTATCGACAGCCTTCAAAAGTTTCTTCATAGTATCCGAATTTGAACTTAACGGAAGCGTATAACAGTTCCTCATAAGGAATCCAAAGAATCCGGGGAAACTTGTGTAATTTCCCTCCTTAATGATTCTGTAGAATTTTCTCGTTATCTGATATGACTTCTGATAAGTCAGATGCATTGCAAAGCTGTCAAATGCATTAAAGTGGTTACAAGTTATAATAGCACCGCTTCTAAGCTTTCTGTAATTTTCAATGCCTTTATATTCCTTGATAATAAGCTGCTTCTTTCTGATCAGTGTACGAACAAACCACTTCGCCATCTTGAAAGCATATTTTCTGCTGATTCTTTTTCTCCAGCTGTTATCAAGATAATTTATATCATTGGGCATCAGCACTTTTCCGGGAGGATCTTCTTCGACGTCCTCGTCAAAACGACCCTCTCTTTCGTACTGTTCAATCCGTGCCATAACTTCCTGTCTCGTCAGACGATTATCATGAACTCCTACAAATTTGTTAAAGTAATTGTCTTCGTTCTCGATTTCCTGCTGTGCAAGATTCATAAGATGCTCACCGGATGCAAGTTCTTTTGCCCTGTCCTCTTCGGAATAATTCGCAAGACCTTCCTTCAGTATTTCATAGTCCTGGGTTTTCTTTGCATATTTCCAAAATGCATCCACATAGCGCCCCTCTTCGCTGTTCCAGGGCTTTCTTGCAAAATTATAATGAATCAGACCGATTTCCTTATAAGGTCGTTCCGCAGTTTCGGAAGCCTGAACGTTCCACTTTGAGTCAATCCAAAGAACTTTATCTCTGCATAAGATATTAAGATAATCCTGATCCTGTGCCACAACAAAGGAATAAGTATTTAAAAGTTCCACAAACTGCGCACGCATATTCTTAATTCTGAACTGTCTTGAATTCATAAGAAGAACGCCTGCATTAAAATAGGCAGAGCTTGAAATTCCCAGAACGCTTTCAACATACTCCTTGAAAATCTTTGTGCGTGAAACAGCATAATCGGCAATTGCCCCTACATAATTGTCGCCAAGATTGTACTTATACATTTCGGCAACATCTTTTAAAATAATCGTATCCGAATCAATATAAATAATCTTGTCATACTGCTTAAACAAATCAGGAATAAATATTCTGTAGTAGGTTGTAAGCGAATAATAATCTCTTACCACCAGTTTCTTCTGTATCTTCTGAAGTTCTGCCTTAACATCACAAAAGTCGATGGATACGTTTTTTGTCGCCATCGCTTTTACTTTTGCCATATTTTCGGGAGTAATATTGGTATGAAGAATATATATTCTGTATGTATTTATATCTGTTGTATGCTCAATCAGGGATCGTAAACATACCATCATATATTTCACATAGGCATCATCGCATGCAAGAAAAACAGGTATTATTCTGCTGCTCTCACGTCGAATATAAAGTCTGTGTAAATCATTCTTTCTCAAATTCATATTTGCCCCTCCAGTACAAATATTCATACAGGACATCATCAAACTGATTATATCCGAAAACCCTGTACATACGGCTTACATTCCACTGCTTAACATTCTCCGTATGCGGATAAGGGAAATAAAAAAGTCTTTTTGAAAAGTGGCGCACCACCGTACTTTTCCATAAAAACTTTTGATCGTTAAATTTTTGAGGAAGCATCTTCTTTGCCGTAGTGCTTTTGTATATAGCGTCCTGATCGGCAAACATAAGCTTCTTTGTTTTAATAAGTTCCCGTGCTTTTGCAAGAAGTCCTGTTTCGCGCACCTTCTTCATATTAAAAAGAAGAACGCCCGCATTAATATAATTTGGATTAAGAAGATATTTTCCGTAATGGTCCCTTGCTGCTGCATATTCATACTCGGTAACATCCGTATCATACAGAAGCGAAATGTCTCTGTTAAACATAATGTCCACATCAAGATACAAAATCTTGTCCGGCATATCGGGAATCAGATCCATAAAGAGTCTCAAAAGAGTATACGGCGAGCAGTAGCACTGCTCGTTGGGACATTTATCAAACTCTTTTTTGTAAATATCCGAAACATCCAGTCTGATTACACGGTTTCCCGGATTATATTTTTTCACTACTCCATCAAGAAAATTAATCTTTTCCTCAGAAATCGCAGTATATTCAGGCTTAATGTGTGACACGTCCATTGTCATCACATAAAAGCAAAATGCTTCTTTTGTTTTGGTACGTTTAAATATTGATAAGGCACAGGTAAGAATTCCGTCAAAAACCTTATCATTACCTGAAAAAAGAATATTCATTATTCGTCCAAATCCTTCTTAATATATCTGATAAGCTCCACATTGTTGTTTTTGCTGCGTTCAATCATTGCTCCGTATACCATATTACGAAGCTGTTCCTTTTGTTCTGCCTTTGAAAGTGATTCGTCGGCTTTAAAGGGTCCGTCAATATATGTAACAACACGCGGCGTCTTAAAAAAACGTCTTTTCTGATATGTGTTTGTAAAACAATACACAGGTGCTTTACACTGAAGCGGATATCCGAAGGAAGTATTTTTAAATGGTCTTATTTTAGTGTAATAAGGCCATATGTGTGCTTCGGGATAAATAACAATACAGTTTTTACCACCTGCAAGCTTTTTAACTGCATTATTAAAATTTCGCGCCGCATCCATTGTATCAGGCAAAGGAATTGCCCCCAAAGCAGGAACAAACGGTCCAAGCACCGGCATTGAAATATTGTTTGGATGAACAATCATATACATACTTCTGTTTACATCAGCATACTGCGGAAAAAAAGGATCGCCGACAATATTTGTGTGGTTACCGTACATAAAATAACCTTTGCCTTTTACTTCCTTTAATATCTCTTTGTTGACTATTCTGTGACCGAATTTTATTTTGACAAAAAGATACCCAAGCGGCCTTGCGATTGCATAATAAAAGACTGTCCTCAAAAGCTTTCTGCCGATGCCGCCAAGATATGAATAATTCTCATCAATTTTCTTTGCGGTTATCTGCGCTTTGGAGAACTCGTCCTCAAGTTCGTTTGTATAATATATTATTTGTTGTTTCCCAGACATATCCAAATCCTACCATATTTGCCTTATAATAATAACCTTTTATGGTCATAAATGGAATAACTTTTTTAAATTAATACGTTAAAACCCCAAACATCACAGCTGACGTTTGGGGTTTTAACAGCATCTTTATTGTCTTGCTTATTAGTGTGCACAACATGCTTCGCAGTCATGCTCCTCGGGGAAATCCTTGGGATCGTACTCAATTCCGTTTTTGTCATAATAATCCTTTACGGCTTTTTTTATAGCCTCTTCAGCCAGAACCGAGCAGTGGAGTTTATGCGCCGGCAAACCGTCAAGGGCTTCCGTGACGGCTTTGTTTGTCAATTTAAGTGCATCGGCAAGAGGCTTTCCTTTAATAAGCTCTGTGGCCATAGAGCTCGATGCAATGGCGCTTCCGCATCCAAAGGTTTCAAATTTAACATCCTCTATGACCTGCTCGTTGTTTATTTTGAGATATATTTTCATTATATCCCCGCATACAGGGTTTCCTACTTCACCGACCCCGTCGGCATCGTCAATCACTCCGACATTACGGGGATTTCTAAAATGATCCATAACTTTTTCACTGTATAATGCCATATGCTTAACCTCTCACTCCGCAAATACATGCGGTCTTTTTCCTGTTGTCAAATCTCTCCAGAAGGGTGACATATTTCTAAGATAATCAACCACCTCTTTAACCGATTTGATAATATAATCAATTTCTTCTTCCGTAACATCTTCACTTAATGACAGTCTTAACGAACCATGTGCCACCTCATGCGGTCTTCCTATTGCCAGAAGGACATGACTCGGATCAAGTGAACCTGATGTGCAGGCCGAACCGGACGAAGCCGATATCCCCTTATCATCCAAAAGAAGAAGCAATGACTCTCCTTCAATTCCTTCAAAACAGAAATTCACTGTTGCCGGCAGTCGCTTTACGGCGTCACCGTTTAATTCCGAATAAGAAATCTCATTAAGTCCTTTTATAAGCTTGTCTCTGAGCGGCAAAAGATGTGCGGTATTTTCATCAAGATTTTTGACTGCGTCCTCGAGAGCCGTAACCATTCCGATAATTCCCGGAACATTTTCCGTGCCCGCTCTTTTTCCTCTTTCCTGAGCACCGCCTTCAATAATATTCGTAAGCGGAATCGTCTTCTTTGCATAGAGAATTCCCACGCCCTTCGGCCCATGGAACTTGTGCGCCGAAAGAGAAAGCATATCAATGTTATCACGAACCGTATCCACACTTATATGGCCTATTGCCTGAACCGCATCGGTGTGGAAAATAACTCCTTTTTTCGCACAAACTTCTCCGATTTCCCGAATCGGCTGCACTGTACCGATTTCATTGTTTGCATACATTATTGTCACAAGCGCGGTTTCTTCTTTAATAGCTTCCTCAACCTGCTTAGCCGTGACTACTCCTTCATTGTGAACATCAAGAAGAGTTATCTCAAAGCCTTCTTTTTTCAGCTTATTTAAAGTATGAAGAACGGCATGATGCTCAAAAGCAGTTGAGATTATGTGATTCTTGCCTTTCCTCTTTCCGACGTATGCTGCAGAAATAATAGCCTGATTGTCAGCCTCACTTCCGCCTGATGTGAAAATAATTTCCCTCGGCTCACAGTTAAGAATCTTTGCCGCCCTTTGTCTTGCATCCTCCAAAGCTTCTTTTGCTTTCTGGCCTGTTTCATATAAACTTGAAGGATTTCCGTAAATCTCCTCCATATATGGAATCATAGCCTCTATCGCCGCTTTACTCATTTTTGTGGTAGCCGCGTTATCTGCATATACTTTCATATTAATCTCCGTGTACCAATAGTTTTTGTTTTCCTACTATTTTGGTAGGTAAATGAAGTATAGCATCAATACCCTACCTTTTCAATAGGTTTTTCAAAAACATTTACGGCTACATTTTAAAAACCGCTGCAGCCTCTGTGAATACTGAGGTGACAGCGGTTTTTTCATCATTACATTTTGTCCTATAGGCCGGTTTCTTACCGCCTAAATTGTTTATCGTTTTTTCTTAAATCATTTCTTTTGTTGCTATTGTTATTCCCACTCTTCTTTATGCTACCATTGTTTTTATTGTTCGCACCTTTTCCGATACCGGCCTTTTGCAGAGATTTCTTTTCTTTACTCTGCCTTACTCCGGCTGTTCCCTTGCGCTCATTCCTGTCGTTTGCCTTATCCGTTCCCATTTTTCTTGGAGGAATAAGACATTTTTCCTTATCAAAACCTATCAGATCCTGCCTGCCCTCTTTTATAAGTGCTTCTCTCACAAGATCGTAATTTTCAGGCTTTCTGTACTGAATAAGCGCACGCTGCATTGCCTTTTCATGGGGATTTCTCGTCACATTGACCTTTGACATGCTGCGGGGGTCAAGACCTGTATAATACATAACCGTCGAAATTGTTGAAGGCGTAGGATAAAAATCCTGAACCTGCTCCGGCATATAGCCCATATCGCGTACGCTCTCCGCAAGCGCAATTGCATCCGCCATGGTTGAACCGGGATGCGATGAAATCAGATAGGGGACAATAAACTGATTCAGTTTTTCTTCTTTATTTATTTTTTCAAAGGATTTTACGAAGCTTTGATAAACCTGGTTTCTCGGTTTTCCCATCAAATCCAATACATGATCGGTTACATGCTCCGGAGCCACTCTTAGCTGACCGCTTACATGGAATTTACACAATTCTCTTAAGAACAAATCGTTTTTATCAGCCATAACATAGTCATATCGAATACCTGAACGAACAAAAACCTTTTTCACCCTTGGAAGCGAACGAAGTTTTCTGAGTAATGAAATATAATCCGAATGATCCACTACCATATTCTTACAAGGCTTGGGATACAGACACTGTTTTCCGGTACATACTCCTTTTGTCAGCTGTTTATCGCATGACGGGCGTCTGAAGTTTCCGGTGGGTCCGCCTACATCATGAATATATCCCTTAAAATCCGGGTCCTCAGTCATTGCCTTTGCTTCTTTTAGCAAAGACTCATGGCTTCTTGTCTGAACAATGCGTCCCTGATGAAAAGTAAGCGCACAGAAGCTGCAGCCGCCAAAGCATCCTCTGCAGCTTGTCAGTGAAAACTTGATTTCCTTAATTGCCGGAACACCGCCGAGTTTCTCATATGAAGGATGATAGTTGTTCATATACGGAAGCTCGTATATCTCATCAAGTTCCGCTGTCGTTAACGGACGTGATGGCGGATTCTGAACGATGTATCTTTTTTCACCATATTTTTCTATAAGGGGTTTCGCCGTTGCAAAATCCGTATTCCTGTACTGAATATCAAAGCTTTTTGCATAAGCTGTTTTGTCACTCTTGACTTCTTCGAACTCCGGAAGAAGAACACCGTTAAGTGTATCAAGAACATTTGAAACATCTTTTGCTTTATAAACAGTTCCCGGCACATATGTAACATCCGAAATATCAATACCTGCATCAAGCGCATCCGCAACTGCCACACATGCAAGTTCACCCATTCCGTACATCAGAAGATCTGCTCCGGAATCCATTAATACCGAACGTTTCATCTTGTCTGACCAGTAATCATAGTGCGCAAGGCGTCTGAGACTCGCTTCAATACCGCCTATAAGTATCGGTTTGTTCTTATATGTTCTTTTTATCAGATTGCAGTATACTGTCGTAGCGTAATCGGGACGCTTACCGATAACTCCTCCCGGTGTATATGCATCTTCATGGCGTCTCTTTTTGTTTACGGTATAGTGGTTTACCATGGAATCCATATTGCCTGCCGAAACAAGAAATCCAAGACGCGGTTCACCAAAAATCGTAATACTGGAATCATTCGTCCAATCGGGTTGTGAAATGATTGCCACTTTATATCCGTGGCTTTCCAATACTCTGCTTATTATTGCCGGTCCAAATGACGAGTGATCCACATAAGCATCGCCAATCACATATACAAAATCCGGCTGTTCCCAGCCACGCTTTTTCAATTCTTCTTTTGTTAAGGGTAAATAATCTTTCATAAAATAAGCCTACCCTTTATCGGGGTAGGCGTCAAGTAAACTTGTTAAGACAGGATTCGATATCCGAATCTTGTCTTTTTTCCGGCATAAATACCGAAAAAGCTGACGGTCAAATCATCCTTTGAAAAGATGATTTCCGTCGGAAGGTCCTCACGGATTTTTCGTAAGCGAACTTCCACTTTTCTTTCAAAAAGATCATGAGGAAGTTTTGCTTCCATAGCCTGCATATATTTGATGCAAAGGCCTTCAAAAGCGTACTGTTTTTCCGCTTTCTGCTCCTTGTACTGAAGGAGCATTTTCCCCTCTGTGAGAGGAGTCTTGCATTCACACTTCTCAAAATAGCTTGAAACTATCATGTAGAGTGCATATTCGAATGCTGTCTGATCGTTTGAAAAATTCATCTTTGCCATATCATTTCCTCCTTTTGGAAAAAGAACGGTTTCGCCCCATTGCGAAGACCGGATAATGTGAGCACTGCGAATCTGCAATTGGACAGACTTTGCCCCTGATTCGCTTCTCCACATTTTCCGACTTTATTTGATACGGCTTTTTGCTTTATAAGACCATTATACCCAAATAAAAAAACAAAAACATAAACCACCGGTTTAGTTTTTGTTTTTCATATGTATCAATACTAAAATTTGTTCAGTTGATAAATCGGAACAGCATTTTTATGTTTTTTATTTACAATCACATGAATTTCCTGTTTCAAACTGTTTTTGTTAAATCTGAGAACCGAAGCCATAATATACATAATATCTTTCGGCTTACCCATATTTCCGGCTCCGGCACCGATAAGCGGCAGATATATTTTTTCTTCAGGCTCAAACACATCGGGAATTGCACTCATTAATGATTGAATAGCATGCAGAAACTGCTCTTTTGTCAGTTCATCATTAACCAGTTTGCCGTTCTTTTTCTTAAGTTCGTATATCTCCGTAAAAAGAAATGAAATATTGCCTGCGTAGCCAAAGTCTTCGGGTGTAACCAAAAACCAGTCACCCACGGCCCCGTTTTTGGAAAAACCGTCTTTTTTAATTCTGACATTCTCAATGTCCGGCAATAACTTATCATTTTCCATTTGATTAAGCATATGTTCAACGCAGCTTGAATGAATTGTATGTTTCTGAATATTTGAAACATCAAATATATATTCCAAAGCAGTATTGGCCGGCACGACCATTGTCATCTTCTCTCCTGTTTCAAGGCTCTTTGTCATCAACTCATTAATATCTGCATATTCGAAAATTATTTTTGTTTTTCCGGAAGAATAAACGGTAACGTCCTGCCTTTTAATCACTATACAGCTCCAACATATACTGATAATAATTCCTGCAATAAAAACCGCAAGCAATACAATTACACCACTTCTGTAATCCGAAAATGACGGAACGAATACAAATACCGCACCGCATATTCCGAATATCAGCCCCATTATTTTTTTCGCATTTGTAAAATAGAATTTAAGCATTTCTTTCATAGTATTCCCCCTGAAAATGAAACATTTATGCTTTATCGGGAAGATGATTGTTCCTTGGCAGCATCTGCCGGGAATTCTTCTCAAAAAGAATCCACATCTGTCATTTCAAAGAATTATCCTGTATTTCCTTATAGTGCATATAGTGAATGCCTATATGACCGATTCCCAAAATAATCGCAACAATTAAAAGCGCAATATTTCTTGCGGCCGTGCTGAATAACAATAGTGCAAGCACCGGTATTGTTGCACCGGCAAGAGGTATACCGCAAATACCTCTGTAAAAGTCCTTCATAGTACGTTTGCTCACAAAATATCTGATCCAGTAAATCTCGTAAAGAACCATCAAAACAAAGGCAAGTATTCTGTATATATCCAGAAATGAGAAAAAGAAACCGTAGCCGGTAATCCTGCAGTTAAAGTTAAAATCCGTAAAAATCAACATTAAAACCGTTGCCCCGACTTCTCCCGTTTTTTCCAAAATGCCTAAAACCTTATTTTCATTTTTTGCATATTCAGAATAACCGGTCGGTTGAAATTTTGTCCAAATTATATTAGGAATAAACAGCATCAGCAAAAAAATAATACCTACATAGCCTATTCCAAACGAGAAATGCTTTGTTGCAGTCGGGTTCACCATATTACTTATGTATATTCCTTCCACAATGTCTCCGTATTTTGCCTTAATCTGTCCGGCCATCAAATCCTCGTTGTTCGGATTTATGTGGTAGCTTCCGTATATTCCCATTACTTCTTTTTCACCGATGCGTTCAAATGTATCGCAGAAGTTTTTCACCATCATCGCTTCACGGTAATGATCTGTGGCCTCCATTCCTCCATAATGTTTGCCTTGTTCGATACAAACTGATGCCCGTTCATATTCTTCCGAATCCTTAAGTCCGTTTTCTTCAAGATACTGTAAATATCTTGCTCCGGTCACCGCATACTGATGGCCCACATCGGTTCCGTGGAAGATGGTTTCCGGATAATTCTTTTTAATGGATTTAAAGAAATTCAAATAATGTTTTGTATGAGATGCGGTTCCTTCGATATCGTTGTAAATCCGGTTAAGTATCTCATCATTATCAGCCTTCATCCAAAGATTCAAAAACTCGGCTGTGTAATATGGAAGTTCAACAAACAAATCACGATTTCCTCTTTCATAATATTCCTTCCATATTTCGACTTCCTTTTCGTAAAAATCTTTCTCACCATGATACTCACCGTAAAGATGAATTATTGTTCCTGTCTGCGGGGAATAATCGGGATACTGACGGCTTGCCGAGTCCATATAATTCAAAATTTCCGTTACAACCGCAAAAATAATAATGATTGAGAAAACAATAAATGTTTTAATCTTGTCTTTCATACTAATCTCCACTCCGCCCCTGCAGAATCCGAAGGGCCTGAATATGTTCATTTATATCCCTCTCGTTTCCAAACTCCCCTTCCATTTTAACACAAAACAAAAAAGAAACGTTCATCCCGTAGGAAAAACATTTCTTTTTTATGTTCACTATTTATCAAACAGTTACAACAATGATATCGTCAGACGAATCATCCAGACAAATACATGCCGTTTTTCCGTCTATTTCTATCTCATATTCACCCTTAAATCCCGAAAGAACAACAATTCCCGCTTCATCCGTCTTACCGCAACCCTCACTGTGCCATTCTTCGTGAATAAGTCGCTTAAGCTCATTGTAAGAAGGCTTAATGGAATTATCTTTTCTGATAAGTCCGCTCGGAGCTCCGAGCCATGCGCCGTCTGCAAAATCCCAGCCTGTGATTGCCTCTACCAAAGGATGTTCAAAAAGAATATTATACATTTCCGACCATTCCTTTTTCTGACGTTCTTCACCCTCGGGAGTTGTAGGCCATTCAGGTACCTGATAATCGTTTAAATCAACAATGTCCGGTGGCATTATTGCACCGGAAACAAGTGTATTTTCCGTAAAATGCAGTGGCAAACCAAAAGAGGAAAATCTTTCAAGTACTTCTTCCAGTTTCTTCCGGCCCATATATCCCTGATGCTGGTGTGTCTGAAGTCCGATTGCCGAAATTGGAACACCTGCATTGAGACATCCGTCAATCAATATTTTGTAGCTTTCGGAAAGATTAAAATCGTTTATAAGAAGAAACGCATCGGGATTTGCCGCCTTGGCTGCATCAAATACTTCTTTTACAAGTCGTACACGCCCCATATCTTTGCAGATTCGTGTTATAGCATTATCGTATTTGTCGAACACGGGCATTATTGCAACTTCATTAATAACATCCCACATGTCAACAACACCTTTGAATTCGGTCACATCACGATTGATTCTGTCAAGCTGCTTCGATAATATTGTTGCATTATCATATTCCATCAGCCAATCCGCGCAGGCAGTATGCCAGCAAAGAGGATGTCCCTTAACCCTAACGTTATTCTCTTTGAGAAATTTTGCGGCACGCATACGACTGTCCGTCATAACTGTGCCCTCCTTAGGTTCAAAACCGCCCCAATAGAAAGGAATTGTTCCATAGTTAAAAACCTGAAGCCATTTGTCAACTCGGTCCTTAAATATTGCCTTATCCGGCAAATCTTTGCCTAAATGATACTCTGTTTTTCCGTCATCGTCCGGGGCAGTTGCCGGAAGTGAATCAAATGCACCGCAGCCGAAAAGAAACTTATGATTTTTTTGCAAATATTTCACTTCGGCATTTGCAATTGCTTTCCCGTCGGTTCCCACAATCTTAATCTTTTTCTCTGCTTTTCTGTGCTGTAATGAACTGTTTGTCATAGCATTCCCTTTCTTCTATTCAAAAATTATTTCATACTCATTTTTAAATGTTTCATTTTGTTCAAGTACATTACCGTGCTCCCGCTCCTGCAACTCGCCTGTAAAGTCATCGTAATCGGCACGTCCCCACCATGGTTCTATACAAATAAACGGAGCATTTTTTCCATGGACAGGTGACCATATTCCAACTAAGGGAGTGTCAAATTTCACTGTAACATAAGCTTTTCCGTCAGGTGTTTCTATTGCAACCGTACTCAGTTGCTTGTTCTCGATTATATATGTACTTCTGTCAAAAAAATCTTTTGTAATAACAGCCCTGTTGTTTTCCAGTTTCAGCAGAATATCCTCGTGCGTGCAAGTACCGTTCAGATTTCCGTGATGATGTATTTCTGCAGCATCCCCGAAAAACAACCTGTAGCCTTCTTTTGAATCTTCTCCGCCAATGGGACAATTGAACGCGGGGTGTGCACCGATGGAGAAATAAAGATTATTGTCTTCTCTGTTCTGGCCGGGATTATAAACCTCCCATTTTACTTTCAGGTTGTTCTTGCAGAGAATATATCCTATACGAAGAGTAAAGCAGAACGGGTAGTTTGCATAGGTTGACTCGGAATTTTTTAGTTCAAACCATATTTCTTCCTGCGAAAGCTGATCTACTTCAAATTCAAGGTCTCTGGCAAAGCCGTGTGACTCCATTGTATATTCTTTTCCCTCAAATCGATATTTTTTATCAACAACCGCCCCAACAAACGGAAATAGAATCGGTGAAGTTCTTCCCCAATATTCAGGCTTTGCGTACCACATATATTCCATGTCCGTTTCTTTATTTACCACAGACTTTATTTCAGCACCCACAGACTCTATAAATACCTTAAGTTTTTCATTTTCAAGTATATATCTCATATTAATCTCCGTTCCGCCCCGCTGAATCCGAGGGGCACTTTTGTGCTAAATCTATCTTATCAAAGACTCCGTCAGCAACCTTGTATTATTTCACCGGAATATTTCAAAAAACTCTGTAACCTTCCGTTCTATACCGCAAAGAGTTCCAATTTCGAATCATGACTACCGGCTTAGCCGGTAGTTTGTTCTGCGGCTATAAGCCGCGGTTACCTGCTTGCCTCTAAAGAGGCGCTGAAGAATCCGCCTTCCGCACTGCGTCCACAGGCTGGCTCTAAAGAGCCTTTTATTATGCCT
>JAZRYK010000002.1:0-2416 GCA_045600725.1 Lachnospiraceae bacterium
TTGTTACATTATCGGGTATTATAAGCATTATTATCTGCCTTTTCGTAACATTTTTAATGGAATGGGTTGTGGAATTCTTTAATTATTGAATCTTCTGATATAGATAAAGATATATTATTGCTCCAGGTTGACATAAATAAAAAAATTGGTTATCATATATCCTGACTTTTGCAGGAAAATATGTATAAAATCACCCTCAATCCCAGTAAAATCAATGGATTGAGGGTGTTGTATTTTTGCATTTTTTCATAGCGTACTTGCCCCGATATGATGTGATAGAAAAAATTTTTTTAAAAGGAAACCTTGCCTGCGCTTTGCTCCGGCAAGCCATTTATTTATGTGGTAACCGACAAGGTTACGGTTTATATCCTTGCTTCCTCTTGGCTACATTTCATCTGCCTTAGGAAGGTGGTCAAGGGCTTTGCCGCATATGCGGTGCTTCGCACCCTTGACAACCTTCCTTGGGCAGATATTTTTTAATCAAGAGGAAGCAAGAATAGGTATGTGCCGACGGGCACTTACTTTAGGGGCGTCGTGTAGTGATGGCGTCCTTTATTTCTTTGTTTCGGCGAGACAGTTTTTGATATCACCAAGTGAACGTATTCTTTTACTGAAATCTATTCCTGTAACAGCACCGATATCTTTAAGTACATCATCATAGTAATCAAATGCGTAATAGTTCTGCTGGAGTAAAGAACACTCGGATTTTGATAAAGATTCCAGTATTTTTGCAGAACAGTATTTATGATTAAGCTTGTGTTCAAGGATTCTCGATATAGTAAGTGCTACGAAACATGTAAGGAAATGAGCCTCTATGTGTTCCTTTGTCCATACGTAAACAGGTCTTGCTTCGAGCTCGCTTTTTGTTATCTTGAATGTTTCTTCAATTCTCCATAATCCTCTGTACATTTCTATAATTCGGTCATCGGATTCATTCATTTCACTTGTAAGAAGTACATAGTATCCATCAAGGAGTTCTTCTTCACGAATAAGATCTTCGTCTATATCGAGTATGGAAGAGGCTGTAAGTATTTCACCGGTTTTTTTGTCGAAATCGATTTTTTTTACATACTTTGCAGCGCCATAAGCAGTAGCGCGGGTATATTTTCCGGGATGAGCTGCAAGGTCGGCAGCTTTAATAAGTGCGGCTTCTCTTTCTGCTTTTGCTCTGTTGGCATATTTTTCACTCCAGAATACTACCTGTTTTTCATCAACTGTTTTCTTGATCTTTTTTCCGCTTTGCGAAGTTACCTGAATGGTTCTTGGATATAAGCGGGATTTTCTTTTGTATTCTTCACCAAGCCAAGTGTATCCGTCCTGATTGAGAACATAATTCTTCATTTCTTTGTCGGCACAGCGAACAGACATACTGAATACATATCCGTCTTTTGTGGGAGTGTTAATGGTATACCAAATGTTATCTCCTGTAGTCATTCCTTTATCGGCAACAGTGATAACACGGCCTAAATCAAACTGTTTCTTGATTCTTCCAAAGTTAGGTCTGTATGTAAGACAGTCATTTGTGTTTCCTGGGAATAATTCATAAGTAATAGGGATTGCATTATTGTCCATAAACAGTCCCATCTGAACTATAGGGTTTGGTCTGTGTTCCTTACAGACGCCTTTACGAATGAAGTCATTCTGATCATCTGTTTCGAAATAGTAGTTGGTTACATCGTAGTAGATAAGAGATGTGTCCCTGCCGTAGTTTTCCTTTATCTTATCGTTCATCCAGATCTGCAGGTCTTCTTTGTATTGATCAAATAGAGTTAAGCATCTGTATACATCATCCAGCGAATAGTTGGTTTTTTCGAAGAGTAGTTCTCTGCTGTCAAAGGATGCTTTCTTTGAAGCAGGGTATAGCATACGAAGAAATACAAGCATCTTCATGATTGTATTAGCGTCGTATTCCTCTTTGGAATTTCTCTGTTTTTTATTAAAGAACTTATTGATTTCAAGCTCATGGTAAATCTTGCTGAGTGCAGTATAACCAAAGTTCTTTCTTAAGTTATCCCCAACGCAGAGCCTGTCGGTATCGTAAAAAGAAAAGTTAATTGGAGCGTTTTTAGCTTTCTTTTCTTCCCGAAGTTTTTCTACTCTTTTGGTAAAGTGTGCAATGGGATCATCATAAATTTTTTCAAGTTCATCCAAGTATCCCAATGATTCAATGGTTTTTGAACGTGAACATCTCTTTTGCTTGTCATAATAAGAATCAGTAATCGAAAGATAGATACGTCCGTATTTTTGAGTTTTCTTTAAGTGCATGGCGCGACCTCCCTATATCTCTATTATACCACAGGCCGCCACGGTACGCCATAGCAAAATGCATAAAATTTAATAAAAATTTAGCCCGAATACCCAGATTTTATAAGGGATTCGAGCTATCTTGTAATAAAACTATCTGCAAAACTGTGGA
>JAZRYK010000003.1:0-15419 GCA_045600725.1 Lachnospiraceae bacterium
CATTTGGATACCTCCTTGATCTAATTTAGTGCGGTTGGCGAACCTTCACTTATTATATCATTGGAGGTTTTTTTGCTTGAAGCTAAAGCTATCTGGGAACACACCTGCATAGCAGGTGGTTTATTTTTATTGCGATACAAAAAAACTGCCCCTCGCATATTGCAAAGGGCAGGTCATTTATTGCTAATATTTGGCTTTTTTTGATATTATCACGTCTTTATTTCTTCTTTTTTATCGAAAGAACCTTGTTTGTGATAATTCCAAGTATAAGTGCTGCGGCAACTTCTGTAATTTCAATCGAACCAAACTTCAATACAAGGCCGCCGATACCGCAGATAAGAATAACAGATACGGTGAAAAGATTGATGTTGTCATTTAAGTCAACTTCCTGAATCATCTTAAGACCGGATACTGCAATAAATCCGTAAAGCGCTACGCAAACACCACCCATTACACAATTGGGAATTGTTGCGAGAAGTGTTACAAAAGGTGCAAAGAATGAAGAAATGATTGCAAGGCATGCGGTAACAAGAATTGTAACAACAGATGCATTTCCGGAAATGGCAACACAGCCTACGGATTCACCGTATGTTGTGTTGGGACATCCTCCGAAGAAAGCACCGATCATTGAGCCGACACCGTCACCAAGTAATGTTCTGTGAAGACCGGGCTCCTTAAGAAGATCCTTCTCAATAATGGAAGAAAGATTCTTGTGGTCTGCAATATGCTCGGCAAATACTACGAATGCAACGGGGACATATGCCACGGCAACAGATCCCACATATGATAAGCTCAATCCGTCGAAACCGCCAAATGCCTTAACGAATGTGAAGTCCGGATACCACTGCATAGCTGAGAACGCGCTGAAATCGATAATCTTTAAAGCATCCATATCAGCAGCAAATCCGATGGCAGTCATAATTGCAGCAACAATATATCCTGCAGCGATACCGATAATGAAAGGAATCATCTTCATCATCTTTTTGCCATATACGGAGCAAATCATTGTAACAAAAAGAGTAACAAGTCCGCAGATAAGTGCAGCGTAAATATTGCATACGGGAACCTGTTCTGTCTTTTCAACGATTGCCGCTACACCGTCAAGTTCCTCCACAACCAGTGTAGTTACATCCTTCATAACCTTTCCTTTGAAAAGGTCGCCGACTGCGTTTCCGGCAAGCGAAAGACCGATAATTGCTACGGTAGGTCCGATAACTACTGCAGGCATGAGTTTGTTGATCCAGCCTGTTCCGACAAACTTAACAACGATTGCAAGAACAACGTATACAAGACCTGCAAAAACTGCACCGAGAATAAGTCCTATATATCCTGTTGCTGCCGCAACACCACCACCGAATGCAGCAAACATGGATCCGATAAATGCGAATGATGATCCAAGAAATACAGGGCTCTTAAATTTTGTAAAAAGAAGGTAAACTATTGTTCCCACACCTGCTCCGAAAAGTGCTGCAGATGTTGACATATCATGTCCGATAATTCCGGGAACAGCAATTGTTGCCGCTAAAATAGCGAGCATCTGCTGAAGGGCAAAAACCAAAGTCTTACCAAAGCCGGGCTTGTCCTCAACGTTGTAGATCATTTTCATATTTTTCTCCTCCAACCCATTCTACATGGGAAATTTATTAATACGGGTTTCCCCGGATTAATTAAAGTTTAAACAAAGTACCGATGATTCCGCGTCCCAAAGATGCTCCGATATTTCCTCCAAGAGTCTTTCCGAACTTACCGCCGACCGAGCCTACAGACTTTCCGACTTCGCGTCCGATTGTTCCTGCTGTGGAAGAAGCAACGGATTTTGCTGCACTCTTTACTGCTTTGCCCTGACTCTCTTTCTTCTTCTGAGCTTCTTTTTCGGCCTTTTCACGTTCCTTGGCTGCCGCCTTGTCCAAAGCAGCCTGCTCCTTTGCGGCAAGCTTATCGGCTTCGGCTTGTTCTGCTTCGGCAGCAAGCTGAGCCTTTCTTCTTTCATGGAATTCATATGCCGAATCATTATCGACATAGTTTGCATATTTCATATTAAGAAGGCTGTTCTGAATCTGATATGTTCTGTCTGAATCAGGTAATGTTCCGCCCAAAGACTGAGGAGGAAGAATTTTCGCACGTTTAACAACAGTGGGAACACCTGCCTCGTCAAGAACAGAAATAAGTGCTTCACCTGTTCCGAGCTCCTGAAGAACCGTATATGTATCGAAATCGGGATTCTCCCTGAATGACTGTGCTGCTGCCTTTGCCGCCTTCTGCTCGGCAGGAGTATATGCGCGAAGAGCATGTTCAATTTTGTTACCGAGCTGAGCAAGAACTCCGTCAGGGATATCTCTGGGATTTTGAGTGATAAAATAAATTCCCACGCCCTTTGAGCGAATAAGCTTAACAATCTGTTCAATCTTTTCAACAAGTGACTTAGGTGCATTGTTGAAAAGCATATGTGCTTCATCGAAGAAGAATACCATTCGAGGCTTTGCAAGGTCTCCTGCTTCGGGAAGAGTCTCAAACAGTTCACTTAAAAGCCAAAGAAGGAACATCGAATATGTTGTGGGATGAAGATTAAGCTTTTGACAATCAAGAATCTGAATCATTCCCTTTCCGTTAAAGTCAGTGCTGATCCAATCAAGAATTGAAAGAGCGGGCTCACCGAAGAAAGGTTCCGCACCGTCAGCCTCAAGTGCAACAATCGCACGCTGAATTGCCGCAAGACTCTGAGGAGCAAGATTTCCGTACTGAGCACTGTATTCCTTGGAATTCTCGCTGACATATGTGAGCATGGACTTGATATCCTTAAGATCTATAAGAAGAAGCCCCTCATCATCTGCAATTTTATATACTACTGTGAGAACATCAGACTGTGTATCGTTAAGATCGAGAATTCTGCTTAAAAGAATAGGACCCATCTCTGTGATGGTTGTTCTTAAACTGATTCCCTTTTCGCCATAGACATCCCAGAAATTTACGGGAAAAGCTTTATAATTGAAACCAAGGTCGGAAAGACCCATCGACTGAATACGACTTTCAACATTTTCGGAAGGTACACCCTGTTTACACATACCTGCCAAATCGCCCTTCATATCAGCAAGAAAAACGGGAACTCCCATATCGCTGAATGATTCGGCCATAACTTTAAGTGTAGTTGTTTTTCCTGTACCGGTTGCTCCGCAAATCATTCCGTGGCGGTTTGCCATTTTGGGATATATGTAGATGTTTTCATCCCCGGACTTACCAATAAGGATTTTACTGTCATTTACCATTTTTGTTCCCCTTTCTTATTCACATTTTCCATTTATTATCATACTTTTTTGAAATTTGCGAGTCAATCAAAAAACTTTGTTTTTTTGCCTAATAATCTCAATGATTTGTGCCGAAATAGACTGTAGTACCTTTTTTCGCATTTTTATTATAAGATAGAAAAGCAGTAACACATTTATTATGGAGATTAATATGAGAAAAACAAAAAGATTCTCTTCCGCTTTGGCACTTCTTCTTGCAGGAGTAATGCTTTTTTCCGAAACCGGCAGTCTTCTTCCTGTAAAAGCCGAAGAATTACATAACGAAGATATAAAATATATATCGGAAAAGACCTACAACAGTCTGGACGCGGACGCACAAAATGTCTATGCGGAAATGTGCGACGAATTGGATGTATTGGCCAAGAACGGTCTTGCTCTCAGGGATGTTGTTTTTGCTACGGATAAAGACGGTAAACTTTATGAAAGTTATACCATTCCCTACAGTATAATCACCGAAACCGGAGCCGAATATACCGAGGAAATCGTTTCCGGTGATGTTTCCGATAATTCACCCTCCGTGTCCGAAAACGATCCTGTTGAAGAAGAAGCTTCTCCCGAAGAAGACGTTTCCGCGAATGAAGATCCTTCCGAATCTCTTCCAGAAACGGAGGATAATTCATACATTTCCGAAAATATGGATCTGATTGATATTTTTGAGGAAGAAGAAACAGCTGAAGAAGAAATTGTTCTCGGCATACCCGACAACAGGGATTCGCTTATTTCCTATGTGGGAAAAGATTATTTCATAAAGGATCTGACCCCTCTTGAATTGACCGTATACAATGCGGCGGCAAACAGGCTCACAAGAGGAAAAACAAGCTTCACGTTTACCGTACCCTACGGTACGGATTCCGATTTTGTTTCATTAAGCATCGCAAAATCGGTTTCTATTCTGACCACCACATATTTAAGCAAATTTAACAATATTAATTTAGCCGCAGGATTAAAGGTCGTTTCCACTTATTCCAAGGGAAAATATACCTACACCGTTTCGGTTAAAAAATCCTCATATTACTCATCAACATTAAATACCAACGCAAACAAAAAAATCAAAAACATCGTAAATGCGGCTTACCTCTATGCTTCGACACATTATCCCGGCGAAAGCTTTACGTACGGAATTGTAGAATATCTCAACAACTGGCTTTGCGAGAATGTTACCGAAAATCCCACAGGTCTTTCCACCGACGAAACGGTAATGGCTTCCAAAGAGTATTTCTTCTGCCACACAATTTACGGTCCTCTTCTTTACGGATACGGTGTGTGCGAAGGATATGCCAAGGCTTTGTCTTTGATGCTGGATGCTGCGGGAATTACAAATATATATGTTGTAAGCGCCTCTCATGCATACGTTTATGTAATGATGAACGATGACAACTGGTATATTGTAGATCCCATGCTCAACGATGAAGGAAGTTCTTCTTCGGGAAACTATTTGCTTACGGGCGCACTTGCAGACGAAGCTCACTCCGCACGCGGAGTTATTTTCAAAGTTAATGAGCTGGATAATTACACCCTTGCTTATCCGGATGTTTCCACAAATTCATATACGGCTTCTTCCGAAGAGTTTGAATTAAACAAACAGTTTGTGGCTGTAGCAAAGGGAAAAACTACAAAGCTTTCAGTACCCAATACATACTATGCGGATTACAAAAAAACCTGGTCTACGGGCAATTCCAAGATTGCTGCGGTTTCTTCTTCCGGAAAAGTGTCTGCAGTCGGCACAGGAAAAACAAACATCTCATGCACCATCGCAGGACGTTCGGCTACCTGTGAAACCTATGTATACAAACTGAGCAGGCTTGTCTTTGATAACGGAAAATCATCAGCTAAAAAAACATATGTCAATCAGGGCGATTTTGTTCTTAATTCAAAGGGTGTTCCCACATTCAGCGGAACAGATTCGTTTTCTGTAACGGTTCTCCAGTCGGGAAAACAGGCTTCTGCGTACCTGCTCTATCTTTTTGACAGTACACTGAAGGATCCAAAGGTAACCTCGTCAGATAAAACCGTAGCAACCGTTACGGATGTTGTTCTTACCGGTGATCAGATTAACGTTACTTTGGAACCAAAGAAAATCGGAACAACAGTTATTAGCGTTAAGTTTGGCGGATTAACCGCAAAGCTAACATATACCGTAAAGCAACAGCTTAGAGACGAATGGTTTTCAGCACCTTCCGTATCCGAATACACATACTCGGGAGCTGCAAGGAAACCTAAAGTTTACAAAGTCGGAGAGCAGGAAACAAATCCGCTCCCGTCCGGATTAACCACCTCGACAAAATACCTGAACAACATTAATGCCGGCACCGCAACGATAAGCATCTCCGGAAAAGGCTTTTATTCAGGCACAATTACAAGAAACTTCACAATTAATCCGATTTTGCTTACCGCCGATAATACAAAGCTTACAGCTACTTCGAAAATGGATTACATCGGTGCCGGACTTACTCCGAGCATTAAGTTGTATTACAAGAATACCAAATTAAAGAAGGGCAAAGACTTTACCGTATCTTATGTTTCGGGAAGTCAGAGACCTGAATCACCCACCGAATCCGGAACTTACACTGTTGTAGTAAACGGTTCGGGCAATTATACAGGTTCTCTTCCCACAAAAACTTTGACGGTAAACAAACTGGATGCTTCAAAGCTCACGCTTTCGGTTTCAAATGTTGCATGGAATAACAACAATACTGTTTATCCGAAAATTAAAGTAAGCTACGGCAGCACGGAGATTCCCCGTGATACAAGTATTGTTTCAAAAAAGAACTACAATATTTACTATTATAAAAAGACTAATGAAGGCTACAGTAAAGACCGACTTACAAGCATTTCCGCCCGCGGAACCTATAAGGTGGTTGTTGAGTTTACTGCAAACAATATTGACAATTCGGAAAAAAAGACTTTAGAGGATACCATTACGGTATATTAATTAATTCAAAATACTCAAACATTTTAGCATGTTAAAAGGAAGTGACTTTAATAAGCCACTTCCTTTTATTATTTGCTTTAATTTAAATCGACTCAGGATTAACGTAACACCATTTTCTGTTTCTGATGTAAACATAATTTGCCCAAGAATATAAACCGATTATAACAGCAAAGACAAGCGCAACATACCATGGCTGATCAAAGAACAAATATACCACGGTCGAAACCCCGCCTGAAGCCAGCGACCAGAGCATCAAAGTATATCCTTCAGGTTTCCTTGTACTTGTAAGCGCAAAAAACTTAAGAACCACATCAAGAAGAAACAGCGTCACAGCGCAGAAGGATAAAATATTTTTACCATCTATGAAGAAGGATGCCGGAGCAATGCGGAAAGTATCAATAAGCGTATACATAATTCCCACTGACAAAAATCCTTTATATACAATCTCTACTCCGTAAAGCGTATACAAAAAATTGAGCCAAACAAGACTTTTCTTTCTGCGTCCCGGTTCCTGATTTTTATCAGCATTTGCTTTTTTTTGCTTTATTTTGTCGATTGTTTTGTAAATAAACTCGACAGCCATTTGATTAGCTATATTTCCCATGTGGTCCCTCCAAATCTTCCCTAAAATGACTATACCATTAAATCCCCCTCACGGACAGCTCTCAAAATTTCCGCCACACTCCAGGCCTGAGAATAACAACCGCCTGAAATATGCGGAGCATCTCCGTCAAAAACTTCCGCTATTCCGCCTATTCCGCCATCATTTAAATGTTGCTTCAAAGGCCTTAGCATTTCTTCTGCAATATCCTTCGAATTAGGATATACCTTTAAAAATGCAGTAATGAAACCGCCCATCAAAAATGCCCATGCGGTTCCCTGATGGTAAGCTGCGTCACGTTCGGGCAGGGTTCCTTTGTAAATGCCGCGATAGTCCGGATCGTCTGTCGATAAAGTACGTAAACCAAAATCCGTATACAGCTCTTTATATACCGCGTCAACAACACATTTTTCTTTGTTGACATCTGCCGCATCATCGATACTTTTCTCTTTGTCTGGCGACAAAACAGCAAATGGAAGCGAAACAGCATAAATCTGATTGGGTCTTAACTGTGCGTTATCGCGAATGGTTCCGTCGTCAAGAACCTCGTCCACTACATCGTAAAGGCAATTTCTTTCTTCGTTCCAGAAACGTTTTTCAAAATTTGCTTTAACCTTTGTAGCAAGCTCCGAAAGCTCTAATGAATAGTCCTTATCCCCAAAAATCTTTGCAAACTCTGAAGTTATGCACAATGCGTTATACCAAAGTGCATTGATTTCCACCGGTTTTCCATGCCGCGGAGTCATGCATTTTCCGTCCACACAAACATCCATCCAGGTTACCTGATCAGAACCACTTCCGGCATAAATAAGAAAATCCTTGTCCATACCAATTGAGAAATCCGTACCTTTTTGGTAAGCCTCCAGAATTTTCTTCATACACGGATAAAGTTCGTCCTGCACAAAACCATGATCCTTCGTATATTCCACAAATTTATATACGCAGAAGAAGAACCACAGCGCCGCATCCACCGTATTGTAAATGGGATCACAGTCAAGGTCCGGGAACATATTCGGTAAAAGCCCGTTTTTTTCGTATTGTACAAAAGTTTTCAGAATACTGCGGGCATCATCAAAACGTCCGGTGCAAAGAGTAAGTCCCGTAAAGCTTATCATCGTATCACGCCCCCAGTCCGTAAACCATGGGAGACCGGCAAGTATTGTTTTTCCTCCTGTGGAAGCGCGGTTAACTACAAATTTATCTGCAGCAAGAACAAAAGCTTTTGAAAAATCGTCGGTTACACCCGCTTGTTTTATAATCTCCGCATCGCGCTTATGAGTCTGCTTTATTGTTTTCGAAGCATTTTTCTCAAATTCCTCTTCTATTGAGAAAATAACGCTGATTTCTTTTTTCTCGCCCTTGCGCACAGGAATTTCAAATTTAAGGGGAACAAATCCCGCGTCTTTATCGCTCATACCGGTATCAGCTTCTGTTTTCAATCTGATATCAGCATCAAAGCTTTCTTCTTTCGGATTCAGCACTGCTGCCCCACAGCTTACGTATGTCTTTATTGCAAGGTTTTTGTTTGCCTTGGGAATAATCAAAAACAGTCCTTTTTCGGATGATTTTACAATTTCAAACCTTAAATCCTTCTTTGCGGAGCCTTCGTTATGATCCCTGTAATTGTAAACAGGTGAAAGAAGAAATACCGCATCATCTCCAAGGTTTGAGAGAATATATCTTACTGCGACCGTGTTCTTCTCCCACTCGTATGCGATGGACTTTTTCATTGAAAAGCCATCTGCGTAATAGGAAAATTCAGGGACTGAACCGTTTAGTGAAAAGGAAGTCTGACGAAGAAAACCTGCTTCTTCGAGGCCGTTTTTCTTCTTACCGGACGAAAAGTGGATTTCAAGCCCATTTCTGTCCACGGCTTCCAAAATCCTGTTGACCAGAACCTTTCTGTCCGTGGGAGCGTGCATCGAAGCAATAAGCAAACCGTGATGCTTTCTGGTGTTGGCCCCGATAATCGAACTGTCTGCATAACTTCCGTTTCCGTTTGTTATTACCCATTCACGTCTGACAGCTTCATTATAGTTTCTGAAGGATTCGCGTCCAAACACTCTTGCTGCATCTTTCATTCCCTGAAAACTCCTTGTATTTGTTGGTTTTATTATAGTTAACTTATGAGATTGTGGCAATCGGTGTGATTGCAAACAAATCGGCAAAGTGATAAAATGCAATCGCGTATTGTGTGGAGAAAACGGATGAAAAAAACAGCTGAAATTCTTTCGAAAATTGCATATTTTATCGCCGCTGCATTTTTAGGTTATCTTGCGTACAACACAACTCACTATACCTTTACGCACGATTTTGACGATTACTCCGCAGCATATCTTTACGAAGCACCTGATTCGAGATTTATGAATCTCTTTATGCTTGTTGTGATTATTGCGGTTGTTCTTCTTATATCAAAGCTCGTCTTTTTAGGATGTAAAACCGATGTCTCCAAAAATAAACGTGTACTCATTTTCTCCGGAGCTGCTTCCGTTGTTATGTTTTTTCTTCTTTGCATGTGGGTACACCACACACATATCGCTCCTTTCTGGGATCAGGCTGTTACCGTGCAGGCTGCAAGCGATTTCATAAAGGGCGATTACAGTTACATGTTCAACGATTTTTATCTGACAATGTATCCCCAGCAGCTGGGTATAATCTTTTTTGAATCCATTATTTTAAGAATTTGGGATAATTATCAGGTTTTTCAGTATTTAAATGCATTTTTCATTGCGGGCCTCATTTTTTTAAGCGGTCGCTTAAGCCACGCACTTTTTGATAAGGCTGAGGCTGATTTTTTCACAGTTTTGTTTACCGCTCTGTGTGCCCCTCTGTTTTATTATGTTTCATATGTTTACGGCGACGTTTTTTCCATCACTGCTTCATTTTTCGTAGGCTGGGCAATTATAAAATGGCTGAAAGGCGGAAAAATCCTGTATCCGATTTTGGCAATTCTTACTTCAATGATTATGCTTCCTGTAAGGCAGAACACCATCATTTTCCTGATTACTCTGGCTATTGTTCTGGTGATTAATGCGATTAAAAACAAAAAGGGCCTGCCGCTTCTTCTTGCTGCTTTACTTTTGATCCTTCCTTCGCTTGTAAATACCGGAATAAGAACCTTCTATGAAAAGAAGCTCGCTGCCGAAATACAGAATACAAATACAAGCTCGGTTGTAACAGAGTATTACGAGGAAAAAGGTGACTTCAAATTTGACAACGAAATCCCCAAAATCAACTGGATTGTAATGGGTATGCGCGGTGATCTTGAAGATGGAAAAGGTGTCGGCTATTACGACGGCTACAATTACTATATGTGGACCGTTCTCGGAAACAGTAAGGAAGCTGCCACCGAATATTCAAAAGAGCAGTTGGCACTCTATCTGCAAAGCTATAGGGAGGATCCTGTTCACTGTTACAAATTTTTCCGCTATAAATTGATGGAGCAGTGGCTTGAGCCAACCTTCGACTGTATTTATATGACCGTTTCCGACAATGGAAATTCATGGGATGAAGTTGAATTACTTTATAATCTTGATGCGGTACTTGGTCTTAACAAATATATGAATTACTATCTCACCGCCGCATATTTTCTGGCTTTCCTGTACGCGGTTTACACGTTTTGGCATGATAAAGAACATTATGATTTACTTGTGGCTGTTTTCTTTATAGGTGTTTTTCTTTTCAGCATTATATGGGAAGCCAAGGGACGTTATACCTTCCCCGGTTTTGTAACCATGCTTCTTTTTACGGGCGCAGGACTTTACAAACTCAAAGAAGTCTGCGTTCTGTTATTCAAAAAAATTGTTAAGAAGGGCAAGGCATGAAGAAAGTATCTTCCTTTTTAGCTAAATCAGCATATTGTCTCGGTGCGCTGTTTTTACTGTATTTGGTAGTAAATGCGGTTCACTATACCTTCCATTTTGATTTATCGGACTATTTTTCCAATTATGTTTATGAGGGACCCGAATCCAGATTTCAAAGTCTGGTTCTTCTTATTGTTTTCTCCGGCGCTTACTACGGCCTTGCAAAACTGTTGTTCATTGGTGCCAAAGATGATAAATCAAAGAACAAACGTGTTTTTATCACCTCTGTAGTTATAAGCTCACTTGTTTTCGTTCTTCTTGTTATCTGGGTTTCCTATGCTAAAGTTCTTCCCTGGTTCGATCAGGAAACGGTTCTTCTTACAGCTCAAAACTTTAATGCGAAGGATTACTTTGCGGAGCCGTCTTACTGGACTTACCTCCAACAATATCCTCAGGAGTTCGGACTGGTTTTCATTGAGGCTATGCTCCTTCATATATGGAACAGTTTTTTGTTTTTTGAATATATCAATGCTTTTCTTATTGCACTTATTATTTTTCTGTCATGCCGGTTATGCTATGAATTGACAGGCAATCCCATGTGTAGCTTTATTACTCTTGCATCGGTAACCTGTTGCCTTCCTCTTTACTACTATGTTGTATTTATATATGGCGATATTTTCAGCATTTTCGGAATGCTTCTTGTTTCTCTTTTATCGATAAAATGGCTTAAAACAGGAAAATGGCGGTACATTGTTCCGGCAATCATTACAGCATGTATTATGATTCCCGCAAGAAAAAACTGTCTTATCTTTTTCATAGCATTAACTATTGTTTTTGTTCTTGTTTCAATAAAGGATAAAAAAATATTGCCCGCCATAATGGGTATCGTAATGATAGTTCTGCCACTTCTTTGCGCAAAAGGAACTCAAATTTACTATGAAACTCTGGCTGATTATAAAATAGGAGATTCCATTCCCTCAATTAACTGGATTGTCATGGGACTTCGTGGTGACGTTGATGATGGCGAGGGAGTCGGATTTTTTGATGGATATGTCTATTGGGATTATAATCTGCTGAATCAGGACGGAACAGCTACTAAGAACAAAGCAAAAAAAGATTTAAATGATTTCTTTACTTTATATAAAAACGATCCGTCATATGCCTACAGATATTTTAGATATAAAACGTTGGAGCAATGGGATGAACCAACCTTTGCGTCAATATATATGACAGCTTCAACAATCGATTCCAACTATGAAAAAATGTCGCTTTTATATAAACCGGAAGTAACTGCCCGGATGCATTCCTTTATGGCGCATTTACAAATATTTGTCTATGTTTTTTCATTGATTTATTGCATCTATTGCATCATAAAGGATGATGATTACTACAAGCTGATTATAGCAGTAACCTTCATCGGTGGTTTCTTATTCAGCCTTCTTTGGGAAGCCGGAGGACGATATGTTTTCCCGTACTTTGTTTTCCTTATTCCTGCTGCCGGAATCGGATTTGTAAAGGCACTTGAATTGATAAATATTCTTTTTATTAAGCTGAAAGGTCAAATAAATGGAAAATCTGATAAAAAACTCAACAGTAACGCTTAAAAAGGGAGAAGGTCGTGCTCTTAAGGCCGGTGGTGCCTGGATATACGACAACGAAATCGACACTATTACCGGATCCTTTACCAACGGTGATATCGTCAGAGTTCATGATTTTGACGGATATCCCTTGGGTGCAGGCTTCATTAATCAAAATTCAAAAATCAGAATAAGAATGCTTACCAGAAAGGCCGATCAGCCCATCGATGAAGAATTCTTGAAAATGCGGATTAAAAACGCCTGGGAGTACAGGAAAAATGTTATGCCCGAAGAAGACTTAAACTGCTGTCGTATCATTTTCGGTGAGGCCGATTTTCTCCCGGGACTTGTAATCGATAAATACAATGACGTACTTGTGGTGGAATCCCTGGCTTTGGGAATGGACAGAATAAAGCCTTTTATTGTAGACAGTTTAAAAGAAATCCTGGATGCAGACGGATATCATATCCGCGGAGTTTATGAAAGAAGTGATGCACCCGTTCGTAAAAAAGAGGGAATGCTTCCTTTTAAGGGATTTATCGGAGAAGAATTTGATACAAACGTAGAAATTGTGGAAAACGGCGTCCGCTACATGGTTGATGTGGTTAACGGACAGAAGACCGGTTTCTTCTTAGACCAGAAATACAATCGTCTTGCCATGCACAGAATCTGCCGCGGAAAAAAGGTTCTTGACTGCTTTACACACATGGGAACATTTGCGTTAAATGCGGGAATTGCGGGGGCAACAGATGTTACCGGGCTTGATATTTCGGAATTTGCAGTTTCTCAAGCTACCGAAAATGCAAAAAGAAACGGTCTTGACAAAACAGTACATTTCCGCGCTACCAACGTGCTGGATGAACTTCCGAAGCTCTATGAAGCCGGCGAAAGCTACGATGTTGTTATTCTTGACCCGCCTGCCTTTACAAAATCGAAAGAGGCTACAAAGAATGCAATTAAAGGCTACCGTGAAATCAACATGAAGGGCTTAAAGCTTGTTCGCGACGGAGGCTTCCTCGCCACATGCAGCTGCTCGCACTTTATGACACAAGAATTATTTACGCAGACAATCGCTCAAGCAGCAAAAGCTGTCCACAAACGAATTACTCAGGTAGAATTCAGAACACAGGCCTGCGACCATCCCATTTTATGGGCAGCTGACGAAAGCTATTATCTTAAGTTTTTCATTTTCCAGGTCGTGGATGAGAAATAGTGGCTTGGAATACTGATTTTATCAGTATTTATGCGGATTGAGGATGGATTGGCTTGATTCTGTAAGTATCGTATACTATCGCAAAATTACATAGCTTGATGGTAAAAAATGGTAAGAATTATGGTAAGTCAAGTGGTAAACACTTGAAAAGATTAAAATGGTAAGCTATGGAAAAGAACAGGTTGATTCATCGAAATTTGTACCTTTTATGGACTAAATTAGGACTGGAAATGCATTTTCAAATAAAATAAAGTCTGATATTATTATGATAAGCAATCGAGGAGATGTTCCTTGGTTGCTTTTTCTTTTGCAGACTAGCTGTAGTCATCGTGTAGATATGCTGTCGGCATGGGGTCTACATTTTGTCTACATATTGTCTACATGGTGTAGGTTCACAAGCTGATTTAAGTATGATATTGTTATAGTGGACATGATGGATGCAGGGACTGGCGCTTGTCCCCATATTGTCCCCACGCTGTCCCCACTTTGTCCCCAACTTGTACCTTTTAGGAAGAACAGGATGATGGTATTATTATAATGGTTGATGGAGTATGTAGCTGCTGACCCCCAAATGTACCCCAAATGACCCCCAAATGTACCCCAGATGTACCTTTGCAGGGAATATACAACATGATATTATTAATATGAGCAATCGAGATGCAAAAGTCCCGGTTGCTTTTTTATTTCGGAAAAGGGACGAGGATGTAGAATTTCTGCATTGAAATTACAAGAGATTAAAAAGTTAAAATAGTATTTGGGGATTAATGGTTGCAATGATAAAATAAAAGAGTGAATGGTATTCACTTAAAGAATAAATAATTCCTATTTTATAGATATATGGAGCGTGGCAAATAATGGAGATAGAAAAAGCGCGTCAAGTATTTGAAGCACATATAAATGAACAGGTAGAACATATAGAGCGATGCAGTACAGGAATCGGAAATTATGTTTTTGTTGTAGCAACGCCTTTTTCTAAATATATTTTGAGATGTTCGAAACAAAGCGGCGCATATAATGAAAGTATTCATTGGTTAACTAAACTGCAGGTTTGTAATATACCAATTCCGAAGATTATTTCTCATGGTCAACATGAAGAATATGAATATATAGTTCTGACATATGCTGAAGGAAAAGATATAGGAGAGATTTATATTAAACTTTCCGATGAAGAAAAGAAACAAATCGCTAAGGATGTAATGGTTATTCAAAGAAATGTTTCCAAATTAGTGGTTGATGTTTCGTCAGAATGGAGTTGGAGTGCCTTTGTGACTGATATGCTGGATAGAGCATATGAATTGATTTCTATTAATAATTATTTTGATGTTGCGAAAGTAATTGAGGTCAGGAATATTCAAAAAGAAATGCAAACTTACTTTTTTTCAATACGGCCAATTACCTATCTTGATGATATTAGCACAAAGAATCTTTTGATTCAAAATGGTCACGTATCAGGTGTTATAGATATTGATTGGATAGGAATAGGAGATATGTTGACATTTGTAGCGTTAACTAAAGTGGCTTTGCTGAATATGGAGTTTGATACAAAATATGTTGATTATTTGCTCGATGAATTGAATCCAAGTGCAGAGCAGTATCGAGCCTTTATTTTTTATTGTTTGCTATTTTGTGTAGACTTTATGGGAGAACGCGGTAATCAATTTCTCGATAAAATAGTACCAGTCAATCAGCAAATAATAGACAGGCTAAATCGACTTTATGATGAATTCATGGTTCAGTGGGCAGAATGCAAATAGCATACAAATAGCATACAAAATTGAAACTTAGTGAAGAATCGCTAGATTCCGATTTAATGGAATTAACAAAATTGAAGCTGTGAGTTTCCATTTAGTTTGCAGAAGGAGGTATAAATGAAAAAGAAGATATTATATGTTTCAGATTTAGATGGTACCTTGTTGAGAAGCGACCAAACTATCTCAGATTATTCCATCAAGGTAATAAATTCGCTAGTCGAAAAAGGCGTGGTGTTTTCT
>JAZRYK010000004.1:0-21184 GCA_045600725.1 Lachnospiraceae bacterium
TCCATTCCTACGTAAACTGTGTTATAATTCATTTGATGACCTCCCTTTGTATGCGGTAATCCCTGTTATTGTTGTGTTGCAACTTCATTATACAGGTAAATCCACGTTGCTACAAAGTGGAGGTCATTACATATTGTCTAATCCCATTATCATCTCTGCATTCATCCTAATCACCAATCCTTTCGTTCCGAAATATTTGAATTATTTTTCTTCTTTGATAACAACAATTTCACAGTCATCACATCTTTCAGCATTCGCACAAGTCCTACATCAACAAACCAATTTTTTATTCCGGAACATATTTATTATATGTCTTGCAATTCTATAATCACAAGAATTCTTTTACACTAAAAAACAATTACCGTAACAAAAAAGACTGTCATTGGATTAATACCCATGACAGTCTTTCATTTATTGTTTTTCTTTTCGCAAGCGAAGAAATATTTTTTGCGTTTACCGCCGTGCGCCTCTCGCCTTCACTTCGTTTCGGCTCGCGCTCGGGCTATCGCCCTATAAAATTTAAAAACCTCAAAATTTTCTTTTCGCAAGCGAAGAAAATTTTGAGGTTTTAAATTTTGCACGGCTCTTTAGTAGCCCATTCCCATTCCGCCGCCTGCAGGCATAGCAGGTGTTTCTTCCTTAATGTTTGCAACAGCTGATTCTGTTGTGAGGAATGTGCTTGCTACTGATGTAGCATTCTGTAATGCAGAACGTGTTACCTTTGCGGGATCAAGAATTCCTGCATCAACCATGTTTACATACTTTTCATTGTAAGCATCGAAACCAACGCCGATTTCTGATTCACGAACCTTGTTAATAACAACAGCGCCTTCAAGACCTGCATTTGATACGATGTGGAAAAGAGGAGCTTCCATAGCCTTTAATACGATGTTTGCACCTGTCTTCTCATCGCCTGAAAGTGTATCAGCAAATTCCTTAACCTTCTTAGAAGCGTGGATATAAGCTGAACCACCACCGCAGATAATACCCTCTTCGACAGCTGCACGTGTAGCTGCAAGAGCATCTTCCATACGAAGCTTAGCTTCCTTCATTTCGGTCTCTGTAGCAGCACCGACACGGATTACTGCAACACCGCCTGAAAGCTTAGCAAGTCTTTCCTGTAATTTTTCCTTATCAAAGTCAGATGTTGACTTCTCAATCTGAGCCTTAATCTGAGCAATACGAGCCTGAACATCAGCCTTGTCACCTAAACCGTCAACAATAACTGTTGTTTCCTTCTGAACCTTAACAGACTTAGCACGACCAAGCATATCGAGTGTTGTGTCCTTAAGCTCAAGACCAAGTTCAGAGCTGATAACCTGTCCGCCTGTAAGAACTGCGATATCCTTAAGCATTTCTTTTCTTCTGTCGCCGTATCCGGGAGCCTTAACCGCAACAACATTGAAAGTACCGCGAAGCTTGTTAACAATAAGTGTAGTAAGCGCTTCACCTTCAACATCTTCTGCTACAATAAGAAGCTTTGCACCTGACTGAACAACCTGCTCAAGTAAAGGAAGGATTTCCTGGATATTTGAAATCTTCTTGTCTGTAATAAGAATGAAAGGATCGTCAAGAACAGCTTCCATCTTATCCATATCTGTAGCCATGTAAGCTGAAATATAGCCTCTGTCGAACTGCATACCTTTTACAAGCTCAAGTTCTGTTTCCATTGTCTTTGATTCTTCGATAGTAATAACACCATCGCCTGAAACAGTTTCCATAGCCTTTGCAACCATTTCACCAACTTCATCGTCAGCTGCTGAAATTGCCGCAACTCTTGCGATATGAGCAGAGCCGTTAACCTTCTGGCTCATTTCCTTAATAGCTTCAACTGCCTTTTCGGTAGCCTTCTTCATACCCTTTCTTAATACGATAGGGTTTGCACCTGCTGCAAGGTTCTTCATACCTTCGTTAATCATTGCCTGAGCAAGAACCGTAGCTGTTGTTGTTCCGTCACCGGCAACATCATTTGTCTTTGTAGCTACTTCCTTAACAAGCTGAGCACCCATATTTTCGAATGCATCTTCAAGTTCGATTTCTTTTGCAATTGTAACACCGTCGTTTGTAATAAGGGGTGCACCATACTGCTTATCAAGAACAACGTTTCTTCCTTTGGGTCCAAGTGTAACTCTTACTGTATCAGCAAGCTTATTAACACCGGCTTCAAGTGCAACTCTTGCGTCTGCACCGTATTTAATCTCTTTTGCCATTTTAATTCATCTCCTATTCAACGATTGCAAGGATATCATTTTGCTTGCAAACAATATATTCTTCATCATCAAGTTTAACTTCAGTTCCTGAGTACTTGGAGAAAATAACCTGATCTCCAACCTTAACTTCCATCTTAACTTCTTCTGTTCCGGGTCCAACAGCAATTACTTCAGCCTGCTGGGGCTTTTCTTTATTCTGACCGGGTAAAACAATACCGGACTTTGTGGTTTCTTCTGCCACTAACTGTTTTAAAACGACTCTGTCGCCTAAAGGTACTAATTTCATTTGTGTTGCCTCCTTATATTTTATTAGCACTCTTGTACTTTGAGTGCTAACTCACAAAACATACAATAATATTTTAGGGTGTTAATGTCAATAATCAGATTATAAAAAAAACATAAAATAGACGTTAGAATTCGAGGTCTAACAGGCTTTTTACAACGCAAAAATCATCACCCGCAGTTCGCCCTTTTCTGTCCACAATCACCGGTCTGATACCCGCTTCTTTTGCACATCCCACATCAGAAGTTACCGAATCACCTATCAGAACTGCTTCTTTGGGAGAAACATTTGCAACACGAAGTGCTTCGTTAAGTATTTCAACATGCGGCTTACATGCTCTGACCGATTCCGCCGAAATTATGCCTTTGGGGTTAAGTCCTTTTATCTTCATAGACTCTTCCACGTATTTATAGTCATCATTTGTTACAACATAAATCATGTGAGAATATTTATCGAAAAAAGGTGTCACATCATCAAACAATGGTGCATGCACCCATGAGTGAGCCCAAATTTCATGAGTAAGCTTTTTATCCCCGGTGAAATGGTATTCTTTTTCGCATATATCAAGAATCATATCCACCATTTCATCTTTTTTTAAGAATTTATCGAGATAACAATCATAGTCAATCTTTTTAATAAGCCCCCAAACTGTTTTTAAAGCTTCCTCCGGTGTTTTTAAATCACTGTTGGTAAGAAATATTTTAAGAAGCTTCATTGTGTCTTCATCATCTTCTCTCACCATTGTTCCTGTATAGTCTAAAAATATTGCTTTCACATCAGCCATAATAATCCCCCACAAATATATAAATCCGTGATTTACCGTTACTTAAAGACTTCCAACAGCTCAACGGGAGCTGAAATTTGTGCAAAGAAATCGGGAACCTTACCAAAACCGTATTCCGCAAATACAAACTTAATTCCCGCTTTCATGGTTGCATTATAGTCTCCCAATGTATCACCGATATAATATGCATTATCGATTACGCCGTTTCTTTCCAGAACAAGGCGAATATTTTCATCTTTTTGAAGTCCTGTGTGTCCAAAGCACTCTATATCGGCAATAATATCCTCTATATGGTTTTTTTTCATAACCAGCTCAATATATCCGTCCTGACAGTTGCTGACAATGTAAAGCTTGTTGTTCTTTGCAAGCTCATGCATAACTTCCCGTATTTTATCGTACGAAAGGTCGTCGTCACATGCAGCAATTGCCTCATGCTCATACTCGCAGCATTTATTCAAAAGATCCGACTTAAGCTTTTGATCAATATCCCCAAACAGATTATCTGCAATAACATCCATCGGTTTTCCGAATTCTTTTTGCAGAATTTTATCGGTAATATTAAGTTCCCGAAGTTCAGGGATAGCAAATTCCCTAACTGCTCTGTTCCAGGCTTGAGCCACAACCGCAGTCGTGTTCCAAATTGTACCGTCTATATCAAAAATAAGATGATTCATCAGTTCTTCCTTTATTTCGTATATGTTCTGTATGTATCGGGATTGTAAATCGCATCTGTATTAACATGAACAAATTTATCCGGATCTATATTGTATTCTTTATAAGCATTATTGTGCGTAATCGAAAAATCTCCGTCCGGTGAAATAACAATAGTTGTATTTCCTCTCTGCGATCCCATTTCGGAAATCTCATTTCCATATGCAATATTGTCAATCGAATAATTATATGAAAGAATAATACCTTTGTAATTAACAACCGCATTATTCACATGGTCATGACCGCAAAATACCGCTTCAATGCTTCCCATTTCCAGTCCGATTGTCTCTATAAAGTTATCCTGCTCGGCAGGAGAACTTTCAACGTTTGAAATACCACCGAAATAAACCTTCTCGTCCCATCCGCCTTCAATAAACGATGTGTCGCCTGTCTCTTCTTTGGAAATATAAATATCTTTACCGTTTTCGTCCTGTTTAAGCTCGATAAGATCATCATAAGCTGTCTGATATTCACCCGGGGGAATATGAAGAAATACAAGACTCTTCAAATACTCTCCCGCTGCAAGGCCTTGCTTGTCAGACATACGGATTATCTCTTCTTTTGCCCAGTCAACTTCCGACTGGTGAATTGTGTCATACAGTCCTCTTGCAGAAGAAATAAGTCCCGTATCAATATATGCATTTGTGTCTATAAGAAGAATAAGCTTCGTTATTTCACCCGATGTATTTTTCAGAAGAATAAACTGATTGCTGACGCTGGGAACAGTAGCTGCATCGGGATCTGTAAATTCAGACTTAAAAACAGAGTATTTATATTTTTCATCTGCATATAATTCCCCTATTTTTTCACGATTGTAATAATCGATAAATTCAGTATCGTGATTACCTAATACTGTTGAAAAATATACCTGCTCATGTTCAAAAAGCGATATAAGTGTTGTGGCTGCCATTTTATTGTTAAATGTTCCGCCACCATTGTAGCCTATTTTAAACAAAGCATATGTATTGTCACCGCCAAGAATAACGAGATCCGGCTTTTCTTCATGAAGCATCGTTATTATTTCATAAATTGCCTTCTTATCTCGTTTATAGCTGAAAATACCTCCGCCAATGTGAACATCGGTAAGCTGCATTATCTTAAAATCAGCATCGGTAATAAATGAATAATGACCATTCTCGTCTATCTCGGGCACAAGCCTGTCAGCAGGATATTCAACTGCTTCAAAACTGTCGATGTAGTTCCGAAGGTTAATATTACATATGTAATTTGCCAAACCGCCGCCCAAATAAATGACAACAATCAGTCCAATAATTGTTGCAAGGGTTATAAGCCATTTTTTATTCTTTTTCAAACTAAAAAACCTCCGCTTTCACAAAAGTAAGTTTTACAAGCATTTCCAGAAATATGCAGTGTACCCCTTTAACTCGCTTCCGCCCGCAAAGCTGTGCATTTCGCCTGAAATAAGGTCAATTGCTTCCGCTGAGCCGGCATCAAAGTATGCCATAAAAGGATTCTCATCCATATTTATTGCGACCAGCACTCTCTCATTTCCACAATTTCTTTCAAAGATGCACTGCTTATTTGTAAGAAGAAGGCTCTTAAATCCGCCATAATTAAGAGCAGGACTGTTCTTCTTCGCATTTGCAAGTTTTGAAATATAATCAGTCAAATCATTCCATTCGGGAGCATCGAAACACGGTCTCAATGCAGTATCTCCCTGCGACTTGTCACCCTTTGCCCCCCACTCACTTCCGTAGTAAACAATGGGAATCCCCGGCATACCGAATACCATCGCGTATACAAGCGGAAGATTTCTTTCATTGTTAAGAATCGAAGCAATTCTGGTAACATCGTGATTATCGCAGAAGCTTAACAAGTGAGCTCCTCTTGCAACACTCCAGGGTTGGTCCTCAAAAAGTCTGTTCAGACTGTGTACAATTTCAAACATGTTTGCCGAATTAAAAGCGGAATATATACCCTTATAGCACTGGTAATTTGTAACGGAATGAATGTTCATTCCCTGGAGCATACGTCCGTATTCTCCGTGAAGAACTTCCCCAACCAGGAAGAAATCGTCTTTTTTTGAATCACAAAAACCGCGAAGTCTGTTTAAAAAGCCATAATCAAGACAATATGCAACATCAAGTCTAATACCATCAATATCAAACTCATTAATCCAGCCTTCAACCGCATGAAAAATATGTTGAACAACATCCTCATTGTACAGATTTAACTTTACAAGGTCGTAATTTCCTTCCCATCCTTCATACCAAAGACCGTCATTGTAATTTGAATTTCCGTCAAAAGCTATTCTGGAAAACCAATTAACATACGGTGAATTTTCTCTTTTCTCCAAAACATCTTTAAATGCCCGGAAACCGCGTCCCACATGATTAAATACACCATCAAGAACAACTTTAATGCCGGCATCGTGTAAGGCCTTTGTAACTTTTGCAAAGTCTTCGTTTGTACCGAGTCTTACGTCAATCTGTGTATAATCCCGTGTATTGTAACCGTGAGTATCCGATTCGAAAACAGGTGAAAAATATACAGCATTAATACCCATTTTTTGAAGATGGGGAATCCAGTCAAGTACTTTAAGAATTCTCGATTCTCTCACTCCGTCGTTTTCAAAAAGGGCTCCGCAGAAGCCCAAAGGATATATCTGATAAAAAACACTTTCATATGCCCACATAAACGTAATCTCCGTATAATTATATTTCTCTTTCACATTCAGGAACCATGCCACCACCTGTTGCCCAAATAATGTGTGTGGAGTTATCTGAATACTTCCACAATCCCATATCCTTAAGATACTGTCTGCCTTCCTCTGTGCCGTAAAGCATTTCAGGACCTATAAACCCGGCGGCAGCTGAGGGTTCTATGTATATATTTTCCGTATTGTAAAAGTCTTTTTGATATTTTAGAAGCTTATCATCACGTATTGTCATGCTGCCGGAAACAAGATTTCCCGTCATGTCCAAGACAAGCTTTGAAGCCCTTCCCACAGCAAGTCCGTCGGCCACTGTATCGGAAGGAATCAGCCCCAGAGTATCAACATGTCTGTTCTCTCCTCCAAGGGCCAGTGAATATGTGAAAGCCGGCGCTTTCACCGGTTCTATAAAGAAACAGTGCACACAATCTCCGTACATTTGCTTAAGTCCGTATGATATGCCCCCGGGAGCACCTCCCACACCACATGGTATATATACAAATAGCGGATGTTCTTTAGAAACAGGAATTTTTCCGTTCATCAGCTGAACTTTCAGTCGCAATGCCGCAGTCGCATATCCCATAAAAAGATTGAGTGAATCTTCATCATCGACAAAATAGCTCATCGAATCATTTTTTGAGATTTCGCGCCCTCTTTCCACAGCAGCAGAATAATCGTTTTCATATTCGATGACAGTTACTCCGAGGCTCCGCAGTTTGTTTTTCTTCCATCCACGGGCGTCCTTAGACATGTGTACCACAACTTTAAATCCAAGTGCTGCTCCGATAATACCGACACTTAGTCCAAGATTGCCTGTTGAAGCTACATGTATCGTATACTGTGAAAAAAATTTCTTATATTCTTCGGAAGAAAAAATCGCATGGTCGGATGAAGGTACAAGTCCCAATTCTTTTACCGCAAGGTCTTCGGCATATTTCAAAACCTCATATATACCGCCTCTTGCTTTAACCGAGCCCGAAACAGGTAGTCTTGCATCATCTTTAAGAAGAAGCCGACCTCGAAAATCCACACCGTTTTTTCTGTACAGTTCCATCATATCGGAAATATCCAGCACATCCGATTCGATTATTCCCAATCTCTTCTCTGTATCCTTAAACTCATTTCTGATAAAGGGCATAAATCGCATAAGCCTTTCCTGTGCAGCCCGTATATAAACAAACTTTTTACCGTTTATTTCGGACATTGGCTCACATTGGAGAACCTGCCTGTTATAATATGCGGTTTCTTCTTCATTTCGTAATTTGTCAATAATCATAACAATAATTTACTCTGTTCTGAGCGCTACCACAGGATCTTTCTTTGCAGCGCTTCTTGAAGGAATAATACCTGCAATCAGTGTAAGGAACATACTTATCAAAATCAGTACCACTGCTGCAACAATCGGAAGATTTGCATTAAGTGAATTGATTCCCGACAGATTATGCAAAATAATATTTATGGGAATACACAAAATATATGTTACTCCGACACCTAATATTCCCGAAGCAAAACCAATAAGAAGTGTTTCTGCATTAAACATACTCGAAACATTTTTCTTAGATGCACCAAGAGCCCTCAATATACCGATTTCCTTTGTTCTTTCCTGAACAGAAATCAGTGTAATAACTCCTATCATAATTGATGAAACAATTAATGAAACAGCAACAAAGGCGATAAGTACATATGTTATCGCATTGATAATTGTTGTAACGCTGGACATAATAAGCCCCACATAGTCTGTATACTGAATCTGTTTAATGTCTTCAACGGAATCATTATATTCTTTAATGGCATCTTCAATCACATCCTTGCCTTCAAATGTTGATGCATAAAGGTTAATGGTTGAGGGTGCATCAAGTTCCACGCATCCGAGTTTAATTAAATTACTGTCATATGTTGAATTGGAAAAATCCAAAATTGTCTCATAGTAATCGGCACATTCCCGATCTGTGTAACCCTTAACAGCCTTCTTCAATGCAGCTGCAAGTTCGGATACCGACATCATCGCAAGATTTTGCTGAATTTCAGCTGCGTACTGAGCCTTAACCTGCTCTTCTATGCTCTTTCTGAAATATGCTGTTATATCTTCATCACTCATTGATTCAAGATATGCCGTTATGGTTGCAGTGTCCATGCTCATCTGTGAAGAAAGCGCCTGAATCATCGAAGTTTCCATATCCTTACGTGTCATACCGGTCATATACTGTTTAACCGTAGATTCGATCAATTGCTCTGAAGGAATTGAAGCAATTTCCACATATGTCGCTGCCTTTTCCTTTTCATCAAGCTCATTAATATATTTCTTGAATTTATCTGCCTTTTCGGCTGTTGTCATTTCTTCGTTTGCTTCTTTAAAAGGAAGACCTGTAAATATATCCTTTGTGGTATCTTCTTTCTGTGCCTTTACAGCTTCCGAATCATGAGCTTTCTCAATAATATATTCGGTAAGCGCATGTGTGTATCCGATTGAACCACCCTGCGATGAAGAAATGGAATCATCCGCAGGCTTAACAATTCCGCTCACTTTTAACTTCAGTGCATTGTCATATAAATATTTAAGTCCGGTCTCTGTGTCACGAAGATCCGAATATGTTCCTGTTTTCTCATCATATATATAGCAATCCGAGTTAAGGATGGTTCTGAAGTCCATATTGCAAAGTTCTTCATAAGTCCATTTTTTCACTTCATATTCGATTGTCTTCTTGTTTGCCGATGCCTCGCTTAATTCAGCCATTTCTTCTTCAGACTTAAGACCCATTGCATAAAGTGTCAAATCATCGATTTCCTGATTATCATCAACAAAAAGAACAATTTCGTTATACTCGGAGGGCCAGTCACCATAAATAAGGTCATACTGATTTTTTGTGACTTCACTGATTTTAGCGCCGTTTTCGCCCACAAGCAGTTCTTTCCATAAGGACATATTAGAGCGTCTTGCACTGCTTGCACTTCCCATAATGGAATTTTCATTCATCGAAATCATTTGTGAGAAGTCAGCTCCAAGATAACGAAGCATTAAATCAACCATAAGCTGTTGAAGGTCGGATTCTATAATGGTTCCGTCAACGTTTTCTGTATAAACCAGAAGATCAACATTGTAACCGTACTGAATCGCCTCAATAGCTTCGGCAACTTCGGAGTCTTCTTCCGCATTTTTTTCTTCAATATATTTCTTAAAGGAAACAAGATCATTCTCTGTCTCTTCCATCGAGTTCATGGCATTTATCATTTCATACAGCATAGCCTTCTGATATACGCCATCAGCTTCGTGTTCGCTTATTGATTCCGCTTTGCCCATAAACAGAGACAAAAAGCTTGTCATATCAACTGTTTTAGCTTCCAAAGTAATCGGATAGGAAGAAAGCGTCTGCTCCTGAACCGAATCAATATATTTCGTTGTTCCGTCAGACACTGCATAAATAAGTGCGATTCCGATGATTCCTATGGAACCGGCAAAACTTGTAAGTACGGTACGTCCCTTCTTTGTAAAAAGATTTTTGAGTGATAATCCGAAGGAAGTGGACAGTTTCATAGAAGGATGCTTCTTCTTTGCATTTTCGTCACGTTTCCGGCGTGCTTCGGTCATCTCTGCATGAAATTCTTTTCTGGAAAGAGGTTTTGTATCAGACAAAATTTCACCATCAAGCATTCTCACAATACGCGTAGAATACTGTTCGGCCAGTTCAGGGTTGTGAGTAACCATTACAACCAGTCTGTCTTCTGAAATCTCTTTTAAAATCTCCATAACCTGAACCGAGGTCTCTGTATCCAAAGCACCGGTCGGCTCGTCCGCAAGAATAATATCGGGATTGTTTACAATTGCTCTGGCAATGGCCACACGCTGCATCTGGCCACCTGACATTTCTCTCGGTTTCTTCTTTAACTGATCTCCAAGACCCACTCTCTGCAGTGCTTCTATTGCCCGTTGCTTTCTCTCTTTTTGAGAAACACCTGACAGGGTAAGTGCCATTTCTACGTTCTGTAAAACTGTCTGATGAGGAATAAGATTGTAGCTTTGGAATACAAATCCGACAGAATGGTTTCTGTAAGCATCCCAATCCTTATCCGAAAAGTCTCTTGTGGAAGTACCGTTTATTACAAGGTCTCCTTCTGTATACTTGTCAAGACCTCCGATAATATTCAGCATTGTTGTTTTTCCGCATCCGGAAGGACCCAGAATAGATACGAACTCGTGGGACCTGAACTGAAGACTTACTCCCTTTAATGCATGTACTGTATTTTCACCGGCAAGGTAGTTTTTCTTAACTTTTGATAATTCAAGCATAGCAACATCCTTTCACATAACAATGACCGCCAAAATGCGGTCATTTTAAATAAACATATTGTATATTAGCAAAAATAACGACTTATTACCAATAAAAAAATTCTAAAAACCGGCTGTTATGACTATTCTAAGCATTTGGCAACACGGGTTGCATTTATCTCAAGCTGTTCCCTTGAAATTTTACCTTCTTTCAGTGCTGACCTTAAATTGTTTATCTCCGACTGACTTCCCGGCATAAATATATCATTTCCTGCAGCAGCCACTTTATATGCAACCGGAGGAGCATATTTTTGCTTGGAGCCTTTGTTTGCGATACTCACAACCCAGTCAGTCATCACTACACCTTTAAATCCAAATTCATTCCTCAAAATGATCTCATTTAAATCTCCTCGTTCCGAAGTATGGGATCCGTTGAGTAAGTTATAAGATGTCATAACTGCTTTAGGCTGTGATTCTTTTATACATATTTCAAAGCCTTTTAAATATAATTCACGCATAGTACGTTCACTCACTATGCTGTTTGAAGCAAATCTGTTATTTTCCTGATTGTTTGCACAAAAATGTTTTATTGTGGTTCCTTTGTTCCTATGTTTCTGAACACCCTTCGTAACAGCGGCCGCAAACAATCCGCTTATAATCGGATCTTCCGAATAATATTCAAAATTTCGTCCGCAAAGCACATCTCTGTGGATATTTAAAGCCGGAGCAAGCCATAAATCCACATTCATAATTTCCATTTCAGCACCGACAATGTCTCCGCATAAAAAAGCGAAGTCGGTATTAAAACTTTGTGCAATTGCCGTACCGATTGGAATAGCCGTACAGTATTGATGCAACACCTCCGCATTTTTCTTTGGTTTTGGGGTTATCGCTTTTAAAATAAAATTCAAAAAACCACCAAGATATTCGGTAATACCTTCTGGCATTGCGTTTCCGATGCTGTGCACACCGTTTGCATCTTTATAATAATCCTTCGACAGACGAAGACCTGCCGGGCCGTCGGCCATTACTATACTTTTAATTCCCTGCTGTGAAGCAATATCCGATGTTTCTCCTGCTGCACCGGCTACCGATTTACCGGCATCGCCTATGACATTTGCAATACCGCCCTTAGGATTAAAGGCTCCGACACAAAGATATATCAATTGCTCGTCAGTCAGTTGCTTTACTTTTTCACTGACAAATCTTTCTTCGGAATAATCAACTATTTCAGGTTTAAAATCCTCAGGATTCGGCTCAAAATATCTGATATTCATCGGAATTGAAATTTCACAGCGCCTAATTTTTTCTTCTTTAACGGTATCAGGGCCGCAAAGATTTTTCATAATTTTTACAATCACAAGTTTGTTGAATCTAAACATTGCAACAGGTGTCGTATTCGCGCTGTCTGTACCGTAACTTAAGATATAATCGCCCTCTTCGAGAAGATATGAGGCGCTTGAAGAGCTGAAAGAAGCACAATCTTTCAAATCGAATTCAATATCCATGCACTGGCTTTCACCAGGCTTTAAAAGAACAGTCTTTTTAAATGCAATAAGCTGCTTTGTCGGCTGTGACAATTCACGTTCGGGCTTAGTAATGTAGAACTGAACCGTTTCTTTTCCGGACATATTTCCCATATTGGTGACATAAACCTGTGCATTCACCACGGTTTTGTCCAGTGTAACCGTTTCAAGCGACGTTACAAATTCAGTTAGTGAAAGGCCGTATCCAAAGGGAAACAATGGTTTTTTTCCGATTGTTTCAAAATATCTGTAACCGACATAAAGTCCTTCTTTATACTCGGTGTCATTATCATCCCCGAATGTTCCGGCTTTACAATAGTCTTCGTAAGCTGCCCATGTCGTTGTAAGTTTTCCGGACGGATTATCTCTGCCTAAAATAATATCCGCAAGCACAGTACCGGTATCCACACCCAGCTGTGAAAGAAGAAGAATATTTTTCACATCCATAACCGGTGTAAGATCGACCGGTCCACCGACATTAAGCACCAAAAGAAACTTGTCAAAATGCGAATTCAATTCGATAATGTCGCGAACCTCCGAATCGGTAAGACGAAAATCCCCTTTCACGTCTCTTCTGTCGCTTCCCTCTCCGCAGATTCTTCCAAGAACATACACAGCAAGCGCACCGTCACCAAACAGCGGAATATCGTATTCCGGCTCGGGCATAACCTTTCCCATTCCATAAATAACCGGCATCACATGCTTTTCTTTTGCTTCCTTCTTAATGCGATTTATGAACTTTTTCTTTGCAAGTACCGTTTCTTCATCATACTTATCAAGCCAGGCATCGGTTGTAATATCAAAGCCGGCATTTTTTAATCCGTCCTCGCAGGTAACAAAAAATCTTGAATTCACCTCACCCGAACCGGTGCCGCCCTTACGTGTTTTTCGTGCGCCACTTCCGAACAGCGCTACTTTCCCCGGCCTGTCTACTCTGAATTCTCTCTCATTCTTAAGAAGAACCGTACACTCAGCCAAATACGGTTTTAGCATCTCCAAATGTCTTTTTTCGTATGATTCCATACCAATCTCACACTTCACAATATTATTCTCCGACTAACATTTATTATCTTTCAAAAGATACATTGTTCTTTCAAATTCCTCGAGAGCTTCATACCCGTTCTCGCTAACTTTATACATTCCTCTTGAAACATTCTCAAACCAGCCGTAATGATTATCATATAAAATCTGTCTTGCTTTTTCCACTTTGGATATTGCTTTAACATCTTTTGCGGAAGCCTCGCCACCGCATTCCATTAATGCATCAAGAACAAGCAGCGCATCCTCTCTGTAGCTTGTAATAAGCTTTGTTCCATTAACTCCGCCCGTATTGTTTTTTGCTTTTCTTTTTTGAAATTCATGTGTCAGTGCATTCTTTTTTCCTATGTTTCTCTTCTGAAATGAGGAAAGTTCACTGACTATCGGTTCACTGATGATTTCAATCTGCTTTGTTCTTTTAGAAACAACAATCAAACCGATTCCGAGACGTTTTAATATATAAATTTTGTCCTTAAAAGATCTTGAATAAAGATTCGACGGCTTAAAAATGCCGATAAAAACAGTATCACATATTTTCTGTCTCAGTGCTGCCTGCTGCAATGCTTTAAAGTCAAAAGTCTGCTTTAATTCAACGGCAACGCTTTCCTCATCTTTTTCCATATAAAGATCGATATCGTTAACCTCGCCGTCGCACACATACCCAAGTGCTTCAAAATATTCTTTTATGGGATTGAATAAGTCCTTTTCCATTTTCGCTCTCAAACTAGTTTTTTATCAGTATATCACATACACTCTGAGAACAAAGTGTGTTCTTGCGCACGCTTCGCGCCCGAGCGGTATGCTTCAGCATTGATTTCATCTCCGCCAGGTGCTCATCCACACGGAGCGTTTTTATTCATCAGAAAATAATTCCTATAGAATAAGAACATGAGCCGGCACTTTTTAAGTGTCAGCTCATATCATTTTTTAAGATAAAATTACTTATTCATAGCCTCTGCAACGTATTTATGTACGGTCGCACGAACCGCACCGTTTCCACTGCATAATTCATCATAGTACTTAAGTACAGTACACCCGAGATTATCCTCGAAAAGATCAACAGCAAAGATTTTCTTTATTGACAGAATTTCCTTTGCTGAAAGATTCTTAAGTTCTTCAAGCATCGGATCGGGGCTGAGTGTAAACTCCTTACCGCAATCGTCTATACCCTGAAGATATCTTAACCATCCTGCGAGAACAAGGGGAACCAGAACAAGACTGTCTGTAGTAAGATCTTCTCTTTCTCTGTATGCCTTAATTGTTTCACCAAATCTGATTGGAAGTTTCTGTGATGTATCACATGCGATTCTCTGAGGAGTATCAGGCATAAAAGGATTGGGAAGTCTCATCTTTAAAACTGCTTCAAGGAAATCTTCCGGAGCCATTACGCCGGGATTAACCACAACTTTCATTCCTTCTTTATGCCCAAGTGTATCTACGAAATTTCTTAAGTCCTCATCATCCATTTCATCGTGAATCGATGTGAATCCAAGAAGGCATCCATATATAGCAAGAGCTGTATGTAAGGGATTAAGGCATGTGCACACCTTCATCTTTTCAACCTTATCAACCGTTTCACGCTCTGTATATATTACACCAACCTTATCAAGAGGCAGTTTACCGTTAGGGAACTTATCTTCGATAACAAGGTATTCTGTTTCTTCAGCATTTACGAAGGGTGCTACGTAAGTATTCTTTCCTGTAACAACCGGATCAAGATCACCTAAGTCATCCTTTGAAAGCATTTCATTAACCTTTTCGTCGGGTCGTGGTGTAATCTTGTCAATCATTGACCATGGGAATGAAACCTTATCGGGATTCTCGACATATTCAAGGAATTTAACGTCGGCAAACCCCTTTTCGACCCAGCCCTTTGCAAAAGTGTGAATTGCATCGTAAAGCTTATCACCGTTATGTGAGCAGTTGTCCATGGAAACCATGGCAATAGGAAGTTCTCCTTTAGTAAATCTGTGATAGAGAAGGCTTGCAACCTTACCGATATATCCAACAGACTTATCGGGACCTGCTTCAATATCCTTCAGTGTACCGGGAAGCAAATTTCCTTCACCGTCTTTTACAACATATCCTTTCTCAGTAATTGTAAAACTCACCATTTTAAGTGAGTTCTTTGCAAATACTTCTTTGAGCACAGCAAATTCTTCTTCTCTTTCTCTGTCAAGAACAAAAGATTCAACAATACTTCCGACAACCTTTTTTTCGATTGTTCCGTTAGCCTTTAATGTAACGAGAATGCTGAGGTTATCATGGGGTTTGTACATTTTATCAACAATTTCGTAATCGAAGCCTTCGCAAACCACAAGTCCTGTCTTCATATCGCCGGATGTCAATAACTGTTCAACAAGATTTGCCTGAAATGCTCTGAAAATATTGCCTGCTCCGAAATGAATCCATTCAGGATTTGCTTCAGTTTCTTCTGTTACCGCCAATCTGTCATACTTAGGTAAGCTGTAGCCTTTTTCTTCAAAGGCCTGTTTGTTTTTTATTCCTTCATCTGTTAAGAACATGACTTTGTAATTGCCTCCCATAATCCGTTTAAATATGTCGCACCGAGTGCTCTGTCATAAAGACCGTAACCGGGCATTGCAACTTCGTCCCAAATCATTCGTCCGTGGTCCGGTCTGATAGGTCCGTCAAATCCGATATCATAAAGAGCCTTCATAATCTCGTACATATCAAATGTACCTGCCGAAGAAAGGTGAGGCGACTCCTGGAAATCTCTGTCAGAGTTAAACTTAAGGTTACGTACATGTGCAAAATGAATACGACCCTTAAGTGCTCTGATCATTCCCGGAAGATCGTTCTCTCTGTTTGTTCCGTAGGAGCCTGAGCAGAACGTAACACCGTTATGAGGGTTATCAACCATCTTCATCATTCTCTGAATATTTTCAAGATTGATAATAATTCTGGGAAGTCCGAATACACTCCATGCAGGATCATCGGGATGAATAGCCATATTGATATCGTACTTATCACAAACAGGCATGATTCTTTCAAGGAAATATTTAAGATTTTCAAATAACTTCTCATCTGTTACGTCTTTGTACATTTCAAAAAGATCTTTAATCTTTGCCATTCTTTCAGGTTCCCAGCCCGGAAGAATAGCCCCGTTTGCATCCTTTGAAATCGACTCAAACATATTCTCGGGAGTAATCTTGTCAATTGCATCCTGATTATACGCAAGTACTGTTGAGCCATCCTCACATACTCTTGCAAGCTCTGTTCTTGTCCAATCGAATACAGGCATGAAATTGTAGCAAACCATGTGTATATCTTCTTTTCCGAGATTTTCAAGTGTCTGAATATAATTATCAATATACATATCTCTGTCAGGTGTTCCGACTTTAATTGCGTCATGAATATTGACAGACTCGATGCCTGAAATATGAAGTCCTGCAGCAGCAACTTCTTCCTTCAAAGCACGAATTTTTTCAATTGACCAAACCTCACCGGGTTCTGTGTCATAAAGTGTGGTAATAACACCTGTAACACCGGGAATCTGTCGGATCTGCTTAAGGGTTACGGTATCAAAGCCAGTTCCGAACCATCTGAATGTCATTTCCATTTTCTTTTTCTCCTTTATAATTTGATTATTTATTGTTTAAAATATGCCGGAAATCTTTTTTCAATTCCGGCTTCATCAGCAGTGTAACGATTAAGATGTTTAGTCACCAGTTCCACAGCACGGGCTGCATCTTTATCCTTTATAGCCAAAAGCATTTCATTGTGGTCATTTACAATCTTTGTGTTCTTAACCGTGTCCATTGAAAGAGCTCTGACACGATCAAAATGAATCATTATCGTCGAACGCATCTCATAGATAATATCCTTCCTCGCGTACACATATATTAGTTTATGAAAGGCATTATCCAGTTCATAAAGCTTATCGTTATTGCCCTTTTCAAGATAATACTCCTGCATATGCAGATTCTCTTCCATTAATGACAGAGCTTCTTCATTTTCAGATTTACAGGCTTCTTCAATAACTGCGCAATCAAGAATCCTTCGAAGAAAACGTGCTTCTTCCACCATTTTGTTATCTATAAGGGAAACATACGAGCCCCGCTGAGGACGTATTTCGATAATGTTCGCTTTGGCTAAGTCTATAATAGCTTCTCTTACCGGGGTTCTTGATAAACCCAGTTCCATTGCAATCTCATTTTCCGAAACAAGGGTTCCCGGCTGTAAGTCCATGGATATTATGTTGTTCTTCAAGATTCTGAATGCGAAATCTCTTGCTGTCTCCGATGATAATCGTTGATCAATAACCATGAAAACCTCACTTGTCTGTATCTTGTTTACTTGTATACTAGTGTTTATGTTTTAATTATACTCCCTATCCCACACTTTGTAAAGGCTTATTTTACGTCTATCTGTTTCCGCTTTTAGTAATCCATTAATAAAAAAATATATAATGGTTAACGAACCGTAGTCGCATAGTCAACACAGAAAATGCGACTCAGATTATATACATCACAGGAAAACAATATGAAGCAATTGAATTTCTCCTTAATTGAAACAATAGAACATATTTACCCTTCTGCTTATGCTGTTGTAACCGACTTAAAGGACGACTCTACTTATGTGTGTCCCAAAGCCGCATCATTTCTGAATATTAATCACGGAATACACAGTGACTTTTTCCATATGCTTACAGACTATATTCACCCGTACGATCGGGATGAATATCTTCAGGGAATTGAGGAGCGTTTCCGATTTGAACACTTAGACTGGGAACTGTGCATCCGATTCGGCAATGAGGAAAAATATAACATGTTCCGTTTCATTTTCCATGTTTTGAAGGATGAAGAAGGGAATCCTGAATTTTTCATAGTTGTAATGAATGATGAGAATGTCGGTCCATCCTTTGATTTCATGACAGACCTGTACGCAAAAACACGTTTTGAATCGGATATGGTACGATTTAGCAATGAACATGATAAATTAGCTGTTATTCTTGTTAATCTTGATTATATCCGTGATATAAATATGCTCTACGGTCAAAACTGCGGATATTCTTTGTATAAAAATGTTGCGCTTCATTTCATATACAAAATGGATTTTAATAAAGCCGTTTATCGTGTAAATGATGCGGGATTTACTTTTATTCTGAAAAATGCGGACAGAACAGATGCCTTATTGTTTTCCAAGGAATTACGTGAATGTTTGGAAAGAGAAATATATTTTGAAGGAACACAGCTTCCTCTTAGAAGCAGTATGAGTTGTCTGCTTCTTGAAGATTACACCGGAGAAACGGATACCGTTCAAAGTAAGCTTGAGTATGCCGTTGAGATTTCCCGTGAAAAGCATCGTGGGCAGCTTGTATTTTTCAATGATCTTGTAAGCGCGAGCAACAGTAACGGACTTGATATAATCAGAATAACGCACCGCTCTGTTCAAAGAGGATGCGAAGGCTTTTATGTTGAATATCAACCTATTGTTAATGCGTCGACAGGCGTTATTGAAGGCGCGGAGAGTCTTGTCAGATGGAAAATGGAGCCCTTCGGAGTTGTTCCTCCCGGTCTTTTTATCGGATGGATGGAAAACAATTCATGTATGTTCGAATTGGGAAATTTTGTACTTGAGACTGCACTCACAGAGGGGCTTGAAATATTAAAAATTAATCCTTCCTTCTTCATTAATGTCAATATTTCCGAGAAACAGCTTGAACGGCCGGAATTTCATGAAGTGGTTGAAGACTTATTAAAAAAGACAGGATTTCCAAAAAAGAATCTCTGCCTTGAATTAACCGAACGTTGTAAAAATCTTCCACTCAGTCAGTTGAGTGATGAAATGAGCTATTTTAAAAACCTTGGAATCAGAATCGCATTGGATGATTACGGCACCGGAAGTTCCTCTTCCAGTGTCGCGCTTAACGTTCCTGTTGATGAAATAAAAATTGATATGAGCTTTGTAAAAGGGATTGAAAACAATCCGAAGCAACAGTGTCTTGTCAGAAGTATCATCAATTTTGCAAATACTGCAGGACTTATGTCATGTATCGAAGGTGTTGAAACAAAAGAACTGCAGGACTACTTGCGAGGTTTTGGCGCAACCTGGTTCCAGGGATATTACTACTCGAAACCCATTAGCCTCGAAGCCTTAAAAAGACTTCTCACCGGCTAACGCTTCTTTTCAATTGCAAACCATACTATGACTGTACCGAAGGCAGCCAGAATTGTTCCCAAAATAAGCATTGCATTTACACCAAACATATCTATTACTCCACCGCCAAATGAGCTGCCGATTACACTGGCGATGGTATATGCCATACCGGCGTAAGCTTGTCCCTGTGCTCTGTCATACTCGCCAACAAGATCGTTAACATAGTAAACAATTCCTATTGCCATTATTCCCCATCCAAACATTTGTGTAATCTGAATAATGTAGAACATCGGCATATTAGGCACGAGAAATGTCAGAAATATTTTCGCTGTAAAGAAAATACCTGATACACGCATCAAATTGTGAAGAGCAAACTTCTTCATGTAAAACACAAATGTAATCGTCGTTATCAATTCACACACAGCGGCAAAAGCAGCCGCATTTCCCATATCTGCATTTGTTCCTCCCTTTGCAAGAACAACCTGAAGGCTGAATGTGTTTATCAAAACATGACTGAAATAAATGAAAATCAGTCCCACAAGCAATATTGCAAAACGCTTGTATCTTGTAAGAAATAAAAATGGATTCCCCTTCTTCTCTTTCTTTTCAATCGTTACATTACTCACACTCTTTTTAACCGGATAAATGAATAACAGAAAACACAATACAAAAAAGGAAATACTAAATGCTATAGGTACACATTTAGGTCCGAAGATTACAGATATTCTTCCAAAGGCGGCCGAGCCGAGTGCATATCCCAACGACCCCATTCCTCTTCCGACTCCAAAATTAATACGATATCCATAATTGATTGCATCCATACCCAGTGCATTTAAAAAAGGCTGTGCGAGCATGAGCAGCATAATATCCGTTCCATACAAAGCAGTTGTAAAAGCAATACCTTTTCCCGGCACGAAACTGATTATCAATCCTATGATCAAGACCACAATTCCGATTACTAAGAGAATTCCCTTTGTGGATATTTTGGGATTTTTATCAATTAATCCCCCTACTATAGGTTGGAATGCAACAGAAACAAGGCTCGCTATTGCTATAAGAATTCCTATCGCGCCGTTAGAAAGTCCGACATCCAAAAGATAAAGGCTTGAGAAGGCGGACATAGTAACATACCCCACTGAGTACACCGCCATAATAAGTCCGTAATATATTGTTGTATCCTTTTTACTGATATTTTTCACTTTTTTCTCTCTCTCGTGTTATTTTAACAATTCTATAACAGCATGCTGTCTTTAAATTGTATTTTTATTTCGAGAAATTGCATATTAATTGTAATTGTATAAAAATACTTAGGAGAACGAAGTGTGTGCTTGCGGACACTTCGCATCAAGCGCGTGTTGCTTGCAACTTGTTTCCGCTCGCGCAAGGTGCGCATCCCGCCGGAAGCTTTTTGTTTCATAGAAATTTCCTATGAAGATTAGGGTGTCAAAAGGTTATTAACCTTTGATATAAATTTGTACCTTGAAAACTTAACACGATGAACTGAAACATAGGAACTTATGATAAAATATAAGTATGATATTTTGAGGTGATACCTATGTCTTTTGTTAAAA
>JAZRYK010000005.1:0-2250 GCA_045600725.1 Lachnospiraceae bacterium
TATGCACATAAAAGTAAATAGTAATATTTAAAAAATGTGTAGATTTTTACAAGGGTTACATAATATTAATTCCCTCGTTATGGCTCTTTTGCCAAACGAGGGAATTAAATCATTTCTACTTTTCTTTTATTTATATTTCTCGGGAGTTTGACAGTTGAATAAGTCCATTATACCTTACAGGCTTTATAAAGCCTGCTTTTTTTATGTCAAATTTCTTGTTTTATTTTATAGTATTATATAGCATTATTTTAAGAAGTGTGATATACTATATTCAGGAGGATTTCACTATGAAAGTTACAACATCAAAGTCCAAAAATTCTGAATCTTTTTATATCGCCAAAAGTTTTATTAATAATAAGGGTAAGAGTACCTCTGTAAATGTTCGTAAACTCGGAACTCTCCAGGAACTCTTGATTGAACATGGTCCTACCCGCGATGACGTCATGCAATGGGCAAAAGAAGAAGCCAGACTTGAGACTCTTAAATATAAAAAAGAACAGCAGGCTAAGGCTGTTCAGATTACTTTTCATTCCAACCATAAGCTGGATTATGATCAGCAGGTTTTCTATCGCGGCGGATATCTCTTTCCACAGTCCTTTTACTATCAGCTTCAGCTTGATAAAACATGCCGTAAGATCAGAGATAAATATAACTTCAAATTCGATATCAATGCGATTCTTTCGGATCTGATCTATGCAAGAATCCTGGAACCTGCCAGTAAACTTTCTTCTTATAAGATTGCTTCCGAATTCCTTGAAAAACCTTCTTATCAGTTGCATGATGTTTACCGTGCTTTAGATGTTCTTGGCAATGAATCTGACTTCATTCAGTCAGAAGTTTATAAAAACAGTCATCTCATTGGTAAACGAAATGATAAGATTCTTTATTATGACTGTACAAACTACTTCTTTGAGATCGAACAGGAAGATGGTGACAAAAAATACGGAAAAAGCAAAGAACACCGTCCAAATCCTATCATACAGATGGGAATGTTTATGGATGGCGATGGAATTCCACTTGCTTTCTCCTTATTTCCCGGAAACGCCAATGAGCAGACTTCTTTGAAACCACTGGAAGATACAGTACTTCAGGATTTCGGCTGTACAAAGTTTATCTATTGCAGTGATGCCGGTCTCGGCTCTGAAAAGATTAAAAAGATAAATCACGCAGGTGAACGTGCATTTATCGTAACCCAATCAATCAAGAAGCTGAACAAGGATGATAAGGCGTGGGCTCTTGATAAATCAGGTTTCAAGCGTGTCTCTGATGACTCACCTGTTGACCTATCCGAAATCAGTGATGACGATACCGGTCTTTACTATAAGGACGAACCCTATACGCCGGGTACCTTACACCAACGCCTGATTATCACCTACTCTCCTAAATATGCAAGATATCAGAAGGCAATCCGTGATGCACAGGTAGAGAGAGCAGAAAAAATGATCAGTAGTGGCAGTGTAAAAAAAGAGCGTAAAAACCCAAATGATCCTGCCCGGTTCATCGGAAAGATCGCTGTTACCGAAGATGGGGAAGCTGCAAAGATTCAGAATTACCTGGACACAAATAAGATTGAACAAGAAGAACTTTATGACGGGATGTATGCTGTTACTACTGATCTTCTTGATGACGACGTGAAAGATATATTGAAAGTAAGCGAAGGCCGCTGGGAGATTGAAGAATGCTTCCGCATCATGAAAACAGATTTCGAGGCAAGGCCGGTTTTCCTACACGATGATGTCCGCATAAAAGCACATTTCCTGATCTGTTTTCTTTCATTGATTATCTATCGATATCTTGAAAAAGAATTAGGCAGTGAATATACCTGTGAAAGAATCCTGGAGAAACTCAAAAGTATGAACTTCGCTGATATACAGGGACAAGGATATATTCCGTTATATACCAGAGACAAACTGACAGATGCCCTGCACAAGGTTTGCGGTTTTGAAACAGACTTCCAGTTCATCACAAAAAGCCACATGAGAAATATTCAGAAAAAAAGTAAGGGAAGAAAATAAAATACTATATTTCACTACATGCAACGAAGGCCCAGAACCCAGCATAAACACTGGCATTCTAGGCCTTTTGTATTTTTTAACTGTCAAAAACAGGATTTTAGCAAATATGCACATAAAAGTAAATAGTAATATTTAAAAAATGTGTAGATTTTTACAAGGGTTACATAATATTAATTCCCTCGTTATGGCTCTTTTGCCAAACGAGGGAATTAAATCATTTCTACTTTTCTTTTAT
>JAZRYK010000006.1:0-6866 GCA_045600725.1 Lachnospiraceae bacterium
TTTCTCCATCATAGGAAGAAGAAACCACAAGTCCCTTCTTTGAAAGTTCCGGGCCGAAGTACATTTCCGAGAAGTATTGCTCATAATCGGAGTCTTCACTCCGGCGTGCGTAAAGTGATGTACGAATGTACGGAGTGGAATGTTGATTCTCAGAGTTCACATCATAAGTAATCGCAGTGATTTTGTCCGAGATAACCTCAATTTCATAATCATGAAGTGTTGTTTTTCCACCCTCGATTTCGTCTGTATAAATGTAATCCTCTCCCACTGCGAGCTTTGTTCTGAACTCCAGATTATCTTCACTTAAATTAATTGCATATACAGTATGCTTTCCGGGAGACATATACTTGGTTCCCGTTCCGATAGATGTTTCATCACTTGCTTCAGGTGATGAATAGTAACCGAATACCGGAAGATATGAGATTATTTCCGCATATGTGCCGTCCTCGGCAACAAGTCTGAAGGTTCCGGACTTTTCAGCGTTAAAGAAGTAAATATTCTTTCCGGTTTTATATTCAAGATTGTAGTAGTTCTCGGGTGCTTCAACAAACTCGCCATCTTTTTCATATACAACGCTGAGGGCAATCTCCGATTCGTAACGGGTCACATTGCTTAAATCTCCATCAGGAGAATAACCCAATGCAAATATGCTTATTCCTATTTTACTGGTTGAGCCTATAGACTTGCAGTATTCCGAGCCCTCTTCGACTTCGCCTGTATAGCTGTCAAGCCAATCGCTTACAGAGGGATCTCTCTTAATGTGTGTATTAAATACGAGACCCATGTTGCTTTCGTCGAAGTCAGCATATGCACTGATTCCGTCAAGTGACAGACTTGTCAGCAGCAAAATCAACGCAAGTGCAGCCGCAGACAGTCTTCTCAGTAAACTTCGTCCCTTCATTATCGCTTCCTCCTTATCAGTTAGCTGATTAAATATTGTTTTTATTGTATATTTTGAGCCGCTCAATGTCTTATTCTGTCAGCGTAATAAGAAAAACCGTCTCCTGTTTAAGCAAAAAAATACCTACTGCAGAAAATCCAATCACCGCAGTAGGTATTATCTTTTAATTCATCTTAAATATTAAATTGTTTATGCAGCCTTTTCGGAAGAAAGGAACTTGTAGCAAACAGCTGCCAAAGCTGCGCCTGCAAGAGGTGCTACGATAAATATCCAAACCTGTGAAAGTGCTTCTCCGCCGGCGAAAATAGCAGGCATAAGGCTTCTTGCGGGGTTAACGCTTGTTCCTGTGATTGCAATGCCAAAGATGTGAACAAGTGTAAGTGTAAGTCCGATAACAAGACCTGCAACCGCATTATTTTCAACCTTGGATGTAACACCGATGATTGCAAGAACAAAAACAAAAGTAAGAACAACTTCTGCGATAAGAGCTGAAACAACAGTAAACTCTACTGTATTGCTCGGCTGAATCGCATTGGCACCGAAGCCACAATCCATCCCGAAGAGTGCTGCAAGAATGCCGCATCCGAGAGTTGCACCGAGAAGCTGAGCAACCACATAACATGCAAAATCCTTAAGGCTGATTTTTTTCAAAATAAGCATTGCAGTGGATACCGCAGGATTAATGTGACAACCTGAAATATTGCCGATGCTGTAAGCCATTGCAACAATTACAAGTCCGAAAGCAAGTGCTGTTGCAACATATGCACTGTCACAAACCGAGCCGTCACAGCATGCCACAATTGCTGTTCCGCAACCAAAGGTAACGAGAACACAGGTTCCGATAAGTTCTGCTAAATATTTCTTCATTTTTTCCTCCTGTTTACGGTGTCAGGCACCGTTTATTCCTAAAACCATTCAATAATAGTTTTAGTTTTGATAGTAAGCAACTACCTAGTATCCTACTATAATTATCTTTACCCCCATTTGTAAAGTTCTCATCCGCATTTCATAGGGAGCAATTGATAAATCGATTAAGTTTCTCAAAATTCATTCGCATAATATTCGAATACTTTATCTGCATTTAAAATATACATATGCGATTCCCAGTCATCGTCTGCCTGATATTTTTGCACTGAGATGGGTGATTTGCATTTCGCATCAAAATGCTTCTGAATAAACTCGTAAACATAGTCGTTCTGACCATTCCAAATATATTCCATACCCGTGGGACGACCATATATTTCAACCAGATAGTCAAGAAGAAATTTCATTGTTTTCTTTCCGTAACCGTTGTGCTTGTAGCCCTCTTTTGTAAACCAGCTGGTAATGACCCAAATGCCGCGTGAAATATCGATAATACATTCACTGGCAGAAACACCGTCCATCATATATTCACACATAACCTGTTTTTCATTTATTCTTTCAATTTTAAAGTTTTCCATATCAGCCCAAGCCTTCGTTTCTGTCTTTTTTTGAGAATAGTTCTCCGGATTAAACTCAAAACTGTTCTCCGCCACTTATTTCAAAGTATATTTTTTAAAAATTCGTTCAATTACATCCGTATAAACATACTCAGGATGAGGCGCACCCTTTAAAAGACGGTCTTCTAAAGCTTTTTCCATATCCATTATTTCTTTTTCCGTCATATCTTTTGTAATGTATTTCTCTGCATACATCTCAGCCACACACTCATAAATATAAGTAATCTCAGGCATATCTTTTGTTATTGTTTCACTCGACGCCTCACTAAGCATATAATCAAAGTTATCCACAAATTCTCTGGCAGTTTTCCCGTTAGGCATAGATTTATCAAGATTCTCTTCAAAATACTCAATATTATTGCTTATAAAGGCTTCCATAGGATAGTCGGAACAATCAATCACCTCGCGCATAACATTTGCCAGAATCGAGTATCCCAAATTATCGGCAGTATATTCACTGATGAAGGGATCAACTGTAAATATAACATCCGCAGCTTCCAACACAGAAATTCCTCGTTTTCCGTCATGCGCCGACTTAAAATCAAAAAGGAGTGTACGCTTACCATTATCATATGTCAGCGAATTAAACATATGACCAAGCTCATGTCTGAAAACACGGATTGCGAATTCATCATTTTTAACATCTAAATCTTCTCTTATTTCAATCTTATTTTCACCACCCAAAAGGTATCTTGCCGCCACAGCACCGGATTCGAATTCATAATCTCCGACCTCGACCTTTTTAAAGGTTACACTGTTTAAATTGTAAGCAAAAATTCTCCAATCAAGATTTGGATAGTAGTTATATGTTTTCTCAATAAAATCATTTATGAATGCTCGGTATTCATCCGGAATATTTTTATTGTTGTCCGCTATGCTCAGTATTTCCTGTAAAGAATAATAATCCTTTTCGAAAAAACAGTTGAAATATCTGTTGGAATAGAGTTTGTATTTTCCCTCCGCCATCACAAAATATTCCGAGCTGTCGTTTTCCGTTACTTCCTCAAAATTCCATTTTGTTTTTATAATATCGGAAGAACTATCACCGCATGCCGAAATACTTACCAAAACAGTGCAAATCAAAACAGTACAAAATATTCTTTTTACTCTTTTGCTCATTTCTGTCTCCACTTTTTCGTTCTTTTTCCAAATGAATATACCATATTACAACGCTATGTTCTATAAGAACCTTATCAGAACAAAGTGTGTGCTTGCACACACTTCGCGCCCGAGCGGTATGCGTAAGCATTAATTTCATCTCCGCGAGGTGCGCATCCCGCCGGAGGCTTTTTGTTTCATAGGAATTTCCTATGAAATCAAAAAACGAGGGAACTCTGAAAATGTTCCCCCGTCTTTGTATTGTTTTTCACACAGTAAAACTATTTCTTCTTTCTTCTGAAAATACCTGCAAGTATTGCGATGATTGCAAGTCCTGCTGCCGCTCCTCCTGCTATAGCACGTTTTTTCGCTTTTGATCCGGAACCTTCACGGGGATTTGCGGTATCCTTACTCAGGTGTACCTCCAAATCCTCTTTAATAAGTACAGCAGCCGAAAGTGGCTGAACATCAATTGTATCGCCGATAACCGTGTACATAGCGTCTGTTCCGGCTTCACCATCTTTAATGTAAAAATTCCAATTTCCTTCGGGAAGAACAATGTTTTCAGATTCTTCTCCCGCATTGAAAACAATATACATTTCTTCCGCAGTTTCGCCTGTGACACCCGCGCCGTTTATATCAAAGCCTGCAACATGTGAAGATAATCCTTTTATTTCCGTCACATGTGCGCTAACTTCCTCGGCCGTTGAAAGAGAGAGTACAGGATGAGCTTTTCTGAAAGCAATCAGCCCCTTGTAATAGTTATAAACACCCTCATAAGAAGAATCTCCAAGATTTGACCATACAATTTTGTTGACTTCATCTCCGGCGTTATAGCTGTTGTGATTGTATGTACCGTCACCATTGGGCTTTGAGCGAAGCATTTCCTCGCCTGCCTGCATAAAGGGAACGCCCTCCGAAAGAATGTAGACCGAAGCTGCAAGCTTGTTCATCTTTATGATTTCTTCTTCATCTGCATCGGGGCAGGATATTTTAAGTCTGTCATAAAGAGTATTGTTGTCGTGACAGGAGGTATAATTTATTGTCTGCGCGGGAGATTTGCACCAATTGTCAGCTCCCATAAAGCAACGTGCAATCTTTGCTTCATAGCCTGATGCTCCCGATACAAAACCAATGCCTGTATCAAAAACGCTTCCTTTAAGTCCATCGCGGATTGTATCGTTAAAATATGCAAAATTCGGTGTCTTTTGTGAATTTACCTGCGTGGCAAGAACAACATTTTCTTTCGTAGGCAATGTTGTTAATGACCATCCCTCTCCATAAAAAATCACATCCGGATGCTTTTCGTGAACGCTTGATACGATTTCATTAATGGTTTCTACATCCATAAGTCCCACAAGATCAAATCTGAAACCGTCGATATGATACTCATCAGCCCAATAGTTAACCGAATCTACAATATATTTTTTTACCATCGCGCGTTCCGTGGCTGTATCGTTTCCGCAGCCTGAGCCGTTCGAATAAGCTCCTTCTTCTGAAATTCTGGAAAAATAACCCGGAACGATTTTGTTAAAACAAAAACTTTCTGCGTTATAAACATGATTGTAAACAACGTCCATTACTACAGAAATACCATTATTGTGAAGCCCCTGCACCATGGTCTTCATTTCTGCTACTCTGACTGTTCCGTCATAAGCATCTGTAGAATAGCTTCCCTCAGGAACATTAAAGTTCATTGGATCATATCCCCAGTTGTAAATTCCCACAACCGATTTCTTTTCATCTACAGATCCAAAATCATATACAGGAAGAAGGTGTAGGTGTGTAATTCCCAAATCCTTCATGTGATCGAGTCCTGTGGGGATTCCGGTTGATGTTACGGTTCCTTCTTCAATGACTCCAAGGAATTTTCCCTGAACTTTTATTCCGTTATCATCGCCGACAGTAAGATCTCTTATATGACCTTCATAAATAATTGCTTTATTAATGGAAAGACCTGCGTTCGGATTTGTGTCCTGCTCCCAGTTTTCAGGGTTTGTGGCAGCTAAATCGAACACCATTGAGCGAGCTCCGTTTACTCCTGTTGAACGTGAATAGGGATCTGCCGCTGTTGTTGTTTTTCCGTCAATAGTAACCGAATACAAATAATATGTTCCGTTTATGTCTCCGCCTACTTCGCAAATCCAGGTTCCGTTTGCATCCTTTGTCATCAGAACCTCTTCAATAAGGTCCTGAGCACCATCGTTCCCTGATTCGTATCTCTTAAGGGAAACCGAATCTGCTGTAGGAGCCCAAACTCGGAATGAAGTTTTTTCCTTGGTATAAGTAAAGCCTAAATCATTTCCTGTGTATGTATATTCTTTTTCAAATTGTTCTGTAGAGTATATGTTTGGCATAATCACCTTATATTCTGTGTTGTCATATATAATGCTATAGCTACGTGTGTTAACAAGCTTCTCAGATAGCAGAATCGTATATTTGTTGCTTCCGTTACTGATAATCTCTTCGACAGTAATCTCCCCGTCTTTTCCGAAAACGTCAAAAGCGTCTTTAGGATTATCAAGCTCTGCTGTCATGGTAACTTCGATTTTTCCATCGCCATCATACCTTGCATTTTTTATTTTTGTTCCGATAACAGCATCTGCGCCAAGTTCTTTTGTGCAGCCTTCAACGCCTGATTCGATATAGATGTGAACTGTTCCGCTTACAAGCTCCGAAATGTCTACAAACTGGTCGGCATCTATATCCTTTGCCCAAGAAGAAGTTCTTACGATATACCCAACTCTCATGGTACCCGGAGTTACTTCCATGGTCGCTACCATTTCTCCGTTTTCTTCAACAAATGCATAGCCGTTTCCGTCCTTGCCTTCTTCCCACAGCCACACATCCCAGTCGGAATAATCGTTGTCCGCTCTGTGATAATGTACCTTTAGGATTGTCCCTCCCTCGGCCGAAGCCGTTATGGGAAATTCAAGTATCGACAGGCTGCTTGCCAGTATTAATATCATTGCCAAGAACAAAGCATTTATCCGTTTTTTCATCTTAGCCACCCCATTTTTAATAAATTACGAAACTTTACGAAATTTTTCTATATAATAACAAAACCTTATACGAAAAACAAGTTATTTTTCTGATCAGAATTAATATCGAATAGTAACTACTTTCGGGGTTTCTTATTACTAAAGAACAACGTGTGTGCATGCGCACACTCAACCCCGAGCGGTATGCTTTAGCATTAATTACATCTCCGCGAGGTGCGCATCCATGCGGAGCGTTTTTATTTAATAGGATTAGGGTGTCAAAAGACACTTTCTAATATTGTATTTATTTTTGTACCTTGAAAATTTAACACGAATTGGTAAATAAAAAGATTTTATGATGTGATATCAGATGATTTAGGAACAATACAAAGCCTTTGCTTTAGA
>JAZRYK010000007.1:0-15665 GCA_045600725.1 Lachnospiraceae bacterium
GGCTTTGTATTGTTCCTAAATCATCTGATATCACATCATAAAATCTTTTTATTTACCAATTCGTGTTAAATTTTCAAGGTACAAAAATAAATACAATATTAGAAAGTGTCTTTTGACACCCTAATCCTATGAAATAAAAAAGGCAGGCTCCGTTAGGAACCTGCCTCAAAAAATAATCAATAATTATTTATTTGCAATAGCTGTCTTTAAAGCTGCTGTAAGCTGAGGAACAATCTTATTAAGATCTCCAACTACACCGTAATCAGCAACATCAAAGATAGGAGCATCTTCATCCTTGTTGATTGCAACAATGATGTCTGATTCTTCCATACCTGCTACGTGCTGGATAGCACCTGAAATACCGATAGCGAAATATACATTAGGACGAACAGTCTTACCTGTCTGACCAACCTGTAATTCCTTAGGCTTCCAGCCTGAATCAACAACTGCACGTGAGCATGATACTGTTCCGCCAAGAACTTCTGCAAGCTCTTCAAGAAGCTTGAAGTTTTCTGCTGAACCAACTCCACGTCCACCTGATACAAGGATCTTAGCATCCATAATATCAGCGATATCGTTAACAGCCTTAACAACTTCCTTAATTGTTACATACTTGTTGTTAGGTGTGAAACCGGGGTTGTACTTAACAACATTTGCCTTAGCACCCTTAATAGGATCGATCTTCTGCATAACGCCGGGACGTACTGTAGCCATCTGAGGACGGTTGTCAGGACAAGCGATTGTAGCGATTGTGTTACCACCGAATGCAGGACGAGTCATAAGAAGCTGATTGTGCTTCTGCTCATCTTCCTTGCCGGGAATAGCATTGATGGGGAAATCACCGATTTCAAGTACTGTACAGTCAGCTGTAAGACCTGTAGCAACTCTTGCAGAAACTGTAGGTCCAAGGTCACGTCCGATTGCTGTAGCACCAACGAGCATGATTTCAGGCTTGAATTCGTTAATAACCGAAGCAAGAGCGTGAGCATAAGGCTCAGTTCTGTATTCCTTTAATTCAGGATCATCAACAAGGATGACTCTGTCAGCGCCGTACTCTGCAAGTGAATCGCAAAGATTTTCAACGTCTGAACCAACTAATACTGCTGTAACCTCTGTGTTAAGAGGTGCTGCAAGTTCTTTTGCTTTTCCAAGTAATTCGTATGCGATGCCGGAAACCTGATTATCTACCTGCTGCGCAAACACGAATACTCCCTTATATTCTTCTAAGTTCATATTTTTTCTCCTTTATAGATTTAGATTGCTGTTTCAGTCAAATTAGATAACGTGCTTTTCCTGAAGCTTTCCAACGATGTAAGCAACTGCATCTTCAGGTGATTCGGGAACAACCTTTTCACCAGCGCCCTTACGAACCTTATCGGAAGCCTTAGCAATCTTTGTAGGTGAACCCTTAAGACCAAGGTTGCTATCATCAACATCCTTAAGGTCAGCACGTCCCCATGTAATAATCTCTGCTTTGCAAGCATCGAAAATTCCGCCGGGAGTCATGTATCTGGGATCGTTTAATTCAGCAAGTGCTGTAATAAGGCAAGGCATCTGAGCCTCAACCATGTGATATCTGTCATCATACTGACGCTTAACTGTTACCTTATCTCCTGCAACTGAAATTTCCTGTGCATATGAAATAACAGGAAGGCCAAGGTGTTCAGCGATCTGAGGACCAACCTGAGCTGTATCACCATCGATAGCCTGACGACCTGTGATAATAAGATCGTACTCAAGGTTACGGATTGCGCCGGCGATTGTTGTTGATGTTGCCCATGTGTCAGCACCACCAAGTACTCTGTCTGTTACAAGAACTGCCTTGTCAGCGCCCATAGCAAGAGCTTCACGTAAAACGTCAGCTGCCTTAGGAAGTCCCATTGTAAGTACGGTTACTTCTGCGCCGTACTGATCTTTTAAACGAAGAGCAGCTTCAAGACCTGCCTTATCATCAGGGTTCATGATTGCAAGCATTGATGCTCTGTCTAATGTTCCGTCGGGGTTGAACTTAACGCCACCCTTTGTATCGGGAACCTGCTTAATACATACAATAATCTTCACGATTCATTCCTCCTACTTTAAAATGTTTGCGCTGATGACCATACGCTGAACTTCACTTGTTCCTTCGTAGATCTCAGTGATCTTAGCATCACGCATCATACGCTCTACATCGTATTCCTTGATGTAACCGTATCCACCGTGTAACTGTACAGCCTTTGTTGTTACTTCCATAGCAACTTCTGCAGCATAAAGCTTAGCCTGTGCAGCTTCTAAAGAGTAAGAAACCTTAGGATTCTTTGTATATTCATCCTTCTTTAAAGCAGCCTTGTAAACAAGTAACTTAGCAGCTTCAACCTTAGTAGCCATATCAGCTAACTGGAACTGAGTATTCTGGAACTGAGCAATTGCACGACCAAACTGCTTTCTTTCCTGAACATATGCGATTGTTGTTTCAAGAGCACCTTCAGCAATACCAAGAGCCTGAGCAGCGATACCGATACGTCCACCGTCAAGTGTGTGCATAGCGATTGCAAAGCCCTTACCCTGCTGACCAAGAAGGTTTTCCTTGGGAATACGGCAATCTGTGAAGATGAGTTCGTATGTTGAAGAACCGCAGATACCCATCTTGTTTTCCTTTGTACCAAAGCTGAATCCGGGTGTTCCCTTTTCAACGATGAATGCAGAAATCTCTTTAATGAACTTTCCGCGCTTTTCAATCTTGCCTGTTACAGCGAAGATTACGTAAACGTCTGCTTCCTTACCGTTTGTGATGAAGCACTTTGATCCGTTAAGTACCCATTCGTCACCATCAAGAACAGCCTTTGTCTGCTGACCCTGAGCGTCTGTACCTGCGCCGGGCTCTGTTAAACCGAAAGCACCAAGCTTTTCACCCTTTGCAAGGGGAACTGCGTACTTCTGCTTCTGCTCTTCTGTACCGTAGGTCATAATGGGATCTACGCAAAGTGATGTGTGAGCCGAAACGATAACGCCTGTTGTACCACAAACCTTTGACATCTCTTCTACACACATAACGTATGTAAGAATGTCACAACCCTGTCCGCCATATTCTTTTGCTACGGGAATTCCGAGGAAGCCGTACTTTGCAAGCTTGTCAACAGTCTCTCTGGGGAATCTGTGCTGTTCGTCGATTTCCTGTGCAAGAGGCTTTACTTCGTTCTGTGCGAAATCAGCAAATAACTGTCTCGCCATTTCATGTTCTTTGCTTAAAGTAAAATCCATGATTTTATATATCCTCCTTAAAATATTAAGTTCACTTATATTTGAGCCTTAAGGCACTTTTCAGGCGAAGCGGAAATAATTCCGCCTCGTCCAAAATTCATAGAATAAAATTACTGAGCATCAATTGCTGTCTTTGTTCCAGCATTGTATACATAGAAGCCCTTACCTGTCTTAACGCCGAGGTTACCACCACGAACCATCTTACGGATGAGAGGGCATGCACGATACTTTGAATCGCCTGTTTCTTTGTAAAGAACATCCATGATTGCAAGGCAGATATCAAGACCAACGAAATCACCAAGTTCAAGGGGTCCCATAGGATGATTAGCACCAAGTTTCATAGCAGCATCGATTCCGGCGATATCTGATACACCTTCCATCTTAATGAAAGCAGCTTCGTTAATCATAGGAATAAGAATTCTGTTAACAACGAATCCGGCTGCTTCGTTAACCTGTACTGCTGTCTTTCCGATTTCTTCCGAAATCTTCTTGATAGCTTCAACAGTCTCAACAGGTGTATTAACACCGGCGATAACTTCAACAAGCTTCATTCTGTCAGCAGGATTGAAGAAGTGCATACCTACAACAGGTCTGTTTACACCCTTTCCGATCTCTGTGATAGAAAGTGAAGAAGTGTTTGAAGCGAAAATGCAGCTCTCCTTGCAGATAGCATCAAGTTCCTTAAATGTTGTCTGCTTAACTTCCATATTTTCAAATACTGCTTCTACGATAAGATCGCAATCTGCACAGATATCTTCCTTAAGACCGGGAGTAATCTTTGCTACGATAGCATCAGCAGCTTCCTGAGTCATCTTACCTTTTTCTACAAGCTTTGCATAACCCTTAGCAATCTTGTCCTTACCGCCTTCAGCCCACTCCTGCTTGATATCGCAAAGAGCTACTTCATAGCCTTCTGTCTGAGCAAATGCCTTTGCAATGCCCTGGCCCATAGCGCCTGAACCAATAACACCAACCTTCATTGTTGTGCCTCCTTAAATTTTATAGTTTAAAAATAAATTAACGATTCTTAAAAGGAACTACCTTAAGCTTCTTTTCTTTGTCCTTCTCAAGGAAGTTGCCCATTCCGGCCTGCTGATCTTCTGTTTCGAAGCAATCACCGAAGAGCTTCTCTTCAATAACGATTGCCTGATCCATATCAACCTGAAGACCATCATTAATTGCTTTTTTGCAATTACGAACTGCGATGGGAGCCTGAGCTGCAATACCTGCTGCCATCTTCTCTGCTGCTGCCATTAATGCATCCTTTGCAGAAACAACAACATCGCCTGCTTCATTAACTTCTGCAGAAACAACCTGGTTAACAAGTCCGATTCTGTAAGCTTCGGCAGCCTTAATATTTCTTGCTGTGTAAATAAGCTGCTTAGCCATTCCGGGGCTGACAAGACGGGCAAGTCTCTGTGTTCCGCCAAATCCGGGTGTAATTCCAAGTCCAACCTCAGGCTGGCCGAATACTGCGTTGTCAGAACAAATTCTGATATCACAGCTCATTGAAATTTCGCATCCGCCGCCAAGAGCGAATCCGTTAACTGCAGCGATTACCGGAATAGGGAATGTTTCAATCTTTCTGAATACATCATTACCCTTTTTACCGAAAGCTTCGCCTTCAGCCTTTGTAAGTGTGCTCATTTCTCCGATATCAGCACCTGCAACGAATGACTTCTCGCCTGCACCTGTAAGGATAAGGCAACGAACTTCGTCAAGGTTTACTGCTGAAAATGTTGCGTCAAGTTCTTCAAGAACCTGTGAGTTGAGTGCGTTAAGTGCCTTTTCTCTGTTGATGGTAATAATACCTACGGCACCCTTCTGCTCGTATAAAACAAAATCCATATTTTGCTCCTTTTCTTAAACACACCAATATCCGAGTGGAATTCTCCGCCCGGATATCGGATTATTTACTGATTAATTATTCTCTTGTAACGATTGTTGCACAACCCATACCGCCACCGATACAGAGTGTAGCAAGACCGTTCTTTGCATCCTTTGCTTCCATTTCGTGAAGAAGTGTTACAAGGATACGAGCTCCTGAAGCTCCAACGGGATGACCAAGAGCAATAGCACCACCATTGGGGTTAAGCTGCTTGTCAACATCGATTCCAAGATCCTTACCAACTGCAACTGACTGAGCAGCGAATGCTTCGTTAGCTTCAATGATGTCGAAATCTTCAATCTTCATTCCGGCTTTAGCCATAACCTTCTGTGTTGCGGGAACAGGACCGATACCCATTACTTCGGGACGGCAGCCTGCAAGTCCGCCTGCTACGAATGTAGCCATAGGCTTAACGCCAAGTTCCTTAGCCTTTTCTTCTGACATAACAACGATAGCTGCTGCACCGTCGTTGATACCTGAAGCGTTACCTGCTGTTACGAATCCATCGGGATTGATGGGACGAAGCTTAGCAAGTCCTTCGATTGTTGAACCTGCACGAGGACCTTCGTCTGTATCGAAGATAACTGTTTCTTTCTTCTTCTTAACTTCTACAGGAACAATTTCCTTCTTGAATGCGCCTGACTCAATAGCAGCGCAAGCCTTCTGCTGGCTCTTAAGTGCGAACTCATCAAGTTCTTCACGGGTAAGTCCCCATTCACGGCAGATATTGTCTGCTGTTGTAATCATATGATAGTTGTTGAATGCATCCCAAAGAGCATCGTTTACCATTGTATCAACGAGTGTTCCGTTGTTCATTCTGTAACCGTAACGAGCCTGAGGTACAGCGTAAGGAGCCATTGACATGTTCTCCATACCGCCGGCGATAACTACATCAGCATCACCTGCCATAATCATCTGAGCTGCCTGGTTAACACAGTTAAGACCTGATCCGCAAACAACGTTCATTGTATCTGCAGGTACTTCAATAGGAAGACCTGCCTTTATAGCTGCCTGACGTGCAACGTTCTGACCCTGACCTGCCTGGATTACACATCCCATGTAAACCTGATCAACGTCTTCGGGCTTAATGCCTGCACGATTGATTGCTTCCTTAATTACGATTGCACCAAGCTGGGGTGCGGGTGTTGTGGAAAGGCTTCCACCCATGGTTCCGATTGCAGTACGGCATGCGCCTGCTAAAACAACCTTTCTTGCCATTTTTTCTCTCCTTTGGTTTTTGAAAATTTATTTGTTAAATTTTTATCATTTTCCGAAGGTTATTCTACCACAAGAGCCCTTTTTTCGCAATACGGATATATAAAATAACAGTGCAGATTTTATAAGTGCGATATGCGTCTTCAAAGATTCAGAAAAGAGTCCGTCGCTTCGTGTCGAGTGTGTTTTGCTTGCAACTGTTTTCCACTTGAACAGGTGCACATCCCCGCGGACCGACTTTTATTCAACGAAAAAAACAAAACCCTATGCAAATAAAAAGGACCGGCATTTCTGTCGGCCCTCTGCAATATCTTATTTATAAATCCGCCTCGATAAGTCCGTATGTTCCGCCTTTTCGTTTGTAGACCACACATACCTGGTCGTCTTCGGCATTAACAAATACGAAGAAATTGTGTCCGAGAAGTTCCATCTGAACGCATGCATCTTCGGGATACATTGGTTTAATGTCAAACTTCTTTGTACGAACAATCTTGATTTCTTCTTCATCCAAATAATCGTTTTCAATAAACTCCTGTCTGAATGAACCGGCGTTCTTGCCACGATCAGCAATTTTTGTTTTATATTTTTTTAGCTGTCTCTCGATTATTTCCTCAACAAGGTCTATCGAAACATACATATCGTTTGAAACCTGCTCGGAACGAATAATATTACCCTTAACAGGAATTGTGACTTCAATTTTTTGTCTGTCTTTTTCGACACTTAAAGTAACATGAACCTCTGTTTCGGGTGTGAAGTATTTCTCAAGCTTTCCGATTTTGTCTTCAACCGCGCTTCTCAGACCATCCGTAACATTAATGTTTTTACCGATAATAATAAACTTCATACACATCACTCCTTTTCGGATATTCGTATGTTTTACGTGAGACAATTATAGCATATAGTCTGATAATTTTCTACACTTTATAGTTTTTTTACAGAATTGTTAGTTAATTTTTTCAAAACTTCGTTCAAGTCAGAAGTTTCGTTTTTGCGAAAAATATGCTCGAAAATCAGGCATATATGTGCATGCAAAATGTCAATACCCCCGGCCAAAAAAATAATTTTCGTCACTTCCTACAAATTTTTCCGTTGAAATTGTCAGTCTATTTTAAGTTGTCAGGCTTGTGGATAAAGTGGAAAACTCTGTTGAAAAGTGGTTTTTGACGCAAAAAAGGCATTTCTTATTGTGGATAACTATTTCCCTTTCCACTATAAGCATGCCCCTTTTTTCATAAATCCTGCTAATACTTTGTTAACTATTCACAAAATTGTTTTATTTTATAAATTACGCTTGATTTTTCGTCAAATATCGGCTTGTACGCTTGCGACCGCATTAGCACCGTCTGCAACCGCCGTAATAATCTGACGCATCGGCTTTTTGCGGATGTCACCGGCAACATAAAGTCCTTTAAGGTTTGTTCTGCAATCTTCTCCGGCCATAATATATCCATCATCGGATACTGTTACTCCCAGCTTATCTACAAGTTCCGTAACAGGCTGAATTCCCACAGCTATAAATACACCCTGCACAGCCAGTTCTTTCTCTTCACCTGTTTTCTTATTATGAAGAAGAACAACATCCACCTGATCTTCTCCCTTAATTTCTTTTACTTCCGTATCCCAAACAAATTCCACATTTGCACAGGCTTTAAGCTGTTCTACAAGAGAATTTGCCGCACGCAATGTATCACGTCTGTGAATCAGATATACCTTATTGCATGTACGCGCCAAATATATTGCATCTTCAACTGCCACATCCGAACCGCCCACAACACAAACGTCCCTTTTTTTGAAAAAAGCACCGTCGCATGTGGCACAGTAAGAAACTCCCATTCCGGCAAGTTCTTCTTCACCCGGAACATTCAAAAGAGCATGCTTTGCACCGGTTGCGACAATAATTGTTTTTGCCTCCACATCTCCTTCAGAAGTTCTGACAATATATCCGTTTTCTTTTTTGTCAATTGCATTAACAACTGCTTCAAGCTTATCAATACCTGCCTTCACGGCATGTTCGGAAAATTTTTCTCCAAGTTCAATTCCGGAGACTCCCGGAAGTCCCAGGTAATTGTCAACTTCATATGTTGAAAGAACCTGTCCTCCATAAACAGGACTATAGTCTACAAGCAAAGCATCCAATCCGGCCCGCTTTGCATATACAGATGCGCTCAGCCCCGCCGGGCCTGCACCAATGATAACCAAATCTCTCATATTAACCTCCCTTGCTAATGTGAGGTAGTGTCATATCTACTACCGTTTTTATTACCTAAAAGCTTAAAAAGCCTTTATTTTCATAAATCATTTGGCTCTGCCACAAGACACATACCAAATAATTTTCTGTAAAAGTTACCGCACCAGCCCGTTATGACATTTTCGTATTCATCGGGCGAAACACTTCCGCCATTACCCATTATTGCAAAAGTCACAGGACCTTCCTTAATCTTCCCCGGCAGGTCAACCAGACCACAATGTTCATAAAAGATATGCCGTCTGATACGTTCATCCGTGTTCCTTGCACTCGCCTCATTAACATCTTCCAATGCAAGAAAAAAGCGCTTGTCCTTATATTTTTCAAGAAGAAGCCCCATGGTAGCTTTCCCATAGCCTTTTCCTCTGAATTTCTCATCTACTGCAAAATAGAAAACATATGCAACCTTTGCATCCGTGACCATATAAACCATGCCGACAAGAACGTCATCATCGTAAATACATAGAAATTCTCCGCCTGTATTTGCTTTTTGTACCAACATTGAATAAGGTGCCCTCTCCCTGAAAGGAAATGACGCCCTATATATTTTTTTCAATTCTTCGTATTCTTTTTTACCGGCAACTCTTAAATTAATCATCTATTTTAAGAACCATACTTTTTCTTTATCTTCAAACGGTTAATCGCCCTTGCCATACGTGCCTGGGCAATTTTATATTCCTCCAAGCTCTTCTTCTCCAACAATTCTGCTCGGGACTGTTTTTCCTCTTCCAAAGATCTGTTTTCATCAATTTCATCCGGAGATTCCACCGATTCCACCAGAAGAAGTACACTGTTGTTTTCGACCTTCATAAGTCCGTTCGAAACAGATGCATAATTTTCTGAGCCGTCAGGGAGGGTATATTTAATTTCACCTATTACCAGAGCCGCAATCATGTTCTCATGATTTGCCTGAATTCCGTACAATCCTTCGGTTGTGGGTACAATTAATGACACACATTTTCCGTCATAGAATTTAGAATCCGCCTCCAGAATTTTCAAATCAAATTCTTTCATTTCTTTTCTTCTTCCCGAAATCCTTAAAGAGTTTCTGCCTTTTTATATACCTGTTCGATGGTTCCGACATTGAAAAACGCAGCTTCGGGAACTTTGTCCATTTCGCCACCTAAAATACATTCAAAGCCCTTTATTGTATCCTCAAGCTTAACATACTCGCCCTTAACACCCGTGAATTTTTCCGCAACACTGAAAGGCTGCGATAAAAATCTCTGAATTTTTCGCGCTCTGTTAACTACAAACCGGTCTTCTTCGGCAAGTTCATCAACACCGAGAATAGCAATTATATCCTTTAAGTCATTATATTTCTGAAGTATTTCTCTGACATCACGTGATATATTATAATGTCTTTCTCCTACAATCTCAGCCTCCAAAATTCGTGATGTGGACGCAAGCGCATCAACTGCGGGATAAATTCCCTGTTCAGCAACCTTTCTTGAAAGAACCGTTGTTGCATCAAGATGCGAGAATGTCGTTGCAGGTGCCGGATCCGTCAAATCGTCTGCCGGTACATAAATTGCCTGGACAGATGTAACCGAGCCGTTTTGCGTTGATGCAATTCGCTCCTGCAGCATACCCATTTCCGAAGCAAGTGTCGGCTGATAGCCCACCTCGGAAGGCATACGTCCAAGCAACGTCGAAACCTCAGATCCTGCCTGAACAAATCTGAAAATATTATCTATAAAAAGAAGAACATCCTTACCACCGTGATCTCTGAAATATTCGGCCATGGTCAACCCGGAAAGAGCAACTCGCATTCTTACGCCGGGTGCCTCATTCATCTGCCCGAAAACAAGCGCTGTTTTTTCAATAACACCGCTTTCGTTCATCTCACGCCATAAATCATTTCCTTCTCTTGAACGCTCACCGACTCCGGCAAATACAGAATAGCCGTCATGATGTTTTGCAACATTATGAATCATTTCCTGAATAAATACCGTTTTTCCTACTCCGGCACCACCAAAAAGGCCTATCTTTCCGCCCTTCGAATATGGTTCCAGAAGGTCGATAACTTTTATGCCCGTTTCCAAAATTTCCACAGAAGGACTCTGCTCTGAAAAAGCCGGAGCTTTTCTATGTATTGAGCTTCTTACGCACGAAGAAGAAATGTCGCCCTTTCCGTCAATCGGATTACCGAGGACATTAAACATCCTTCCCAGCGTAATCTCACCCACCGGAACGCTTATGGGAGCTTCAGTCGAATAAACAGTCATATCCCTTGCAATTCCTTCGCTCTGACCAAGCATAATACAACGAACGGTTCCTTCGCCGATATGCTGCTCGGCTTCCATATATACCTTATTGCCTTTAAGCTCCACATACAGAGCATCTTTGATATTCGGCAAATCATGCTTTGCAAAAACAACATCAACAACAGAGCCCGATACCTGTGCTATCTTTCCTGTTATCATTTTTTCGATGCTCCTTTCTTTTTATTCTTCTTTCCCGCCAAAGCCTTGGCTCCGGAAGAAATCTCAGTAATTTCCTTAGTGATTTTTCCCTGTCGTGCATGGTTATACTGCTGCTTTAATTCAAAAAGGATTTCTTCAGCATTTGAATTTGCTTCATCCATTGCATTCATTCTTGAGTTCTGCTCACAGCAGAAACTGTCCACGAGCGCACTGTATATAAAGCCTGCCATATAGCTTCTGATCATATTGTTTAGTACACTTTCCATTGAAGGGAAGAATGTAAAATGCGACTGATTTTGTTCTTCTTCACTTCCGCTTGAAAAATCTCCGCGATGAAAAGGCAGCACTCGCACACATTTCGCCTGCTGATTAACTCCTGATTTTAAATCGGTATAAATAATAAAAATCTTTGAAATTTCTTTTTTCTCAAAATCTTCAAGCAAACGAGCCGTGATTACTCGTGCCCTCTGCAGTGTAGGATTTTGCGCTGTAAAATTAAAATTATCTTCAAGCACATAATCACAGGCACCCAAATATTTTCGGCCATACTCCCCCACCACATAAAGTTTCGAGTCATGCTCCGCTATCTGCTTCTCTGTTTCCTTTAATACTGTGGTGTTATATGCACCCGCCAATCCTTTATCAGCGGTAATTACCAAATATGCATATGCCCCCGGCAAATCATGCTCACCTGTTTTAGGATAAAAATAAGGGCTTTCAATAACATTGTTCACACGAAAAATACGCTTTATTTCAGTACTTACGGCATCAAAATACGGCCTGGTAGAATCCAGTTCCGCCCTGGCTTTTCTCATTTTGTTGGCCGCGATCATGTGCATTGCTCTGGTGACCTTTTCAGTATCGCGGACACTTTCCATGTGGTTCCTTATTTCCCTAATATCAGACATCAATTGCCTCCGCAAACAAATTCTTCGTGGCACATTTTTGTAATAGTTTCTATTTCTGTTCTGTCCTCGGAACTGACTACTCCGAGCGAGTCTATCCGCCTTAACAGGTCTGTTTCATTAGCTTCAAAATATTCAAGAAGCTTACTCAAAAACTGTTTTACATTCTTAGCTGAAATATTTCTGAATTTACAACTCTGCGCAGCAATAAGAAGAATAACCTCTTCGTGCTGTGAGTACGGATGATTCTGCTGTTGCTTAAGCATTTCCATAATGCCGTCGCCATACTCAAGCTGTCTTTTTGTGGCAGCATCCATGTCGCTCGAAAACTGCGTGAACACTTCCATTTCCCTATACTGTGCAAGATCGATTCGAATCGATCCGGCAGACTTTTTGACCGCCTTGGTCTGTGCATCTCCACCTACTCGTGACACCGAAAGTCCGACATTTATCGCCGGTCTCTGACCTGCCAGGAACAAATTGGTTTCAAGGAATATTTGTCCGTCCGTTATTGAAATAATATTTGTCGGAATATATGCCGACACATCGCCCTCCTGCGTTTCAACAATCGGAAGAGCTGTCATTGAGCCCCCTCCGAGAGCAGCCGAAAGATGTGCGGACCGTTCGAGCAAACGTGAATGAAGATAGAAAACATCTCCCGGATATGCTTCACGTCCCGGTGCACGCTCAAGCAAAAGGCTTATGGATCGATATGCCACCGCATGTTTTGACAAATCATCATAAACTATAAGTACATCCTGCCCTCGGTTCATAAAATATTCACCGATTGCCGTTCCTGCATAAGGAGCAATATATTGAAGGGCTGCCGAATCGCTCGCCGATGCATTTACTATAACCGTATATTCCATTGCATCGTTCTTCTTAAGGGTATCGACGAGTCTCGCAACCAAGCTCGACTTTTGACCTATGGCAACATAAACGCAGACAACATTCTTTCCCTTTTGATTAATAATGGTGTCCGTTGCAATTGCCGTTTTTCCTGTCTGGCGATCGCCTATGATAAGTTCTCTCTGGCCTCGTCCGATCGGAAACATTGAATCTATTGCAATAATTCCGGTTTCCATCGGTCTGTTAACAGGCTGTCTTTCAATAATTCCCGGCGCCGGACTTTCAATTGCTCTGTATTCATTTGAAGCAATAGCTCCTTCATTATCTATAGGCTGGCCAAGTGCGTTAACGACTCTGCCCATGAAGCAGTCGCCTACAGGTACACCTGCAGTTTTTCCTGTACGAACAACCTGCCCACCGGCCCTTACTCCCTCGTCTTCATCGAAAAGAATGCAGCCTATCTCGTCTGTGCGTAAATCAAGCGCCATTCCCCTCGTTCCGTCTTCGAAAAGAAGAATTTCGCCATAAGTAACGCCTCTGAGACCACTGACGGTTACTATTCCGTCGCCGACTGTCAAAACCGTACCGATTTCCATAGCCATAGCCTTTGGAGTCCAGGTTTTTAACTTATCCTTAATCAGAGGAATAACATCGCCCTCGTGCTCGGATATTTCGGTAATGCTTGCTTTAAATTGCTTTAAAAGCCCCTTATTACTCCAATCATAGGCTTCTTCACCATACTGAAGTCTAAAGCCGCCCGTGTACTCGTCTGACTGTTCAAAAACAAGTTCGGTATCTTCGCCGTATTTTTCTTTAACAAACTTTTCAAAACGGGAAAATTGCGAACTGTCGGGAGCCTCTTCAGCATACAGAAATGCCTTTATCTTCGTATCATTCATTTCCCGCTTCCTTCTTGTTTACAGTGTTAAGAAAATGATCGTATTCTTCACTTACGCTTCTCTCATCAATAATCTTTCTCTGAGCTTCAGCCACAATCACTTCAATTTCACGCTTTGTGTCGGAAATCATAATATCGTGTTCTCTGCCGGCCTTTGCCTTTGCATCGGCAATAATCTTATCCGCCTCACGATGTGCCTGCGCAACAATACCTTCACGCTTTGCACTTGCCTCCAAAGTGGCCATATCCATCATTTCCTTTATTTCTTCCTTGCAGTTTGAAGTTTTCTTCTCGTAATCCTTTTTTACTGCTTCTGCTTCCGCCAGCCTTTGCTTGGCTTCCTCATCCATTTTTTTATAATAGTCCTGTCTTGTTTGCATAAACTTCTTGATTGGATTGTAAAGAAGAAAATATGCTATACCAAAAAGAAGAACAAAGTTGAACATATGCAGAAAAATCTGCTGAAAATTTATATTAAGCGGCATTTTGCGCCTCCGTTTACAGTACAAATATAATTAATATCGCTACAATCAGTGCATAAATAATGGCTGTTTCCACAAATACCAAGCCAAGCATCATTGAAGTTCTTATTTTGCCGTCTGCTTCAGGCTGTCTTGCTATGCCGTCAACCGCTTTTGCAATTACGATACCCATCGCAATTGCACCAAGTCCTGCCGAAGCTGCAATCGCTATAGCTGCTGCCATAGCCTTTGAACTTGTAACATCGTTCTCATTTGTTGCAGCGATTTCTGCAGTCTGTGATGCGTGCGCCGCAACAGGCTTTGCAAAAACACCGGCTGCAAGAATAAGCATCATTGTAACCACAGCAATCTTTTTAATAACATTTTTCATCTTATCCAACCTCCGATATATTTTTAATCTTTTTATTCTTTTTCACTTTCTCTTTTTTATGTGCGGGCTCCGAAACCTCTCCGTAGAAAAGTGCTGTTAACATGGTCAGTACGTATGCCTGAATCAGTGCATGAAGCAAGGTAAACATCACTCCGACAAATACCGGAATAACAAAGCTGACGGCCATATAGTAATATACAAGTTCAGTTACAAGCGCACCGCTCAGCAGTGCCCCGAACAGTCTGAAACTCATCGACACCGGCAAAGAGAAGTCTTTCAGTGTTTGGAGAATTCCCTTAAATTTGTTACCGGCAATTCCTCCGGAAAGAATAACACAATAGCTCATAACTCCCAGTGAAATCGCCCCGTTTATGTCTGCTAAAGGAGCCGGCAATGCAACGCTCCCACCGGTTGTCGTCGGCACCTGAATTCCGAACAATTCAAAAACCGTACCAATAAATATATATGCACCGGCCGCAAAAACATATGCACCAAGAAATCTGTTTCTATGCGGGCTGTTTGTTTTTGCCAGTCCGTCAAACATTCCTACAGCAGTTTCCAAGAGAAGTTGAAATCTTCCGGGTACCATCTTAAACCTGGGAATAACAAAGACTCTCACCACAACAGCAAAAACAAAGAATATTGCTGTAACCGTAAAAGCGGATATAAGCCCCGGATTAACCTCTGCAAATCCAAACAGGCTTACGTGAATGTGCTCGTGCAAAACCGCATCCTTCATTACTTCTTTGATGGATTCTTCTTCCCCGCCATGTCCCGAAAGGAAGATTCCTATAAGCGAAGCTGCAAGCAACACGGCAAAGATAATACCGCTTACTATCCTATTCTTCTTACTCATATTTCATACCTTTCCGAATTTATCGTTTATCACGAATTATTATAGCATTTATTCAGCTGTTTGTTGGCTTTTTTCATAAAATAAATGTCATATAAATATTGTTATCATTGAGCAAAAAATTTATCTGACAGTAATCGCAAGACAGTTCACGACAAATCATGACTACCGGCTTAGCCGGTAGTTTGTTCTGCGGCTATAAGCCGCGGTTACCTGCTTGCCTCTAAAGAGGCGCTGAAGAATCCGCCTTCCGCACTGCGTCCACAGGCTGGCTCTAAAGAGCCTTTTATTATG
>JAZRYK010000008.1:0-5107 GCA_045600725.1 Lachnospiraceae bacterium
TTGCAAAAGTAATTCCGCAGGGCTTAAGCGATATGCTTCTTGATATTGAAAAGCAAATGGATAAATCCAAGAAGAAAAAATCAAAAAAGTAAATTGTATTGTTTCCATCGGCTTACACATACACAAAAAGAAAAAAGGCCTCGCCCAGCTAATTTTCATTAGCTAGGCAAGACCTTTTAATCTTGTCTAAAACCATACTTGCTAACCACTTGTAATACCTTTCAATAATACAATTTTAGCAAGTGTTATCATTTTGTTATCAAATCGTATCTCGAAAGTCTCAGAACCCTCATAAATACTGAATTCTTCGAATCTCGTTAATTATTCCATCTCGCAAAATCCTTTTTGTTATGTTGTGATTTTGCTTGATATTGATTTGTTTAACAGTTCATTTCTGAACGGTTTTTGATGTATTTTATATACTTCTTTGATTTTATATTGTCATTTTATTGTCACAGGCAACGAATAGATTATACCGTAAAAAACCTCATAATAAAACTAAAATTATTCATTTTGGAACTATAAAATTTTCATATCTATTCTACTTTGGCATTCTGCAATCTACAGTACATATTTCCATCCTCTTCATAGGTCTCAAATGTGCCAACGACTGTAATCTCCGTTTCCATTTCAGGATAACCATCTGGATAAGATGGATTTCCTTTCAATACAAATTCCAGTCCCTGGGAACAACAGGCGGTTGCATCCGCAATAATTATCGCAGGATAATACTTGCTTCCATCCTGATTGGTATATGCCACAAACGTTCCACTCATCTTTACAGTTTTACCAATATAGTCTTGCGGAGTATACATCATATTATAAACTTCTGAATAAACCATTGTGCTGCTAAGTTTTGTCAAATCAACATCAACATTGCCATTTATTGCATTTCCTTCTGTAATATCATCAGCCTCAGTCTCCATCTGCAATTTTTCTGTTGTTTCGGATGATTTATCTTCTACAATTTCTTTTATCTGTTCGCTCTGACTATTTTTATTATCACCCTCCTGCATCTGATTCTGAATAACCTGATCCACTTTAGAATCTGTATTTCCACAAGCTGCTAACATTATTGCTACAATTGTTATACTTAGTATTTTCATTATTTTCTTTTTCACGCTCTGTTACCTCCTACAAGACTTCCTGCTATGTAACATATAAAGAACACCGCAACATCTACAGCTACAATCGTAGATCCAACAGGCGTGCCGGCCAAAATTGAGATTACAATTCCGCTAAATGCACAAATAACTGAAATAGTTGCTGAACAGATTGTTACCCTCTTAAAGCTGTTAAAAAGTCGCATCGCCGACAAAGCCGGAAAAATGATTAAGGCAGAAATCAGTAATGACCCTACCAAATTCATGGCAAGCACAATAATCACCGCTATGATTATTGCGATAACCAAATTATATAAATCAACTTTAGTTCCTGCTGACCTTGCAAAATTCTCGTCAAAGGTCACATCAAAAATCTTGTTATAAAAGAAAATAAAGAACAACACAACCACTATAGACAACACTGCGCAAAGCCATACCTCTTCTTTTCTCAATGTGAGAATTGAAGTTGAGCCAAACAATGTGGAACATACATCCCCAGAAAGATTGGATGATGTTGAAAATATATTCATTAGTAAATATCCAAATGCCAAAGCTCCAACCGATATCATTGCTATTGCTGCGTCACCTTTAATCCTTGTATTCTGTCCTGTCTTTAGTAAAAGAACAGCACATACTATTGTAATTGGAAGAACAACCAATGTATCATTCGTAACTCCCAGAATTCCAGAAACGGCCATAGCTCCAAATGCTACATGTGATAGTCCATCTCCAATAAATGAGAATCGCTTCAGCACGAGTGTTACTCCCAGAAGGGATGAGCAAAGCGCAATCAACACACCAACTATAAGCGCATATCTCACGAAGGGATATTCCAAATATAGGATTAATTTTTCCATAACTGCTTTCCCTCCATTTCCTGTAAAATCAGAAATTTCTTTCCGGCATCACTCTCAACATATTCTTCCTTTGTTCCAAAGAAGGTATGTTTACCGATATGAAGCACATGACTAGCATATTTGATTGCAACGGCTATATCATGAGAAATCATAATTACGGTTATGCCTTCTTTATTCAGTTTCTCAATCAATTCATATAATTCTGCCATTGCTTTTGGGTCTAACCCTGCGACCGGTTCATCAAGCAAAAGTAGTTTTCTTGTAGCACACAGAGCTCTTGCTAAAAGAACCTTCTGCTGTTGTCCACCAGACAATTCTCTGTAACAATACTGGGCTAGATGAGAAATATTCATCTTTTCCATATTGTCTTTTGCAAGCTGCTTTTCTTCTTTTCTATAAAACGGCCTAATGCCCATACGTCCCTGGCAGCCTGATATAACAATTTCTTCCACTGACGCTGGAAAGTCTCTCTGCACTATTGTTTGCTGTGGCATGTAACCTATTTCATTTTTATTAAGACCTTCGTCCCAAACAATTTTTCCTTTAATAGGCTCTATCAGCCCTAAAATTGTTTTCATAAGTGTAGATTTACCTGCACCATTTTCCCCAACAATGCAGAGATAATCACCTTTTTCTATTGCAAAGGATATATCTTTTATTATTTCTTTACTTTCATATCCAAGCGAAAGATTGCTGCCAGTTAATATAGACATATAAACACCACCTAACCTTTAATTGATTGCCTGGCTTAGTACAGAAAGATTATCCTGCATAATTCCAAGATATGTTGCTCCGGCAGATACATCCTTGCTAGTTACAGACTGCATGGAATTCATTGTAAGAATCTGCTGACTCTTCGTTTTAGTTGTATCTTTTATTGTCTGTGCTATTTTTCCATCTGCGCTTTCTATTTGTAGAATTGCGTTGAGTCCAAGTTCATCAGTCTTGTCTGCCAAAAACTTGATTGTTTCAAAGCTGGCTTCTGACTCGGCGGAACATCCTACAAAGGCTGCATAATAATCAAGACCGTAATCATCAACCAGGTATCTGAAAGGAAATCTGTCTCCAAAAAGAACTGTTTTTACGGATGCATTACTTACTGCCGCCTCAAACTCTTTATCAAGTGTGTCAAGTTGTGCAATATATGCTTTTACATTTGTTTCATAGGTTTCTTTATTATCAGGATCTATCTTGCATAATTCGTCTGAAATATATTGGCAGAGAACCTCTGCATTCTTTATGGAAAGCCATACATGTTCATCATATTCAGGGCCTTCCTCTTCTTCAGATTCCTCTTCTTCCTCTTCGCCTTCCATTCCTTCTACAAGTTCTTCCTCTTTAACTGAATCCCCCAGAACATCAAGAAGGTTAATGACCACCATATCCTTATTTGTTGCTTCTGCGAGTGCATCCTCAACCCATTCGTCAGACTCGCCACCGACATAGATAAACATGTCACAGGAAGAAACCTTCACAATGTCATCTGCTGTAGGCTGAAAGCTGTGCAAATCCACACCTTTATCAAGCAGCATAGTAATCTCAACTTTTGCATTACCCTTTGTAATTTCACGAACCCAGTCATATTCTGGGAAGATAGTTGTAACGATAGAAATCTTTCCATTATCCTTAGTTGCACCTGTGCCACATCCTGTAAGCATTGATACTGCAAACACCATTACACAAAGAACCAATATTAACTTTTTCATTTTGAATTTCCTCCATTTTTTCTGTTTTTGAGCATAAAAACAGACAGAATACACCACATAAAGCTATTTTGCATAGCCAAAACAACCCTGACTGAAAATCAGAGTTTCTGCGGTCTATTCTGTCTGGAAATTCAATTATTCATTCTTACCTTTTGGGAAATTAGAGAATAGTCAGGGCATACAGTGATAACATACTGCACACTCTTCTTAATAGATAGGTATAGGAAAAATACTGCTGCAACGGCAACAATTATAGTTCCTATATTTTTGATATTATTTCCGCATTGCTCCATCACTGCACAAATAGGACATTCTGTCCCTATACACTCATGATCTGCATGCGCAAGAATATATATAACAGAAAAAAGCATTACACATACAACAGCTATTAAAGCTATCCACGCAGTTATTCTTTTTGACTTAATATTCTGCAGCATGTAATCTCTCCTTTCTGACTTTATCAATTCTACTGACAGTTTTCACATAATCCATATATGACAGTTCTTGTCATATCAGCCTTAAAACCATGTTCTTCCAGGATATGTCTTTCTGTGGCTTTCAAATCATCACAGTGCAAATGTATGAGTTTACCACAATTGGTACACTTAAGATGTGTGCATCCATTTTCTTTGCACGCTGAATGTGTATCAACATATTCATAACAGGCTGATGACGACGCATCTAATACATATTTCTTTACAGTACCTTCTTCAACCAACTTATCCAAATGTCTATAGATAGTAGTCATTCCAACTGACGCCCCAACGTCACTCAAATGATTACATATATCATTTACCGTGACATGTTCCCCTGGCATACTTTGTAAAAAAGAAAGTACTTCTTCTCTTTGTTTTGTATTATATCTTCCTTTAGGCATAAGCACCTCTCAATTTGAAAACCATTTTCAAATTTAATACTTTGCAAAAGAAAAGTCAATATGAAAATCATTTTCACATTGACTTTCTATTCCTAATATCATTTATTTTAGAAAATCAGAATTTGCTATCATTCACTGGATCATTCATCTTCATCCATTAATGGCATATGTTTTTCCCAAGCATCGGCATCAGGAAGAGCCTTCCTAAATTCTTCTGGAACTTGCTCTGTCAAAATGTATTCGCTGACACCTATTGGTTTAGTCATATCCTTTAATGAATATTCAGCAACGAGCTTATTTTTATCTCTACATAGAATAAGTCCGATTGATGGATTATCGCCCTCTGTTCTCAGCTGTTCATCAGCGACTGATAGATAAAAATTCATTTTTCCGGCATATTCTGGGATAAATTTCTTCATTTTCAAATCAATCACCACATAACAATGCAGGATAGTATTATAAAATAACAAATCCGGGAAATACTCGTCATCTCCAACTTTCAACAGTTTTTGATGTCCAATATAAGCAAAACCATTACCCATTTCTAAAAGAAAATTGGTGATG
>JAZRYK010000009.1:0-2687 GCA_045600725.1 Lachnospiraceae bacterium
TAGAGCTAGATACCCTGGGAGATCAAAAGACATCTTTATTCCTGATTATGTCAGATACGGATGCGACTTTTAACTTCTTAATCAGTATGATTTACACACAGCTCTTTAATTTACTTTGTGAAAAGGCAGATGATGTATATGACAAGGTTGATATTAAGAGCAGTGTTATAGCAGAGCTTTCAAGACATCTTGCTACTAAGCCGGATTATTTGCTTGGATTTGAAACAGAAGAGGATCCTTATGTTATTACAGCTGCGGCTATATTACAGGGAATTAAAGATGAGAAGATCAAGGCACTACTGATTGGGCAGATGCAGTTAGCCGGAAAGCTGGGGATGTAAATAGTAACTTTTCAGAGGACCAACCAAGCGTCCGGGGTGTGATACCACTTCCGGGCGTGTTTTTTGTTTTCTAAATGCCAAAATCTGCCAATAATAAATTTTGAGACAACGTGCGTATATAAAAAATAATATAAGCACGAATGTTAAAAATGAACTTTACAAATGTGCGTATATAAATTATAATATAAGTACGTTTGGAGGTGATTGCCATGAATAAGATCGAAAACCTTGTCGATGAATCAGGAATGATTACAACAAAAGATGTGGCTAGAAATAATCAGTCAAAGGCAGATTTTTACAATTATTTGAAAAAAAATAATTTTGAACAGATTTCACGTGGTATTTATGCTTCGCAGGATGCATGGGTTGATCCGTTATTGATTGCTCACATGAGATGCCCTAAAGCTGTGATATCTCATGATGTTGCGCTTCACTATTATGGGCTGGTTGACAGAGAACCTTCATCACCAACACTTACCATTTATTCCGGTTACAATACAAGCAGACTTAAAGCGGCAGGCTATAAGGTTTTCTTTGTAAAAAAGGAATGCCTTGATTTAGGGAAAGTGGAAGTTACTGATCTGGATGGTAATACCATTCCAATGTATGATTTGGAAAGAACGATGTGTGACCTTGTACGGAATAGAAATAGCTTTGAGATTCAAGATTTCAATGCTGCACTCAAAGCTTATGCCAGGAAAAAGGAAAAGAATCTGACAAAGCTGTTTGAATATGCAAAAATGCTCCGAGTAGAAAAACTAATGAGATCTTATATGGAGGTACTTTTATAATGGGTTTAACATCTGCACAGGCAAAAGGAAGAATAAAAAATATAGCATCTAAAAATGGTGCGGATCCAAGAGTACTTATGAGAATCTATATGATGGAGAGATTCTTGGAGAGAGTATCGCTTTCGGCATACAAGGACAACTTTATCATAAAAGGTGGAATGCTCATAACATCAATGGTTGGCATTTCGATGAGATCCACTATGGACATTGATACAACCGTAAAGGGACAGGACTTAAACATAGAGAATGCACAGCACGTAGTAAGCGAGATAGCAGCAATTCAACTTGATGATGGGGTATCTTTTATCATTAAAGATGTAGAGACAATAATGGACGAGATGGAGTATCCCGGAATTCGTTTTCATTTGGATGCAGTATTTGAGAAAATGATTACACCGATAAAGATAGATGTTTCCACGGGTGATGTGATAACTCCAAGAGCGATTGAATATAATTACAAGCTTATGCTTGAAGAAAGAGAAATCGAGCTGTGGAGTTATAACCTTGAAACCATTCTGGGAGAAAAATTACAGACGATACTTGTTCGTGAGCGTGCAAATACCAGAATGAGAGATTTCTATGATATTTGTGTGTTGGTAGAAATGTATGCGGGTGAAATTAAAGCAGAGGATTTTAGGGCAGCTTATGAAGCAACCTGCAGAAAAAGAGAATCATTACATATAATTGGAAACGAAGAAAAAATCATAGGAATTATAGAGAGTGACAGCAAACTGAATGATCAGTGGGCAAATTATCAGAAGAAGTTTTCTTATGCATTTGATATCAGTTTCGAGAAAACAATCGAGTGTGCTAGGACATTGGTTTCGTTATTGCGAGCAGATGAATAGTTGTCGCATTGAATTTAAGAATGTAAAAGACATTTTGTGAATGGGGATAAATTTTAATCTATTGCTAAACAACCGCGTAATTGACTGATATCAAACATAACGCCTCTCCCAACCAGTAGTTGAGTTCGATAATTCTACCAGCGGTTCGTGGTTAAAAGTAGATTGAAAGTGTATAGTGAAGCATGAAAGGAGTGATTTACAAATGAATCAAATAGATACAGGTAAATTTATTGCCAGTTGTAGAAAAGAAAAGGGAATGACTCAAGCACAACTAGCAGAAAAGATGAATATTACTGACAGAGCTGTTTCGAAATGGGAAACGGGGAAAAGTATGCCTGATTCATCTATCATGTTGGAACTATGCAATATTTTAGGTGTCACGGTCAATGAACTACTAAGTGGGGAGAGGATAGAGATGGATAATTATGAGGAAAAAGTTAATGAAAATCTCATCGAGATGAAGAAGAAAGAAGAGAATAGTTTGAATAAAAATGCTCTGATTTCAATAATATATACAATTACTATGGTGGCGTGATGAGAAATAGCAAGTTTTATGCACCGAATGGAGAGTTGTGTGCTATTTACAATACACGTGAGAATGTATGGCTTACAAATGTTATGACTGGTGATGAGAAATCAAGAATGAAGAAATATGTTCAGCTCTATAATGATACATATAATGCAGTGAAGAATCCACCGGAAGAGCA
>JAZRYK010000010.1:0-11695 GCA_045600725.1 Lachnospiraceae bacterium
TTCGTACATCACTTTACGCACGCCGGAGTGAAGACTCCGATTATGAGCAATACTTCTCGGAAATGTACTTCGGCCCGGAACTTTCAAAGAAGGGACTTGTGGTTTCTTCTTCCTATGATGGAGAAAAGGTTCGTGAAATAGAAAAAAGCAGCGAAGGAGATTATTATTCATACTTCGAAAAGACAGTTGAATTTAATGCGGACGGAGGAAGAAGTCTTCTGTTGTTCGGCTGGAACGAAGCTTCGGATTATGATGTGCTCGTAAATACAAGCGATCCTGAGAATCCGTATGCTGAGCTTTATGCAAAATATACATATAAAAATATGCTTGATGGCTTACTTGAGGTAACAAAGCAGAATGCCGAAGGAGAGTTTGTTCCTTCAGACGATTTGGAGCTTGCTTGGGACGATTTGGGCTACTGGTATATTCGCACTTTTGAGCCCGGTATATACAGAATCCGTAAGACAGACGAGGCGGACAATGCGATAATTCAGGTTATGGCTCGGGAATGTATTGATTCAGCCATGAAATTGTCGACCGAAAACGTGACGGTAGAAATTGCAGGTGAATCAGACATATTCTATAACGGATATGAGCAGACACCTGAGGTTACCGTTACCGGCATTTCCAATGGAAGAGTGTTGGTAAAGGACCTTCATTATTCGGTTGTTTATTCAAACAACAAAGCGGCCGGCACGGCGATTGTCAAGATTATCGGTAATGATTACATGGGCGTTACCGGAACAATAATAAAGACATTCAAAATTCAGAAACGCGATATTGCGGACCTGGATATTGTGGTTGATGAAGAAATTGCATTCGATCCGGCAGGTGCCAAAGCAAATGTAGTCATTAGCCTGGATGAATTTTATACATTGCAGGAAGGTGTTGATTACACACTTTCTTACAGCAACAATAAAGAACTCGGTACTGCCAAAGTAACAGTTGTTCCCATGGGAAGTATCGGTGGAACAGCTGCAATAAAAAACTTCGAGATTGTTAAGGCAAGTCTTGCTTCACTTAAGGAGAGCGGAAAGCTTGTTAACAACAGTGCATATACCTATTATGCTGCCAAGACAGGCGATGTCGTAAAACCGGTTATCGAGCTTGTTTATAACGGTACTAAGCTTGTTGAAAATGTTGATTTTACCGTGAGATATTACGATGTTGACTCCGGTATGGATGTCACAAGTGTTACAGCGGGAACAATGCAGCAGCCGAAGCGTTATATTGGCTATATCTTTGGTAAGGGTAATTATGACTCTGACAGCGAAGCAAATATTACCCATGGGGATATTTATGTAAAAACTCTTTCAAGAACCTCAATCAGTGGCTTTACAATTGATGGAATTGAAAAAACTTACGAATATGCGGGCCCCGCAGGAGTAACACCTGCTGTTATTTTAAAGGATGCCGCAGGTGTTACCGTAAGTGAAGAACACTATAATGTGGCATATGAAAAAAATATAAATATCGGTACTGCAACAATTATTGTTACTGCCAAGGGTGATGAGTACGAAGGTGTATTAAAGAAGACCTTCATAATCACAAAGAAGGCAGTAACTGCCGACAGCATTTGCGAAGGCTTCACAGCGGAAGCAGGCAAAATTTTTTATGAATTGACGCCTACGGCTGCAGCCTCCGGAAAACCTTATATAAATACCAAGGGTAAGCTTGTCAATCCCAAGGCTTCACTGACGGCAATGTGGGCTGAAGCCGAAACACAGGTTCTTCAGTCGGGAAAAGATTATACTATTACATATCCTTCAACGGGCATGGCAGGAATCGGTGCTGTGGCAAAGGTGGTATTTAAAGGTAATTATTCGGGAACCGTTGAGGTCGGACTGGGTGAAGTAGACGGCTACAGCATTGTGGATGTTTTGTCCGTTTCCGGTGCAAAAAATGTTGTTTATTCAGGCGCAGAAATAAAGCCCAAATACACCGTAAAGATTATGGCCGAAACTGCCGCCGGTGAGAGCTTTAAGGCAACCATGGTACAGGGTAAGGATTATGTGCCGAAATATGATTATTATTCATTTGATGACAGTGAATTAGTTGAAACCGGAGTGATTAAGGTTCATGCCGCCGGTAAGTATGTTGTATCATTTGCTCCTACAGGCAAATACAACAACGAAGGTGACGATAAGATTACCGTTGCCAAGACGGGTGATTTTGATTTTCTGGTAAGTAAAACAGATATATCCAAGGCTTCTGTTACCTTAAGAACAACTTCGTTTGCTTATGACGAAGCAGTTTCACCAAGACCTGCGGTGAAGGTTGTTCTTAACAAGAAAACTCTGGTCGAGGGTGTTGATTACACGGTTTCCTATGAAGGAAATGATAAGCCCGGAACGGCTTACGTTTATGTAAAAGGTATTAATAACCGGATGGGTACCATTAAGAAATCCTTTACAATAAACGGTCAGGTCAGCCTTCGAGACAGCAATATTTATGCAGATCAGTTATCCGATTCGGCATATTATATGCCCGGCGGAGCTATTCTTGACATGATTGTTTTGTACAGAGGCAGTGAGCTGGAATTAGGCAAGGATTATACGGTTGAATATACCGACAACAAAGCAGTTTCCGCTCCCGGAACCTATGCTACGGCAACAATTAAGGGAAAAGGAAAGTATATCGATACATATCCCGTTACCTTCAAATTTACGGTTAAAAAGGGTAACTTCAACTATGACGAATTCACAAAGAAGGTTGTTCTTTCAAAAACAAAGGCCTACAAGTCGGATGTAAACGGCGATGTGCGGATGTTAATGGGTGTTGATTATAAGGGGCAGGAATTGAAACCCGATCCCGTAGTAACGATTAACGGCATAAAGCTTGTTAAGGGAACCGATTATGAGGTTAAGTATCTGGAGCGTACCGTTCTTCCGACTGCCGCTTCCTTCGGAAACAACACGCAGGAGATTACGGATTCGGTTATTCATACCGGCGAGTATGAATTCATTATTGAAGGAAAGGGTAACTATGAAGGTACTTACCGTACAAACTGCGGACTGATTGTTATTCCGCCATGCAATACAAAGCTTCTTAAAATTACTACAAAGAATGTGCCATATACCGGTGAGCCTCACTACGATATGGTAACTTCGGTTAAATATAACGGAAAGCTTCTTACAGAGCATGTGGATTACGAAATATTCAGCGAGGATGTTGTTGCCGGATGGTCGATATCCGACTATATGACGGTGAATGAGGGCTACAATTCTCTTAAATCCGTTATCGGAAAGGATTTGACCGGAATGAAAATTACCGGCAGTATGAGTGCCGTTACTCCGGGCAAGAAGAAGGTTTATATCGTCGGTATCGGCGATTATAAAATGATGGGTGTCAAGGCTGCAGACTATAAGATTACAGGCTTTGATATCTCAAAGGCAGCAGTATCGGTAGCGTCGCAGGTTTATGTCGGATATGAAATATGTCCGGAGGTTACGGTGACAATTACCGGGAACGGCGTAACAGAGACTCTTGAAAACGGCACGGATTACTATGTTGAGTACTCGAAAAATGTAAATGCCGGAACCGCAACAGCGGTTATTAAGGGAATCAGAAGCTATACAGGCACTTCAAAGAAGGTTACCTTTAAGATTAATCCGGTAAACGATATGGAGCGACTGGATATCAATGCACCCGATGTTTTCTACACCGGTGCGGATAAGAATGCAAATGTGGTAATCAGAGATAATCTTAACGGAAAGGTGCTGGTTAAAGGCAAGGATTATACAATCAGCAAGTTTGAAAATGCCAAGAAGCCGGCGGTATTCGATGCGGTAAAGGCTCCCAAGGTTACCATTAAATTCAAGGGCAATTATTCCGGTACGGTAAAGCGCACCTATACCATAAATAAGGGTGTAATAACAAATGCTTCCGTGGCACCGGCAGCAGTTGCATATGCTAAGCTCGATACCAAGGGGTATATTTCTTCTTACAAGGCTTCGGTTGTTGTAAAAGAAACCAACACGGGAGCGAAGCTTTCGACGAGCGATTATTCCGCAGCATATTTTTATGCCGAGGATACGATTGTATATGACGGTGTGACAGGTCAGTATGTTGAAAGAAGCACCGGGGCAGCTGTAAAGAGCACGGATAAGCTTAAGCCGGGAGTGATGATTAAGTGTGTCATTACCGGAAGGGGCAATGCGGAAGGAACAGCGGAATATACATATTGCGTAATAAAGAAATAAATTGCAATGAAGCAGGGTGAACTTAAGGGCTCACCCTGCTTTTATGCTGCCAGCGTAAGATTTTGAAAAATTTTTTTCGTATAATCAAACTCGGCAATTATTTAAAGCTGATACTTGTGGTATCGTATTCTTATCATTTACAGCTAAGAAAAGAGCAATTCTTGGAATGGAGATAAAAATGTGTGAAATTATATCCGGCAACAATTTAGATATAATTACAGCAATTTCGGAAAATGATAAGTCTGCGGTATTTCTGGTTTCGGACAGAAGCAACAATTTCTTTATTCTGAAAAAACTTAACGGAGTTGATCAAACCGTTCTTTTTGACAGAATAAGAAGTATTGATTCAAGCTATTTTCCCAAGATTATTCAAGTTGAATACAGTGACGGCTCGACATATATTCTGGAGGAATATATCGCCGGCAATCTGTTAAACATTGTCTTGGAAAAAGAAATAGAAAAAGAGACAGGTTATTTTTATATAAATCGGCTGCTGGAGGCGGTAACCGAACTTCACAGCATGAATCCACCGCTTATTCACAGAGACATCAAGCCGCAAAATATTATTATTACCGAAAGCGGGGAATTGAAGCTGCTTGATTTTGATGCCGTCCGCGAGCATTCGGAGGAAAAGCAACAGGATACACGCATGCTTGGTACGCGAGGCTATGCATCACCCGAGCAATACGGTTTTTCACAGACAGACGAAAGGAGCGACATTTACTCTCTGGGTATTGTTTGCGGTTTGATTGCAGATAAAATGCTTATTTCCGGCATAGAAAGACGGGCACTTAAGAAAAAATTCGACAAGGCAACGATGTTTGATCCAAAGAAGCGTTTTCGTGATGTTTTTTCCTTTGCGCAGGCAATCAATGATGTCAGAAACAAGTATTCGGCAAAAATAAAAATTTTGATTTCATTGGTCGCAGGCATCATTGTATGTTTGGTGGCAGGTTTTATTTTTATAAATTCGGGTTACGGACAAAAGGGTATGCCCCAAAGCAATGCGGCAAAAATAAGCTTTTTTATACGCGAAAAAGAAGAAAATATGTACGGAATGAGTATTGTTCCGGAGGAGTATGTTTACAAAAGCATTGGGGAGTACTGCGCCGACATTGTTCCTGCCGACGCGGATTTTTTGCATGGCGAATTTTATTTTATGAAGGCATATCCTCAGGCGCTTTTGCTTTACAATCCTTTGTTTGAAAATTTGGAGCTGGCATATATTGTTGCTGCCCGTTATACGGAAGACAGAAGCAGACATATTGAAAATATAATATTATCCGATATCGAGGACTGTTTTTTTGAAAAAGGGTTTATATGTATAGGAGCAGATACAATGAGCGGTTTTGCACCGGGGTATTACGATTTGGTTATTAAGGCTACCGATTTCTCCGAGTGGAAGGTGACTGTTTTTGTATATGCCAAGGATATACATTACTTCAACATGGACCCGATTCCCTCGAGCGAGGTTTTTTATTACAGCAGATCTACTGAAAATGATATTTTTATAAATGTGCTTAATACAAAGCAGCCGATTGAAAGCATCTCCGTAGATGACAAACAGATAGACCCTTCGGAATATTATATTGCAAAGGACGGTAAAGGGTTTGCTCTTAAGGGTGATTATATTGGAAGAACCTTTGATGGAGATTTTTCTGTCGATATCAATATGCGAAACGGTAAAACAATCAGTGTGCGGATTGCATTTATTCAATAAATTGCCACCGAAACCCGGGAGTGATAATAAAAAATGTATTTTGAGGTTATGATGAATAAGAGTACGGAAGAATTGCTAAATGAAATAGTACAGTGTGAAGAGCAGAGTCGTTTTTTTGAGGAGAATAAAAATGAATTGTGTGATTTGTCACTGTCCGTTTTTTTGAAGCAGATGGTTGCAAAGTATAATGTAAAAAAAGCCGAGCTTTTCAGAAAGGCAGGCCAGGAAGGAAGCAATTACGGGTACGAACTGTTCAGAAACGACAAAAAGGTTCCTTCACGAGATATTCTGATTGGAATTTGTCTGGCCTTTCCCCTGTCGATAGAAGAGACTCAGATGGCACTCAGGTGTGCGGGTCTGGCGACTTTATATCCCCGTGACAGAAGGGACGCATATATTCTTTTTGCAATTAAAAACAAAATTGGAATCGATGAGCTTGATGAAATACTGGAAGCAAACAAGCTGGCAACATTGCTATAAGTGATCGGATTTAGGGTACGAAAATGAAAAAAATATTTATTTTTCTTGTCGCAGTATGTTTTTTGTTGTGCGGATGCGGCAACAAAGACGTGAAGACTGGCGAAATAGGCAAGCCCGATACACATTCTCAATATAAAACCTCCTTTCGTGAGAAGGTCGGAATGGATAAGAATGTGGTCTATCTCGGTATGCCGAGAGTGCTTACTTCGGACAAAAAAGGCACATGGCAATCCTCTGATGAGACAATAGCATATGTTTCGAACAATGAACTTATCGGTTTGAGGGAAGGTGTTGTTACCATATCAAGGGTTTCGGAGAACGGAACCGAATATGACAAGTGCGAATATGCGGTGACAACCTTTAATGACGGAAAAAAGGTCGAAGGTTGCTTTGAAATCGGACCGGAAGGCTTCTGGGACGAAACGGTTGATTATCAAAGCACAGTCAATCCCGAATTTTTAAAAACAAAAATAAATACCATTCAGGACGCGATATATTATTTTCAGAAAAGCGGTTTTTATTATTCCGATTCAGCTCCGATACTGGTATCGGGAAGGACCCACTGGGTATGGTCGCAAGGCGGAGAAGCCGTTCTGGCGGCCAAGTGCGGAGGCCTGACGGATATAGTTAACGCGGCGGCGTATCTTTTGGAAAATGATTTTGAAGATGCCGGATATATTATTGTTTACGGAAACGGTTTTTATGTTCTCAACTGGTTCTATGAAGACGGAAATTATTATTTAATGGATTTCCCGAAGCTGCTTGTTGATATTTACCATGGCGATAATACGGTAATCTATAAACCGGAGAAATTTGCGAACCTCGACGAAATGAAAAACTATTTCAATGACCGTGTAGATGCTGAAGACACAATGGCGGTTATAATGGTACCGTCTCTCGGGCATTCGGAACATCCCGCATTATACATGGATTCCTTAAGCGACAGCTCCAGAATGTTCAGCGAGCATGTTGAAATGGGCTTAGAGGACGATGTGTACGATGAAGCGGTCTTTTTATACGAGAACAAACAGTTTGATTACTCTGTATTGTCGATCGAAACGGAAGATATGCCGGTGGAGGTTCCGCGTTACGGAAATGAGTTGTTTTTCTATTCCTACGAATAACTGCTTCGGATTTCCGAATAAACACGCACCTTGCAACATTTTGTTACATAACCGAAAAATAATACCTCTCTGAGAACAAGGTTCTGAGAGAGGTATTTTTGCGTGAATCAAATTTAGTTATGGTATTTCTTATCTGTTTCGTATTTGGGCTCACAGGTGAGATTCATTCCAAGCTTCTTGAAAATCTTTTCATCAACGGAAGAAAGAAGAACTGAGGAATGAACTTCACAGCCGCGTAAATTGGGAACCTGTTCCAAAGCCAGCCTTGCCTTTTCGTCGGATGCGGCGCTTACAGATAAAGCGATAAGAACCTCGTCCGTGTGAAGTCTTGGATTGACGCTTCCAAGGTATTTTGTTTTTACTCCCTGAATAGGCTCCAGGGCAGCAGGGCTTATAAGATGAAGTGAATGATCAAGTCCTGCAAGCTCCTTTAAGGAACTGATTAATGCGGCTGCACTTGCACCGAGAAGATCGGAGGTCTTTCCGGTAATTACTTTTCCGTCGGGAAGTTCTATTGCTGCAGCGGGATGACCGGTTGCGGTTTCTTTTTCCAAAGCGGCCGCAATAACGGAACGATCATCTGCACTTAAATTCATCTGCTTCATTAACAGTTCAAGCTTGAATACAATATCTTTTGTTCCTGTGCCCTTTTTTAAATCACAAAGAGCTGTGTAGTAGCGGCGAATAACCTCCTGCTTTGAAGCTTCGCGGCAGGCTTCATCATCAAAAATGCAGTTGCCGGCCATATTTACACCCATATCGGTAGGTGATTTGTAGGGGCTTTCTCCGAGAATCTGCGTGAACATGGCGTTTAGCACTGGGAAAATCTCGACGTCACGGTTATAGTTAACGGTTGTTTCACCGTATGCTTCCAAGTGGAAGGGATCAATCATATTAACATCTGCCAGATCTGCGGTTGCAGCTTCGTAAGCAATATTAACGGGGTGGTTAAGAGGAAGATTCCAAATAGGGAAGGTTTCGAACTTCGCATATCCGGCCTTCAACCCACGCTTGTTTTCGTGATAAAGCTGTGAAAGACAGGTTGCCATCTTTCCTGAACCGGGACCGGGTGCTGTGATTACAACAAGGGGTCTGGTTGTTTCGATATAGTCGTTTTTACCGTAACCGTCGTCACTTACGATAAGCGGAATATTTGCGGGATAGCCTTCAATCGGATAGTGAAGGTATGATTTTATATTAAGTGAGGAAAGCTTTGAACGGAATGCATCGGCAGCGGGCTGACCGGCGTACTTTGTAATAACAACGCTACCGACATAAAGACCGACACTTGTAAATGCATCAATTAATCTCAGTACCTCAAGATCGTATGTAATGCCAAGATCGCCGCGCTTTTTGTTCTGCTCGATTGCATCGGCACCGATTGCGATTACGATTTCAGCCTTATCTTTCATTTTAAGAAGCATTTTCAGCTTACTGTCAGGCTGGAAACCGGGAAGAACACGTGAAGCATGGTAGTCATCAAACAGCTTTCCGCCGAATTCAAGATACAGCTTGTCACCAAAATGTGATGCTCTTTCAAGAATTCTCTCAGATTGCATCTGAAGATATTTGTCATTATCAAATCCGTTTCTCATGTTTGCATATCCTCCGAAAAATAACAATACACTCGAACATTATTACACAGATAAACCATTGTTTTCAATGTAAAAGTCATATTTCTTTTAGACTTTTTTCACATTTAAGATATTGCTTTAAAAGTGATATGAAAATATAATAAAGTCGTTAATTAGCCCATTTTTGGCTGACTGTCAAAAATGGAAGAAAATGAGGACATTTATGGCAGATAACAACAACAATCAAAATAATGATTCAAATAACAACGGAGATCACAAGAGATTCAGAATTGCTCCGATGCTTGTGGCAGTTCTGATAGTTCTTCTTCTTATAAGTTATTTTACCAAGGCAGTTTCAAGTGCCACAACAAAGGAAGTTACATACGATACCTTTATTGCGATGCTGGAAGGCGGAGAAATTAACAAAGTGTATCTGGATTCTGACTGCATTTCCTTTACACCTGTTGAGCAACAGCAGGAGGGTAAATATGCAAGCCAGGTAAAAATAACTTATACGGTCGGATATACGGAAGATTCCGATACACTTGCAGGCAGATTGCTTGATGCGGGCGTTACCTTTTCCGGTGACATTCCGGACAATTCAAGCTGGCTGATTTCAATCATTCTCACTTACATTCTTCCTATAGCTTTATTCTTCCTTATCATCAGCTTCTTATCAAGAAGAATGGGAGGCGGCGGAGGCATGATGGGCGTTGGCAAATCAAATGCCAAGGTCTATGTGCAGCGTGAAACAGGCGTAACCTTTAAGGATGTAGCAGGTGAGGATGAAGCAAAGGAATCACTTGTTGAAGTGGTAGACTTCCTTCATAATCCCGGAAAATATGTAAAAATCGGCGCAAAGCTTCCCAAGGGTGCTTTGCTTGTGGGACCTCCCGGAACAGGAAAAACACTTCTTGCCAAGGCTGTTGCCGGCGAAGCAAAGGTTCCTTTCTTCTCACTTACGGGCTCCGACTTCGTTGAGATGTTCGTTGGTGTGGGTGCATCACGTGTAAGAGATTTGTTTAAGGAAGCTTCAAAGAATGCTCCCTGTATTGTATTCATCGATGAAATTGATGCAATCGGACGGAGCCGTGATTCAAAATACGGCGGCGGAAACGAAGAACGTGAGCAGACTCTTAACCAGTTGCTTTCCGAGATGGACGGTTTCGACAGCTCAAAGGGTGTTCTTATTCTGGGTGCGACCAACAGACCTGAAATCCTTGATAAAGCGCTTCTTCGTCCCGGCCGTTTTGACAGACGAATCATTGTAGATAAGCCTGATTTAAAGGGACGAGTTGAGATTCTCAAGGTTCATTCAAAGAACGTATTGATGGACGATACGGTAGATCTTGATGCCATTGCATTGGCAACCTCGGGTGCGGTAGGTTCGGACCTTGCAAATATGATTAATGAAGCTGCCATCAATGCTGTAAAATACGGCAGAGAATATGTTACTCAAAAAGATTTGTTTGAAGCGGTTGAGCAGGTTCTTGTGGGTAAGGAAAAGAAGGACCGTATCATGAGCAAAGAAGAAAGACGTATCGTTTCTTATCATGAAATCGGCCACGCTCTTGTTGCGGCTTTACAGAAAAACACAGAGCCCGTTCAGAAAATCACCATCGTTCCCAGAACAATGGGTGCGCTGGGCTACGTAATGCAGGTTCCCGAAGAAGAAAAGTATTTGAATACCGAGAAGGAACTTCGCGCAATGATAGTCGGATATGTTGCCGGCCGTGCTGCTGAAGAACTGGTATTTGATTCTGTTACCACGGGTGCGGCAAACGATATCGAAAAAGCAACAAGCATCGCCAGAAATATGATTACTATGTACGGTATGAGCAAAAAGTTCGGTATGGTTGCTTTAGAATCAGTTGAAAACAGATATCTCAGCGGAAATTCCGTAATGAATTGTTCGGAAGTAACCGCAGCAGCGATTGATGAAGAAATCAGAATTCTTATTGCCGAATCATACGAAGAGGCAAAGAAACTTCTTTCCGAAAACAGAGAACTTCTTGATAAGCTTGCAGAATACCTTATCGAAAAAGAAACTATTACCGGTAAGGAATTTATGGATATCTTCAGACACGAAAAGGGTCTTCCCGATCCTGAGGAAGAGAAGAAGAACGACGAAACTTCTTCTTCCGAAGAAAACGCGGATAATGCGGTTGCGAAAGAAAATGAAGACAGCGAGAGTGCGGAAGAAAGTGCCAAAACAGATGAAGAATCTGCAAAAGCCGAGGATGCTCCGCCTGAGAACCCTTACGCCTTCAAGCCCTATGATTTCGGAACAACAAACTCTGCGGATAATAAGAACGAATAAGTATGTTTGATATAAAAGAAGAACTTGATAAACTCCCGAAAAAACCGGGAGTTTATCTTATGCACGGACCTTCCGATGAGATCATTTATATCGGGAAGGCCGTGAATCTCTATAACCGGGTCCACCAGTATTTTCAGAATCCTGACGGAAAGACTCCCACGATCCGGAAGATGATCACACTGATCCGCCGTTTTGAGTATATCGTGGTGGATTCAGAACTCGAGGCACTGGTGCTGGAAAACAATCTGATCAAGGAGCACCGGCCAAAATACAAC
>JAZRYK010000011.1:0-67476 GCA_045600725.1 Lachnospiraceae bacterium
TTTATTTTATACATCACCCGCTTTTAAAAATGCCCTCAGGGATATTCCTGAGGGCATTATAAAAGCGGGTGATGGGAATCGAACCCACGTATCCAGCTTGGAAGGCTGGTGTTCTACCATTGAACTACACCCGCAAATGCTTTGTTTAATTAACAACAAAGCAAATGATAAACGATTCATACTGAATTGTCAAATCTTTTTTTATTTTTCTTCCGGTTTTTCTGCTCTCAATGTCCTCGGAAGCCACTTAATGAGAACCCGTTTCATCTCATCTATGTTAATTGGCTTGAAAATTACATCGTTCATACCTGCATCAAAAAACAGTGTTTCAACGCCCTTAACCGCGTTTGCCGTAAGTGCAACAATCGGAACTCGTGTTGTATTTCCAAGATGAGATTCTCTGATTTTCTGAGTTGTTTCCACTCCGTCCATATCCGGCATCATATGATCCATAAAAATCAAATCATATTCTTTTCCGGCTCGAATAGCATCAATAACTTCATATCCACTCATAAACATCGTCGTTGAAATACCGAATTTCTTCAGTATAGCACTTGTAACCTTCAGATTAACCTTATTGTCGTCAACAAGCGCGATTCTTGTTTTGTCTGAGAAATACAAACTATCCGAATCAACACTTCCTTTCTTTTTCATGGTCTCTTCGTCCAGGAACCAATCAAGAACAGTTGTAAAGTTTAGCGGTTTACGAACATACACCACATCTGCCTTATTTTCGGGGATAACAAAATCGTAATCAACCATAGCCATCTTTCGGATGTTGAACAGTCCGGAAAGGTCGCATTTTTTAACCATATCCCCATACTCACTTTCATTGTAGAGGATGCAGCAGTTCACGCCTCCGCGCTGAATCATTGTGTCACGGCTGATGTCATCATCAATGGTATATTCCGCACCTATATTTTTAAGCGTTTTTTCAATGTTCTTTCTTACATAAGGATTTGACTCAAGAATAACAAAGAAATAATCGGCAATTTCTTTTTTATAGTCTTCCGGAAATGCTTCGATAAACTCCTGCTCTACAGTAGCAATAAAGGTACTTCCTTCACCGAATACACTGTTTACCGTAACGTTTCCGTTCATCAGTTCACAATAGCTTTTTACAAGCGGAAGACCCAGTCCCGTTCCTTCCTTGCGTCTGTTTATTGCCATATCAACCTGTTGGAACTGAAGAAACAGCTTACCCATATCTTCTTCTCGGATTCCAATACCGGTGTCCTGCACTCGAATAATAAAGTCGATTTTATTATCGCTCTTCTGGACGCTGGAAATATGAAGAAGAATATGTCCCTCATCGGTAAATTTGACGGCATTACTCAAAAGATTCGTAATAATAGCCTTTATTTTACTCTCATCGCCTCTGGCAATCATGGGCGCTTTTGAATCAAGATATACCGAAAATGCCACATGTTCTCTGTCGACCTGAGGAAGAATCATATTTATTGCTTCCTTGACAAGTTTATCCACGCGGTACTCGGTTTCACTTATATTCATTTTTCCTGCATCAACTTTTGAATAATCAAGAATATCATTTATAAGCGCCAGCAGCGACTGACTTGCGTTTTGAATAGTATCAACATATTCTCTCGCCTCGCTTTTAAGCTCAGTGTTCTCCAAAAGGTATGTCATACCGCAAATTGCATTCATTGGAGTTCTGATTTCATGGCTCATATTTGCAAGAAAAACTGCCTTAGCTTCATTGGCTTCTTCTGCGGCCTTTCTTGAACGCTCAACCTCTGCCATATTTTCTTCAACAAGGCGCGGGCTCTGAAGAGCCATATACATAACAATTACCGATATTGCGCATGCTGAAGGAAGAATAACCTGGTCCGGGAAAAAGAACTGAACAATCGAAAATGCCACAGTAACCACAGTATATGAGAATACACCCACACGAGGAATAAATGCAGTTTTTTCGGAATATTTGTTCATGATTACAATAGCTGCTACCATATAAAAAACAGCAACTGCCATCTGTACAAAGAAGAAGTTTGTTCTTGAATAACCCTCTTCAACGCTATATGAAAATATAAATGGAACAAACGGTGAAATTATATTTGATGCAAGAATAACCGCTCCGGGAATGAGAAGATATCTCATCACCTTCACGAACTTAGCATTGTTGTCCTTGTAAACAATCGAACCAATATAAACAACATACATTACGGGAAGTAAATGAAGTGTCAAAGCAGACAGTGCAAGAAAACATTTATTGGCCCAAACCGCCTCCGGTTTGTACACAAGAAGGTTGCTGCTGGCAATATCGGAAGCGCATATGAGTAATGCCATAACAAGAATTGCCGAGAAGAATCTGTTTTGGAAGGTTCTTAGTTTCGGCGTTGTAAAATAGAAAAACATTAAAATAAATAACACTACCAATGAACAGTAGTCATAAGCTAAGTTATACATTCGCATTCCTCTCAAAAGAACAAAGCGTGTTGTCTGTCAATAAAAATCCACTTTACCGTTTCCCCTACGGTAAAGTGGATTATACCATCAACTTATTAACGATTGATAAATTACAATTCGGACAATTGCTTATCAATCTCGCCCCAGCTTTCCATAGCTTCCAAAAGCGCTTCTTCCTTTTCGTCAATCTGCTTCTGGATGGCATTCAACTTTCCGTAGTCACTTGATATATCGGGATTCATAAGCTCATCCTTTAGTTCTTTTATGGAATTTTCTATCTCTTCGATAAGATTCTCCGCTTTTTCAAGCTTCTTTTCCAGCTTGGAACGTTCTTTGCCGGGGTTATAGTAACCGCCGTTTTCTTTTTTTGGTGCAGGCGAAGAAGAAATCGTTACATTTTTAGTCGGAGCAGCGTCCATAAAGCTTTCCGCCATTTTCAACCGTGCTTCTTCATATTCCTCATATCCAAAAGGATATGCCTTCACACCGTCCTTTGTGAAATCAAGGACCTTCGTTGCAACCTTTTTAATGAAATATCTGTCATGTGAAACAAAAACAACGCTGCCTTCAAAATCCTTCAGCATACTCTCGAGAGTTTCCTTGCCCACCATATCCATATGGTTTGTCGGCTCGTCGAGTATAAGGAAATTGGGACCTGTTTTAAAAATCTTTGCAAGAGCCAGTCTGACTCTTTCTCCTCCCGAAAGGGAATCAACGTTTTTGAATACATCCTCACCCGAAAAAAGAAAGGCTCCCAAATCATTTCTGACTTCGGTTTCGGTTAGTGTGGGGTATTCGTCCCAATAGTCCTCAATAACTTGTTTTCCTGAGGAATACTGCGCCATCTGCTGATCAAAATAACCTATATCAACGTTGACACCAAATTTAAAATAACCGCCCATTGCATCAAGGTCACCGATAATTGTCTTTAAGAATGTGGATTTTCCGATGCCGTTTCCACCGATAATACCGATTTTCTCTCCCTTCTTCATATCAAGGGATACAGTCTCAAGCACCGTATCATAACCGATTGCAAGTTTATCTAAATACAACACGTCTTTTCCTGTTTCGCGTACCGGCTTAAAGGACAGCTTAAAGCTTTTTGTATCATATCTGTCCGGAGCTTCAATCTTGTCCATATGCTCAATTGCTTTCAGCTTTGAGCGAGTCATTGCAACCTTTGTGGGAGTATTTTTATACTTCTCAACAATTGTATTTAATCTTTCAATTTCTTTTTGCTGGGCTTCATAGTCTTTCTTCTGCTTTTCCCATGCAGCCTTTTTCAATTCCACAAACTTTGTATAGTTTCCGGAATATCTCGTCATTTTACCGTATTCGATTTCATAAACGGTATCCACAATGTGGTCTAAAAACATTCGGTCATGAGAAACAACCACAATCGCTCTGGGATAATCTTTAAGGTATCCTTCAAGCCACTCAACCGTTTCAATGTCCAAATGGTTTGTAGGTTCGTCAAGAAGAAGAATGTCAGGCTTCTCAAGAAGAAGCTTCACAAACGCAATTTTTGTTCTTTGGCCACCGGAAAACTCAGAAAGCGGCTTAATTTTATCCTCGTTTGTAAATCCAAACTTTTTTAATACGACCTCATATTCCTTTTCGTAATAATACCCGCCAAGATACTTAAACTGTTCTTCCAAGGAAGTGTATTTCTTTACAAGCTCGTCTGTGGCATTTGTTTCCATCTGAGCCACCATTTCTTCAAGTCTGGCTTTCATTGAAAGAATCGGTGCAAAAACCTTCTTAACCTCTGTTTCCAGTGTTACGGTATCATCGGCAAAGGTCATCTGCTTAAGATATCCTATTACCGGATTACCGGTTTTTGAAATAAACATGTCCTCGTCGGAACTTCTTTTTGTGATATCCAATTCGCCGGAAATAACCTTCAAAAGTGTTGTTTTTCCACAACCATTACGACCAACAACGGCAATTTTTTCCCTGTCGTTTTTGATCTCGAAATTTATTCCCTTTAGAATTGTATCGGCAGCGTACATGACATTACCGTTGTGAATCTGGTATAACATTTTTATTCCTTATCTGTAGCATTTATTCTTGCAGTGCGGATAATTACAGCGCCTTCCGGAGGAACAACAACATTTAACTTGCTTCCGTCAGCAGGCACAGAAGCAACCTCTGTATCGAATCCGTCTCTGCTTGTTACAAGAATTCGCTCAAAACCAAGTGCGTTTGTGGGAACAGTTTCCCATGCATTTATTCTGACTGTCCGCTCAACATTATCTCTGTTGACAACTACAAAGCTTGCATCAACCTTCGTAAATCTGGCATATCCTATAACATTGTGTTCACTCGCCATTTTTTTGAAGGATCCGGTAATAAACTCTCTGTTTTCCTTATGAATTCTGATAAGCTCCTTGTGGAAACGAATAAGTTCTTTATCTTCACGCCCCCAGGGATATGTTCTTCTTGAATCAGGATCCGTAAATCCTGTAAGGCCGGCTTCGTCACCGTAGTATATTGTAGGCGCACCTGTCCAAGTCATCTGAATAGTAACGGCAAGACGCATAATCGCCTTGTTTACTCCTGCGTCCGCAGCTGCGGCACCGACACTTCTTGTTCTTCCCACAACATGGTTTGTACGTGTGAGGAAACGTGAATGGTCATGGTTTGACAGCTGGTTCATTGCTACTTCCAATGAAGGATTGGTAAATTTATAGTGAGCACATTCCATCATAAACCAAAAGGCATCTGCGTTTCCCTGCATATCCTGTCGGTAATCGTCGCTGTGCTTCTGCATACCTGTTAAGAACCATGTTACAGGCTCCATAAATCCGTCATAGTTCATAACGGAGTCCCACTCATCACCATTAAGCCAGTTTGCAGGATCGCCGTAATGCTCAGCCAAAATAAGGGCATCCGGATTCATATCCTTGATTGTTCGTCTCAATCTTTTGAAGAATTCGTGATTGAATTCGGGTGAATGTCCTATATCAGCAGCAACATCAAGTCGCCATCCGTCTGCATTGTAAGGCTTGGAAACCCATTTTGCGGCGACATCCATAATTTTGTCGCAAAGCTCCGGTGAAGCCTCGTAGTTAAGCTTGGGTAATGTATCAAACCCCCACCAGCCGTCATAGCTTCCGTTATTCGGCCAGTTGTCATTTCTGAAATCAAAAAACTTTCTGTATGGACTCGCAGCATCTTCATACGCACCCTTTGCGTAGTCACCGGTCATTCCGTAAATTCCCTCACGGTCAAGCCATTTATTGAAAGAACCGCAGTGGTTAAATACACCGTCAAGAATAACACGTATCCCAAGACTATGCGCCTTATCAACCAACTCCTTAAACAAATTATCAGATGCCTCAAGGTTTTCCTTTGCACAGGCTCTTATCTGATATTTTGTAGCATTTTTATTGTCCGAATCCCAGTCTTTAAGGCATTCTCCGCCATCCTTAACGATTTTACCGAAGTGCGGATCAATGTGCTCGTAATCCTGGCTGTCATATTTATGGTTTGAAGGCGAAACAAATAAAGGATTAAAGTAAATGCAGTCAATTCCCAAATCCTTTAAATAATCAAGTTTATCAATAACTCCCTGTAAATCGCCGCCGTAAAATTCTCTTGTACCGTCAACGGCAGGAATCTGATACCAGTCATCAATATGCTGAACCGGTCCGCCTACATAGTGATATTCACCTGTCTGAACATCGTTGGTGGGATCTCCGTTGCAAAATCTTTCAACATATATCTGGTACATTACGGCGCCCTTTGCCCACTTGGGAGTATGGAAGCCCGGATAAAGTCTGAATGGTCTGATAGGATTTGCATTTGTCACAATGCCAAATGCGTCATACTGGCATATGAGTTTTCCTACAGTTACCTCAAAATAGTATGTGATTGGATTCTGGCTAAGCATATACGAGCAAGAATAAAAATCAAACATCTTATCCGTAAAATCAAGGCTCATCGGAACCCTTTCTCCATCTATAACAATATCTACATAATCTACATTACTTTTTGCTGTTCTGAATTTAAATGTAACATTTCCATAAGGATTAGGTTCGGAAGGAATAACATAATTATCTGTTGAGTCGGCAAATAAAGCATTTTTAAAGAACATAGGCTTCATTCCGACGATGTATCTTTGATCGCTTTCGGTAGTGCGTAAAAAATCTTTGTCCATCAGACACTCATCTCCTTAATCGATTTCGAATAATATCATACACTACATGTCTTTAAAGCACAATGGATTGATTATCGCGCATTGCTAATATGATACTTCTACAAAAAAAATCCACTGTTTACACTTTGGAGCTTTTTTTGAGATGGCAGATTGCTTGGCAATCTGCCGCGCATGCGCAAAGCGCATTGCGCATAGGGACCTTCTACAAAAAAAATCCACTGCTTACACAGTGGATCTTTTTTTGAGAAGGTATTTCTTCTTATGGGGTATAGCAAAAAACTATATAATGTATTGGGGGGTTACAAGTAGTATAATAGCAAACCAACCCACTACGGTAAATGCTCGAGATTCACAAATTTTACAAAAGTGCTATGTGGTTTTTGTGTAATTTATACAAAAAGAGCCTCGAATTCTTCTCTTGAGATCTTTTCTTTCTCAAGAAGAAGCTTTGCACATGAGTGGAGAATATCCATATGTTCACGGAGAAGCGCCTCAGCGTCTTTGTAGCATTTATCTACAATTGCCTTAACTTCCTTATCGATTTCTCCCGAAATAGCTTCAGAATGATTCTTTGCATGCGCAAGATCACGTCCGATAAATACTTCTTCATCGTCATCGTCATAGCAAATGACACCGATGTTATCGCTCATTCCGTAACGGGTAACCATTACCCTGGCTTCCTGAGTAGCTTTCTTTATATCAGAAGAAGCACCTGTTGTGATTTCTCCGAATATAAGGTCCTCGGCAATACGTCCACCGAGAGATACCATAATATCCTGAAGCATTTTGCTTCTGGTAAGGAACATCTCATCGTGCATAGGTAACGGCATTGTATATCCTGCAGCACCCTGGCCTGTAGGAATAATGGATACCGAATATACAGGTCCCACATCCGGAAGAACATGGAAAAGAATTGCATGTCCCGCTTCATGATAAGCAGTAATCTTCTTGTCCTTCTCGGAAATAATTTTACTTCTCTTTTCTACTCCGAGACCAACCTTTACAAATGCCTGCTTAATATCATCCTGAACAATAAATGCCCTGTTCTTTTTTGCGGCACCGATAGCAGCTTCATTTAAAAGATTTTCAAGGTCTGCTCCGGTAAATCCGGCTGTAGTCTGGGCAATGTCCTTTAAGTTAACATCTTCCGCAAAGAATTTGTTTTTTGCATGTACATTCAATATTTCCTCGCGTCCCTGAACGTCAGGTCTGCCGACAACAATCTTTCTGTCAAAGCGGCCCGGACGAAGAATAGCAGGATCAAGAATATCTACACGGTTTGTGGCAGCAAGAACAATAATTCCCGAATTTTCTCCAAAACCGTCCATTTCAACAAGCATCTGGTTAAGTGTCTGCTCACGTTCATCGTGGCCACCGCCCATTCCTGTTCCTCTGCGACGTGCTACAGCATCAATTTCATCGATAAATACGATACAGGGTGCGTTCTTTTTAGCATCCGCAAACAAATCTCTTACACGTGATGCTCCGACACCGACAAACATTTCGACAAAGTCTGAACCCGAAATACTGAAAAACGGAACATTTGCTTCACCGGCAATGGCCTTTGCAAGAAGTGTTTTACCGGTTCCGGGAGGTCCCTCAAGAAGAACGCCCTTGGGAATTCTGGCACCAAGCTTTACGTACTTACCGGGATCCTTAAGAAAATCAACAATCTCTTCAAGTTCTTCTTTTTCTTCACGAAGACCTGCAACATTTTCAAAAGTAACCTTGTTGTCCGCACCCGAATACATTCTTGCACGCGACTTACCAAAGTCCATCATCTTCGAACCCTGGCCACCGCCACCTGCGGACTGTGCGGTCATCATTACAAAAATAAATACTCCGACGATTAATATAACCAGCACCGGAAGTACATACGACAAAAACCAGTTTTCTCTGGGAATATCATCTACGTAAACCGGAATATTGAGATGTCTCTCATCAATAAAAGAACAAATTTCTTCTTCGGAAACAGCAATATCAATAACATAAAGTTTCTTCATGTTGCCGTTTTTAAAATTAACCGCTACTATACCTGTGCGGTTGTCGGCATTCGGTTCAAGAATAATCTCCGTTACCGAATCAGTAATTGCATCCTTCTTCAAATCGTCCATGGAATAAAAGTTTTTGTTCTTGTTCATAAAAGAAACAATCACGGCGAAAATGAGAAGAAGAATCATAAGGAAAAAATAAAATCTGTAACCTTGTCTCTTCTGTTTCAATAATTTAACTCCTTTTCAATATAACAGTAAACGCCTTATTCAGCGTCAAAAACCACATGACCGATATAAGGTAGATTTCTGTAAATCTGGTCGTAGTCAAGACCGTATCCCACAACAAATGTGTCAGGAATCTGATATCCTGTGTAGTCTACGTTAACATCAACAACGCGTCTTGAAGGCTTGTCAAGAAGTGTGCAGAGTTTGAGGCTGGCAGGCTTGCGGTCTTTAAGCATCTCCATAAGATATGAAAGCGTACGTCCCGAATCAATGATGTCCTCCACAACAAGTACGTCTTTTCCTTCGATTGATTCGTCAAGATCCTTAACAATACGTACAACACCGCTGGAACTTGTTCCGCCGCCATAGCTTGAAACCGACATAAAATCCAGAGATACCGGCAAATCTATTCTTTTTGCAAGCTCGCACATAAAAAAGCTTCCACCCTTTAATACACAAATCATATGAACTGTTTTGCCTTCATAATCCTTTGTAATTTGAGCACCCATCTCACGAATTCGGTTTACAACGTCTTCTTCCGAAATAAGTTCCTCAACATGATGCTTTTCCATCACAATCCTCCTTGTATATGGTTACTGTAATAATTGTCTTTGTTTCATCCGTTACCTTCGGATACTCGCTGATTCGCATCCCCGGCACCCACCAGACATGATTTTCATCGGCAAGAACAAAACTGCTCTCACGTATGAAAATCGGGATTTTCTCGTTTGTAAAATAATCGGAAAGTTTCTTTTTCTGAAGCTTGCTGTTTATGGTCAGATAATCTGAAGAAAGCGGCTTTCTCAAAACGAGACACTGTGTCATTTTATCATAATCAAAGCTTTTAGTATACTGTTTTTGCGAAATCACAAAGTCCTCGGGGCGCCTGTAAACTTCCCATTCAAGCTTTCCGAGGCCGTCAATTCGCACACTCCCTTTTTCGCCTGAAAGAACAGTGCGAACATCTTCGTTTTCCTCTTCTCCAAGCTTAAATTTCACAAGATTTCCGGATGCTGTAACATGTATATCATAGGGAAGGTCCCATTTATGGGTCCCGTCTTTTTTTGCAATATCTTTGATGGCCATAAGATGCGCTGAAGTAATATCCTTATTTTGCGGAACAAGCATATCAATACACATCTTAGCCTTCATACCGGCAACAAAATCTTCTTCCCCGGCAAAGGCTTTTCGTTCGACAATCACTTCATTTTTTCTTTGTGAAACAATCTCGGAAGAAAGACTTTTTCCGACCTGCCCTTCCACAATATCATTCAATTGCCTGATGTAATCCGCAGCTGCGCAGATATGTGAGACACTTCCATCATTAATTTCTTCTTTTGCATAATCTAAAATATGATGCCTGATTTTGTTCCTTGAATATGCATCCGTCAGATTTGAAGCATCCGTATAATATTTTATTTCGCTTGATTTCAGGAATTCTTCTATTTCGAATCGTTCAACGCAAAGAAGAGGACGAATGATTTGATCGCGCTTTGATTTAAGTGATGCTAACCCTTTGGGACCGGTCCCTCTGAAAAGATTGAAGAGAAACGTTTCGGCTACATCATTTTTGTTGTGGGCAACAGCTATTTTTGTACCGTCTCCCATTGCTGTGGCTATCTCGTCAAAATATTTGTATCTGAGAATTCTTCCGGCTTCTTCAGTGCCCAGCCCGTTTTCCTTGGCGAAGCCTGCAACATCGGCTTTCCTCTCCACAAAATCTATCTCTGCTTTGTCGCAAAGAGATTTGACATAGCCTGCTTCTTCTTTAGCTTCGGGTCTCAGTCCGTGATTTACACATACAACCTTAAGCGTCAGCTTGTATTTTTCACGAAACGACTTAAGAACCTCAAAAAGGCATACCGAATCGGCACCGCCGGATACGCCCAAAACAACCTTATCTCCCCACGTGAGCAGGTTTTCTTCTTCTATGAAATTTTCGACTTTTGCCACCAGTGATGTAGATTTCATAATAATAATAAAACACCTTTCGTTACATATTTCAACGAAAGGTGTCAATTCTCTGCTTCAAATATTATTTCGTCTTTATAAACAAGTCCCAAACGTTCCTTTGCAATGTCTTCAATAAACTGTTTGGTCAATGTATATTGTCTGTACTCTTCGATTTCAGCCGCTCGTTTTTCCTGCTGCTCAATTTGTTCAATCAAATACTTTTCTTTTTCGGTATAAACCGCTTTTTTATCCTCAAGACGGGAACAGTTAATTTTGAGCACGACAATAAGCATGACAACTATAACCGAAATAGTTACCATGCTAAGAAGATTTCGCGGTCTGTATGCTTTCATTGCTACTTTTCTTCGTGCCATTAATATTCCTCTGAACATCAGTTTATGTAAACATGTTTACATAAACTTAATTATCCACAAAATAAAAGTTACGTCAACCACTTTTTTTATAGTAATCGGTTAATTTATTCAAATGTACTCGAAAAGGCTCTGTGCTTCTTCTTTCTTTACTGTTTCCTGTATATTTGTTACACGCACCTTTGTCTCTTTATTACCAAAAGAAATAGTAATTATGTCACCTACTTTTACTGCAGTCGAAGCTTTTGCCGGCTTGTCATTAATCATTACGCGGGCATTGTCACAGGCTTCGTTGGCGACTGTTCTTCTTTTTATAAGTCTGGAAACTTTAAGATATTTATCTAGTCTCATATTTTTATATATTACCCCTGTTCATCTAATTCCGGTATGGCTCGTCATAATACACAGGCTGCTGATTCTGAACCTGCTCACTCTGATAGTTCTGCTTACTTTCAGGGCCTTGTGCATTTTTGTCAATAAGCACAATCTTTATCTCGTTCATTGTTTCATTTAATGTATCAATAGAACGCTCTATTTCATGAAGGCGTCCCGGAAGAACGATATAATAACGAATAACAAATATTGAAACAATTATGCTGATAGCAGCTCCTATAATTGAAATAATAAAAGTAAATACTGCACTTAAGCTAAATAACTCCATTTTGCTTACCTCTCTGCTTTTTCAACAAAGTAAAAATCGCTTAAGCTTTGCAGCCTAAGCGATTTGTCCATCAATTTATTCAGACACTCAGTTACAAATTAAGCGTTAACTTCGTCCTTTAACTTCTTACCAGCGCTGAACTTAGGAGCCTTTGAAGCTGCGATCTTCATTGTAGCACCTGTCTGAGGGTTTCTTCCTTCTCTAGCTGCTCTCTTTGTTACTTCGAAAGTACCAAATCCAACGAGCTGAACCTTTTCACCCTTCTTTAATTCATCTGTTACAACTGCTGTAAAAGCGTCGATAGCCTTTGTTGCATCTGTCTTTGTTAATCCAGCCTGCTCTGCAACTGCTGCTACTAATTCTGCCTTATTCATTATTAAGTCCTCCTCTAAATGAGCATATATTTTTAACTTTTTCCCCTTAGGAAAATGTCCAAGATTCATTATAATTTATTTAACGGTCTTGTCAAGGTAAACGAAGAAGAAATGGCGAAAAATCGGCATTTTGTAAAGTCTTTCCGCGACAAATTTATTCTTTTTCTACCAATTCGTCAAAACTGTAACTGATATTCTCAGGATAGTTGTCTACGGTAACTGTAAAGGACCTTGTTTCATATCCGGCTTTTCGTAAAGTAATGACATGAGTACCCGGCTCTTTCTTAAATGAGAGGGGTGCAAGCCCCTTATAATTGCTGTCCCAATAGATTTCAACCCCGGCGGGAGTAGGTATCGTAATGTAATAAGTTACCTCTTCGGTGCTTGTTGATGTCGAAGTGCTCGTACTCGTGGATGTACTAGTCGAAGTTGATGTGCTTGTACTTGTTGAAGTACTCGTTGAGGTCGACGTACCTGTACTCGTAGATGTCGATGTGGATGTACTTGTGGAGGTATGTGTTTCTCCCGAAACATCCGGCTTCTTGTATTCATTATCCGAAGTATCCTTGGGAATTTCCAAAAGGTGAACAGATACTTCGTCCGTATTTTCATCCACGTTAAAATATTTTGTAAGCGTTTTATAACCTTCCATAGAAGCAACAAGCTTGTGCATTCCATGCGTGCTCACTACCGGAGCTGCTGTATTTATTGCTTTTCCGTCAATCGTAACCTCAGCATTTGCAGGAGAAACAACAACAGTATAGCTCTTTGTTTTGACTTCCTGGATTTTAACATCGCTTAAGTCAAGTGTGGTTTCTTCATTTCTTCTTATAGAAATGTTTTTGATGGCTTCGGTACCCTTATGTGTTACACGAATAGTGTAATCGCCTTCGGCAACCGTCATCATCATTTTGCTGCTGATTTGGTATATGAGCTTCTGCCCGATTTCAATAAATCCGCCCACAAAATAATCGTCACCTACCAATGTAAGATACCCGTGTCCGTTGTCCACTGTAATGGAATGTACTGTTGTTCCTACTCCCTGAAGAGTGATTTTATCCAAAGCATTAAGTTCCTCAAGAGAAATCTGATATCCATCCGAGCAAACAAAAGTATTTGACGAGACCTTATATGTATCGCCCCTAACTTTAAGTGTTTTAGCCCAGGTATTAATCTCAAAATCCGTAATATCAGACTCGGTAAATGTAGAAGAAGAACGACTCACACTTGCAATAAGTTTCTTATCCTTTAAGAACCAAACATCTACAAGATCACCGACATGAAGCTGTGCTAAAGAGATGTATGTTCCATACTTATCCGTCAGAATTGAAGCGCCGTTAAAATTCAGCGTATACAATTTTCCTAAATCATAATTGTAAAAGGTAATCGTATCCGCCTTTGTATCTATGGCTGCAATGACTGCCGTATCAAAGGAATCATAGCTTCCGGTTGTAGGCACATAGACAGATTCGATTACCTGTGAAGTTTGTGAAGAAGACAAAGCTGTGGTATTACTTTCACCACAGCTCCAAAGGAATAATGAAGCAATCATCAACAATATAAATGATGTAATTCCTTTTTTTAATGTCATATCTTTCATCGTTATATCCGTTTCAATAATTCATCTTTTGTATTCAATTCGGGATTGTCTATAACAATCGTCAAAAGACGGTTCAATGTCTCTCCAAGCTCCGGCCCCGGTTTCATTCCGGCATCAATCAGATCCTTTCCGGTAACGGCAAGAGTCTTTAGTGAAACACATTCTCCCTTTTGTATTACTTCTTCATATGCCGCTTTCAGGTTATCGATAAGCTGCAGTTTTTTGTCCCGCTCGTACTCGCTCTGTCCCAAAGTGTCAGCCAGGTTCAGTTCGAAAATAAGAGGAAAGCAATCCTCTCCGATTTTGTTCATATATCTGCGAATGTGCTTGGGGTTCGCGTCAATTGTCCAGTCGTGAAATTCTACAAGTCGGCAAACCCGTGAAATAGTATCATTATCCACTCTGAGACGTCTCAAAACATCTTTAGCAATTTTCTCTCCCACCACAGGATGGTTTCTGAAATGATCTATTCCCTTTGAATCGGTTGTTTTTGTATCAGGTTTTCCCACATCATGAAGAAGAGCGGCAAGGCGAAGCACCTTGTCGTTTCGGACATTTTCAATAACCGCCATTGTATGGCCGCCCACCGAATATTTGTGGTGCGGATTGTTTTGTGATGTCGCCATCATTTTGTCAAACTCAGGAAGAATAACAGCCGTAACTCCCAGCTCGCATGCCGTTTTCAATCTCTCAGGATGGTCGCTTACCAGGGTTTTTACAAGCTCAACCTGAATTCGCTCAGCACTGATTTTTGACAGATTAGGTGCGAGCTTTCTTATTGCTTCCATGGTTTCTTCATCAATAGAATACCCCAATTGCGCAGCAAATCTGACTGCACGAAGCATTCGCAATGCATCCTCATTAAATCTGTCTTCGGGATTTCCGACGCACTTGATCACTCCGCGTTTTAAGTCATCCCGGCCGCCATAAAGATCCACAATGCCGCGCTTTGGGTTGTACGCCATCGCATTTATCGTAAAATCACGTCTAAGAAGGTCCTCCGAAAGTCTATCCGTAAATGTAACACTCTCAGGATGTCTCGCATCAAGATATTCTCCATCAATACGATAGGTGGTTACCTCAAATATCTCTTTATCAATGAGCACGGAAACCGTTCCGTGCTGCAACCCGGTATCGAAGGTTTTTTTGAACAGCGTCTTTGTCTCCTCAGGCTTCGCGGATGTAGTAATATCCCAGTCGTTCGGAATTCGTCCGAGAATAGAATCCCTGACGCAGCCACCGACCGCATATGCTTCAAAGCCGGCAGCTTCAAGTGTATTTATTATTTTTTCGACATTTTCGGGTATCTTTATTTCCATAAAATTACTTAACCAGTCTTACTGTTTCACGGCAAATTGCAAGCTCTTCGTTTGTAGGAACAATAATTGTAACAACCTTGTCTTCAGGCTTTGAAAGAACAACAATTTCACCACGCTGTTTGTTCTTCTCAGGATCAATGCTTGTTCCAAGATATGTAAGGTATTCGCCAACCATAGCACGTACAATCGACGTGTTTTCACCTACACCTGCTGTATAAGCGATAACGTCTACACCGTTCATTGCCGCAACATATGAACCGATGTATTTTGCAACATGATATGAATATGTTTCAAGTGTAATCTTTGCAAGTTCATTTCCCGCAAGATAAGCAGCTTCAAGATCTCTGAAATCCGAAGATACGCCGGAAAGACCCAGAACTCCGGATTCCTTATTAAGAATGTTAAGAATTTCTTCTGCAGTCTTGCCAAGCTTCTGTGAAAGGAAAGTAACGATTGCAGGATCGATGTCGCCCGATCTGGTTCCCATGATAAGTCCTGCAAGAGGAGTAAAGCCCATTGATGTATCAACGCTCTTGCCATTCATTACTGCTGAAATTGAAGCACCGTTTCCAAGGTGGCAAACAATGATTTTCAAATCTTTTCTGTCTTTTCCAAGAGCTTTTGCAGCTTCTTCGGAAACGAAATCATGGCTTGTGCCGTGGAAGCCGTAACGGCGTACCTTATAATCCTTGTAGAAAGAATAAGGAAGACCGTAAAGATATGCTTTTTCAGGCATTGTCTGATGGAATGCGGTATCAAAAACAGCAACCATCGGAACATTGGGCATAAGTGCTTTACATGAATTAATACCTATAAGATTTGCAGGATTGTGAAGGGGAGCAAGATCATTACATTCTTCAATTGTCTTCATTACTTCGTCGTTGATTACTACAGATGAAGCAAACTTTTCACCGCCGTGAACAATTCTGTGACCTACAGCACCAATATCCTTTAAATCGGAAACAACACCTGTTTTAGGGTTTGTGAGTGCAGCGATAACCAGTTCAATTGCCTTTGTATGATCGGGCATTGCTGCATCCGTAACTTCCTTATCGCCGCCTGCAGGCTGGTATGTGATACGACCATCAATACCGATTCGCTCGCAAAGACCTTTTGCAAGTACTTCTTCTGTATCTGAATTGATTAATTGATACTTAAGTGATGAACTACCACAGTTAATAACTAAAACTTTCATTTTTAATCTCCTTGTAATATCAAAATTATTTTAATTTTATCACACATCACTTTCCAAATTCCATATCTTGGCCATTAGTTTATTATTTAACAAAGAAGCGCCTACAAAATAATTGAACACTATTGCTCCTCATTCGCCGTAAGACGAAAATTACAAAGGACCGGCGGTCGTTAAACCGGCGGTCCTCATATTTATGCGGGCTGTATTTCTCAGAACCCATAATCATTATTTAATAAAGTCCGTTTAATAAGCCTTGCCCCAGTAAACAAGCTTCTTCGCAGGCTTTCCGCAGCATACGCAAGTTGTTGCGATTTCTTCCTGCTCAAAAGGCATACAACGGCTTGTTACAGCAAGTTCTTCCTTAATCTTATCTTCACAATCCTGCTCGCCGCACCACATAGCCTTAACGAAGCCGGTCTTCTCGGCGAAAATGTTCTTAAACTCTTCGAAGGTTGTTGCTGTATAAGTCTGTGAATCACGACGCTCGCGGGCAGCTTCAAGCATATCCTTTTGAACAACAGGAATAAGCTCTTCAATCTTTGCTGCAATTTCATCAATTGCTACTTCAAGCTTCTCACCGTTGTCACGACGCTTGATGATTGCGATGCCGTTTTCAATATCCTTAGGTCCGATTTCAACTCTGAAAGGTACGCCTCTCATTTCGGTTTCTGCAAACTTAAATCCGGGACTCTTGTCTGTATCGTCAACCTTTACACGGAAGCCCTTCTTCTTAAGTACATCTCGGATTTCATATGCCTTATCAAGCACACCTTCTGCCTTCTGCTTAATAGGAACAATAACAACCTGTGTAGGAGCAACCAGGGGAGGAAGCTTAAGTCCCGAATCATCGCCGTGTACCATGATGATGGCACCGATAAGTCTTGTTGTTGTTCCCCAGGATGTCTGGTGAGCATACTTAAGTGTATTGTCCTTATCTGTAAACTGAATATCAAATGCATGAGCAAAGCCGTCACCGAAGTTATGGCTTGTTCCTGACTGAAGTGCCTTACCGTCATGCATAAGTGCTTCGATTGTGTAAGTTGCTTCTGCTCCGGCAAACTTTTCCTTGTCTGTCTTACGGCCCTTAACTACAGGAATAGCAAGAACCTCGCTGCAGAAATCAGCATAGAGGTTAAGCATCTGAATTGTTCTTTCCTCTGCTTCTTCAGCTGTTGCATGAATTGTATGACCTTCCTGCCATAAGAATTCTCTGGAACGAAGGAAGGGTCTTGTTTCCTTTTCCCAACGAACTACAGAACACCACTGGTTATAAACCTTGGGAAGATCTCTGTAAGACTGAACTTCATTTTTATAGAAATCGCAGAAAAGAGTTTCGGATGTGGGACGAACACACATCTTCTCCTGCAAAGGCTGAAGACCACCCTGTGTAACCCATGCTACTTCGGGAGCAAAGCCTTCTACATGATCCTTTTCTTTCTCAAGAAGGCTTTCGGGAATGAACATAGGAAGATATACATTTTCTACACCTGTTGCTTTGAATCTGTCATCCATCTGTCTCTGAATAAGTTCCCAGATAGCATAGCCTGCGGGCTTGAAAACCATACATCCCTTAACGCTTGTATAATCACAAAGATCCGCCTTCTTGCAGATGTCTGTGTACCACTGAGCGAAATCCACGTCCATGGAGGTAATCGCTTCAACCATTTTCTTGTCTGCCATTGTAGTTGTTCCTCTCTATTTTTTCGCCTTTTTACGCGATTTTTTGCTTTTATGCATTTTATTCTTTATATCTTTTTTTGTCAACCGAACCGCGGCCTTGTCGTATACTGCAATTGCCGCTCCTTCCATACCCAAAACAATAAACAGGAAAGGTATATTTGTAATTTGCTGAAAGCTGAACATATTGTTCGCAAAATACGAAATAATTGCCAATCCGAATCCAAGCATTTCCGGACGTTTTTTTGCATATGTAAATGACTCTTTTACAGAAACCGCTATCATTCCCACGAAGGCTGCCGTTCCGAGAATACCTACATTCACCAGTAATGTAATAATTTCATTATGGGCATTCGTGAGTCTGGCACCGCCAAAGAAATCATTTACCCTGTATTTCAGATCATCGTATTGTACCATCTCATAGTAAAATGTATCAGGTCCCGAACCCACGAGTTTGTGCCAAAAGTCCATATGAAAAAAGGTTCCGATTCCAAGCCGCCATGTAATTCCACGGTTGCTGCCCCACTCATCATTTATTATAAATGCCGGATTGCTTATGATTGATCCATCGTTCATCGTATTGATTGTTACAAGAATAATCAGTCCTACTACCCCCACGGTGACTAAAGAAATGTATACACTTCTCAATATTCTTGCAATTTTTACATTCCAGTTTTTGATGAAAAAAGTAATCGCAAATAAAGCAGCGAACAATACAAATGCCACAAGTGAAGGTATTCCGATAACCGGCTCCCAATGGCCTGCTTCAGATGTTCTGGAACGCAAAATCGTATCTTGCACACGTACAAATGCCGAAACTGCAAAAAAGCACATGGCAATCTCTGTAAAGCGCCTGAACTTCTCCCTGTCTGTAATTGCGTAGCCAAAAAGAACCATCATTGTAACGCAGAGAGCAAAATAGCCGCTGTCCGAGCTGTTTAGGATAATCATCTCAAAAGTCGCAATCATACAAACAATCAGAACAATTTTTTCCCATACCTTTGCGGCTCCCATATAAAGCCCCCAGATAAGAGGAACAAGCACAGATGTAAATCCGCAAAGCCAGTTGATGTTTCCGATTGATGAAAAGAAGACCGCTCCTTTTTTTGCATAATCATAGTGCATATTAATCGGTGCAAAATTATATTTGTTCAAAGAACCCCAAATACTGATCAGCACTACGGTAACAACAGGTATTATATATACAGTCTTGTTATAAATAAGGCATCTTGAAACGGTAAAATAAAGAACCACAAGGATTGCATATGTCAATGCTCCCATATACCAACCCGATAGCCCATAAAACGGTCCCTGAACAAACCAGTCAGCTATGTTGTTTGATCCCCAGTCAGCATGTTTATACGAAGAAACCATATACGAAAAAAATGAAATGATTCCAAATGCTGCAACAAACACGTCCATCCACAACAGTTTTCGGTATGCAAGAATTTCTTTTGTGGTAAATTCCCATAAAAAAAATCTTGCAAGAAGAAGAACTCCGCCAACAATAGCAGCATATTTCAATGAAATGATTCCAAGTACTGCAACAAACACGTCTATCCACAACAGTTTTCGGTATGCAAGAATTTCTTTTGTAGTAAATCCCCATAAAAAAAGTCTTGCAAGAAGAAGAACTCCGCCAACAATAGCAGCATATTTCGACGCAATCATAAAATATAAATATTTGTTGGATGCAATAGACGAATAACCATCTTTAAAATAAAATGCGAGTCCGGCAACAAATACGAGCAAAATTAACCATGCGAATATTTCTCCTGCCCAAGTTAACACATCACCAATATTCTTAGGCACCGATAAAATTTTTGGAAGTTCTTCCGTTCCAAAATCGTCTGCATTATTAATATTTTTTTCATCAATAATTTTTTTAGCCATTTTTATTCCAATTCAAATTTCATTATTTTTTGTGTTATCGGATGACGAAAAGAAAGTTTTTTAGCCGTTAATGCTACCATTTTAATTCCTAATTCTTCCGAAACAATTTTACTTTCTTCTGTTCCGTATTTCAAATCTCCCAAAAGAGGCATCCCTGCATTCGACAGCTGAACTCTTATTTGGTGATGGCGTCCGGTTTCCAGATGTATCAGTACTGTGGCAGTTTTTTCTTCTTCTGACAAAGTTTCATATGAAAGACGTGCTTCCTTGGCTCCCTTAACCGATTTATCAACTACCTTTGATGAATTTGTCTTTGCATCCTTAAGAAGAAAGTCAATAAGTGCAGCTTCCTTTATAAAATCAGCCGGTTTATATACCTTTGCTTCGTAGTCCTTTGAAAAAGCTTCCTTTTGCATCTCTTTTGAAAGCCCTGCAGCCGCTTGTTTTGTTTTTGCAAAAACAATAAGCCCTCTTACCGGTTGGTCGAGTCGATGAACAACGTATATTTCGGGAGGTTCTGCGTTGTTCCTCCTATACTTTTTCAATTCGCTTTCAAGGTCTGCTTCGCCGACTTTTGCACTCTGCGTTGCGATTCCGGCGGGCTTATCCACTACGATGATGTTTTTATCCTCGAAAATAATATTCATATATCTCCAATTTACCTGAAAAATTCACTATCTCAATTTATTCTTCGACCATTGAATTTTAAGCCTATTCGCAATTTGCCGCAAGTATGGAGACTGCCTTTTACCCATTTAATACGGCAAATCATCAAAATACCGGTATTATTTTTCAAATCGTTAATTATACGTTGTTATATTCTATGTGAAAATTACTGTGCAAACGAGAATGGAGATTATAATGAAAAAAGTCGGAATACTTATGAATATTTTTATGGGACTCATAATGAGTTTTGTTTTATCAATTGTCGGAACTTTTTTGGGAACGCTTGGCGGAGGTAAATTCTTCCCCGGATGGTTTATTTCATTCGGTATCTCACTTCTGATTTCCTGGGTTATCGGATTTATTGTTCCTATTAAGCTTCTGGGCGATAAGGCTTGCGGAGCACTTAAGGCAAATCCTCAGTCCATGAAGGGAAATCTTATCAGTGGATTTATCTCCAATCTCATTTATACTCCGCTTATCACTGTTGTGATGGTAGTTATTATGGTAAGCGGCGCGAAAAGACAAATTCTTGCAAAAAGCGCTGAACTGGTTGCCCAAGGACTGGAACCCATTCCTGCAGGACAGGGACCTTCAATTCTTAAAGAACTTGCAATATCACTTCCGGTATGCTTTGTTGTTGCTTTTATCGTAATCATTATTGTCCAACCAATTTTAATCAAGACACTTATGAAGAAATTTGCGGGAAAGCCGGACCGGAAATAACAATTGCATATCTGTGAGTTTATAAACATTAACGGGCTGTCACCTATTCATAGGAAACAGCCCGCTTTTTGTTGCCGTTATTTATATCCCGCTCTTTTCTCTTAAGAATCCCATAAACTCTTCGGTGCATTTGTTCTTAACAACAATTACTCCCTGGTTTTTTGATATCATCAGGTAAAAGGCATTATCCGTTTCGTAAGATTTAAACAATTTGCTGTATTCGAAATTGATTGTACCTATTTTGGAAACCTGCTCAAAGTGGTCTTCGAAAAACTTCTGATTAATACTCATTCCATCTTCAATATATTTGTTGCTTTCCCAGGTAGACTGAATATTCCTGTTAATTCTCATTCTCATCAAAATACAGTACAAAACTATAAAAATTTCAACGCATGCTCCTATAAGCAAAATGTCGCTGCTTCTGATGAAAATAAAAAGAATCAGACACACCGCCAAGAAAACCAGGCCCAAAATATTGCAAATAACAATTCTTTTGTTAAATGAATTTACCTTGGTGTAATAAAAATTTGTATATTCCTTGTAGTCTTCAAAAGTTACTGTGGTATCGATTTCATATACCGGTTCCATAATAATATCCTCGTTATCCATTGTTGTTTAGTGTTTAAATCAAATGAGCCTCAATAACCTATTTAGCACGTCCAAACAAGTAGAACTGAACTACATTAAAAACCCAACTCATCATTTACAAGAATAACGTGAATTCTGTCTTTATGCCTTGAGAATCTTGTGATTAAAAATTGACAGCAAATAGTATCCGGAGACTTACAGTTTATACATGTACCTGTCTGTGTACAGGGTGTTTTCAGTCCGAAGCGCTGTACATTCATTGTTGCTGCCGAATTTCTCGCACGTTTAAGTGCCGAATCAACGTCTCCCGCCACCTTGTTCATACCAACAATAAGAACAAGCTTTTTAGGACCATATGCATAAGCGGATACTCTGTTGGAATTACCGTCAATGTTTACTAGTACTCCATCATTCGAAATTGCATTTACGCTTCCTAAGAAAACATCAGCGTCATAGGCAAACAATTCAGCTTCTCTTTTGTTCTTCGGATCCACATGCTCGCGATCCACATATTCATAATTTCCGTTAAGCATTGCATCATAAAGTCCAATTTCCTGAATAGAAAAAGAACCACCGTTGGTAACCTTACTTCCTTCCGGTATAAGCGATAAAGCAATTTTCAATGCTTCTTCTTTTGTCCGGGCATAATATCCTGACATATTTCTTGATTCAAGGCCTTTTATCACCGTTGCGGCAAGCAAATCATTTCTTGATGAAACAAATTTATTCATATTTTCTTCCTCGTTTCGTAATCTGCAAAACACTTCATATATGATATCACAAAAGCTATAGCAAAAATAGTGTTCGCATGCGGACATTTCGCACCTGAGCGGTATGTTTTAGCATTATTTTCGTCTCCGCAAGGTACGCATCCACGCGGAGCGTTTTTATTGATAGAAAAGCAATTTCCTATCAAATTAAAAAACTTCACCGACAAGTTTGCAATCGCATTTCAGATTACCTTCTTATCGGCAAAGTTTCTTATGGAATGTCATAACCGGAAGAAATACCTATTCTTAACAATCATTGAAAAAACTTTCTGTTGATGTATTATTTATCTGCAAAATATATATTCTTGTCTGGATAAACGATATTTTTCAATATGCTTTAATATTTTTATTTAACAAAACAATATACAGAATAACTTCCTACAGAATCAACCTTTTGTATTCTTTCTATAATCTGTTGATTCGAGGAGAATCGGAGCATTGTCTATAAGTAATGCTATCGCTAGCAGAAAAGTTGCGAAATAAATGTAAAATGTAAACTCTCGGTTTTGAATGTTATGGTTCGAAACCGAGTTTTTTGCAAATCACGAAGTGGCGAAAGAAGGTATATCCTAAGTTCTGGTGGAGCCTAGCTATAGGATACGAAAAGATGCGGCATATATCCTAAACTACGGCGAGGCCTGGCTGTAGGATACGAAAAGATGCGGCATGTATCCTAAACTACGGTAGAGTGGGGATATAGAATACAAATCAAATAATCTTGTATCCTGTAGGTGCTTCTGGAAACCAGAATAGGATACATAGTATTATTTTTTCTCTTCGCTTCACTGGTTTCGACCTATTATGTTTGATTTCTTTGCTTTTCTGCGTTTATCAGAAGAATAACCGGAATATAAATTTGAAAAAAAGAAAAAAGCAACCCAATTTATGATTTCTCATAATTAAAGTTGCTTTATTTTTGGTATGTAGTATTCAATTTTTTCTGGCGCGCGACCGCAGGGATGCGCATCAACTGACTATCTGGGCGTCGCTCGGAAAAGCCGCTTTACACCTTAAAGCGGTAACCGACGCCCCAGATAGTCTCTATGTACTGAGGATTCGAGGAATCGATCTCAACCTTCTCCCTGATTTTCTTTATATGAACTGTTACCGTAGCGATATCACCGATTGATTCCATGTCCCAAATTTCTCTGAAGAGCTCATCCTTTGTATAAACATGATTGGGATTTTCGGCAAGGAAAGTAAGGAGATCGAATTCCTTCGTTGTAAAGGTTTTTTCTTCTCCGTCAATCCATACTCGACGAGCTGTTTTGTCTATTTTCAGACCTCTAATCTCAATCATCTTATTTTCAGGTTTTGAATTTGTATTTACAAGTCTTTCATATCTTGCAAGATGTGCCTTTACGCGTGCAACCAATTCGCTGGGGCTAAAGGGCTTTGTCATATAATCATCTGCGCCAAGACCGAGACCTCTGATTTTATCGATGTCATCCTTTTTGGCTGAAACCATCAAAATCGGAAGATTTTTTTCTTCTCTGATTGCTTTACAAACCTCAAAGCCATCCTTTCCGGGAAGCATAAGATCAAGAACAACCAAATCGTAGTCCTCTGACAGTGCGCGCTCTTCACCTCTGAGTCCGTCGGGGCATGTATCTACTTCAAAACCGCTAAGTTCAAGATAATCTTTCTCGAGATCTGCGATTGCTTCTTCATCTTCTATAATTAATATTCTACTCATAATTCTTTCCTCCGTATCACATGGATTATTTTATCACAGGCACATCATATATCCATAAAATAGCAAGAATAAAAACATTAAAAAAATATAAAATCAGTAGCATTTATTTACTATTGTTCTTCATATTTTCTAAGAATAAAGTGCATGCAGGTACCTTCACCTTCTTTGCTGGTGGCGTAAATATATCCGCCGTGGTCCTCAATAATTTTCTTTACGATGGAAAGACCTATTCCGCTTCCGCCTTTGCTTGAATTTCTGGAAGAGTCACTTCTGAAAAATCTGTCAAATATATTTGGAAGGTCCTTTGATGAAATGCCGCGGCCGTTATCTTCTATCTCAACCTTAACCGCGTCCACATCGTCCAAAACTCTTATATTGATAATACTTTTTTCTTTTTCCGCATCCATATATTTTACGGAATTTGAAATAATGTTGTTTATTACACGCTTTAGCTGCTCGGGGTCCGCAATTACCCTCGCGTCGCCCGGAACAAAATTCTGATAGTGAAGCTCTATTCCCTTTGATTCAAGTTCAACACCTATTTCTTCTATGCAGTCATTAAAATAATCTGCAATGTTGATTCGTAAGAATGTGTATGGAATTCGATTGTTATCGATTCGCGAATAGATGGTAAGTTCATTTATCAAACGGTCCATATCATTTGCTTTGTTGTAAATCGTCTTAATATATTTATCCATCTTTTCGGGCGAATCTGCGACACCATCCATTATTCCTTCGACATAACCCTTTATCGCCGTGATGGGTGTTTTCAAATCATGAGAAATATTTGTAATAAGCTCTCGGTTTTTTTCTTCATTTGAAATTGATTCGTCAACGCTCTCCTTGAGCTTATATCTCATATCCTCGTAATTTTTAAACAGCAGTGCAACATCTCCGTCAACCTTATCCACATCAAGTTTATATTCGAAATTACCATCGGCAATTTGGTTCATTCCGATACTCAGTTCGTTAATAGGATAGAACACGCCTTTCGCAATCCATCTTGTCAGAAGTCCTGCAATCAGAACCATTATCATAATTATGCAAAAAATGGACCAAATAAGTAATTTTCCGGGTACAAGTTCCGTGAGTGAACCGGCTCCTCCGGGGCCTCCAAGCTTTATCATCAATGTTGTAATTGTCAAAAACGACACCATTATCAAAAAAATCGGTAAAATGCCTATGCAAGCAAAGGTTACATACAGTCGAGTTTTAAGTTTCATAATCAATCTCCACGTCGTTTTGTTGTTTATAACATGCCAGCGCCGCTTCCCTGCGCTGTAGGCGACATAATTCCTATGCAAAAACATCCGCTCTCGGACACTACACGTCAAGCGCGTGTTGCGGAAAACTTTTTTCCAATTACTCTTAAAATATATTTTATCACACAAATTCTTTTTAAAAATAAAATAACAATAAATAAAGTGTGTACATACATACGCTTTACGCCCGAACGTTATGCTTTAGCATTAATTTCATCTCCGTAAGATGCGCATCCTGCCGAAGGTTTTTGTTTCATAGAATTTTTCTATGAAATAAAAAAGTTATTGCGATATTTCGTCACGATTATTCGTATTGAAAGCAAATATGATTTATTGTAATCTGTATGTATATGTGCATTGAGGTATTGTCATTATGAATATATCCATGTCCCAGCTGAGTATCAGTCTGTTTACATTTCTGCCGTTAATCATTTTGGCTGTCAAATCTAAACCTGTTTTTCAGAAAAACTCATTTAATGATGACTATCTGTCCATTGAAACTACAAAAACGATTAAAGCAATTTGCGCACTCGGAATTCTTTTTCATCATATGTTCAAACATATGAATGAACGATATATTGACGAAACTTCTTTTTTTGCCTGGTACGATTCAAAAGGATTCTGGTTTGTTTCTGTTTTTTTCTTCATTTCAGGATTTGGATTGATGAAACAGTATATTAAAAATCCAAACTATAAGAAGAAGTTTTTGATAAAACGTCTTCCCGGTGTTTTGGTTCCTTTTTTGATTACTTTCGCAATTTCTTTATTGTGTGAAGGATTGTATGGTTCCTTTTATGATATTAAAACCATTCTGACTTTTTTGTTTGTATACGGTAACACAGATCCTTTTGTTCCATATGCCTGGTATATTTTTGTAATTGTTGCATTCTATATTGTTTTTGCAATCATGATGCTTATATTCAAGAATCACCACAAGCTGATGGTACTTGGAGGAGTTGTTTGGTTCGCATGCCACGTTCTTCTATGTATAAAGCTTGGATACGGTGGCTGGTGGTATATCACATCATTTTCTGTTGTCATAGGCATGTTTTGGGCTGCTTTTGAAAAAGAAATACTTACGATAGTCAAAAAATTTTACTTTATTATCACTCCTTTGACTATTCTAATCTACGCTGCAGCACGTATTTTCCGTTGGTATTACTCGACAAAAATCAATCCGAGTTCACAGGTTGTTGAGCCTGCTTGTACTGCGGTAACCACAGCGCTTTTTGCAATTTGCATTGTTCTTCTTTCAATGAAGGTCAAAGTTGGAAATAAAGTGACTTCTTTTATTGGTGATATTTCTTTGGAAATATATCTTTTCCAAGGGTTGATATTCAGATATCGTTCCGATTTGTTTAAGCTGTTAAAGATTTATGATTTTTTCAACAACCCATTGGGCTGGTTTTTCTCAGTGGTTGTTCTCATAATTCTCGTAGCATTCGGATTCCATGCTCTAAATCAACTGATACTTAAGGGCTATAAGAAATTAATCAAGGTTTAGTGAAAACCTTCTTGGAGGCATACAAATGAAATACGATGTCCATTTTTCAATTGCCGGCTTAATAATATATGTTTTGCTTCTTTTTATTTTGCTCATTATATATAACAAAGATCAAAACACTGTAAAAAAGCTTAGAGATTTAATTATATCTTTGTTTTTAGCAGATTTCTTTGATGTTGCTTCAGCATATTCCATCGCCTACACCCAATATGTTCCGGTTTGGGTAAATTATATTCTCAACGGGCTTTTTTTCGTGTTTGAAGGCGTATGTATGGCAATGCTTCCCAGATATGTTCGCTGTGTAATTGATCCGAAAAACGGCAGGAAAAACCTGTTTGATCATATTAACGCAGCCATCGTAGCGGTATACATTCTGCTTGTTGCATCAAGCCCTTGGACACACTTCATTTTCTATTTCGACGGAATAAAATATCACAAAGGAAGCTTGTACAATCTAACCTATACTATGGGAGCATATTTCCTGGTTTCCTCGTTTGTCCGACTGATTAGGAACAAAAAATCTTTCTCGTCCCGCCAGTTCTCTTCAATTTTCTTTTTCATATTTATTGCTGTCGGCGGGTTGATTTTACAGTTTATGATGCCCGGAAGTTTGTTTGTTCTTTATTTTTCTTTCAGTATCGCATCACTGATTACCGTATTCGGATTGGAAACGCCCGACTCGATTAAACTTGAGCGAGCACTGATAGAGCTTGAAAAGTCTCAGGGCGAATTAAAGGAAGCGGTTATTCGAGCTGAATCCGCCGATCGTGCCAAGTCTGATTTCCTTGCGAACATGTCGCACGAAATCCGTACCCCTATCAATGCGGTGCTGGGTATGAACGAACTTATCAATCGCGAAAGCAATCAGCCTGAAATTCAAGGTTATTCATCCAATATTGCAGATGCCGGACAGACACTTCTTTCCCTCATCAATGATATTCTGGACTTTTCGAAAATCGAAGCAGGAAGAATGGAACTGGCTCCTACTGACTACAGTCTCTCGAACCTTCTTCGTGAAGTAAGCAACATTGTGAAAATTCGATGTGAGGACAAAGGACTGGTTTTTTCCATCAAAAACAACCCGGAAATACCCTCAATACTTCACGGCGACGATGTTCGAATCCGTCAGATTTTAATAAACCTTTTAAACAACTCACTTAAATATACTGACAAGGGTTCCGTTACCCTGGAGCTTGATTATCAAAAGCTCGATAGCGACAGCATCGAACTGATAATGGCAGTTAAGGATACCGGTATAGGAATAAAAGAAGAAGATCTCCCTTCACTTTTTGAATCTTTCAAGCGAATTGATTTGGAGAACAACAGAAAGCGCGAGGGCACCGGTCTGGGGCTTAGCATCACGCAGTCCTTTGTCAGACTTATGGAGGGTTCCATCGATGTAAGCAGCGTATATGGCGAAGGTTCGGTATTCACAATACGCATCCCGCAAACCGTTGTTGATGCCACCCCCGTAGGAAAATTCAAAAAAGAATCTGCCAAACAAGAAAAAAAAGCAACGTATCATGCAACCTTTACTGCTCCCACCGCTTCCATCCTTGTTGTAGATGACGTAAAGATTAATCTCTCCGTTATAAAGGGGCTTCTCAAGCAGACTGATATTAAAATTGATACTGCAGTGTCAGGCCTTGAGTGCCTCGAAAAAGTTAAGGAAAATACATATGACATCATCTTCCTCGATCACATGATGCCGGAAATGGATGGTGTTGAAACCATAAGAAAAATGAAAGAAGATAACTCGCACATTAATCTCACGACACCGATTATAATGCTTACAGCCAATGCCATTTTAGGAGCCAAGGAAGAATATTTAAGTGATGGCTTTACAGATTATCTCTCAAAACCCGTTCAGTGGAATGAACTTGAGGAAATGCTTAGAAACTATTTACCGGAAGACAAAGTACAGAAGGTAGAACAGTTATAAGCGACAAAAGAATCATCGTTTTTGGTCTATATCTGTTTATTTTACTTAGAAAACGTATAAAGCGTTTTAAACTAATAGCAGTTATATGCAGCTACTCTGACAATTTTATACTGAATATTAAAAATGCTGTAAAAATGATTTCTCATTTCTACAGCACTTTTTTTGCTTATTGATCATCCTCCAGCACATCAAATGCGGTACCGCAGGCCCAGGGGCTGCCAATGTCGCATCGGCCGAGATGATATTCTCGTTTTACTTCTCCCACGGTCAGGTCGTCGGAGGTTTTAACCTTCATACGACCTGCCTCGGACATTGCAAAGCTGTCAAGCATTGCAACGATGTCATCAATTTCTTTGTCCATAACTGCGTTTAATCAAACCTGTTGTATCTGTGATCTGATTAATTCCTTTCTTACGAATGGTTCGCTGTTGCATAGGATACGGGTGTAACCGATATCTTACCCTTATTGTTTACGGTGCAGTTGTAATAAATGCCGTCATAAGTGAATTTTGTTTCCAGGGTAATTGTCTGTCCATAGTACGAATAATAAGTAAACTCTGACATACTCTGGTCATAAAGCACATCCCAGTGAAGATTCATGCTCTGCTTGGAAGCAAGCGTATCATCATAATATGAACCTCCCGCATAAACTACATCCAATGCAAATTCCATTGAATATAAGTACCAGCCATACCAGTAAACACCATTTACATAAGCATTGGTAACTTCATCGTCAAATACAATATCGTAAGAACCATTGTTCATAAGAGTTGCATATAAGTAGCTTGATGAAACGCTTGTAACCTTACCTGTTAAGGATGCCTTCTGGTTTGTTCTGGCAAAACCATATACAGTGGACATGCTGCTTGTGATATTGGTCTTCTTTTTGTTGATTGTATCCGATGCTACAATTGCAACCTTGTAATAATATGTTGTATTCGCCTTAAGCTTTGATACTGTAAGACTGTTTGTCTTTGATGTACCAATCTTTGTGTACTTTCCGTTTGCGGAAGTAGCCTGATATACGACATAGCTGTCTGCGTAAGGAATCTTGTTCCAGCTTACAACCTGCTGTGAGAATGCATTGGCAACCAAAGCGGGCTTTGTTACCTCGACATTTGTTATATCGTCAAATTCATACCAGTTTGCTTTTACTATATAGGTATTGCCGCCCACAAAGTTGTCGGCATCCAGGGTAATCTTCTCGCGATCCTTCGCTGTGAAGCTGCCTAACTCCGTTGTGATTGTCCATACATAGCCGTCACGACTGCTTACATTTCCGCTTTTCTTGAAATTGAAGGGTGACAATGTAAGTGTTTTACCAACTTCAATCTGCTGTGACTTCATGCTTCCGGTTCCGCCGTTTTTGTCAAATACAAACGTAACCTTAACTGATTTCTTAGCAATCTTAAAGGTTGCTGCCTTCTTTCCTGTATAATTACCGGTTCCGACAATTGTTATTTTTCCTGTTCCCACAGCGGTATTTACATTTGTACCGTCAGGAACTTCAATATCGTAATCGGAAGGTGATACTACGGTTTTACCAATCTTAACGGTAATCTGAGATTTAAGAGGAACTATGCTCTTTCCGGTGTAGGTCTGGCCCGAAATCGTAACCTTGGCCTTTGAAATATCTCCCGCTACAACCTTGTAGACAGCTTCCATTTCATTGCTGTAATCATTCTTGACTGTCACACATGCTTTAAGCTGTGTTCCAACAGGAATAATATCACCAGCTTCAACAGAATCTCCTGCGAATCTGATGGTACCGTCTTTCAAAACAGTTTCATACACATAAGTTGTTCCTGTTACAGTAAAGTCATCTGCGGTAAGCTTTGTCCAGTAGCCGTAAGAATCCTGAACCTCCAGTGAGATGGCAGGCTTTCCTGCTCCTGCTCTGCCGTTATATACGACATCACCGGAAGAAATTCTGTAAATTCCGTCAGGTCTGTTTCTCCAGTCTTCAAGTGTATAACTGTACGTAAGCTTACCCTTGTAGAAATTCATACCTGTTATTTCCACATTGATTACATCGCCAACCTGAGATACATAAGTTGATGAAAGTTTTACAGGTGCTGCACCGTTTCTTTCATAGGATACATATTTAATGGTATAGTCCTTACCTTCTACCAGGTAATATCCCTCAGTGAGAATAGACAAGTGTGCTTTATACTCATTATCTTTTCTGCCGGTCGCAAACAGATGACCTGCGGGGTTGCAATAGCCGGGTTCTATCTGTGAGATATCATATATCTCAGGGAAATATGTCTGACTGATGCTTCCTGTCATATTTCCGATACCCTTAACGGTTATCTTGGGTAATTTCTTTTTGTTAAGTGTCTTCTCGTTCTGATATGTAACTGTATAGTCCACGCCCTCTGTTAAAACTGTAGAACCATTTAAGATAAGCTTAACGCCGGGCTTTGTATCTTTACCGGGTGTATATACAAGGTTCGGTTTATCAGTCTTTAAATCGTATTCCTGATCATTCCACTTTCCGATAACCTGGACAGACTGATCGGAGATATTTACGGGTGCAACAGTTACCTTAACGGTCTTCGATCCCACATAGTAGAACTGTGAACCGCCATCCCATTTTGCGATAATTGTTACATCAACGCTTCCTGCATTCTGAAGTACACCGGAATAAAGCTTTACATCATATTCGGATGGTTCCAGGGTGACACTCTTTGTTTTTCCTCCCTCTTTGTAGGAAACCTTAACTGTGAAGTCCGCCGAATTGATGTACTGAACACTTCCGTCATAAATGAATTTACGGCTAACGGTTACAGAAGCCTTTGAAATATCCAAAGTTGCCTTAACATCAGTAAGTACTGCATAGGGATCGCCGCTCTTTGTTCCCTCGTAATTATTTATACCTGTAATTTCAGGATAAATGTATGTATCAACAGGAACAATGTCTGTAAGTTCAACCTCTTCTCCGAGATATACATTTTGTTCTACGCCGTTACGATTAACCCATGTGGTTGTACCATAGTAATATTTAACAGTGTAGTCCGCATTCTTTTTAAGAACTGCTCCGTTAAGTCCTACAACCCTGACATCTGAATAAGCTGTGCCGGCCTTGTTCTGATGCTTCACATTGGGAGAGTTGATTACAATCTTGTCCCCGCCAATATCAGCCTTTCCGATTGTAAAGGTCTTTGTGTAGGTGCCGGCAAAATTTCCTTTTGCGGTTACGGTTATGCTTGCCTCTCCGGCCTTAATGTTGTTCTTGTAGCTTAATGAATACTGTGATTTGTCAAGCTTTGTTTTGTAATAATAAACATTTGGAGTCGGAGTAATTGCTGCACCTGTATAAGAAACTTCATCGATAGTTCCAATCCAGAGACCGCGTGAAACAGTAGCATAATATCCGTCTTTGTCTTTTTCCTCGATGTCACCCCATACTTCATAACGGTTATTGCTGAAAAATTCTTCTGCAACATCACTGTCTGTATAATCCTGCTTTACGGCCTTTGCATAAACATAGAAGTTACCCAATGCATCTTCAGCGGAAACAGCGATTTCTCCTTTATATTCCCGCCATTCTTCATCATAAGTTGTATAACTGTCAAGTTTATAATAAATTACGGCTCCGGGAGTAGTGCAGGTAATATGAATTGAATCTCCGGGAAGTATTTCTCCGGTGTTGTCATATTCAGCAGAATTGATTGAAATTATTGGCGTATCAACAGTATATTTCCTGTTCCAATCGGCTGTGATAGTAACATTCTCTGTGATAGCAGTGAAATTCAGGCTTATTAAGCTCTCATTCGGAATATACCAGCCGGTAAATTCACAATATGCCTTAACCGGTGTTTCAAGGTTACCGATTGTTTCGCCATAGGGAACCTTAACTACGGTACTTCTTCCGCTTTCAAAGAAACCGCCGTCAAGATCAAGAGTAACAATGCGCAGGTTTGTTCCGTAAACAGTATGAGCCGCAGTCTTTGTTACTACTGTGCTGTTTGTTACTTGCTGAGTGAATTCTTCATCACTGTACCAATCAAGAGGATATTCATTAAGTCCAGTATAATATCTTGTTATAAGCTCCTTACGAACTGCGTAGCCCTCAGCGTTTAATACAACAGAATAAGGCTGACCCTTAATGCAGGACTCAGTCACATTAAGTCCGCTTTCATCTTCGTTTTTCGCGGGAACATAGAATGTAACGGGAACTACTTCTGTAGTCTTATAGTATCTTGCATACAGGGTAATATTTCCGATTGCGCCAACAGTCTCGTTTTTGTCAACAAGCTTTCCGCCGGTTTTTGAGGTATACCAGCCAAGGAACTTGTAGCCTGACTTTGAAGGTCTGCAATCGTTTTCATAGAGACCACTGTAATCATCGCCAAAATCCACATTAACCTTTGCGATTTTTCCGGCCTTACCGCCGTTTGCATTAAGTGTTACGAGATAATTTTTTTCTTCCCAGTTTGCTACAAATGTATATGTTTTATTGTCCGAATCGGGACATAATGCAATACTTACACCGGGAATAAGAAGCTTGTCCCCACCGTCATAGGCTTCACAGGTCCATCCGGTAAACTGATAACCCTTCAACGTAAATGTGCAGGCAGGAATCGTAAATTTACCGTCCTTAACGCTTCTTTCAACTGTGATCATTTCACCTTCGGCTGCAGGATTGGCGCTGTCAAAGGAAACTGAGTAACTATATGGGCGCCAGATGGCATACAGATAAACCACATCACCGAATAATGCTTCAATATTTACCATATCGTAGGGCTGATAAAGATCATTTTCTCCATCGGGAGTTTTTGACCAACCCATAAAATCATATCCTTCGCGTGTAAATTCGCAAATAGGCATTGTTACATTTGAGTCACTGTATGCAGCTGACCAGATTTCTCCATCACCACCGTTGGGTGAGAACAATATTGAATAAGCATCTCCACCGGAGGCATCGGTCGTGAATGCTTTGATACACATATTTCCGACATTACAGCCAAAAATCTTCTGACCCTTCCAGTCCTTCCAGCTTCCGTCATAGTAGAAGCTCTGTCCTGCCTTGATTGCGCAGGCATTGGAAATCCAGGAGTTGGAGGTGTAATTAAATTCCGAGTCAACGGTTCCGTTCTTTGTTTCGATTACTACGGAATATCTTGTTCCGTTTTCCATAATAACGGGAGTATACAAATCAACCGTATAGTAGCCGGCATAATCCGTAACTCCTTCCATTGTTGCAACAAGATTTCCACTTTCGGGATTTGTTGCAGTTACATCCGTATAGACTTTAATTGTATAACTTACACCTGCAAATTCGGTTGAAGCAAAGGACACTGCTTTAAGGATTTCAGATAAACCATCAGCATTATTTACCGTAAAGATATTTGCAACCTTTGTTTTTCCTGATGAACCTCCAAGTGTACCGCCATCATACTGATAGTTGTGGTCATATGTGTAAGCAGGAACAAACTCCTGAACAAAAATATCATCATCGTTTAAGGATGCGTCGTAGTAGGACATCCAGAAATATGAAGACTGATTCATCTGAGATTCTGTTACCCAGCTGTTTCTGATAAGCCATGCACCGTTACCGGGTGCGGTTACGTTCTCCCATCCGTAATAATAATCATAATTTTTGAAATTATATCTCGAAAAATTATCATCCCAACCTACAATTGACACGGCGTGACCGCCACCCATATAAGCATTCTTATTGTAGTAACTGTTATTTTCGGCGTCAAAATAATTTCCATCATGAAGATAACTGCAGGCTACCGCACCATATTCCATAATAGCTGCCTTTACAGCTTCGCGTCCGAATTCGCTGTTCTGGTTAAGGATACGCACATTCTTAAGAATTGCCGCATCATCATATGCATATTCGGATGGAATGCTTGCAGGTGCATAGTAACCGTTGTTATATACAGCAGCTCCTTTTTCCTCTGTAGCACCTACCCAGGAAGCCAGGGTTCTCCAGGTGAATATATTGTTACCGCCCATGGAAAGGTAGTTATCCTGATAGTACGACAAACCTTTGTTATTACTTTTGAGTGTGGTATTGTCGCCAGCTGTTCCCCCCAACGGATCTGTTACATGATTGTAAAAGAAATATGCAAGAGCAAGCTCACTGTAGTTAACATCCGTTGTCGCATAACCCTTGGCAATCATGCTGGCTTCAGCAGTAGCCAAAGCTCCGTGTGCCCAGCAGCTTCCCCAGGGATTCTGGTCTCTTGTTGCCGGAAGATGATTGTTCAGATACGTATCTACATTGCTGTTTTTCAATACACTCGCACTTGCAGGATAAGCCGAAGGAATCCACATATCGTTAAATTTGCTTTCTTCGTCGCCGGGAACGTATTCCGGAGCTCTGTAAGGCTTGAAAATATCTCTTCTGTAAGAGCCAATGTAAGGAGCTTTTTCTTCTTCCTGAACCTCCTCTGTTATTTCACCTTCGGAAACATCGGCGATTTTTTCTTCATCACCGGGAACTGCTTCCTCGATTTCGACAGGTTCGTTTTCCGAAATATCTTCGGAAACAAATGTCTCATTTCCGCTTACATCTTCGTAATCACCTGCAAAAGCGGTAATGTCGAAGGATGTAGCAGCAAGAACAAGGGCAAGCAATCCTGCCGCAAGTCTCATTTTGAAGCTTTTTTTCTTCCTGAACATAAAATTTTCCTTTAATTTGTTTTAAGCTTTCGCTGATATAGTATTCATAACCTTTTCTTACCGCCACTGGGCATAAAGAACAAGGGTATCACCGTTGCATCCATTGTTTGTAATGACATCTCTGTCTGAATAATAAATTCCGCTTCCGTCGGGCTTGGTATTCCACACACCCAACTCTTTATTGGGTACATACCCCTTTTTGGTAAATCCAAAAGCATTAAGCTTTACGGATTTTCCCGAAAGAATTGTCATTTTCTTTGTGCTTCCGCCCGTAGCGCCATTTCCGTTAAATATAACGGTCATAAACATACTTCTTTGTGTAATTTTGAATGTCGCTGTCTTTGTACCCGAATAGTTTCCTACTCCTCTAAGAACAAGCTTAGCAGTTCCTTTTGCAATATTGTTTGAATAGCTTACTATTTCATAATCTGCCGCAGAAAGTGTAGTTTTTCCGATTTTCACTGTAATCTGCGATTTTCCCGGAGTGATAGCCTTACCTGTGTAGGTCTGTTCCTTAATGCTGACCTTCGCTTTGGAAATATTACCTGAAATTATCCTGTAGCTTGCATATATTCCACTGCCTTCGTAGCTTTCATTTGATGTCCATGTTCCGACATAATTACCCTTACCTGTAACTTCAAGTTTAACCTGCGTTCCTACAGGAAGAACATCCTTTGAAGCAATTACAGTATCTGCCTTCCTAATCGTACCATTCTTAAGTTGTGTATCCGTTGCATATTTGTACACAACTGTATAATCCGTACCGGCTTTCAGCGTATTACCGAAACAATCCTTTACAACCGGCTTTGATACAAAGCCGTTTTGGGAACTGCTGTAAACCTTATCAGCTGCTGTAACGCTTCCTCTAAATACACTGCCGTAAGTGATGCTGTATTTTAACAAAAGTGTTCCCTTGTATCTTCCCTTACCGGTAATAACGAGAGTAGGTGCTTTGACTGCGGTATATAACGCTCTTGCCTTGTTGTTCTTATAGGAAACAGTATAATCCTTACCCTCCTCAAGAAGCAGAGAAGACTCTGCATTTGCAACAACAATTTTAAGCCTTGCACCCTTACTTGTATAGTCCGCCTGAATCAATGGTGAATATGGAATATACGAGCCGGAATTAACCGTGTCTTCAACAGATACTTTAATTACCGAATCCTCATAGGTTTGGCCCTGGTTAATCGAAATATCCAACTGTCCTCTGGCTGTAATTTGTTGCTCAAAATATCCGGTATATCCGCCTATACCGCTGATTCTTACAAAATACTTATCACCCTTTGCTGGTTTGTATGATGTTGATACCGGAACACCATCTTTGTAGTAACTTAGCTTGTAATCTTTATTTTCAGTAAGTTGTCTTTCATTTTTATCTCTGATATCTACCTTTAATTTATAAGAGCCCGCAAGATTTGTAGCAAAAACATCAGAATAATTTGTCATGCATTCTTCTGCAACAAGAAGCTGCTTGGTAATATCATATTTCCTGGTTATGCTTCCCGAGTAATTTCCTTTACCCTTTATTGTTACAGTGGGAACTTTCTTTGAGCTTGTGGGATTTATGTTGTTTGTATATTTAACTGTATAATCCCTACCCTCCGTAAGTACGGTCTCTTGATCAGTTAGTCGGACTACCGGATTAACCGGCTTTCCCGTATATTCATAATCAGTTTTCAGATCGGAGGTCCAGTTTGAGAAAGTAGCATCTTTAAGCTTTACATCAATATTAACTAATGACAAAGACTTTGCTTTTATATTGAATTTCACCGTCTTCGCGCCGGTATAATATTTACCTTCCTCCGGCTTATAAATTCCCTCGATTGTTACTGTCGCTTTTCCTACATTGGTGTGATTCGCACTGTAGTCAGAGATTACAAAATCTTCGTCCTCGATAAGTTTTTTTGTTCCTACAGTGACATTTATTTTTCCACTAAGATCAATTGGCTCCCCGGTATAATATTGTTCGTTTACAATAATTGTTGCCTTGGAAATATCAACCACACTGCGCGACGTTACCTTGAACTCTGCAATAATCGGAGTCGTTGTTTTATAATTTCCCTTACCGGAAATCGTAGCAATAACCTCGGTATTTTCCGGGACTATTTTGGATGAAGCAATTACGAGACCATTTTCTTTGTATGTATATACAACATTAAAATCAGTACCCTTCTTTAAAATTGCTCCGTTTAATCCAATTATTCTTACGGATGAAAAGGCATTTCCCTTCTCTTTTCTGTATTTGACATCCGGAACGGTGACTTTCTGTGCATCGATTTCCACAGGAGTAATCTTAAATGTTTTCGTAAGTGAATCCTTATAATTACCGAGACCACTGATTGTTATTGTTGCCGTTCCGGCATTTATATTGTTCTTATATGCAATTTTATAAGAAGAATTTGCAGCAAGAAGCTTCTTGTTATCATAGACACGCAAGTTGTCGAATTTATGAGAAAGCCCTGTATATTCAACACTTTCCTCCACTCCCGCAACCCAGAGCCCTGTAGGGATATCTTGAGGACTCGCAAATGCGCTTCTGTCTTCTTCTGATAAATCTCCCCAGTCTTCAGACTCTCTTTTTACAGTATAAATAAATGTTGTCGTATCGCTTGGGTTGTAAGAATCCTTAACAGCAAAGGCTTTAATAATAATGTCTTCCTCACTGTCAACAATAATTGCATCCGAATAAAGTGTTGACTCTTCTGTCGGGATACTTCCATCTCTTGTATAGTAAATACGCACACCGCTTGTTTCGCTTGAAAGTGTTATTCTGTCACCTATTTCAAGCTCACTTCCGCTTTCCGGCATAGCAGTAAGATCCGCCACTTTGTAAGCATATTCCCACTGTGCCACCAAAGTTATATCGTCAGTTACAGGTGTTATAAAATCAAATAATTCTTCTTCGGTCTCTAATTTCCATCCAATAAAAATGCTGCCCGGCTTAATGGGATCCGAAGGCTTTACAATTGCCTGATTGTATGAAACAATTGCCGGATTTTCCTCATATTGCGCAAATGCGCCGCCATTTAAATCAAATCTGACAGTGCAAATGTTTCTCCGCCAATGAGCATACAGAATTGCATCCTCCGTAATATCAACAATATCGTCTGCTTCAATTTTTATTCCCCCTGCAGATTCGGTATACCAACCAAGGAAATCCGCATCATTTTTTGTGGGAATAGGAAGTTCTCCGTAAAGCTGATTGTATACTACATCCTTGAAGGTTGGTGAAACCGTACCGTCACCGGGATTAAAGCTTATTCTGTAGGTGCATGGTTTCCAAACTGCGTAGAAATGGGCAAAGTCATTGTCATTTGTGACCTCAACAGAAATTGCCTGTCCGGCAGAAAAAACCGGCTCCGCTCCTTGTGTTGTTCTTGACCATCCCGCAAAATAATAGCCGGTTTTTGTAAAGGTGTTTTGAGGGAATGTCAGCTTATCAGTTGCAAGAAGATTCTCCATAAGAATCGTTGCTCCCACACCACCGTTTGCAGAAAAATCCACACTGTATTTTAAAGGAATCCACTGGGCATATAGTGTCAGTTCAGTATATTCCGGAAGAGAGCTTACCACAGATTTGTATGCGGTTCCCGTTCCGTCCGGCTCGGTATTCCAACCCGCAAATTTATAATTTGTTCTGGTAAATGTATTGTCGGGAAGAATAAGCGATGTTCCGATCGGCGCAGTTTTGGAAGCCATTGTTCCGCTACTAGCACCATTTCCGTCAAAATTTATTTTATATCTTCCCTTAAGTTCAGATTCCATGTTGCTGGTAAAGGCTTTAATACAGGCATTGCCGACACTGATACTTATGCTCGATGTATCCTTCCAACTATTATACCAGTAATAGTAGCTTTGACCGGGCTCTGAAGAAACAGAAGAATTAAACAAACCACCCCAGTTATAATTCTTTTCAATATCTATATAACCACCTGAAGTTTCTATTACAATCGAAAACTTTGTGCCCTTTTCAAGAACAACGGGATTTGCCAGTTCAACCGTGTAATAACCTGCGAAATCAGTTTTTCCGACTGTAGTTGCTTCACTCACAAGAGTCCCGCTTTCCGGCCCTGAAGTGACATTCGTATATACCTTAATTGTGTAGTCCACTCCGGCATATTGGGTCATTTTAAAGGAAACTGCCTCCAGTTTTTCCTTAGGAGTATTTCCGGTTCCGCCTACCGTGAAGACATTTGCATATTTTGTAATGTTGTATGCAGCAGAATCACGCCCGCCGTCATACTGATAATTATTATCATATGTTCCGCTCGGGACAACGCTGAACGAATCTGCCCTGTCTGCCAATGATGGCTCATCGTAGCTCATCCAAAAATAACTATATAAATTCTCTCCTGCAGTCGTGGACCAGCTGTTTCTTATCAGCCATGCACCATCTCTGGAAGGTGTATAGTTAAATTTTGTTCTTGAAAAATTGTCATCCCATCCGACAATTGCGACACCATGGTCTGTTACAGGATAATAAAAATCATAATATCCTTCTCCGGGAGTCAACCCATATTGTTTTGCAATATAATCCTCCGCATAGGCATTATATTTTGTCGGATCTCTGTAGAAGGAATTGTAACTACTGTTATAGCTGGCTAATGTTTCAACATAATCCATTACCCCTATAGGGCTATCCTTATAGTCTCCTGCCATGAATGCGATTGCAACCGCACCATGCTTCATTATTTCTGCTTTTATTTCAGCCGTATTCGTTGAAAATTTCATGGTGCGCATATTTGTAAGATAAGCAGGTGATTCTTCAAACATGTGCTCGTCTGTCACACCATCTGCAATTACTTTCAATGCGCTTTCATATGAATGAGGGTATGGCGCATATTCTTCATCCATCACACCCAGCCACTGATTAAGGGTATAGAATGCCATATCAATGCTTCCACCACAGTCAATATATGAATAGGTGCCTGTATTTGTACAATAAGAAGTATCCCCTCGTGTTCCTCCCAGATTATCTTCAAGGGAATAGAAGGAGTAATAAATAAGCGCCATTTCGCTTAAATCGATATCACGAGAATAAGCATAATTTGTAATAAGATCTGATTCCATTAAGAAAACAGACTGATGCGCCCAGCATGAACCAAAAGGTGACTGGCTTCGGGTCTCGGGAAATTTGGCTTTTACCTGATAAAAAGAGTTCATATATGACGATGGAATATTTGAATAATAATGCTCATCCTCATCATCAGAATTAGGAGCATATGTTGGAATTTCTTTATAATTGCTGTAATCAGTAATATAACCGGTTGCATTGTTTCCAAGGAAGAATGATTCGTTCAGTTTACTCATTTCTTCTTCGAGCTCTTTTTCATTACTCGGGGACTTTATATCTATATCCCCCTCGTTATTATCTGAAATATCATAATCATCCGCAGAAATATCTCCGGCCGCAATATTTTCCTCGTAGATATTTGAACTGTCCGAAGAATTACCTGCGAAAGCAGTTACATCAAAAGAAGTAAATGCAACTGCTGCCGCAAGTACTGCTGCCGCTATTCTCGCTTTTAAGGATTTGTTTTTGAACATATTTTTGATTCGGGAAGTTTTTCTTCTTATCATGCAGTTGTCTCCTTGTCTGGGATGTTAAAAGATTGCTGAAAGGAATGAATCCCAGTAACCCATAATTGTTTTGCTGTCATTTTTCCAATCATTTTTTCAAAATAATCTATAAGCTCGTCTTCGGCGGTACTTATTTCATCCATACGATTTTTGTTTTTAGGATCGGCCTTCGTAAGTTCAATCCAATCCAACGCCAGCTGCAAATACTTTCTTGCTCCTTCGTCATCAGCCTTCTCCTTCTTTGCAACCGCACGCTGAACCTCACCACCTATATTTAAAATCTGTTCGCTGACAGACATTTTGTTCCATCTTGCTGCATCCATATTTTCTCACCTGTAAATCCATTCATTTACAATTTCTGTTAACATTGCGATAGTGTTCTGCCTCGTCGGTAAGACCCATCTTGTCGTATATTTCAATCAGTTTCTGAAGCGGTACCTCTTTCTTGCTTCTGATATCAAGCACCGGCTCCGTTTCATATGCCGCGTTGTAATACCACATAGCGGCTTCCGGTAAATCACCGAGACCTTCAAAAAATTCTCCGAGAATGCAGCACATTTCGGAGGATCCTTCGCTTGCTACATCTTTGAGTGAATACTTTAAAAGGGAAGATGTGTCTTTTTCAATCAATGCAATTTTAGCAAGGATGATCTTTGTTTCCTTGAAAAGATCGCCCTCACATGCTTCTGAAATCTTCGTAAAATAGTCCTTTGCAAGTAAAAAGTCCTCATTTGTTCCTGCCATCACAAGTTCTCTTGCGTACATGGAAATAAGGCGATTGCTTAAACAACCGTCACGAAGGATTGCCTTTCTGAATGTGGCAAGGTCCCTTCCGGAGTGACTTTCTTCCTGCATATGAATGATATCTATGTCACTGTCATAAACAATCGGTAACTCACGAATGACCTCGTGAATTGGATCTATAAATTCAAAATTGCGAACTCTTTTATAAAGCTTTGCCCTGGGTTCTCTGTCAAAATTATAAACAGAACCGTTTGAAAGCTGATTTACATAGTACATCTGTACCACTTCGACACTGCCATCCAAAGCAGTTTTGAGTATTTTAAATTTCTGTCTGTTTTCTTCGTCAATTACTTCATCTGCATCAGCCATATAAATGTAATCAGAGGAAGCCTTTGACATGGCAAAATTTCTGGCTTTTGCAAAATCATCCACCCAGACAAAGTCATATATCTTGTCTGTGTACTTTGCTGCAATTTCCTTTGTTGCGTCTGTAGAACCGGTGTCCACAATAATAGCCTCATCATAGAGGCCCTTAAGTGAATCCAGACATCGTGCAAGGATTTTTTCTTCATTTTTTACAATCATGCAAAGAGAAATTGTTGCCATTGTTACCTCACAATCTATTCGGGATATACCAATCTGTCTTCACCGATACCGTAAAGTACTTCGTCGAGAAACTTCTTTGAAAGGAACTTAGCCATTCCAAGATTCATATCAAGATAATTTCCGCAGTCCTTGGGGCTTGCGCCGGGAACGTCTCCTTCGAAATCTCTCATAAATTCATACAATTCAACCATTAGTTCAACAATATCTTTGCTTTCCAAATCTCCTGCAAGAAGAAGGTAAAAGCCTGTTCTGCAGCCCATTGGACCAAAGTATACTACTCTGTCCTTCCAGTCCTTGTGATTTCTTAAAAAGGTAGCAGCAAGATGTTCAATTGTATGTACTTCAGCTGTATTCATTACAGGCTCTTCGTTCGGAGAAGTCATTCTGATATCAAAAGTTGTTACGGTTTCTGCACCGATATGATCCTTTCTCGAAACATACACACCTGGTTTAAGTTTGTTGTGATCTATTGTAAAGCTTGCTATTTTTTCCATTTTTATCTTCACCATCCTATCTACCGCTTACAGCGATATTTTTCATTTTAATTGCTACGGGACCTTCATAATTTGAAAGCTTCTGCATTTCAGAGGAAAAACAAAGATCTCCGAGGCACTCGAAAATACTTCCGTTTACCGATCCTCCGGTAACGCAGCTTACATTTCCCTTTTCATCGTAGAGATATGCTAAGCGAATTTCTCCTTTGAAGTGGCCATCCATTGAATCCATTTGGAAATCCGAGAAATTAACAATGTGAAGAACGTTCTTCTTCATATCTGAAGCCAACGTATTTCCCTCAGGAAGAATAACCTTCTCGTATGTTCCGATTTTTTCAACTCCAAGATAGTGTGAAAATCTCTGTGGACCATGAAGAGTTTTAACCTCTCCGTTTTCTATAAACTTTCGGTTAATCATACGGATGCCTTCGTGGTTATACGGGTCGGTAACGCCAAAATCGATGTTTAAAGCATCACCTAAAATATTGCCCTGAATATTCTTACCTACTTCAAAGTTAGAATATTTCTGATATACATATGCCGTATTTGCTCTGTCTAAGAAGAAAACCATAAGTTCAGGCATATATTTATCCGAAATAACAACATCATAATTGCCGGTAGCAGGCATTTCGGTTGCTGAAGCTCTGTCCTTTGTAAGTGTCAATGTATCCCTTACAAGCTTTCCGATTTCTTTTGTCGCAAGCGAGTCGTATGAGAAGCTCTGGTATGTTTCAACATCCTGAGGCGTTCTGCACTGGGCAACAAATTCTCCGTTGACTTCACGCTTTACAAACGAGACATTTGTGCCGTTTGAGCCTTTCATTGAGACCTTTGTTTCAACCACAAACAATTCATATGTATTTACGAAAGCCCTCTCATCGTTATCCTCGTCATATACCGCTTTAACAAATGCTGACTCGATTTCGTCCATTCCGATTCCAAAAAGATTGCTGTCTGCGATTGTCTCCTCCGAAACTTCGGGTGCCGGAAGTTCAAAAAAAGGATTCAAAGCAAATTTTGCAGCATAAAGAGCAGACTTTACTGCTGCCGCAATTTCTTCGTCCGTCATTGCATCTTCAAGAAGAATAACATTCTGCCCCCTAAGCTTCTCTCCATCCTTTTCTCCATCTGCATAAACCGTGACGCTGTAATCAGCCGTATTGTTTACACGACGCATATCAAGCTTCTTTTTTATAAAAAACAACTCTCTTGAGCGGCGGGATACTTTACGAATAAAGTATGTTTCAACGCCTGCTTCCTTTAGAAGTTTTTCAATTCTGTCCATATCTTCTATCCCAATTCTCAACATCCGTTTTAATTTGACACAAATATTTGTTATGTCTCGGATGCTGTACAAAAATTAGCCAAGTCGTATCTTCGCTTTTATATAGGGGCCGCCATCGGAAACCTTAACCCACTCCTTGTAGCCCTTACCGCAATATCCGCTTCCGCAGGCTTGGAAAACATCCGAAACCATTGAAATGGATTTAAGAAGGTCGGGAACATAGCCTGTCAAAACAATCGGAGAATAAATTTTTCCGGTAAGCTTTCCGTCTTTTATCTCTCGCGCTATATTGACCATGCACTGAATTCCCCAGTTCTTTGGATCTTCCATCCCTGATGTGGGGTCTTCAAGAAGAAGTCCGTCCTTTATTGATGCAATCATATCTTCAAGCTTGCTGTCTCCTGCTTCAAAATATGTATTTGTCATTCTTGTATATGCTTTTCTTTCAAAATTTTCGCGACGTCCGTTTCCGGTGGGAACAGTGCCCAGTGTCTTTGCCGACTGATAGTCACTGATACCTGCCACAAGAATTCCTTTATCAATAACAACCGTATCGTGGGAAAGAGTGCCCTCATCGTCAAAGAAATAAGTAGCCACTTCATCAATGGCATTTCCGTCATGCATGGTAATGAGTGGAGATGCCACATATTCACCGACATATTTTTGTGCCAATGCTCTGTCCTTTACAAACATATCCATCTCAACGCCATGTCCGAATGCTTCGTGCACAATCATGCCCGTCGTCTCCGGCGTACAAATGCATTCATATTCACCGGGAGGAAGAGGAACACTTTCAAGAAGCTCTATTGCCGTATTTACAGCATCCTCAAGTATTTCTTCGTACTTATCAAGAATTTCCGCACCACCAAGTTTTGAGAAGGGCTTATAGCTCATTTTGACTTCTTCGCCCTTGAGTGCCATAGCTACGATTGCACCGCAGGTCCAAAGAATATTCTGCTCCAGCTCTCTTTTTCCCGAAAGAAACAGTTTTGAATATTTCTGGTAATTGCAGCGAACCTGACAGTTCAGGACACGCTCGTCCATTGCCATTCCCTTTTCATAAACTGCTCTCATTCTGTTAACAAGAGCTTCTTCACCCATTTCTTCCGGATCAATTTCATATTCCGTACTCTTTGCAAATACAAGGGGTTCGTCTGTCGGTGCTTCGTAATTTGAAGCTTCACTTCCCACTCCGAGAGACGCAAAACCCTCGTTTATTTCTTTAACGATAGAAGATATTTTTTCTTCCGATATATCGTTTGCGGAGTATTCAAAAAATTTACCTTCTTTGAAAACTCTGATTACAAAGCCTCTTGCTACAAGCATGCGTGAACCGCTGTCAATTATGACACCGCTTTTCGATACATTGATGCTCTTTCCCGCATTATCCTGCGCAAGAAGAGAAACATATGTATATTTCTCGTACAGCTTTGAAACCAGCATCTTGAAAAGAGGTTTGTTTTTCTTTATATAGTTACTTTCGGATACTTTCATATTATTCCCTCTGATTACATATTTCTCATCATTTCCTGAACCATTGCAGCACAATGAATTGCGGCTTTTCGTTCAAATGTGGGATAGTCCATTTCCGCCGAATCATCTGCCTTGTCGGAAATCGCGCGAATAATCAAACAGTTGATGCCGTTTAAGTAGGCAACATGAGCCATTGCTGCCCCTTCCATCTCTACACAAAGAGGATCAAACCATGTTTTGATGTTGTTCTTAATTTCCTTACCGGCAATAAACTGATCGCCTGAAGCAATGCGTCCTTTGAAAACCTTGACATCGGAATTTACCTTTTTGCAGGCCTCTTCCGCAATCTTTACAAGTTCGGGACTTGTAGGGAAATCAAATACATCCATCTGAGGAACCTGTCCGCGCTCGTAACCGAAGGCAATTGCTTCCATATCGTGATAAACCGCATTTGTAGCAAGAACAATATCGCCAATATCAATCTTTTCATCGAGAGAACCTGCTACGCCGGTATTAATAATGTCTGTAATTCCAAACTTATCCACCATCATCTGCACGCAGGTTCCGGCGTTAACTTTGCCGACACCGCATCTTGCAAGAACAACATCCGTTCCTTCAAGTGTTCCTGTGTAGAAAGTTCTTGTTGCATATTCAACTTTTTCCTTAACATCCATGGCCTCGATAAGCTTTTCAACCTCTAAGTCCATAGCTCCGATAATTCCGATTTTTCTTGCCATATCTATTTTCTCCTTAATTCTTCTTGTTTAGTTAATCAACTCTGTTGAGCTTCTCACCCTTTAAAAATGCAACAATGTTGTCATAGGTGTAAGAAACGCATCTTTCACGTGCTTCAACAGATGCCCATGCAAGGTGGGGAGTGATTATAAGCTTTGATGAGTCTTTGATGGTTGCAAGAGGATTATCCTCGGCAATAGGCTCCTTAGTAAGAACATCAAGTCCTGCTCCAGCGATTCTTTCTTCGGTCAATGCTTCGTATAATGCCTGCTGGTTAACAACCGGGCCACGGGCTACATTTATAAGATATGCCGTTTTCTTCATTTTCGATAAGGCATTTGCATCAATTAAGTCTCTTGTAATGTCTGATAAAGGACAGTGAAGAGAAAGGAAATCCGACTCTGAAAGAAGCGTATCAAAATCAACTCTCTTGTAATCCGTTACGGTAGATTTTCCCGTAACACTGTAGAAAATAACCTTGCATCCGAAGGCTTCGGCAATCTTTGCCACCTGGCGTCCGATATTTCCCATTCCCACAATTCCCCAGGTCTTTCCTGCAAGTTCACGGAACGGAAGATCGAAATTGGAAAATCTGTCCTGCGCGCCATACTCTCCGCCCTTAACATAATCGTCGTAATGTCTTAATTTCTGTGAAAGATATAAAGCCATTGTGAAGGTATGCTGTGCAACCATTTCCGAACTGTAATCACGTACATTAACTACACCGATACCACGTTTTCTGCAGTATTCAAGATCAACATTATCAAAGCCTGTTGCAAATTCAGCTATGAGCTTTACATTCGGTGCGTCCTTTAATGTATCCTCGTTTAATCTGGACTTGTTTGCTATAACGATGTCAGCGTCTTTAACACGCTCTGCCACTTCGTCCAAAAGTGTATTTCTGTAAATTGTCACATTTCCAAGCGTCTCAAAGACATCTACGGAAACATCCATGCCAACACTGGCTCTTTCAAGAATAACAATATTCATTACTTACCTGTCTGCTCCTTTGCTTTGTTTTCAAGATATTTTTTGCCCTTCTTAACTACCTGATTAAGGACTTTCTTTGTGTTTTTATCACCACCGGAAAGAGTATCAACAATCCCCGCAATTACATCATCGTCCTTTTTTGAGGTTTTCTTCTTGGAAGAAGAACCTGTTTTGGAAGAAGGACTTTCTACGACAGATTTGAAGCTTGTAAGTACCTTTGCTGATTTTGAAGCAAGCTTCGGAACCTTTGTTTTGTCGGAAGCCACAATATATGTGCTGTGACCTTTTCCGTCGTGCAAGCCTGCATAATATGCATACGCCACATCTTTGTCAGATGCCGAATCTATTTTTACAAATTCGTTTTCAGCTTTTATTTCGTTCAAAGCGGCTTTAACATCCAATGGCATTTCGGATTTTGCTTTTGTTGAAATGATTATCAAAAGATCTGTTTTTGCAAGCTTTTCAGCCCCTTCAAGAAGAGTCTTTTTCGCATCTTCAATCGATAAAATAACAACCTTCATTTCTTCTTTTTCCTTTCAATGCGTATAAAACGTCTAGTCTACATAATTTTACCACAAAAAGAGCCTTCGCGTAAATGTGCGAAGGCTCATAAACTGTGACTTTATTAACGTTTTTTTATAACAAGAATGTTTGAAACTATATGACCGGAATATTTCTTTCTGTATTCTTCATATTCCTTTTTGCTGATATACATTTCTTTGCCCCAGGTTGAAATTTTATACCAGAACTTATCCACACCCGTAACCGATACATAATGAGCTTTAACTTCCGAATTTGAAAGATATCTTTCACCTTCTTTTCTGTAAAGTTTCAGCCTGTGTTTTCCGAAAACATTCGGGAAATTCGGACCGATGGCAAGCACCGGCGGAATGTTGTCCGCAAGCATTCTTTCAATATGTGTGTCAAAATTTTTCGATGTTGATCCCCAGTAACAGTAAAATGGCATTTTGTTCCTGAGAAAATACAGATTCATCCCAATCATCATCTCAATCCCGTTCATTCCGAATCCCGGAATAACAGGAATATAAAAGTGGCGAAGATGATCCGAGAATTTCATATACTGCTCGCGACTCGGCTCTTTACCGATTAATCCTCTCTGAGCAAAAATATTTGCACAGGCAATGACACCGCAACCCATATTTTGAGCATACTTTGGTTTAAACCAGCGTTGCGCTCCGCCGTAAAGAGTCTCGGGCTCATTTTTAATTTTAAATAAAGGGGCTTTTAACTGTTTCACTTAGATTTCTTCAACCGCTGCTTCGGGAGCATTCTTCTTAACAGATTCAACACCGTTTAAGCAGTTAGCCTTTGTGGTGTAACCTTCTGAAGCACAAATGTTTTCACCGTTAGAAGCCTTTAAACGGAAACGGAATTCTCCTGCCTTATCTGTATATACTTCAAATTTAGGATGCTTTTCTGTAGCATAGCCTTCAACAGTCTGATCTTCAACAGCTGCCTTGGGAGCAGTATTTGCAACGCTTGCGCAACCTTTCTTACATGAATCGAGTGAAGAATAAACCTGACTTGTAGCAATAACCTGGCCGTTTCCTGCCTTTAAATTAAAAACATATCCTGTGTTTGTAGACTTAACTTCAAATTTTGCCATAATAAAAATCCTCCGTGTGATGTTGTTTTGCTCAAAAGAGCCTATCACGGAAAATATACTATATGTTTCTTAACAGTTTGTTACATCGTGGAACTACTCAACGTTATATTTAATCTTTTCAAAATCATCCAAAGGCTCGTCAGCATAGGTTTTATTTGCAAGCTCTATAAGTTCTTCCACAGAAGAATAAGGGAACGAATAAAGTGTTTTGTGATATGAAACCAATACCTTGTTATAATTCTTAAGATAGAAATTACCGCCGGGTATGTGATTCTTTATTCCCAAATCTTCAAGTCGCATAGTATACATATCTTCCGATGTTAAGAGCAAAATCTCTGTGCCGTCTGCCGTTTCATGGATAGAGGATATCTTGTTTATCTGCTCGGCACTGACATATCCGTACTGATCATTCTCAATATCGTAAATGTCGAAGTAGAAATCATCACCCTGAAGATATAAGTATCTTCCGTCTGATGAAAATCCGACAAACGCTCTTACGAATGTATTGAAGGGCACCTCACATATGCATTTACCTGATTTCACTTCATAAACACGCGCATACGAATCTATACAAGCAACTGCTATATGACCGTTCTTTTCGTCAAAAACCAGGCAGTCCTCTGAATTATTGTTACTCTTTGACATATCACTGTTTTCAAAAAGACCTGTTTCTGCTTTGTCAGTTTCAACATTGTATTTTGAAAGACCGTCACCATCAACGTAGTAAACTGTTTTGCCATCATTTGAAATGACAGAGCAATATACGTTAGCTTTTTGAAGAATTGTTTTCACATGCTTTCCTTCTTCAAGATTTACTATTTCCACACCATCCAAGTTCTGCGCAACGGCAAACTTTTTGTTCTGCGATAAGCTTATCTGTCGGATAGAAAAATCAACATCAAGAGCTATTACCGATTCCTCATTTCTATCTGTATCAAAAACAGTAATCTCGCCATTTGATGCAAAAGCGTAGAATTTATTGCCTATAAAGAATTCCTTTGCTACCGAATTGCCGCTAACCGTAAAGCTTCCGATAAATGAATCGTCTTCTGATTTATAAAAATCGTATGTGATTCCATCCGAAGCATAGCCAGAGCGTACGCAATAAACACTTTCATCATCATTTGCAAATACTACACCTATATTTTCCTCTGCAGCTAATATTTCCTTCATTCCTGCACCTGACTGGTAAGTGTAAACCATAATATCGGGTGAAAATGTCTGTCTGATAACAAGATGAGAATTTCTTAACAATACATCAGATATCGTCGTATCAGTATCTATTGCTGCATCAGTATAGAAGGTTCCCGTATCAACATTCAGGAAATTAATCTTTCCGTCTTTTTCCGCAACAAATGCAAGTCTGCTTGATGCATTAGTTAAAAGTGCGCGCACCTGACTCGATGTAGATATCTGAGATATTAGTTCTCCTGTTTTTCCGTTAAGCGTGTATACCCTAGGTCCTGCCGAAAAAACAGGATCGTAGTTCTGATTGCTGTCATAAACAGTAGACATGAACAAATACGAATCTATAAATGTAGTAGTGTCCATCTCTGTATTAAAGGTCCAATCTGCTTCGGTTGCACCAAAGGAAAATTTATCGACAGATATTGTGACAGGACCTGTTCCCTGTCCAAAAAGCGCATTATTTGTATAAGAAAGGCCAAATAAAGAACCGTTATTATCAAGAAGAAGCTTCGTACAAACAGCATTCGACAGTTCGTAAACATTCACTTTTGAAGTTTCGAGGTCTACGATTGCAACCGAAACATTTGTACCAAGCAAATCAAAGCTGTCCATGGCAACATAACGGCCATCAGCTGAGAAATTCATTTTGGAAGGAGAAGTTATTGTGTCAGGAAGCTTTATTTCCTTCACCTTTTGCATTGTTTCTCCATCGTACACAAGAAGCTTATCGGTAAACACCGCTATCTGTGAGGTTGCATAGCAAACCATTGCTTCCTTAACCGTTGAGCCAAATTCTTCACAAAGAAGCTCTTCATCATCAAAAGAGTATACGTACATGGAATCATCCAAAACGAGGAAGAACTTTTCATCAAGTACATTCGCATATTTTGAATAAACAATTCTGTCATTTTCATCAAAAAAGCCTGTGTGATAATATACTTCTTTGCCCTCGGGAACATTCCACACAGAATAGCTTTCATCTGAAAGAATAGTTGTAAGATAGTTTCCGTCGTCGCTGAAAAACATCTTTGAAACCACAACATCATGTTTTAGCAGTCTAAAGGGACTTACTTTGTTACCTGTGTCGTAAACCGCAAGAGCATCCGTAAGTGCATATTCTGCTTCCGCAACATAAGGTCTTTCATTGCCTTCACCGGGAAGCGCTTCTAAAGCTATAAGTGTGGCTACACGCTTATCACCGTCCTTTAACAGACCTTCAGATGTTTTTGCAAGGAACCTTGACTGATTCATCTGCTTTTCCTGGTAGTTAGCCTGAATTTCACGAACCATTTTCGCATTGTAAAGACCAAAACCGATACCAAGACCTGCAACAATAATGCCTGCTGCCGCAATAGTAGCCATCGCTTTTTTAAGACGACGTTCTCTGTGACGCTGTCTTAAATCATCAAAGCTGCAGCCAAGAACAGGTGCTGCAAGACGCATTATTTCCGTTCTGAATTTTTTGTTTATCTCAGCCTTTGTTTTTCCGCGTACATCGGCCGCAAGAGGCTCTACGGGATTTCCGTTTTCATCTGTAAGAAGCTCTTCCGGGAAGGATTCGTTAGGTTCACCTTCAATAAGAATTGCAAGTACATGCTCTCTATCATGCATTTCTATAAAGCTTGTGATTTCTTTCTTTACCCAGTAAGACTCGGGAGTTCTGGGAGAGCAAATAACAAGAAGCCATTCGCTTGTTGCCAGTGCTCCCGAAATATTGTCATTTAAATCACTTCCGATAGGAAGCTCCTCCTGGTCTCTGAAAACTCGTTCAATTTTCTTCTTACCGCATTTTTTTGCAACTGCGGCAGGAACCTTAAAGGTTTCAAGACCCTTGTGAACTTTTTTTGCTATAAACATATCAAGTTCTGAATGTCTGTAGCTTATAAATGCATTGTATTTCATTTAAACCTCCGAATATGTCTGGAAAAAGATATGTCTCTGAACAACATAAACATCGTTGGGATCTTCTTCCCTTGAAACCAAAAAGTCTCCGGGTTTGCCAAGGTAATATTTTTCTTCATCCCAGGAAGTAAACACCTTTACTCTGTGGTCAAGCTCCATACCGTAAACCGTATTTCTTCCTGTGGAATAACAGGTTTTTGCATACTTTACAACCGAAAAGCTCTGTCCCGTACGGGCATCCTTAACGGAAGGTTCGTATTCACCGGGGAACACATAAGGTTCGTCGGAATATTCATTGCTCCGTAAAAATGTTGATTTCTTGCTCGGGTAAACCTCACCGTCTATTCCGATCATAAGATACAATTCATCAGAAACGGCTACATCAACGTCTCCTTCAAGCGTACGGATAGAAGTAACTGTTCCGGACGGAGCAAGATCGGATAAATTGACATATCCGAGACGAAGTCTGTTTTTGGCATATTTTTTTAACTTGCTCATTTCGGCAACATATTTCGAAGCATATATAATCTCTGTGTCAACAAAATATGTTTCCAGACGCTTATGAAAAAATTCCTTTACACCCTCAGATGTGTATTCTATACCGGCGCTTTCCAAAGCGGTTTTATCGATAAACCCGCCGGCCTTGTCTATATGACCGCCGCCCGAGCCGATTTTATCAGCAAGGTACTCGGCAAGCTCGTTCGCTTTTGTTTCCTTTATGCAGCTTCTGACCGAAATTTTTACACCGAATTTGAGAATGCTGTACACAAGGCAGCAGTCTACGCCGTCAACCTCAAGAAAGGCATCGCTGATTATTCCGAGAATATTGGGATCGCAGGGCTTTGACTCAACAAATCCATATCTCTGCTCGCGGCAGAAAGTACAGCTTTCCATTGCTTCTCCGGCAATCTTTAACTCTTCGATGGAAAGATTACTGTTTCTGAAAAGAGAAATGTTGCTCTTTCTGTATTTAAGAAAATCTCTTAAATCTCTGTCCAAAGGATGCGAAAGCTCGGCAAAGCTGTTTGTATCGGTTAACAGTCCATAGTAAAAGGCCGTGGCCAAATCTGTATTGTCGTTTGCATCAATGCCTTCCTGTCTAAGCAAATCCCACACAATTGTGGAGCAGGAACCCATATTGCTTCTGACTTCATTTAATTCAGGGAGAGGTCCGCTGACTCTGTGATGATCGATTACCGCCACTGTTTTTGCGGGAAATTTCTGAACATTTCCTTCACCGTACTGGCAGTCAACGGTAACAAGAAGCTCAGGCTCATCAAGCTCGGTTACATATTCAATAGGGATTTCAAAGGTATCCTTCATAAGAACAAGATTACTTTTCTGAAGTGGGAATTTACCGCCATAAATAAATCTTGCGGGAATATTGTTCTTTTGAAAGAAAAGATATACACCCCATCCGCTGGCAATGGCATCCGCATCGGGATTGTCGTGACACTGTATCACTACCTGCTTATATTTTAACAGTTCGCGTAAATTCATGAATTTCCCCTCCTATTCCATTATTGTTTATACCAAATAAATACAGTGTTCGCAAGGCTTAGAAACCTTGATTATAGCGCCTCTTTAAGTTATATTTGTTCTTATGAAAAACAAACGATTCTCTATATCAATTTACATATTGGGTGCGCTGGTTCTTCTGGTGATGGAATTTCTTTTTCACAGACGTACCGTATTTGAAATGGACGATTTGTGGTATGCCACCAATCTGGCAACCGGGGAGCCGCTCAAAAGTGTTTCGGACGTTTTTGAAGGACAGCTTTGGCACTACCTGAATTGGGGTGGCAGAAGTGTTACCCACACACTGCTTCAGTTTATTATTATGGGTGGAGAGCTTTTTGCCGACATCTTAAATATCATTGTGACTGTTCTTCTTTCATATGTGTGCACTCTGTTTATCAAAAAAGAAAATCGTTTGAAAGCAATGTGCTTGGTAAGCGTTCTACTTATCTCGTTTAATCCGAATATTCAGTACAGTATGTTCTGGCAGTCGGGCTCGGTTAACTATCTTTATTCCACTATCTGGATTTTGTGCTTTATGTTCCCATATTTGAGAACTTTGCATGCAGAAGAAGCGCCTCCTTTGAAGGGTATTTCCTTGTGGATTGTTCCTCTTGGTCTGATTACGGGCTGGAGCAACGAAAACATGGGCCCCGCATCGTTCTGTCTCGCTGTAATGACTATCCTGTGGCTTTACAAAAACAACAAATCGCGAATCAAACCATGGATGTTCTTGGGCGCCGCTTTCTCTCTCATCGGAAGTGCTGCCTGCATACTTGCCCCCGGAAATTTTGTCAGAAGTGAATTCGTTGCCGAAACAAGCTTTGTGCAAACTGTTGCTGACCGAATTCTTTCGATGATGAACGGTGCATGTTCGTTTCTTCTTCCCTCGACACTGACACTGATTGTATTGGTACTTATTTCTGTTTATTTTTGCAAAGAAAAGCTTTGTGCCGATGAAACAGTGCTGATGATTACTACGTTTCTTGCTTACGGCGCAATGGTTTTGTCACCGCATTTCCCTGACAGAGCTGCGTTTGGAATTATGGTATTGAATATTGTGCTTTGCATAAGATTTATGGAAAAAATTGCAGATTACAAGCCTGATTTTCGCAGGGTTTTATTTCTTTTCTACACCGCGGTTTTAGTGCACGGATTACTTGTACTGGCTGTCAGAATTTAAAAATTATCCGCTGTCGGAATTATTGTCATAATACAGGATTACGTATGAAGAAAGCGTTTTATTTGTTAACAAATTTAATATTGTCGCTGCTGTGCATTTATGCCATCCATGATATGCAGACCGCGCAGGGAGTAGGTTATTATTTTGCCCTCAAATCGGGAAAAGACAGACTTCCGTTTGATATAATAACGGATTTTGTTTTCGTCATTTTCCTCTTCATTGCTTTAGTCCTTCCTTTGGTTATTTCACGTGCAAAAATGAGCTTTGCGTATTCAAGGTTTGTGATTCTTTTTGTCGCATTGATTCCTACATTGCGGGCGGACTATGTATTCAGCATCTTCTTTAACGGAAATTTTTTGTCGGAAAAATATAATTTTGACACCTGGGCAACTCAGGTTATGACCGCTTTTTCAGTCGTTGTACCTATGTTTGTTTTGGCTCTTGGACTAAGCATGGTAATTCAAAAGGAAAAACTGTCCCGCAAAAACAAATATCTGATGATTGATGTGGTGGTTCTTTTTGTGATAAGCGCATTGCTCCCCGGTCTTTCTGAATTGTTCTTGTTCATCGGGGCGTACATTTTAATTTTTATAATATTCAGTATTTTTGAGAAAAGTGAGCTTGACTCATTGTGGCTTTACGGATTTTTGTTTGCCACGGCAGTTTACCGCATAATATCCGTCACAGCCGCATGGAATTAAGGAGAAAAAATGATTTTTGATACACACAGTCACTACACCGATACAGCCTTTGACAATGACCGGGATGATATCATTTCTTCTTTTGAGAAGAACAACATTTCAGGTGCCGTAATCGCTTCGGCCGAGTTTGATTCTATTCCCGGAATTATTGAGCTTTGCAATAAATATGATAATATCTTCCTGACTCTCGGAATTCATCCGAACGATGTGCTTTCCTTGACAGCGGAAAATCGCCGAGAATTGGAGGCACTGATCGAGAAGCATAAACCCGTTGCAATCGGTGAAATCGGTCTTGAATATCATTACGAGGAGCCTGCGAGGGATGTTCAGCGTGAGGCATTTATTTACCAGCTTGGGCTCGCAAAAAAATACGATCTTCCCGTTATTATTCATTCTCGTGAGGCCGATCAGGAAACCTTTGATATTCTCAAAGAATATGCTCCTTCCAAAAAAGGAGTTATTCATTGTTATTCCGGTTCTGCAGAGCTTGCAAAGGAATATGTTAAGCTTGGATGGTTTATCGGTGTAGGTGGAGTTGTGACTTTTAAGAACGGACGTCGACTTAAGGAAACTGTCGAGGCTATTCCTTTGGAAAACATTGTTCTTGAGACTGACTGTCCGTATCTGGCACCCACTCCTCACAGAGGGGAGCGGAATTCATCTCTTTTCCTTCCTTTGGTTGCGGAAGAGATTGCAAGACTTAAAAATACGACAGTTGAAGAAGTTGAAAACGTAACAGAGAAAAACGCGGAGCGACTTTATAATATAAAATTACGCGAGGATTAGTATGGCTGATTTAGGAATTCTCTCAAATACCCTTAAGGTTCTTGATAAATATAATTTTAATTTTCAGAAGAAATTCGGACAAAACTTTCTTATTGACACACACATACTTGAAAAAATTGTTGATGGTGCGGAAATTAACGAAGACGATTGTGTTCTCGAAATCGGTCCCGGAATCGGAACAATGACGCAGTATCTTTGCGAACGTGCAAAATTTGTTGTTTGCGTTGAAATTGATAAGAATCTGATACCTATTTTGGAAGATACCCTTTCTTCTTACGACAATAAAATCATAATAAATGAAGACGTTTTAAAAGTAGATATTAATGAGCTTGCCCAAAAGTATAATGACGGAAAACCTATTAAGGTTGTGGCAAATCTGCCTTACTATATCACTACGCCGATTATTATGGGACTTTTCGAAAGCCATGTTCCGTTAAAAAGCATTACCGTAATGATTCAAAAAGAAGTGGCAGAGCGTATGCAGGTAGGTCCCGGAACCAAGGATTACGGCGCATTATCTTTAGCTGTTCAGTACTACGCGATTCCGGAGGTCCTCACCATTGTATCAGCCGGCTGTTTTATTCCTAAACCTAATGTTGACAGTGCTGTTATCAGATTGACTCTTCACGAAAAAAATCCTATCGAAGTTAAAGATGAAGAGCTTATGTTCAAGCTTATCAGAGCATCCTTCAATCAAAGAAGAAAAACACTTGTGAACGGACTTACGAATGCAGAAATAAACGGAATTACCAAGGAGAAGGTTCTGGCTGCACTTGAAGAAATGGGACAGACACCCACCGTCAGGGGTGAGGCATTAACTCTTGAGCAGTTTGCAAAATTAAGTGATTTGTTGGGATAACACGAATCCTAATTTATCGTCATCAATATTCTGCTCTCACGTAAAGCCTCAGACTGCTCTACATCATATTCGATTGACTGAATGCTGACATGTGGATACATTTCGTGGAATTTCTTTAAAATGCCACGTTCTCCCACATGGCTTACAAGGCATCCGAAGGGATGTACCATAAGTATTTTGTCATACCCCTGATTAATCAAATCAATTGCCTCTGCGGCAATAAGCCAACCGTCTCCGATATTGTATTCGTCACTGATAATATCATTTGCCGATCTTTTAAGTTCTGTAAATAACCCATCATGAAGAAATTGTTCTTCTTCAAGACAGTCATTTATTTCCTTCTGAACTTTAAAAATATAGTCGAGAATCTTATCGTATACGGCTAAAACAGGCTTTCCTTTTCCTTCCAGCTCCATACATTTTTTCTCTGTATAAACCACATAGCAGCAATAATTTATGAATCCGCCATGACGGTAGTCACAATTGTTTTTCTCCAGAAAATCCTCAAGATGACGATTTCCGATTGGCGAAAATTTAATGTATATTTCCCCGACGATACCAACTTTTTTCTTAACAATATTTCGATTTGTTTCTATGGCTTTAAAGTCAGCAATTATTTGCTTGTATACTGCTTCGCGATGAAAAAGAAGTTTTCCACAGGCAATTTCCTCACTGAGTTTTTTTATCCACTTTTCACGAAGAAGAACTGTTTCTCCTTTATTTATTTCGTAAGGCTTAATCTGCTGAGTCAGTGTCATCAAAAGATCACTGTATGCAACAGCCGCAACAGCTGCAAAAAGCATTCGTGTATTAATTTTGAATCCGCTGTGCCCCTCCAGACCATGAGCATTAAGCGATAAAACCGGAATATTTGAATTGCCTGTTTTCTTCAAACATTCAATTATAAGATTGTAATAATTCCCAGCTCTGCAGGCTCCTCCTGCCTGCGGCTCCAAAAAAGCTATATTGTCGGTTTCACAGCCTTTTTCTTCCACAAAGGTTAAAAGATTTCCCACAATATATGTTGCGCATGTACAGTAATCCTTGTTTATCAGGCTCGGAACACGTCTGGCCAAATGATCATACTCCGGAACAATATCCAGATTATATCCGCCATATTTGAAGGCTGCGCACAGAAGGTCATTATGATAATGAATCATATCCGGCATATATATGGTATGAGTTTTTCTCATACTTTTTGTAAATTCTGCGGACTGTGTCATTTGACCCCCCCTATAAAAACATCCGTAAGCGGACACTACGCGCCGCGCGTGTTGCTTGCAACTGTTTTCCACTCGCACGAGTGCGCATCCACGCGGAGCATTTATGTTTACCGGGAAATTCAGAGGAATTTCTCGGTAAACAAAAACCCGAACCCACAATGGAGTTCGGCTTTTTATTATCTGTGTTTCTCAAAATATTTTTTTATTACCGCTTCGGCAGGCTTTGCGTATACATCATAGCATCTTTTATCATCAATGTCTTTAGGATTGTAAAGACGTGCACCCCACGCCCATAAACAATGTCCGCCTACCCAGTCGCGCTTTTCGCATGCCGAAAACATCGCTTCGTACCATTCAGCCTGACCCTCAAGATCGCTTTCACCTTGAATAGACCAATCATTTGGAACATTTTTTGAGCCTTCAACCGACATACAGCCTGCTTCGGCAAAAAAGAAGGGTTTGTTGTATTTCTTTACAACCTTTTCAATTCTGTCAAGCTCCTGATCCCACTTGTCTATAGGGTAATATCCGCTTGACGAAATAACATCAACCGCATCCCACCAGGTAACACGGTGTTCCTGATATTTATCTGTATTATATGAAATAAGTCCGTGGTAAACCTTTCTCACATCTGCAATGAGTTTTCTCCACTCGGCTTCTCTGTGCTCACTCATTACCATTTCGCAGCCCGGAATAAACATATCACATCCGGTTTCTTCTGCAATTTTTGCAAATCTGAGCTGAAATTTTGTGTAAGAAGAAAACCAATTTGACCATTTGGGTTCACAGTGAACATCCTCGTCAAAGAAGCTGATGTGTGCTCTCCATGTTCCATTTTTACAATTAACGGTAGGCTTAAGGCAAACCTTCACGCCCTGCTCTTTGGCAAAAGAAATCATTTCCACAAGCTCGTCTTCTGTAACCGTTTCTTTTCCCATAAAGATAGTCTCACTTTGAGCCGTATCCTGAAGGGCTGTAGGAACAAATACCACGAAATTACAGGATGTATTTTCAATCATTTTCAAGAAGCTCTCTTTTGTTTCTGCCGAGCAAAGCTTTCCGCCGGGAACAAATGGAGCAAAAGTCATTCCGCAGATGTAATCCATCATTTTTCCTCATATTGTATATTATTTCTATTTTACTGAGTTTACTATAGATTTTCACCTTATAATTCGCTATAATTCATCTATATAAAAATTGTATAAAAATCTTCTCATTGGAGAAAATATGAATTCTTTATTTGAATATACAGATACACTTAATGCTCCTTATGAAGCATTTATATATGACGTAGCAAAAAATCTTTTCCCCATCAGATCACACTGGCATTACTTCATCGAGGTTCTGTATATGGTTGAGGGTACCATTACCGTCAGCTGTGATTCTGAAAGCTTTGTTGTTGAGCCGGATCAGGTTTTTTTGTTCCCTCCCACTTCAATACACTCTATTTATGCTACAAGCTACGGCCCGATTCGTTACTACGTTCTCAAATTCGATTTAGGTCAGCTTGAATCGTCAATTCATTCCACTGAAACCGGTAACCTGCGCTTTTCAACACTTTTCCCCGCAGGTATGCCCAGAAAAGATGCTTTTTTAAAGCTTGACCTTTCCTCGCGTGATTCTGAATCAGAGCGCATCAAGGTGAAGTCTTTATTTGAAGGATGCATAAGGGAAATGAACAACCGTGATTTCGGTTATTTTTCAATTACACGTTCCTATATTTGCGAGCTTCTCATTTATTACTTAAGGGACCGTCGCTCCAAAGGACTTACGGTTCGCGCACCCGGAGAAACTGTTGATTTTGAGCTTAGTATACATACAATCACTGAATATATAGACAACCACTTAAGTGAAGAGCTAAAAGTCGAGGATTTGGCAAAAATGTGTAATATGAGTTATTCATATTTTGCAAAATGCTTTTCTGAGCTTTATGGCCAGTCCTGTAAGCATTACATTTCATTTCTTCGTTTGTGTAAGGCGGAAAACATGCTTCTTTTTACGGACTATGATCTTTCCTACATCAGTCAGGAAACGGGATTCTGTGATTGCAGTCATTTAATTCATGCTTTTAAAGAAAAAAATAAAGTCACTCCTCATCAATTTAGGAAAAACAACAATTCCAATAATTGACAATTATGACCTACGATACGATAATATTTTTTGAGTTTCAGAAATAATAATTAAGGAGATATAGATTATGGAAAAAGCAAATATCGATTGGTCCAATCTTGGTTTTGGCTATATGCCCACACCCAAAAGATTTGTAGCCAATTACACAAACGGCGCTTGGGATGAAGGAACTATGTCAAGCGATGACAAAATTGTTATGAGTGAATGTGCAGGCGTTTTACAGTATGCGCAGACATGTTTTGAAGGTTTAAAAGCCTACACAACAGAAGACGGTCATATCGTATGTTTCCGTCCTGACTTAAATGCAGATCGTATGATTGCAAGCTGTGAACGTCTTGAAATGCCTACATTTCCTAAGGATCGTTTTATTCAGGCTGTTGTTGATACAGTAGCTGCAAATGAAGCTTACGTTCCTCCTTACGGATCAGGCGCAACCTTATACATTCGCCCTTACATGTTCGGTATTTCACCCGTTATCGGTGTTAAGCCTGCTGAGGATTATCAGTTCAGAATGTTCTGTACACCTGTAGGCCCTTACTTCAAGGGCGGCGCAAAGCCCATCACCATCAGAGTTTGTGACTTCGATCGTGCTGCACCTCACGGAACAGGACACATCAAAGCCGGCCTCAACTACGCAATGAGCCTTTACGCAATCTCAGATGCTCACAGACAGGGTTTTGACGAAAATATGTACCTTGATGCTGCAACAAGAACAAAGGTTGAAGAAACCGGTGGTGCAAACTTCATTTTCGTTACAAAGGATGGAAAGGTTGTAACACCTAAGTCTGACAGCATTCTTCCTTCAATCACAAGAAGATCTCTTATGTATGTTGCAAAAGAAATCCTTGGTCTTGAAGTTGAAGAAAGAGAAGTTTACTTCGACGAAGTTAAAGATATGGCTGAATGTGGTCTCTGCGGTACAGCGGCAGTTATTTCTCCCGTTGGAAAGATTGTTGATCATGGTAAGGAAATCTGCTTACCTGCAGGTATGGAAGAAATGGGACCTGTTACCAAGAAGCTTTACGAAACACTTACAGGCATCCAGATGGGTAGAATTCCTGCTCCCGAAGGATGGATTAAGGTTATTAAGTAAGAAAAATGTTAATAAACCTGCTTCAAGCCTAATATTTAAGAGGCTTTGAAGCAGGTTATTTTTTTCAAAAAATACAGGGATGAGTAAAACATGTTGATGAAAACCGCTGTATTCTTTCGATTATTCGACGACCTTTATTTTTCTTCATATCTTTCAATAATATCAAGAATCGGTTTTAAATCTATTTTAAGCTTTCCATCATATATCTTTACTTCAACTGTCTCTGTTAACAGATGAATCTCACCAAGTACATCCCCATTTTGTTCAAAAACAATTAATCGCTTTTTTATTGGGTCAAGCAGCCACAGCTCGCGAACACCTTTCTTAAGATATAATTCTCTTTTAAGCTTTATATCTCTGGACACTGTTGAAGGAGATAACACTTCAAGAACAAAATCAGGTGCCCCCACTATTCCTTTGTATTTTATTATGTCAGGATTGCATGCGATTAGCAAATCAGGCTCAAGGAAGTTTTTATCATCTTCTTCGAACCAGACACCGATGGGGGATTCTAAAACAATGCATTTGCCCTTAGCGTTTTCAATAAACTTTCTTATTTCATAATGTAATTCGCTTATAACAAACTGATGAGTAAGTGTCGGTGTCGCCATATCATAAATAACGCCATCAATTAATTCAACACGTACCTCTTCCGGCAAGTCTTCAATATCGAAGATAGTATACTCGCCCTGCTTCTTCCGGATTGGAAGATATGGAGCCAACGCAGCCGGTATTTCAACATCTGTGACTTCCTTTCTGATTTTTACAGAAGTGTCAAATGATACCAAAGTTCCAAAGCCTGCATATAGCTTTTGCATCGTTTCAAGAGAAGGATTACCTTCAGCGCGTTCTATTTTACTGATTTCCGCCTGTTTAACCCCTGTCTTTTTCTCAAGGTCACGCTGACTCATACTTGCCATACTGCGCATATCTATAATTGTATCGGCAAAACGTACTGCAGCATCTTCTATCTCATGGTGGGCAACCTTAGCTCCATCAAACCAGAGAACCTCACAATCAATTTTCTCCCCATCAGGCCATTGGATGCAATCTTTTGCCCTATTAATCTGCATCTTTTCAAAATAACCTTCTAAACTTTTTAAAGAAGAATATTCCGGTTGTGCTTCAACAAGCAAATTAACATCAAAGCTTTTTACATCTCCGTTGAAAAAAGTTACACGAAAAGTATAATCTTTTCCAATTTCAAGTGAATACAATTTATGTGACATCCATACCTCCTTTGATATAATATATCATATTATGCATGATATATTATATCATATCGGATGTCAATAATCCTTACTGAATGGAAAGCAGTATCCCGAAACCAAGTGTGTGTAAGCACACACTCGGTTCCGGGATACTTTAGCATTAATTTCATCTCCGCGAGGTGCGCATCCACGCGGAGCGTTCTTATCAATTATACAAAGCAAAAATCAATCAGGTACGACAATTATTTTGCCTGGAATTTAAGCTTTATGGATTTACCGTTGGCGAGCCTGAAGGATACTGTAGATTTACCCTTTTTATTGCAGACAATAGTAAATCCGTTTGCTCCGTTCTTTGCAACCGCAATTGCCTTAGGATTTGAAGAGGATACATATACTCTGTAATATTTATTTCCATCATTCGGATCAATATAATATCCGCCATTGTAATATACCGAGATATTATATGAATACCCAACTTTTGCTATATATGTAGTTCTTGCATTGTAGTAAGTATACATATATGAGGAAGGTTCGCATACAGTTAAGGAATAAATTGCATATGCACCGCTTCCGTCAGAAGCATCTGCTCTCAAATAATATCTGTCACTGTAAGAAGAAGCATTTTTGCTTGCTTTAACGGTACCCTTACTGTTTACGGAAAGTCCTGAGTAGTAACTTACAATAGACCATTTAACCTTGGTACTTGAAGGCTTTCCTTCGGACATGAGCTTCGCTGTAAAGGCTTTACTCTTTCCGCGTGTAACAAAATTATCTCCGCCTGATTTAGCGGGTGCAATATTAACTGCTGTAACAGGCTCTCTTACTGAAAGTGTATATGTAGCACTCTTCTTTGTTCCGTCATTTGAAGTAATTGTAATCTTGGCTGTTCCTGAACCTGTTCCAAGCGAAGTGAGAGTTACCTTATTGCCAACAACGCTCAGGCTTACCAGGCCGGGAGCACTGTTTGTAACGGTAACGCCGGGTTCAAATACTCCTGTTCCGTTTACGGTATATGTAAATGAATCAACTGTTCTTGAACTAAAGGTTCCTGAATTTCTGAACAGATATCCTGACTTGGCAGAAAGTGAAATACTGCTTACCTTACCGGCCGAAACAGAAATCAATTTTGAAGTCTGAAGATTGGTTCCATCCTGCGAAAGAGCATATACACGAATGGTCTGCGGTTCCGCTGTCTTCGAAATTGTAACCTTTCCTGCCTTGTCGACCTTTACACCATTTGAAGACATAATCTGTGTGACAGGATTAAGACACCATTTAACCTTCTTGTTTGAAGTTGAAGCAGGAGTAATCGCAGTAGTTAATTTATAAGATGTTCCGGGAGCCAAAATAATGGTTGAAGCACCGTTAATTGAAATACCGGTCATATTCTGAACTACCTTAACAGTAATACTTGCACTCTTTCCGCTTGTATCCTTCGGCTTGACGGTTATTTTTGCGGTTCCGCCCTGTAAACAGGTGATAACACCTGATGCAGAAACACTTACAACAGAGGGTTTACTTGATGACCAGAAGAAATCCGAAGCATAAAATGTTGATCCGTCTGTTGATGCAGCCAATAATCTTGCAAAAAAATTATCTGTAATATTTGATCCGTTTCTGGTAAATGTAACACTCTTTGAATTAAACTTAAGGCTCTTTACACGATTCTTTTTAATATATACGGCATAGTATTGCGAAGCACCGTTGCCATCCGCTGCCGCTGCATATACATAAAATGCAGTAGAAGATTCCGGAACAGTCGATTTAACAGTAAGCTTACCTGTTTTTGAATCAATTTTCACTCCTGTTGGAACCGTACCGGCCAATGACCATTTTACCTTTTTATTAGTCGCATAGGAAGGAGAGGCAGTTGCCTTATAGGTTGTGGATTTACCCGGAGCAACATAAACAGCACCTGAAATTGATATGGACTGAACAGGGGCAACGAGAGTAATTTTCTTTGTTGCAACCTTGGAAACCTTACCTACCGAGTTAACTTCGATAGCTTTAATTGTATATTTTGCAGCACTTGTACCGTAAAGCCAGAATCCACCGGTATACTTTGTTCCATATAAAAGTTTACCGTTTTTGAAAGAAGGACTCTTACCATCGGTTGTATAGTAAATTGTATTAAGGCTCTTACTTGTTATTGAAACAGAAGCAGACTGCTTATTTAAGGCAAGTGAAACACCGATTACGGGAGCAGAAGGAGTCTTTGAATCATCTGTCATTCCAAAGGTCTTTGTAAGTACGGGAATACCCTTACCTGTTCCGCTGCCGGCACTGATAACAGAAGACTTAAGAAGCTTTTCAACTGCATCTACTCTGTATTTTCCGACTTTTCCGTCAAGAGTGGGAAGATAGCTTGCAGCTGAAAGAAGAACTGCAACCTCACCTGCTACAACGGGAGTAGCCATGGAAGTACCGGACATAAGCACATATGCTGAGGAATTATTATACTTAAGTGAAGGAATATCAACACCGGGAGCAGCAACATCTACTGCACTGCAATAGGTTGAGAAAGAAGCTCTCTTATTGTTCTTATCTGTTGCGCCTACACAAATAACATGTGCATAGTTACCGGGATAGTTCGCATCGCTGCCACCGTCATTTCCGGCTGAAGCAACAAATACAATACCTGCATTATAACAATCTGTAAGGGGCTCATTATAAGCGGTATTATATATTTTTCCGCCGATACTCATACTGATGACATCAATTATTCGATCGCCTGAAGTGTCTTTAATATCTAAAGCCTGATTAATGCCTCGTATAATCGCAGTATCACTTCCGTTGCCACCTGAGCTGAGCACCTTAATACTGTAAATATTGGCTGAAGGAGCAACACCTACACCAAGAATACCGTTTGCTCGTCCACCGATGATACCGGCACAGTGTGAACCATGTCCGTTATCATCATAGCCGGCATTTTCTTTTCCGTAATAATTATAGCAATCATAGTATTTTACAACTGAAATATCACTGTGAGATGAAGCTACACCTGAGTCAATGACAGCAACATCGATGCCCTGTCCTGTAAAGCCTTTCTTCCATGCATAGGCACTTCCGATTATATCGTGATGCCACTGATACATTGAACTGTTACCTTTAAGATAATCGTCTGAAAAATAATCCTGTGCAAGATTATCAATTTCCATTAACTCTTCTTCACTTATTTCAATACCTTCTTCAACAAATGCCTCATCTGAAAGATAAGCATTTGCTTCGGTATCTGCCGTATCAATCTGATACAGTAAATCGGGATAAACGTTAGGCATTGCAAGTGATGTATCTGCCGCAACACTAAGAGCTTCCATTACCGAAACGTTTGATGAAAGACGAATTTCAGCTACACCAAGTCCGAAGGAATAAAGCTCACCGCCGTATGCCTTTGCAATTAACAGGGCTTCTTCTTCCGTATCACAAAGGGCGATAACCGTACTTTCCACATAATCGATATCGGGAATGGCATTCTGAAGGCTCGGAATAGTATTTGCCGCAATGTCCTTCTTGTTTAACATTTCCTCGTCCAAAACAATATAACCTTCAGGAAGGTTATACCAGGTATCATCACCTAGTGTTTCCTCGTTTGAAGATACATCATTGTAAGAAACGTCGTTTCCGGATACATCCTCTACCTGAGGCACATCATTTTCGGACACATCCTTTACCTCAGGTGTTTCCGGTTCCGTAACGATAGGGTCTGTAACCTCTTCTTCATCGTTTTCCGATACGTCGACAATTACTTCATCGCTTCCGGATACATCATTTCCGGACACATCAGCTACAATTGCATCTGATATTTCAGGTACTTCCGGAAAATCGGAAGCAGAAACAAACATCGATTGTGATGCAAGAGCTGCAGCAAGAAGAACTGCAACAATCCTCTTTTTTAACTTTTTCATATCATTCTCCTATCTTTATGGCACTTTACGACCAATTTATTCTATATCAGTCCATATTTAAAGAATTGTTTAAATATAATGGTGTCAAACCTTCCTTTTCCCCTCTGTCGATAACAGACTGCGGATCCTCAACAGTGGAATAGGTTGCTACACCCAAGCCAAAGCTGACAAAATCAATTCCATACTGAGCGGCAATCTTTTGTGCTTCTTCCTCCGAAGATACATCGGTTGCCATAAGAGCTTCTGTATAAATCTCTCCTGAAATATTTGTTCCCTCTGTGCCTGAAACTGTTTCTATATCAACTGTTCCGCAACCAAACAAATTTGCTGCCAATAAAGAAGAAAAAATACCCATAGCTATTTTTCGTCCTATCCTCACTTTAATCAGCCTCCCAATCGGCGAAATAATAAAGATATTATCATACTATCGTCCCATTTTCTATACGGATTATATTATATGGAAAATCATGACTACCGGCTTAGCCGGTAGTTTGTTCTGCGGCTATAAGCCGCGGTTACCTGCTTGCCTCTAAAGAGGCGCTGAAGAATCCGCCTTCCGCACTGCGTCCACAGGCTGGCTCTAAAGAGCCTTTTATTATGCC
>JAZRYK010000012.1:0-23820 GCA_045600725.1 Lachnospiraceae bacterium
CAATTTGTACACATACATTTCTGTGTTTTTGGGAGCGCAAATGTGTTCGCAAAAACTTCTTGCTAAAACACGATAAGTGCTATATAATAATAACTAATCAGAGATGCCCTATGTTAATCATGGGGTGCAGTAATTACCTGATAAGCGCCGACAAATGGCTTAAAATCAACACTTATACACGGTGTAGACATTAAAAAAGAGCCACAAGTCGGAACCTGTTGGCGAAGAAAGTCCTCCAAAATCTAATGAAAAGTAGAGAGTCGGAGGATGTCGGAGTTAAGAAAGGGAGTTCACAAATGTGTTCCCTACGATGAAATCACTCAACTAATTTATTCAGTAAAATCAAGGCTCCCGAGGCAATCGGGAGTCTTTTTTTGACCACTTTTGACCACAGTTGCCATAACCTTTAATTGTCTTAAACCGGCGGGAAAACTATAAGACTGATAATTCGGGAAAAGAGTTGCTATCATTTGAACATATCAAATAAACGGGAGGTAACAATATATGGTTACAACAAGATGTGATTCGAAGGGCAACAGTTTGTTCAAGGGAGAAATTGAAAGGGCTGATGGAAGGTATGAATACCGCTACACGGACCACAGAGGTGTACGCCGTAGTATATACGAAGCGCGGCTTCAGAGATTAAGGATTGAGGAAGCAAAAATTGCTTATAAGGAGCGAACCTGCATACTTTATGGGCTTAAAGAATTGTCATTAAATGATACATATGAGATGTGGATTGCGGGAAAAATAGCACTTAAAGAAACAACAATAAGAGGCTACAGGCAGATATATGATTCATTTGTCAGAAACAGTCTAGGCAAAAACAACATAGAAGATATTAAAACCGTGGATATAAAGGCATTTTATTTGAATTTAAAAATTGAGAGAAAGATTTCCGTGGAAACAATCTGCAGAATTCAAAATGTGTTGTTTCAAATCTTTCAGCACGCCGTGGACAGCGATATTTTGATGAAAAATCCGGCAACCAGAGCAACTAAGGAGATAAAAAGAAATCATTCAAAACATACAAGTACTCGCATGGGCTTAAACGAAGCCGAAGCAAACAGGCTCACGGATTACATTTACGAATCAGAAGAGTTTTGCGACTGGTATCCTGTAATTTATGTGCTGATCCACACGGGCTTGCGTTTGAGCGAAATAGTCTCTCTTCGTTGGTGCGATGTAAATCTTGCCGGTAAATATCTGGAAGTAAATCACAACGCTGTTTATTATGCAAGTGCGGGTGAAAAAGCAAGATATCACTTTGCTGATGGTGCAAAAACAGTCGCGGGTATCAGAAAAATTCCGTTTGATAAAAAAATATTTGAAGCTTTTCTGATGGAAAAAGAAATTCTCGCCGCAAAGAACATAACCTGCGCAGAAAATGTAGATGGTTACACTGATTTTGTTTTTCTTAACAGGTTTGGAAAAATGTTCGACCCTTGTGCCATCAACAAGGCACTTACCAGGATTGTCGGAGCGTATAATTGCAGGATTGAAGAAAAAGGACTTCCTGACGAAATGATGTTTCCTCACCTTAGCTGTCACTCCTTAAGACATACCTTTGCAATAATTTTGTGCGAACGTGGGGTGAATGTTAAGGTAACTCAGATGCTCATGGGGCATAAAGACATCTCCACAACAATGGACATTTATACTAATGTTTCACAGGAATTTGCGTTTGAGGAATATGCGAGGAGGATGGGGGAGTGAAGGTGTTGATAGCCATTTGGATGTATAGGAGATTACACTTTATGACTTGCGATAGGCTGTAATGCTTACACGGAAGAAGATATGACACTTCTTATGAATCATATCAATTCAACTCGTGGAGCGAGTCTTGGAGACAAAGCTCCATATGAATTGATAACAGAGGATGATGAAGATATGTGGGCATTATGGAAACTGTTAAAAATGGACCTCATCCCGCCAGATGAAGTCCACTTAATGCCATACCTATTCGTAATAAATAAGTAAAATAGATTTTTAATGCAGATGGTAATCGATTTGTCAATAGAGGTAAAAAGACGGGTCGTGTTTACTTTTGCATAAGCAGTACCGAGTCGTCTGTTTGCTATGCCAAAAAGAATAATCCTATCTTATCTATCTCTAATAAAAAGACTGATGAGATGGATGCGCTGGAGGAGTACCAGGCATATTCTGAGTTTATCAAGGAGAATATTGAGTATAGTGCCTTAATTGAGAGGCATCCATACGAGAAAGACATGGTCGAGGGTATCTTTGATTTAATTCTTGAGACTGTGATTACACAGAAGGAGTCTGTCCATGTGTCAGGGCAGGAATACCCAGCTGAGCTTGTGAAATCAAAGTTCCTGAAGCTTCATTATTCGCATATTGAGTATGTATTAGGCTGTATGGGAAAGAATACTACTAAGATTCATAACATCAAAAGCTATTTGCTGACAGCACTGTTTAATGCGGGGAGTACGATGAGCAGCTATTATAAGGCGATGGTGAACCATGATATATCGCAGTTTGCAGGGTGAAAAATAAACTTATAGTAGAGAGAAACATATTGACTTTTCATGATATAATGATTATGGAAGGTGAAATAATGATAGAGTTGATAAAGGGAGATATCACAGAAATAAAGGGATTTGATGCAGTTGTGAATGCAGCTAACAATACACTTCTAGGTGGAGGTGGGGTAGATGGTGCAATACATAGAGCCGCAGGTCCTCTTCTGTTGGAAGAGTGTAAAGGTCTTAATGGATGTAAAACTGGGGAAGCCAAAATAACTAAAGCATATAATATGGATTGCAAATATGTTATTCATACGGTTGGGCCTATTTGGGATAAAGGGAACTCAGGAGAGCCAGACTTACTAAAACAGTGTTATAAAAATTCATTAGAACTTGCTAGAAAATATGGACTTAGTAAAATTGCATTTCCATCTATCTCAACTGGAAGGTATAAATATCCAATCAATTTAGTAGCAAAAATTGCGTGTGAAACAGTTCTGGATTATTTGCAAGCTAATGACGGAGAAGATATGGCAATTACATGGGTACTATTTGATGAAAAAACATTTATAGAATACCAAAAAGCATTGGATGCAATAAAAAATGATTGATGAAATCACGTAATTAGGGTATAGTGTATAGACTATTAGTCACATGGAGAAGAAAATGGAATATACAGAAAGTTATTATAGTCTAAGCCATGGGACGGATGAACAATCTGCACAAGATATTATTTCAAACGGCTTTGCACTAAAAGGGGATTTGACGAGTTGGTGTGGAAAAGGTGCATATTTCTATGATATAAAATCCAAAGCATGGTGGGCAGCAAATCGTAAATGTGCTGAGATAAAACAAAAAGAGTTTCGGAAGGTAAAACCGGTAATTCTTCTTGTCGATATAGAGGATATATCCAAAAATGATACATTCGATTTAAGAGTTAAAAATGATTTAGAGCATTTCGAAAGTTTTGTTAATGAACTTCTAAATAATGAGGATAAAATTGAGATTCAAGGCGTCGAAGATGAAATAGAGAGAAAGATAGCATTGAGAGCGATGTTAATCTCTTTTTATGCCGATGTTGAAAAATGCAAGTTAGTTATTGGCAATTTTAGACAGCGTCCGCAACCATTATATGAGCATGCGATTGAGTTTTCAAATTCACTTGATATGATTTTTGGAATAGAAACTATATATTGTGTAAAAGATACTAGTATTATTAGTAATATTCGTTTAGGAGGTAGAAAGAAATGAAAGATATGATGGAAGCATTTGCAAAATACGCAAAAGAACAATTTGGCTGTGATATTTCTTTAAAAGCATCTTCAACTCCAGATACGTTTGAATCTATTTTTGGCGCAAGTTTTATTAAGCAGAATGATGATGATATTTTTTTCTGTGAAGGCGTGGAGAATAGTATTTCATATAAAAACATTGTTGCCCGTGTAAACGTAGTTGAGACTGTGTACAGAGAAGAAATTGATTTGCAGCAAGATTTGGTATTAGCTGCGTAGTGAGGTTAAAATGAATATAAATGAGATTAAGTCAAATCTTCAAATGAGAAATTTCTATTTTAGTGAATATAATTTTTCTAGAAATACAAATATTGAAGATGGTGAATATAACATTGACCTTCAAAAGAAGATTGATTTAGTAGGTGACCATGTATATGAGGTTGTCCTAACAACAACGATTGAGAAAGAAGATATGCGTTTGGAGCTAAAGGCCAAAGCCGAGTTTATTTATGAGGCAGAGGACTTTTCGCGAGAAGAGGCAATAATAAATGCCAATACGGTTGCGATTATGTTCCCATTTATAAGAAGTCAAGTTACATTGCTTACTTCGCAGCCTGGTATGGCACCAATAGTATTACCACCTATAAATACACAGAAGTTAAAATAGGAAAGAATGAAAAGCAGTGAGATAGATTTTTGAATCACACTGCTTTTTTGTAAATATAAGAGAGGTGTAGTTGATGTTTCCAGTAATAAATCTAAAAGAAACCGGAATCAATCTTCGTAGAATTATGGACAAGCGAGGAATATCTGTTAAAGATGTTCAAGAATATTTGAACTTAGCAAGTGTCCAGAGTGTATATAATTGGTGCAATGGAATCAATATGCCAACAATTGATAACTTATATGCGTTAAGTCAATTATTCCAACTACCGATTGATGCAATTGTGCGTGGAAATAGAAAGACCTTAATTTCTGAGCCAATAATAATGAATCCAAGAGAGCGAAGATTATGGATGTATTATAAAAAAATAAGTGAATTAGCTGTTGCATAAAATTAAAGCACAGCTTTAATGACGGGATGTATGACCTCCTACAAAATAGACTTAAGTCATTTTGTAGGAGGTTTATTTTATGCATATACGAGAATACGTTGACGATTATATAAAATACTATCCTGAAAGATGGAGCTGGAAGCTGAAAAATAGTATTGAACAGCATGATTTATATATGAGTACAAGGGCACGGAGAACTCGAGATTATAGAAATAGTGGGAATGTGGATTTGTTGCCAGATTTTTATTCTATCGAGCGAGATGCCGCTCAATTTGAACTGGAACATGTCGAATGGACAGACTTCTTTGGGCTTATATGGGAAGGTGACAAGGGTTTAAATGCACATGTAGGAGCTCCCAATTTTCAAGGAAATTTGTATTACTATTACCCAGATGGAGTAGACGCGGATGAAGCAGGCTATTGTATATCAGACAAGTATGATGCGTACAGCAATCAGCCGCCTTTGGATACATATACCCAGGTGGAATCTCGTGATGCTATATGCTGGATAGATACCGCAAATGTAGTTGAAGCTGAGTATAAATATGTTGTAGACAACCATTCGTTTAAATACACGAATATAGAGCTTAGATATGAAGATGGCGAGAGTTTGATAATTATTGCAGATTATAAATCGCTTATAGACGGTTTGCTGAGGCATGGAAAAGATGATTTGGTAAAAGATATTTTCAAATCTATGAATGAACACTTTATCAAGCTAAGAGATTCAGAGATAGAAGAATTCCGTGAATTTTATCCAGGAAAAACTGCTGAAGAAATGTTTTTGGATAATGAGGACGAGTGCCAAAATTAGTTTTTAGAAGGGAGGTGCTGCCAATGAATTTTTATACTAGCGATTTACATTTAGGGCATGCAAATGTAATTAATTTTGATAATCGCCCTTTTGCTAACGTTGATGAAATGGACCAGTGCATTATTACTCGCTGGAACGAGCGTGTATCAGATGACGATACGGTCTATATATTAGGAGATGTCTGCCATAGAAATAGCAAGGACTCTTCATGGTATTTGAAGCAGCTTAGGGGACACAAGATTCTTATCCTTGGGAATCATGATAATCCAATCTTGAAAAACAATAGCGCGCTGGCATGCTTGGACCAAGTTGAGAAGATGATGCAGGTGATTGATGAAAAGCGGCAGATAACATTGTGCCACTATCCTATTTTGGAATGGAATGCTTACTTCTATGGCTCTTGGCATATTTATGGACATATCCATAACTGGAAAAGGATGTGTATGTTGCATATAGAAAAGCAGGATACAGTAAAGCATTTTTCGAAGCACATCGTGAAGAAATCACTCTTCACAAAGCGGCGAAGGAAGCATTTTCCGAACTGGGTGGTGAGAAGATTCCGACAGTGAAACAGCTGAACGAAGAATATGCAGAACTTCTTCAAAAGAAAAAGGACGCATACAAACATTATCATGAAGCAAAGCAGGAGATGACAGATTTCGTCACAGCAAAATATGATATCGAACGATTCCTTAATATCTCTCAGGAAGAAGAACAGAAGAAAGAGCAGCAAAAAGAAAAAAATCACAATCAGTCATTATGATGAATGGGGCATTTGTCGGAATTTCATTTCCGTCAGGTGCCCCTCTTTTTTTATTTCCGGAAAAAGATGCTGTTATATTTTGCATTTAGCGCCACATAGTGGTGCGTAGTTCAGCCAACAGAAGTTGGATGTTTGAGGGGATTGGGGCAACCATCAACAAGTCGAGCAAAGCGAGTTGTCTGGACACAGACATTGCTTGCCCATTTGTTTTTGAAAGAATTGTGTCCATTAAAATGCACTTAATTTCACTGGACTTAATGGACAGAAAATGACACAATATGCTTATAGTAATCAAAGAAACACGTATTAATGAGAGGAAATTATTGTGAATAAATGTGAAGTATATTTTAAAGATATTGAAGATAAATATGAAGGTGAATATGAATTTGCAGAAGGCAAAATTACTGTCAATATATTTGATTATCAGAAGGGAGAAGAATCGGAAGGAGGAGATGAAATCAAGTATATTGAATTAAATGTTTATGATATAAAAAATCACATTCAAATGTACTCGCCGGCATTTAGGTATAATGGATTTGTATATTCTTATGTTCAATATGAAACTTATGTTTCGGATTTTTATTTTGTGCGGAATACCATTGAAGATGCCAAAGATTTATCGGTTACAGATAAGTTGGAAAGTATTAAATTGTATAATCCTTTATTAATTCATGGGATGGGAAATCCAGTTGTTAAAGGAACAATTACTGAGAAAGAGGCAACATATACTATCGAGAGAAATCCTGAAAAAAGAATTATAACCATAAATGAAAATAATATAGATTGGATTGAATTTTGTGCTTCTGCAACATGGAATCATAGAAGCGATTTACAAAAGGTTGATATAGAAAGCGAAAATTATGCCAAAATTGTATTTACCAATCCTATAGCTGGAGAGGATGTATTGCGTTATATAAACGAATTTGATGTTTTAATTAATGCGTTTTGGTGTTCACGGTATAGATCATATCAAACGAAGGTGAGTATTGGCGAAAAAGAGTATCTTCTTTTTCATAAGTTGATAGGAAAAGAGAAGTATACGAATAGATTGCCGGAAAAACTAGTTCGACTTAACTTTTATGAGTATGTACAGATGATTTATAAGAGGGCTGATTATAGGAATACGAACGAAAAAAATAAGTTAATTCTTCTTGATTTCAAAACTCCGGAAACGGTAGAAGAGCAGTACATGTTCTATTTTCGGTTTATAGATAATTATATGGGGGATATAGATAGTAAATCAAGTAACTATGGTAGATTGAGTTCGTTTGTAGATATGTATTTAGATTATTTTGCTATCAATATCAATATTGATAATTATAAAAACGAGTTAAATAGTTTGAGAAATCATTTTGTACATGAAGGTTACTATTTCCCGGATAACCGTTTTGCTGTTAAAAATCGCAAAAAGGAAATAATATACTATAAAGACATGGATTATATATGGCTCTTGGATGTTGTTAAAAAATTAAGATTGTGTGCATATATAGCTTTGTATAAAGAAGTTTTAAATATTGATATTGACGAAAGCAAATTAAGGCGTGCGCTCGTTAATAGATGAGAAAATATTGGAATATTAAAATAGGAGATACCTGATGTCACGAGGAGCAAAACAGAAATTCAAATTCACATACCTTATGAAAATAATGCTGGCCAAGACTGATGACGAGCATGCACTTACGCTGTCACAGATTATGGATGAACTTGAAAAATACGGAGTAACAGCAGAGAGAAAAAGTCTTTATACCGATTTCCAAGATATGACCGATAATTTCGGAATCGAGATTATCAATGAGCAGATTGGCAGGGAGACATATTATCATGTCGGATCCAGAGAATTCGAACTGGCGGAGGTAAAACTTCTTGTTGATGCAATCCAGTCTTCTAAGTTTATTACTCAGACTAAATCCCGCGAATTGATAAATAAGGTTAAGCAGTTTGTAAGCGAGCCTCAGGCAAAGCAACTTCAACGCCAGGTCTATATCAATGACCGTGTTAAGGCAATGAATGAGTCCGTGTACTATAACGTCGATGATATTCATACTGCCATCAATGAAAACAAGAAAATCAAGTTCAAGTATTACAAATGGGATGTAGAGAAGAAACTCGTTCCGAGACATAACGGCGACTGGTTTATCGTAAGCCCCTGGGCGCTTACCTGGGACGATGAGAACTATTATCTGGTTGCTTTCGATGATATCGATAAAAAGATTAAGCATTACCGTGTTGATAAGATGATGCGTATTTCTATCGAAGAGGACATGCGTTCCGGTAAGGATGAATTCAAAAACTTCGATATGGCCGAATATTCTAAATCGACTTTCGGAATGTATCAGGGAACCAAGACTATCGTAAAAATTGAATTTGCAAATTATATGTGCGGCGTGTTCATCGATAGATTCGGCAAAGATATCACCATCAGAAAAGTTGATGCTGAGCACAGCGAGATAAATGTAAATGTTAATGTCAGCCCTCAGTTCTTCGGATGGATATTCAGTCTGGGTAAGGATGTTAAGGTAACTGGGCCGAGTGAAGTTGTGGAGGAAATGAAGAAGGCGGCGGAAGAGTTTATTAATAATTTGAAATAGAAGATGTGTAAGAAGAAGCAGGCAATTGCTACGGGTAAATCTGTGGTGGTTGCCTGTTTTTTTGTTGGTGGAATGGGCTGGTGTTTTTAAGGGACAACTTATTTTTTACTATGGTGGTATAAGAACGGAGGTGTGCTTGAATGGAAAGATTGATTTATTGGTTGCGTCGAAAGAAGAGAATAAAAGAGAAAAGATGTGGGCAGTGTTGCCTTGTATGTCGTTACTATAGTCAGTGCATAAATGAATAGGAAAAGCATCACAATCTTTAAAATCTTAGATTTTATGCTCTTGTTCTTTTAGAATTCAATTGCTATTATTCCACGTTTAGAATAAAATATAAGTGGTACTTTTGTATTTTATAACCTTTATAGCGAGGATCTTTTATGGACTATTTAACAACGGCAGAAGTAGCGAAGATGTGGAATATTTCACGAAGAAGAGTAACAATTCTTTGTGAGCAAGGTCGGATTGAAGGGGTTATTCAAAAAGGAAATATGTGGCTGATACCGTGTGATGCGAAGAAACCAGTTGATGGAAGAACTACAAGATATTCAGAAAATAGACAAAAGTATTCTGAACGGACTTGAAGGGAAGAGGCTTATGGATAGACCATATAATCCTGCGGATGTTTCAAGTATTGAAGCGTACGCTATTAGATTGATTGATAGAACATTTTTAGATGTGATAATGGAACGCACCAATTCTACCAATCAAGAAAAAGTAATAGAAGCATATAGCAATAAAGCTCGAAAAGGTGGATTGGGAAATCTTCTTGAAGAAGTTTACTTTGGATATAAAGCGAATAGTAAACCGGAAGCGGATTTTAATGAGGCTGGCTTGGAACTAAAAGCAACACCTTTTCAGAAGGACCAGTTGCATTCCCTGATCCGTGGGACAGACCGGGAAGAACGATGTTGACAAGTGAGTCAACGGTGAACAGAAGTACTCATGTTGTTGAGAATCCGGGGATACATCGGTTACGACTTCTTACTCCGATTGAAGCAGAAAGACTCCAGGGGGGTGAGGACGACTGGACTAACACCGGAATGACTGAAAGGTTCAGACTTTTTTGCATGGGAAATGCTCTGGTAGTTCCAATGATAACACGGATGGGACGTATACTAGATAGTATATTTGAAGGTGAATAGTGATTATTATTTAGTCTATGTGTAGAAGTGTTGCCTGCGTGCCAACAGTCACTTTTTTGAAGTGAAATAAGAAGCAGTAACGTTAATAGAAGGAGATTATTTGAAAAGATGTTTAGATATATTGATCTTTTCTGCGGAATCGGTGGTTTTCATCAAGGAATAGAAAGAGTCGCTGCAGAAATGGGATTTGAAGCAGAATGCTTATTTGCTGCAGATAATGATCCAAATGTTTCAAATATTTATAGAAATACATACGGAATAGAGTGCTTTTATGATTTAAAACTCCAAACCACGCATGATTTGATAGACGAAGCCATAGGCGTGCAGGAGTTGACTTGCGTGTTCGGTGGATTTCCTTGTCAACCATTTTCAAAGGCAGGAAATCAAGAAGGATTTGCAAATCAGATGAAAGGTACTTTGTTTTTTGAAATTGAAAAAATAGTACATAGGCATCACCCTAAGTTTATTCTACTTGAAAATGTGAGAAACTTGAAAAACCATGATTCAGGACACACGTGGGAAGTGATTTACAACTCATTGGTCGATGAGGGTTATATTGTTGATGATGTTATTATAAGCCCCAATAACATTGCCCCTATTCCAGCGTTGAGAGAACGTTTTTTCATTCTTGCATATAACAGAGAATTATTAGGAGTAGCAGATGATATCGACAAATTGCACGATAGAAAATTTGCAAGAAGAAGAACATCAATATATCCATGTGGACAAGTCGAACGAGGATTGAATAAAAAATATTTTAATGAAGATGCAGTTCAAGATTTGGAGCCTTTTAACGAAGAGACTATTCAAATGTGGGACGATTTGCTTCAACTTCTAAGAAGACATGGTAGAAGTATTGTTACTCCGTTATGGCCACATTATTTTGATAAAAGTCTGGATATTAGCAAAGAGCCGGAATGGAAGCAAAAACTGATAAGAAGAAATCAAGAGTTTTACGAAAAGAATGCGGATGTATATGATGAATGGCTTGCTGAACATAGGGAACATTTTGATTCATTGTGTCAATCTGATAAAAAGTTTGAATGGAATGCGGGCGACAATTTGGATAATGTTTGGCAAGGACTAATCCAGTTTAGACCGTCTGGAGTTAGGGTCAAGAGGCCGGATTTCATCCCGACATTAGTGGCAATCAATCAGACTCCTATTATTGGACCCGAGAGGAGATATCTTCAACCTGAAGAGATGGCGAAGATTTACGGATTTAAGAGGTTGAGATTTGGAAATCAAAACGAAGGAGAAAGTAAAAAGCAACTAGGGAACACTGTAAGTGTAGATGTTGTGAGTTACTTAATTCGCCATATGATTCAAGTTAGCAGATGGGAGGATAATAATGAGTAAGAAATTGAATATTAGGCCGACAAGTAGTGTCTATGCAACTTATAAACGCTTAAGTTACCAGCCATGGACAGCTATCGCAGAGTTCGTAGATAATTCAACACAAAGTTTTTACGACCATAAAAAGGAACTTCTTGAGATTAAATATAGTAAGGGATTATTTATTCAGATTGATTATATTGATAGCCCTGAGGAAAGCGATTGCCTTGAAATTACCGACAATGCTTATGGTATGGAATGGGAAGATTTTCAAAGAGCAGTTATTCTAGATAAGCCTCCGGTGAACAAAGATGGCAGAAATGAGTTCGGTATGGGCTTAAAGACAGCTGCATGTTGGTTTGGCTCTATTTGGTCAGTGGAATCGACGAGGTATAATTCGAAAAACAAATATTTTGCCGAGATAAATGTTGACGAATTGGGAAAATATAAAATTGAAGAAATCGATGTTCAAGAAGAAATTGTAGATTCTAAAGATCATTATACGAAAATAGTAATAAAGAACTTAAACAAGAAGATAAAAGGCTCAAGGACAATCGGGAAAGTTAAAGACCTTCTTAGCAGTATATACCGAGAAGATATTCGTAGCGGAATAGTGAAGATATACTATAATGGAACGCTGCTTTCATTCAAGGAACCTCCTGTATATGTAGAGAACAAAGGAGGCATAGAAAAAACATGGAAAAAAGATATTTCTTTTTCCATTAATCATGATGGAAGAGAATTACAAGTGACGGGATTTGTGGCAATAAGAATTCCCGGTAGTGTCAAAGAAGCAGGCTTTACTTTGCTGAGAAGAGGCCGAGTTATTATTGGTGGAAGTGAGAATACGTATCGTCCAAATGAACTATTTGGTGATTCAAACTCTGCAGCTTGGCAAAGACTATATGGTGAATTACATATGGATAACTGGCCAGTTACGCAAGCAAAAGACGGATTCGATTGGCACAATAGCGGCCTCGAAGAAACTTTTATCGAACGGCTAAAGGAGTATACGCAAGATTACCGAAGAAAAGCTGATGACATTAGGGTGAGGGAAAAAATCAAAACTACAGATGTTGTCAATGATGCACTTACAGCTTTTTCTAATTCTAATCTTTTAAGTGATGTGACTGTAACAATATCGCAGTCAGATGTTGGAGAAAACATACCTGAAAGCAAAATCGATGAAGAAGGAGACAATTCAAATGCTTATCAGGAAGAAACGCATTTAGACGAGTTTTCAGCTGATTTTGAAAAGGAAGTTGCAGACGATAATGATGAAGGAGTTCTCATAGACGGTGGAAATATAGTAGATTACTCATTTTCGTATAAAGGTCTTGAATACTGTTTTAAAATCATCATGGACTTAAATCATCCCAATGCCCATTGGCTCTTGGTCGAACCAGAATCTGAATCGAATTACGTATTAACAATCAATATGAGGCATGCTTTTTTTAAACCATTGATAGAGAAAAAAGAATTCATGCCTTTGATGATGAAGATGGCGATATCCATGGTTCTTGCAGAAATAGAGTCTGTAATGATATCGCCTGACGGAAAAATTGAGCCTAGCGCTATTCGAATGAAGATGAACGAAATACTTGAAATAGTAGGAAATGGAGAGTAAAGAATGTCTCGATATATTAATATAGCGAATCCATCAGATAGTAATGATGAATGGTTTATCCGTTCAGATGGATTTTTTAAGAGAAATGTCGAAAGACAAATGATTAAAGATGATATGTCGCAGGACGCTATTGATAGTGTTTTTAATAATGCTGCGCGGATTTTACAGCATTGTCCAAACCCAACAAACATGAATCAGGTTAGAAGTACGGGAATAGTAATTGGTAAGGTTCAAAGTGGAAAAACTTCAAATTTTATTTCTGTATTAGCGCTGGCTTTTGACAATCGATATGATGTTGCCGTGGTATTAGGAGGAAATACTTTAGAGTTATTGAAACAAAATGCATCCAGGATTCAGTCAGCTTTTAATGTTGACCCTGAGAAGTTAACGGTATTACGAACAAACGATAACAAATCGCTGATTAATCCTAATCGTATCAAGGAATTTGTAGAGAATGGACGTAAAGTTATTATTGTGGGGTTAAAGCACCATAAACATATTAATCAGATAGCCGAGATATTTGACAATTCTTTCCTGGCTGAACAGCCGGTATTAGTAGTTGATGACGAAGGTGATCAGGCAACACTTAATACTAAAGCGTATATAGATTCAATGAGTTCAACATATGAGTCTGTTTTGAATCTCAAAAACAAACTTAAAAGGCACTGTTTTTTATCTGTAACGGCTACGCCGCAAGCTAATATATTGATAAAGGCTTTTGATACTTTAGCCCCGGATTTTGGAGAGTTAGTTTATCCGGGTGAGGGATATTGCGGCTTACAAACATTTCATGGTGAAAATTCAGATATCTATGTTAAAGAGATACCAGATAGTGAAGGAAACTTGTTAGATGTGACAGGAGTACCACAAACAGTGTATACAGCTATGGCCATGTTTTTTGTGGGCAATGCTATAAGAAGGAGTAGGGGCGATTCTGGTACGCATGCTATGCTAATTCATCCGAGCCAGAAAAAATACGATCATCGAATTGTTGAGAACAAGATACAAGGAATTCTTTCAGATTGGAAAAGTAAGGCAAAAATGAGATTGTCTGGACGGAATGACATTTCATATTATGCGCTGCAGAAAATACTTAAAAGTGCGTATGACCTATTTGTTGCCGATGGAGTAAAATGCGTCCCTTTTGAAGAACTAGAATTGACAGTGCTGGATCGAATAAAGGAATGTTCTCCTGTTCACGTGTGTAATAGTGATGAAAATGCAAGTGAGAATGCTTTGCTATATAAAACGAATATTTTTGTAGGCGGAAACCTTGTTGAACGAGGATTAACAATAAAAGGTCTTGCAGTAACATATATTACTAGACGAGCAAAGGGAAAGAGTAATGTAGATAATACTGAACAACGAGCTAGATGGTTTGGTTATAAGGCTCAATATATCGATGTATGTCGTGTTTTCACAACAAAGGATATAAAAGAAGATTTTGCAAGCATATTAGAACATGATGAGGACATGTGGGCATCTATTGAAAGGGCTCAAGAAAGAGGCATTGAGTTTAAAAACATGCCAAGAATTTTCGTTTTGGCAAGAAATTCTTATTTGAATCTTACTCGTAAAAATGTAGCAAGGACAGAGCAGTATGCGCTTTCTGAATGGAAACCGCAAAAATATTATATTACAAATGTGAGCGTTGCAAATGAAAACGAAAAAATCATTGCAGATTATCGTGCTCAACATATGAACCAGATTGAAGTTGTTGAATATAATCACACGCAGAAGCATGCTTTTTTGAGATGCTTGAAGTATGAAAGTGTTTACGCTGATTTGTTATCAAAATTAAAAACTCTCGAGGAAGAGAGTTTAGGCAAAGATTTCTTTCTTTCATTGAATGAAGGTTTGAAGAAATGCAAGATATCTCCCGATGTTGATGTGGTGTGGATTAGAGATGATGTATATCAAGAACGTAAGATATTAGAAGATTGTTCTATTCAACAGTTATTTCAGGGTCGAAATCCCAATGTTAATAGTCCCACATACTATGAAGGGGATCGAAGTCTTGCTGATGAGAATCCGGATAGGATTCAGATACAGATTCACATGGTAAAACCTAGCAATAAAAGTTTCTATACGCATTATTCTTCCGCCTTTGCATTATATCTACCAGAGTGGTGTGCAGAAAAACTCGAAAGATTGGTGGTGAGATCAGATGAATAGTTTTGAGATTGTTAATAATATCAATAAAATAGATGTGGTTACTGCGGAATACTTGGTGTTCCCGACAGATGATGAAAGAGTTTTTTATGGAAAAGACAAGGACGGGAATGCTGTATTCATAATGAAATCGAATGACGCGAAACAGTTCCCTCTATGTCAAGAAACGAAATCTTTACGTTTTTATTTCAATAAAAGATGCGTTCTTGAGGAAGCCGGAGTAACGGAAGACAAAGTGGTGCATGCCTTAATATGTAAGGACAAATCCGTAGATAAACTAGCCGCTTTTGTTCGCTTAACATTTGCCTTTGCAGAGCAGGTAGACAAAGACAACCAGTATTATCTTCCGAAACTGTTTTCAACATTATCAGGATTATTTGATAAAGAGAGAGCGGTTTCAGAAATAGAGTTGCAAGGTTTATTCGCTGAACTATATGTAATCCTTTATTTCGAAGAAAATGGATGCCGCATTTCAGAATATTGGCAATCGCGTAATAAAATGAAATTTGATTTTTCGATATCTGAAAAGGGCCGCATAGAAATAAAGTCTACGTTGCGACCGGAGAGGGTTCATCATTTTAGACATGAGCAATTGTTAAGTGAAATTTATGATATAAAGATTGCCTCGCTTATGCTTCAAAAAAATGATTGCGGAATATCTGTTAAAGATGTGGTGGAACGAATTAGAGAAAAGTTCCCGACGGATTATTCTTTACTTATGAGAATAGAGGTAATAACTTCTCAAGTTGAGGAAATCCAATTATCGACACTAAGATATGATGAAGAGTATATAAAACAGCATATTGCTTTTTATGATGCTAAAGATGTTCCTCATTTCAAGGAGAAAAGTCCAGAGGGAGTATTTAACGCAGAATATGATTGTAGTTTTGAAAATGTATCAAAGATGAATTTTGATACTGTGGCATCTTGGGTACGGAATAATCATTAAGAGGTTATTATGGAAGAAAATTTTGGATTTGAAGTATACGAAAAAATAGAAAAGCAAGACAGGCAGAATTGGAAACTGTATGTTGATGCGGTGTATAAGGCGGATCCTTCAAAGAAGAATCTTTCCTCTGAAGTCCTTTCTAAACTGGTTGGAGTAAAAAACCAAGGAGGATTTAGATATTTAGGAAAAACAGAAACCCCTAATCTGGTGGTCCTTTTCTCGAGCGGAGAGGATATTTACTGGCGTGATGAAATGGATAATAGTTTAGGTCTTTTCCTATACTATGGAGACAACAAAACTCCAGGAAATGATTTACACAAAACAAATTTGCATGGAAATGAGATACTTAGGTATATGTTTGCACTAGCTTCATCAGATGATATGGAAGCAAGGAAAAGGATACCGCCGGTTTTGGTGTTTAAGAAATCTGGTGGAAGAGATGTTAAATTCTTGGGATTGGCAGTTCCTGGAATTAAAGGTAAGCCATGCAAAGAGTGGTTGACTGCAGTATGGGGTTGTAATAAAGAGGGCGATAGATTTCAAAACTATAAATCTTATTTTACTATTCTCAATACAACGACAGGTTCTGATGCAGAAGAAGGATATGGTATAAATCTAGCTTGGTTAAATGATATCGAAAAGGGGAATGCGTTTGATAGTATATATGCTCCTAAAGTATGGAAGAAATATATTCAAAAACGTCAATATTCTCCGCTTTTAAGTCGAATACTAGCATATAAGGTTGGCATTGAAGCACAAATGCCACAAGATCCCATTAAAGAGAAAATGCTTGAATCATTACATGATTATTTTATAGAGAAGGACCGAGGTTACAGTTTTGAGCAGTTTGCTGCGGACATAGTAGAAAGTCTTGACGATGCTGTAGTAAACATTGAAACTACTAGACCATTTAAGGATGGAGGCTTTGACGCAGAGGGAAGATATAAAATCTTCAAGAATGTTGAGAACTCCGTTTTTGTCGAGTTTTATATGCAAGCCAAATGTTATGGTAAAAAAAACGCAGTTGGCGTAACTGATACGGCAAGATTGATATCTAGAATAAAAAATCGGCAATTTGGAATAATGGTTACCACGTCATATATTGCAGATCAGGCGTATAAGGAAGTTAGAGAGGATGGACATCCTATAGTATTTATTAATGGCAAAAACATTATTGATTATATATATGATGAGTGCGAAATTCGTACTATTTCAGCATTAAATAATTGGCTTAAAATGAATTACGGCGACAAAAAATAAAAAGCAGATTGGAGATTAGCAATGATTACAGGAATAAAAGAAGAGATTAATGTCTCTAAACTAACGTTTGACCCAGAGAACCCAAGATTACCTTTTGATTTGCAAGGGAAAAGGGATGAGGAAAAAGTAATAGAATACATGATAAAATCGGGAAATGTCACGGAGTTAATGTGTTCTATGGCTGAATTGGGCTATACGGACGCGGAGCCACTTCTTGTCGTTAAGGATAAAGACGATAGTTATTTAGTAGTAGAGGGTAACAGGCGTTTGGCGGCGATTAAGTTGCTGAACAATCCAGATTTGGCAAAAATAAGGACCGAGGCAATAAAAGGTATTGTTCAAAATGCAACGGTAATACCTGCAGACATTCCTTGCATTATCTATTCAAAAAGGAATGATATCCTTGATTATTTGGGATATAGGCATATTACTGGGGTAAAAGAATGGGGTGCGCTTGAAAAGGCTATTTATTTAAATATGCTTTATGAAACTCATAAGAACGATGAACTTAGTGATGATGAGATTTATCGAAAATTGGCCCAGATGATTGGAAGCAGGATGGATTATGTAAGAAAATTGCATATGTCATACAAATTGTATTCACTCGCAAGTGAGAATGAGTTTTACGGTATAGACGATTATGATGATATTTCGTTTTCGTGGATTACAGCGTCGCTTGGGTATAGTGAAATACAAGATTTCATTGGAATTGGAGATAGCGAGTACACTATTAGCAATCTTAACAATGATAATTTTGAAAAGATTTTCAAATGGCTTTTTAATAAGAATCTTGTATCTGAATCGAGAAATATAAAAAAATTAGCTATGGTTATCGGATCAGAAAAAGCCATCGAAAAACTAGAGGCAGGGTTTTCACTTGACGAAGCGTTACTTTATTCCAGCCATCCAGAAGATGCCTTTTTACAACTATTAAAAGATTCCAGAGATAAGTTAAGAAAAGCCATTTCTCAGATTGAGCCTCTAAAAGAAAAACCTGAAGAGACAGACGAAGTGTTGGCAGATATTAATAAATTGGTTACTTCTATCCAGGGTGCATTGCAAGCTAATTTTGGAGATTTTTTGCAAGGAATACTGGCTAACAATAACTTGAGTGTGAATGATTTGATGGAATATTTGAAAACGAAGAGTGAGAACTAAGATGCATGGATTTAGTGATATAAAGCAACACAAACTTGATAGTAAACCTTCAATTTGGAAAAACTACGATTATAACATGTGGGCCGATTATATAGAACTATTATGTTTAAGAGATGGAGTTATTTCAGACGGAGATATTTTGGATATTGTTTATGAGGGCGACGTAGATAATGAATATAAAAGAGGTGAAGGGGAACATCTAGATTCTTCTGTTAAATTACAAGGGAAAATAGATGATTATTTTGGTCTGATAGAGTATCGGATAAATCATTGTGGCTCATTCTACCCTTTTTCTATAACGGACAAAAATGTTCTACAGTTAAGAACTAATCCTCCGAAGGAAACTTGCGTGTACTTGTATTTACTTTTATGTTCTAGCATTCCATTGATGGAAAAAAGTGATTCTGATTTTTATTCAAATGATTTTGAAGTTTTTTGCAGTTATGTATTTGAGACACTTTTTCCAAAAGGTGCGAAGGTAGAATTATTCGGTCCGAGAAATAAAGAAGGTAAATATAAAGGGGTTTTGGCTGAACGAATAAAACAATTAGGCGAAACATTGAACTTAGAATCATTGGTGGATAATAGTGCTAAGTATAAGAGTATTCCGGGAGGGGATGGAGGACTTGATATTGTAGGCTACTTTCCTATTGATTCTGCCGAAAATATCCCATTCGCGTTTGGACAAATAACCTGTAATTATTCGGATTGGCTTGATAAGCAGAATTCGGTAATTTATTCGAATTGGTGTAATAGACTCCAGAACATTGTTCAGTATCCAGCTTATATGTTAATTCCATTTTCTTTTCATAATGCGTTGGATAGGTTTAGTGAACCAGCAGATTTAAAGACGTTTTTGATAGATAGAATCAGAGTGGTTAAGTTAGCTCAAATGGATTCGGAGATGAAAAAAACTATCGTTGACCATTGCTCGGAAGTATTAGAAAGTGAATGAAATTGCTTGCTGGAGTATCAGAATGATAGGGGAAATACACACTGAAACTTTATGAGTTTGGTTAGCTATATTTATGGATGAGTTAAATTCTATGGATGAAAAGGAAGAACGTGGATATAAACAATATGATGGATTGTGGGGCGAGCAACTAACTCAAATGAAAAATAGGCTCGTCTACCGACGTGGAGGGAAATCTGTTTGCATTTATTGTGGAGAATTGGCGGACACAAGAGAACATTGCCCTCCCAAATTTCTATTAACCTACCCGTATCCTCCTAATTTGAGTGAACTTCCTGCATGCTATGAATGTAACAATAGTTTTTCTGCTATGGAAGAAAAAGTTAAAGGGCTGATAACAGAGATAACTGAAATCGAACATGGAGAAGGAAATGCCACAGAAAAACGGTACAAAGGTGATGTGGCAATGATTTATGAAGAAAAAAACTCCCAGATTATCTTACGAAGGTATTAGCTAAGATAGCTAGAGGCCATGCTGTATACAAGTTGGGAGATGCATTCGGGGATAGTGATTACAATTCTTTTTCGGCGGAAGTGGTTTTGAAGTCGTTTGTCGGCGAGCAAGATTGGCAAAACATGAATCTTCCGGTTATTATAGAAAAACTTCCAGAATTGGGCTCTAGATGTATAGAGGATTCTTTCGTAATAGAATGTATCAACGATAAAAGTATTGTGATAAATAAACAGTTTTTGATTGACTGGACAATTTCCCAGCCTGACATTTATCGTTACTTGGCTTTTTATCAAGAGGATAGAATTATTGTTCGCATGGTGATTCGGGAATGCTTTTGGGTTCAAGTGAGTATTAGCGAATTAAATATCGTCTAGCCGATTTATGTATAGAAAAGTTGATGACTGTTATGGTTAGGAGAGTATAGATGAATATCCAAATCTTCGGCACTAAGAAGTGCTTTGATACTAAAAAAGCAGAGCGTTACTTCAAGGAGCATAATATAAAATATCAGTTCATTGATCTTAAGGAAAAGGGTATGAGCAAGGGTGAGTTGACAAGCGTTCTCCAAAGCATCGGTGGTTTCGATGTACTCGCGGATTCGAATGCGAAGGACAAGGACGCGATGGTTCTTTTCAAGTATATTGCTGACGAAGATAAGCTCGAAACACTTTTTGAGAATCAGCAGCTTATTAAGACCCCGGTCGTAAGAAGTGGAAAACAGGCGACGGTAGGCTATCAGCCGGACGTATGGAAAGGTTGGAATTAAGTGATGTTTGAACGAGAAGATACAACCTACAATGACCTTCGAAAGAATTCTTTTGAAAGTTGGCTGAATGAACTTGAGAAGAATGATGATATTTCTGTTCGCGGCGGCGTGAAGCTGGCCAGAGAGTATGTTGCTCATTTGGAAGATGAGATTTCAAAACTCAAGGAATCTAATGAATTGAAGAAGGAATATCTTAAGAAGGCAGTTAGTCGCCATGACAAATGAACATTTATTTTTGAAGCAAATGATTATGCTAAACAACTTCCTTAATACCGGAGCAATGTCTGCCCGGGATTATGAGAAGAGTGCCGGAGGGCTTACGGAAAAGATGGGATATTTGATAAAGGATACAACCAAAGAAGAAAGAATTGCGTTGATTAAGTCATGGATTCCGGATGATGAGGCCATGGACAGAAGCGATGTCAATCTTTGGGATATGTATGCGGAGTATATTAACGGAACCAAAGAAATATCGGAATGTAACGAAGCTTTCAAAGCGGAATATTACACAGATTTGGAATAGGCGGTATGTATGATAGAGATTTCAAAACAAGACTGGAAACTGTTTCAGGAAAAGGTTCCTGTATGGCAGGAAAAGTATATGGATCGGCTTGTTCGGGAGTATGTAGATTTCCTTAAAACCGATAAGCCGGCATCAAGTAAGTTTTGGGAACTTGAAAAGAAGATTAAGGAAGATAAGAAGAATCCCGGAGTTCAGCTGGAACTTCGTAAATCAGAGGCAGTATGGGATATAGTGGTGATGCTTCGTGACGAGGTTATCACTCGTGATGACCTTGAAGGATTCAGTGCAGAATTAATCGCCACTGTAGAGGATTTGTTGGCAAGATAAAGGGCCAACATTTTCTTTTTTTACAAATACTAGGTTGACACTTTAAACACGCAATTATACCATACCGTTAGAAGCTTCGATTTATGAAAGGAACGAATCATATGCCATACGATGATATATACCAAAGAGTGGTAGATACATATAAGCGAATCGGTTCTGTGAAACAGACTGCCCAGGAAGTAGGTACGACACTTGTGCGCGCTCAGAGGATTCTGATTACAGAGGGCCTTTGGAGTAGTCCGACTTCGGAGAAAGTAGTGCAGTTATATAATGCCGGTAAGTCTGTTAATGAGATAGCAGATGAGTTGTTCATATCGGTGAAAACAGTCCAGGCATATCTTCCGTACAGCCGAAGCGAAAAAGGATATGGTGGAAATGATCGTTCTTCAGATGCCGTTAAAAGTGAGGATTACAGGACCCGAATGCATCAGGCTGCCGAAGCCATGGTATCTCGGGAACGCATGGACAAGGAGCGAAAACAAATGGAAGAAAAATTGCCGATTGTGAATTTAAACATAATATCCGATAGCGAAATAAAAAAAGCCGGAAAGAAAAAGGATAAGGAGATAGCTGAAGTAAATAAGGGTATAGATTACTCTTCGCTGACAGCAGCTGATCTGTATAACAGACAGATGACCAAGGTGCCGGAAGTGCTGAAACTCAGGCTTACTTTGGACACAACTTTTGTTCATCCGGAAGAAATGGAAGTATTAAAGAAATATAGTAAAGTGAACGAAGGAATTACCAGGGATGTTCTGGTTCCGGCAGATATTACATTGCATGCTTTGCATTATGTGATACAGAGAGCTTTTGGCTGGCAGAACAGTCATTTACATCAGTTTAAGCTTCCGGGAGATGATTTTCAGCTGCTTACCGGAGGAAAAAACAAAACTGATTTCAGAGGATATGTTCCATATGATGGGCTGTATACCGATTGGATGAAGTTATGCGGAATATACTTCAGATTCCCATGTGATGATTTTGAAGATCTGTACTGGGATGACGATTATGATGAGGATCAGAGCTTTAAGACCTGGCTTCGTAAGAAATATACCGGCCCTTATGAGTATGGCGGAGAGTGGGAGCATTATCATAGTGCCAATGCTGCGGCAAAGGATATGATGAAAAAATATCCGCAGGTTCAGAAGGCTGTTTCTTTTGCCGAATGGTCTGAAATGAGTGAAACACAGCGAAAGTCAAATAAAAGAACATACATCCCGATTCAGGAATCAACCATTGAAAACATTCAGTATGGTTTTGAAGGACGCATGGATGAACTTCTCGAAAGACTTCCACTTATAGAATTGCTTCTTCCGTCGGGAATTAAGAAGTATGATGATTTACCTCAGATGGTTGCAAAACTTCAAAGCAGACAATCGGATTCTATTGCAGAATTACCGGTAATTCCGATTGCCGACCACCTGGATTATGCTTATGATTACGGTGACGGCTGGGAAGTAAAGATAGAAATGACGGATTGTTATTATCTGAAGGACAGATTTGACGTAGCAAAAGAAAATAATCTGAATGGCGCTATTGTTGTTCCTTTTACTGATGAACAGATGCGTAGAGATATGACTGCTTATGATATGCACAATGTCCCGCAAGACGCTGATTTTTCGTATACTATTGCTTGCGTAAGTGGAAAAGAGAAACCGGTATGCATTGCGCTTGATGGCATGCCTGTTATGGACGATGTTGGCGGAATACATGGATATATCGATTTTCTGGAGACTATTCATGGTGATAATCCGCAGGAAAAAGAAGAGTCCCGCGAGTGGGCCAAATATATGGGATGGACCGGAAGAATGAATAAGCCGGAAATGGTTTTGTAGATAGGGATAAATATGTTGACCGTAAGCAGAATATATGACGATGATTATGGTTGCGAGGAGCGCATGCCTAACGCGCCGAAAATGGCAATTGTGTATTTGAAAGATGAGGACGGAAACGAGAAGGAACTTAAAGTTCCGTAGGATTTTCTTGCAGAGAATAAAATAGAAGAAACAGTAGTGTTGTCAAAATGTAAAGAAATATTTTACATCACATATTGATGTTTCATCCGTTTCTGCATATAATAAGAGTGAAGAAATGGAAGGAGGTCATCACAATGAAGTTTGATGAATTATTTGAACAGAGAAGTCTGGTGGCTTCAAAGTTAAAAGATTGCATTAGAGATTTGGGTTACAC
>JAZRYK010000013.1:0-5586 GCA_045600725.1 Lachnospiraceae bacterium
TAAGATTAAAAGTGCTATCAAGAAGCGTAAGTTGTTGATTATCATTTTTAACAAAAGACATAGGTATCACCTCAAAATATCATACTTATATTTTATCATAAGTTCCTATGTTTCAGTTCATCGTGTTAAGTTTTCAAGGTACAAATTTATATCAAAGGTTAATAACCTTTTGACACCCTAATCAAGATAGGAAAGAAAGAGAGTATTATGTATGGATATTTTTAACATGTTAAATTTAATAGGCGGGCTGGCTCTTTTCTTATATGGTATGAGTATTATGGGTAATGGGCTGTCCAAGATGGCAGGCGGTAAATTAGAGGGAGTGCTCGAAAAGCTTACAACCAAAAGAATTTATGCTGTGCTTCTTGGAGCAGGCGTAACCGCTGTGATTCAGTCATCATCGGCCACCACAGTCATGGTTGTGGGATTTGTAAACTCAGGCATTATGAAACTGTCTCAGGCAGTGGGAATCATTATGGGTGCCAATGTGGGAACCACCATCACTTCGTGGATGCTTTCATTAACCGGTATTGAAGGTAGTACCATATGGCTTAAGCTGTTAAAGCCCTCCTCTTTTTCACCGATTATTGCCGCTATCGGTATTATCCTTGTTATGGCTGGAAAGGGCGAGACAAAGAAGAAGGATATCGGTGGAATCCTGCTCGGCTTTGCTATCCTGATGTTTGGAATGGAGACTATGAGTGGCTCTGTTTCAGGTCTTGCAGGTAATCCATCATTTACGCATCTTATGACAGCTTTCAGCAATCCAATTCTTGGTATGGCTGTAGGTGCAATACTTACTGCTATTATTCAAAGTTCTTCAGCTTCTGTCGGAATTCTCCAGGCACTTTGTGCAACAGGAGCTGTCCATTATTCAGTTGCACTTCCTATTATCATGGGTCAAAATATAGGAACCTGTGTAACTTCAATTATTTCTTCAGTTGGAGCCACTAAAAATGCGAGACGTGCCGCAATGATTCATCTTTACTTCAATCTTATTGGCACTATTCTTTTTATGGTGGTATTTTATCTTGCAAACTCCTTTATTGATTTTGCATTTCTTGGTAAATCTGCAAATGCGGCAGGAATAGCTGTTATTCACAGCTTGTTCAACATAGGTGCAACGGTAGTGCTATTTCCTTTCGCTAATCTGCTTGTAAAGCTTGCAGAAATAACCATTCCCGAAGGGAAAAAAGAGGAAGCTGAAGCTTCTACGGTTTCCATCGACGAGAGATTCCTTGGAAGACCGGCTTTTGCGATGGAACTTTGCAGAGGTAAGGTGCGTGAAATGGCAAGACTTACAGGCAAGGCTATTGAAACAGCGCTTGAGGTTTTAATTGAATATAACGAAGAAAAAGCAAAGGAAGTTATAAGATTTGAAGCGATTGCCGATAAATATGAAGACGTTTTGGGTACTTATCTTGTAAAATTATCAAGTAAGAACCTGTCAGCTGCGGACAGCCGGAGTATGTCTATTATCCTTCACAGCATCAGCGATTATGAGAGAATATCTGACCATGCAATGGATATAGTGAAAGCGGCTGAAGAAATACATGTAAAAGGATTATCATTTACCGAGCAGGCGAAAAAGGAGATAGAGACACTCGCAAGTGCAGTGGCCGACATTTGTAACCTTACGGTAGATAGTTTTTGCGATGGTGATGTGGGGAATGCAACTCATGTTGAGCCATTGGAAGAAGTAATCGACACGCTTACAAAGAAGGTTAAGGAAAATCATATCAAGAGATTACAGCAGGGAAAGTGTACAATTGAGATGGGCTTTATCCTTGAAGATATATTAACCGGTTTGGAACGAGTTTCGGACCATTGCTCGAACATTGCGGTAGAAATGATTACAATTTATGATAATGATTATAATACTCATGAGTATTTTAAGAATTTTTCCGATGAAGAGCGGGCAGATTTTAATGATGAGTATGAAGCATTAATTAAAAAATATCTTATCGGCAGAGTAGTATCATAAAAACAGAAATCAGTGAGGTGAGGGAATGGCACTTATTTATATAGTTGAAGATGATGACAGCATTAGAGAAATCGAAGAGTTTGCTTTGATGAATGCCGGTCACAAGGTTATGGGATTTACCTGCGCGAATGAGTTTTATAAAAAACTTGATGCAATAATGCCTGATTTATGTCTGGTAGATATTATGCTGCCTGACGAAAATGGCAACGAAATAGTAAGGAGGCTTAGAAAAAATACAGAAACCAAGAAACTTCCGGTAATCATGGTTACGGCAAAAACAACGGAGCTGGATCTTGTTAAGGGAATTGAAGATGGCGCAGATGATTACATCAAAAAGCCTTTTTCTGTAATGGAGCTGATTTCAAGAGTAAAAGCTTTGCTTAGACGAAGCCAGACAGAAGAAGTTAAAGAACTGACTTTTGATAAGCTTGTTATTAATAATGAAAAGCATGAGGTAACGATTGATGGAAGCACGGTTGAATTAACCTACAAAGAGTATGAGCTTCTATCACTATTTATTTTAAATAAGGGAATCGTACTCACCAGAGATACAATCATGGATCGGGTCTGGGGAACGGACTATGAGGGCGAATCAAGAACAATAGATATGCACGTAAAAACTCTTAGGCAGAAGTTGGGAGAATATGGATCCAGAATAAAAACAATCAGAAACGTCGGGTATGTAATTGAATGAAAAGCAAGATAAATAAAAGACTTGTGGGGATCGCCATACTTGCGGTTGTAGCTACAGTCATTGGAATTACAATTATATATTACAGCCTCTTGGAAAAACAGATCAGAGCTGATTTGTCAGTAAGTGCCAAGCTGCTTAAGGACACTCATTATTTTGAATCAGTTAATATAGATACTGATAGGATTGATTTGTCGACAGATATGAGTGAACTTCGTGTTACCTGGATAGGCAAGGATGGTACGGTTCTTTACGATAATGATGCGTCTGCAGAACAACTTACAAATCATAATGATCGACCGGAGATTAAAGAGGCCTTTGACAAGGGTGCGGGTGAAGCAGTCAGAAATTCGGACACCATGAACAAAAACACCTTCTACTATGCCGTGCTTTTAGACAATGGAACTGTGCTTCGAGTGGCTACTGATGCTGAGAGCCTGTGGTCTGTATTTATGTCTGCAGCACCAATTATAGCAATGATTATTCTGCTTATCATTGCTATCTGTATTGCTATTTCTCATATGCTTACAAAGCAACTTTTGCTTCCTGTTGAAACAATGGCCAAAAATTTGGAGAACTCTGACTATGAATCTCCTTATAAGGAATTGGATCCTTTGGCAGAAATGCTTCGTCGCCAGCATACGGACATTCTTGCTGCAGCAAAAGCAAGACAGGACTTTACAGCGAATGTATCTCATGAGTTAAAAACACCGCTTACCGCTATATCCGGTTATGCAGAGCTCCTAGAAGGTGATATGGCGCCGCAGGAGCAGAAAAGGCATTTTTATCAGGAAATCAGGAAGAATTCTGACAGATTGCTTGCACTTATTAATGACATAATCAGGTTATCTGAGCTTGACAGAAAAGAAAATGAAAATTCTTTTGCAGAAATTGATTTATTTGAAACTGCCCATGAATGCATGGAGGAATTAACTGTCAATGCGAATCAAAGAGGCGTATCTATAACCCTTGAAGGAGAAGAATGTCGGGTCTGTGGAAGTAAGGATATGCTGAAGGAGCTAATTGAAAACCTGGCGCAGAATGCAATACGATATAATAATCCGGGTGGAAAAGTTATCATATCCGTCACCAAAAAGGACTGCAGAACAATCCTAGCCGTAAAAGACAACGGTATTGGTATTCCGGCATCAGAACAGGAAAGAGTATTTGAACGCTTTTACAGAGTAGATAAGAGCAGATCAAAGGCTACGGGAGGAACCGGACTGGGGTTAGCAATTGTAAAGCACATAGTAGAGTTGCATGATGCACATATTGATCTGGATAGTGCACCTGGAGTGGGAACTACAATTAGCGTGTATTTTTAATGTGGAAGTATTTTTTCGGTAAAGAATCGGTAGATTTTCGGTATATTTCAAGTATATTATTCTTCAAAAATCTCTGATATTATTACAATAGCAGTTCAATAAACATAACGAACACGGGCATCTCACTATTTTGTGAGGTGCCTGTTTTTTATGTCCGGAAAAATCATAATATTATGATTTTTGAGTTGGCGCTGACTTCGAAAACTGAAATATTCTTTTGGACCGGGAAATCAAAAAATCTGAAAAGAGAATACCATTTGACTGCCATATTGCAACAAGTGACCTATAGGTGACTCTTGGATTAGTAAAAGTTATGGTGTAATATCTATAATGACATTAGAGAATGCTATTAAGACGATGCTTTCACAAGCAACTGCCACGGCACTCAATGCGTGGGACGAAAAAAGCCCGTAAATAAGCCGTTTCTTGGTGGTGAGTAAGCATTTTATACCGAAATTATACCGCGAAAAACCGGTGGATTTTTTATTTGAAAGAGAGAGTAAAATTTATGATAAAAGTGCTGTTCGTTTGCTGGGGCACTTTGCATACAATAGGCTGAAAATGCAGTAATACAATGGGGTCCCTCCCCTGCTTTGCAGCGGTCCTCCCCATTGTCATGAATCAATGCTTTGAGACAATTTAATGATTAGTCTGCACCTCGTTTACACCTTTTGGTGTAGCGACAATATGGACCATCCCGGAAATATGAATAAGGTCATCTTATCTGCTAAATACTTAGTAAGATAGGATGGCTTTTATTTTTAAAAAAGAACGGAAAATGCCTAAAAAACAAAAAATAGGCAAATTCCGTTGAATTAATTTGAACTTCTTGATATAATGAAAATCGAAATGGAGTACCTGCTTTAAGGGGGTGTATTATGGGAAAAACAATTATTACAGAAAAAGAAATCACAGAGATATTACGAAAAGAAAATGTAGAAATAAGCGATACGGATTTGAAGTGGAAATTATTTCATTACTGTAAGGATAATGGATTACAAAATATCGGAGCACAGCAATATGCAAAGGTTGGCTCTGTATATGATTATGAACTTGGAAGCACTGCTAAAACTATAAGTAATAATCTGAGAGCTCAATATCCTGAAATAAAACTTGTTGTATGGGAAAGTAGTATTTTAAATGAATGGCTGAATTTGCTGATTGCAAAAAATACTATTTTTATAGAAACACCCAAGGACTTCCTGGATACAATATATGATGCGCTTACTGAATTGGATGAAAATACAATGGTGCTTGTTAATCCTAAGACAGAAGAGTATTTCAGATATCAGAAAAACGATTTAATTGTGTTAAGAACGATGGTGGATAGAGCACCAATATCGAAAAACAACCATTTAACAATAGAAAAGCTTTTTGTAGATTTGTTATGTGACAAATTATTAATTGAACTTTTTGATAGTTATACGGTACAGGAACTTATTCAAGACGCAGCAGCATCATATGCAGTGAATGAAAAGAAATTGCTTGCCTATGCAAGACGTCGTGGTAGGTATAATGAAATTTTAGCATACTGGAGAAAAATAAATGATAGATAAAAGAATATACAGTAAAGAATATATAGATGA
>JAZRYK010000014.1:0-230245 GCA_045600725.1 Lachnospiraceae bacterium
AGGAGCATATTTTGCATATTTGATTCCTTGTATTCTGCTTTATATGGCACTGGCTACGAGTCTTAAGAAAGCCTATGTACGTCATTATGGAGAATTATTGTAGGAGGTAGAAATGGATGAATTGGATGAACTTATGGATGAAATTGTTTGGACGAGGGGAGCTGTTGGGGCTTGATATGGGATTTTGGGTTTCTATGATAGTGGTTGCAATCATAGTTATTGTAATGAATGTTGTGTTCTGGAGTATGAAACCTAAAACGGATATTTAATAGCAGAAATTGGTATAAGACGCATCTTTGAGGACTCATAGGAGCGTCTTATATTATTTTGTACAAAACAAATGTTCGGCATGCGATTGGAGTTAATAATATAAAATGGTATAATATTTTTGCGTGGAAACATTGCGGTGGGATTTTTTTAAATCAGTTACTTTGTTTGGATTAACGCCGCAGTTTTTGCATAGAACAAAAAATTCTTTATCAATAGCGGTGCCTTTTATTTCATTAGCATAATCCAATCCTTTTTGCTACAATACAATATCGGCATAATTATGACAATTTCCAATATTGTGGAAATGTATTATTTTTATCAAATTTCTATATTTTTGGATATACGGGAACTTACTCTTTTTTATGGCATAATGCAAACATAATTTAAAAGAGAGGAGGTGTCAGGATGAATCTTACTAGGTATGAGCAGGAAGTAGTAATTAATCTGAACGCAGAAGAGGATGTTGCTATAATATACAGTTCAAACCCGGTTTGGCTTCGGAAGATGGAGTTGCTTTGCAAGTGAATTTCCGGATGTGTTTTTGCTGATTAGACAGAGTGGTATCGGTAAACATATCGTATATGGTGTGATGAGAATGTGAAAACCCCTGTCTCAGAAACAAGCTTTATTAAAACATTTAAGAAGGTTGCAACCGTAAAACATTATCCAATAAATCATAATCAAAATGTTCCAAATGAGGAAGGCGGAAAAGCGCGTGGATTCGAAGGGGTTCATGTGATGATAAGGACTAATAAATATTATTAAATGTGATATCTTGAGATGGTAAGACATGTCTTATTGATGTTTGTTTGCAAATATTAATCCATCTATCTGGATTGGAAAGAGAGGTAAAGTATGCAGGATAACAAGTGTACTGTGCCGATTAGCAAAAAATATGCTCTTACTGAGGAAACTTCAGAATATAGTAATAAAAGTATAGAGATTTAAAGGGCTATAAGGCTTTACATAACAAGTTTACACTGTACAAATTGACACTAATATGGTAATCTATAAGTTGCTGTATTAGGGCTTCTTTTAGCAAAGGAGCAATGATATGGGAAAAGATTTAAAAGGAAAAGAGCTAGGTGTAGGTCTTTCACAAGAACCATCAGGCCTATACATGGCGCGCTTTGCCGATAGGTTCGGCAAAAGACAGCGCAAGCGCTTTGGTAAATTGCAGGAAGCCAGACAGTGGATAGCTAATGCTACCTATATTGATGAGCATAGCGATTTGTCTACTCCTACGGATATGATTGTCGATGCGTGGTTCGATTATTGGATTGATGTAAAGAAAAAGACAGTCAGACCGAATACCTGGAGAAATTATACGGAAAGATACGAACATAATATTAAAGAAGTTATTGGAAAGATGAAGCTTTCAGAGGTAAAGCCATTTCATTGTCAGAAGATAATGAATAACATGGCAGATGAGGGGTATCGTACCAGTACAATATATCAGACACGTATTGCCCTGTATAATATGCTTGAGTTCGCCAAGGAGAATGATGTCATTCTCAGTAATCCATGTAAGAAATCAGTAAGAAGTGATATAGGCAAGGAAACGAAGAAGAAGGAAGCTCTCACAAAGGAGGCGCAGAAAAAGTTCTTAGAGGGAGCAACTGGTCAGAGCTATGAAGATCAGTATCGATTCATCTTGCAGACAGGTCTTCGTACTGGAGAATTGGTTGGTCTTAAATGGGAAGATATTGATTTTTCTAAAAGGACAATGAAAATTCAGCGCAGCATGGAATTCCGTCATAAAGTAGGCGAATGGAGAGTTGGACCTCCAAAGAGTAAATCGGGATATAGAACAATTCCACTTACGGATGAAGCAATTAGAATATTAAAGCGTCAAAAAGAGAAGCACAAAGAAATAAAAGTGATTCCAATGGAATGGACAGAATATGTGTTTTTATGCAGGAAGGGTTCACCAATCAAAAATAGTACATATGATACTGCACTGTTTAAGATTTGTGAGAAATCAAATATCCCCAAATTTTCAATGCATATACTGAGACACACATTTGCAACTAGATGTATTGAGGCTGGAATGAAGCCAAAGACACTGCAAGAGCTTTTAGGACATTCAAACATTGGTATTACCATGAATTTATATGTTCATACTACCGAGGAAGAAAAGTATAAGGAAATGGAATCGGTGGCAGAGGCTTTGAAGGTTATCTAATGTACCAAAATGGATAAAGAATGGTCCGCCAAATGGTCCACTAGCAAAATACGAAGTGCCGAAAAGCCAGTAAATATAAGGAAAATACGGAGGTATATATAAAAATGAAACTAGGAATCGTCGGACTTCCCAATGTGGGAAAGAGTACTTTGTTCAATGCAATTACGGGAACGGCAAATGCTCAGGCGGCAAATTACCCGTTCTGTACAATAGAACCAAATACAGGAATTGTCGCAGTGCCGGATGAACGACTTGACAAGCTTGCCGAGCATTGGCAGACAGATAAAAAGACTCCTGCGGTAGTTGAATTTACGGATATTGCAGGATTGGTTAAGGGGGCTTCAAAGGGCGCCGGACTTGGAAATAAATTCCTTGGACATATCAGAGAATGCGAAGCAATTATTCATGTTGTCAGATGCTTTGACAACGATGAGATTATGCACGTGGTTGAGGATGCTACAAAGGCTGTTGCGGTTGATCCTGCCGGCGACATGGAGTGTATTGACCTGGAACTTATTTATGCCGATCTGGATATGATTGAGAATCGTATTGCAAAGGCACAGAAAGCCGGAAAGGGTGGAAATAAGGAAGCCAGAGAAGAAGAAGCATTCCTTAATGAAATCAAAGCACATCTTGAATCAGGTAAAAATGCCCGTACATTTGAGTGGGATGAAAAGAATGAACTCTATACTCAGGTAATGCGCGAAATGGGACTTCTTTCAGCGAAACCCATCATTTATGCCTGCAATATGGATGATGAAGGTGTTATGAATCCCGAAGCTTCCGCATATTATAATATTGTTGCAAAGAAGGCTGCTTCTGAGGACGCAGCGGTGATTTCTATCTGTGCCAAGACAGAGGAAGAACTTTCTGAGCTTGACGCGGAAGAAAAAGAATTATTTATGGAGGAACTTGGCATTAAGGAGTCCGGCCTAGACAGATTGATTAAAGCAAGTTATTCGCTTCTCGGACTTATTTCATATCTTACAGACGGAAAGAAAGAGTGCCGTGCATGGACAATCAAGAAAGGAACAAAGGCTCCGCAGGCTGCAGGAAAGATTCACTCTGACTTTGAAAGAGGATTTATTCGTGCTCAGGTTATTGCTTATAACGATCTTGACGAATCCGGATTTGATTATGCTGCGGTTAAGGCAAAAGGAAAGCAACGCACGGAAGGAAAAGAGTATGTTGTTCAGGACGGAGATATTATAGAATTCCTCTTCAATGTATAAAAACTGATAAGAATAACAAAATATCGACGGATTTTTGGGACTTTCCACTATATGTGGGAGGTCCCTTTTTGGTTACGGAAAAACCTTGATTTTTAAAGGTTTTCTTAAGTTTTTCTTGCGAAAAAACCTTGCAAAATGGAAGGAATATGGCTATAATATGTTTGTAGGTGGCAGAAAGTACCAAAAAGTGGTAAAAAGTGGTAAACAATCGGAGGAAATGGTCGTAAATGTTTACAGGCGAATACAACCATACAATCGATGAAAAAGGCAGAATGATTATTCCCTCCAAATTCCGTGAGGATTTAGATGGCTCTTTTGTTATTACAAAAGGAATTGACGGATGCTTGTTTGCTTACGCCATTGAAGACTGGCATGAATTTGAAAACAAATTAAAAGGATTACCGCTTACAAATAAGAATGCAAGAAACTTTTCAAGATATATGCTCGGAAGTGCAGCAAATGTAGATATTGATAAGCAGGGACGAATTCTTCTTCCGCAACCCCTCAGAACTTTTGCCGAGATTGACAAGGATTTAACTCTTGTGGGCGTCGGAAACAGATTTGAAATCTGGAGCAAGGAGAAATGGGAAGCCAACTGCGAAATGCTTGACGGTGCCGAACTTGCTGAAAACATGGAAGATTTGGGAATTTAAATGGAATTCAAACACTATTCGGTAATGCTTAATGAAACAATTGAAAATCTGAACATCAAACCGGATGGTATTTATTTGGACGGAACTCTTGGTGGCGCGGGACACTCATCGGTGATTGCAAGCCACTTGAATGATAAAGGTCATCTTTACGGAATAGATCAGGATGAAGCGGCAATCAAAGCTGCAAGTGAACGACTCGGTGAATACGGCAACAAGGTTACCGTTATTCGTGCTAATTATAAGGATGCCATTACAAGCTTACAGGCAGAGGGCGTCAGAGGCGTTGACGGAATTCTTCTTGATTTGGGAGTCAGTTCGTATCAGCTCGATACGGAGGAAAGGGGTTTTTCTTACAGGACTGACAATACTCTCGATATGAGAATGGATCAAAGACAGAGGCTGACTGCAAAGGATATTGTTAATACTTATTCTCAGAAAGATTTATTTAGAATCATCAGAGATTACGGCGAAGACAATTTTGCGGCAAATATTGCAAAACACATTTGCGAAGCGCGTGAACAGGCTCCCATAGAGACGACCTTTCAATTGAATGAAATAATTGCTGCGAGCATCCCTGCAAAGTTCAGGGCGACGGGAGGTCATCCGTCAAAACGAACCTTTCAGGCAATACGAATTGAATGCAATCACGAACTGGATGTTCTAAGAGATTCCATTGACGGAATGATAGACTTTCTGAATCCGGGCGGAAGATTCACAATTATTACATTCCATTCCCTGGAGGACAGGATAGTAAAAACTGCTTTTAAGAAGAACGAAGACCCATGCACATGCCCTAAAAACTTTCCGGTATGTGTTTGCGGAAACAAATCGAAGGGCAGGGTTATTTCCAGAAAACCGATTCTTCCTTCGGAAAAAGAACTTGAGGAAAATTCAAGATCGAAAAGCGCAAAATTACGAGTATTTGAAAAAAATAATTTATGAGGTTTTAAAAATGAACGGTTACGTAAAAGGAAACAATGCTTTAAAAATAGATGCAAGAGCAGCCTTACAGGAGATGCCCAGTCGCAATACCCTTAAGGAAATTCGCTCTGAAGAAAAAAGAAAAAAGAAGATGCACATGAGTGTACTTTATATTGCGTTTCTTGCAGTTATGCTTACTGTTCTCGGAAAAACTCTTGTTACATACATTTCTTTACAGAGCGAGATTACAAATACTGTTGATAATATCACAGCATATGAAGACAAACTTCAGGAACTTACACTTGATAACTCTGACGAATACGCTAAAATAAATTCAGAGATTAATCTTGATGATGTCAGAAGAATTGCGATTGAGGATCTTGGAATGGTATATGCTGACGAAAATCAGATTATCAAATACACAAAGGAAAACAGTGATTACGTAAGACAGTTCACTGATATTCCTAATTAGGACAGGTAAGATTCTTGGATAATAAAGATAGAAACGCATTAAAAAAAGCGGCCGCCAGGAAGGCCGGAAAAGAAGTGTCAAATAGGCTGGGAGTATTTTTTATAATAATACTCCTGGCCTTTGCAGGTTTAGCTGCCAGAATGCTGTTTATCACTAAGGATAACAACGATTCGTATCAGCAGAAGATATTGTCGCAACAAGCTTACAATTCAAAGACAATTGCCGCAAAACGAGGAGAAATAATCGACTGTAACGGTACGATTCTTGCAACAAGCAAAGAACTGTACAATGTTGTGCTTGATGTCAAAGCAATGCTCGATGCAGATGAAGAAGAGGAAACAAGTGATTATTCGACAAATACCATTCAGGCTTTGACTAATTTTTTTGGCGCTGATGCATCTGCTGTTAAGGCTTATGTTCGTGACGTGCCTCAGTCAAGATATTATGTTGTAAAACGCGGTGTATCAATTGAAGAAAAAACACGTTTTGAGTCTATAACCACTAAACCGAAGCAGGGTGAAGAAGAAACAAGCCTTTACAATAAATATGTTACGGGAGTATGGTTCGAAAAATACTACGTAAGATATTATCCTCAAAGCACACTGGCATGCGATGTTATAGGCTTTTCACAAAGCACCGGAACAGCTTCATACGGACTTGAACAGCATTATAATGACATTCTCACCGGAACGGCGGGAAGAAAATACGGATTTTTAAGTGATGAAGCAACCTATGAGGTTACTACAATTCCCGCAGAAGATGGGGACACAATTGTTCTTACACTTGATTCAAATGTTCAGATGATTTTGGAAAAGTATCTGAAAAATTATGCTGAAGAGTATAAAAACAATGCAAGGGATGGACTTGGTGCCAACAATATCGGATGTATTGTTATGCGTGCCAACAGTGGTGAAGTAATTGGAATGGCAAGTTATCCCAATTATGACCTGAACAATCCTATGGATATGTCAATTCTATATACTGACGAAGAGATAGCTCTGATGGAAGAAGAAGGTACTTTGAGGGCAGCATATGATGCATTATGGAAGAATTTCTGTATTGCCGACACATATGAACCCGGATCGGTTATGAAGCCCTTTACGGTTGCAATGGGACTTGAAACCGGTAAACTGACCGGAAATGAAATGTATTACTGTACAGGTTCCAAAAAAATCGGTGATTATGATATTCACTGTCATAATACTTTCGGTGACGGATATCTCGATGTTACGGGGGCTGTAGCGCAGTCCTGCAACGTTGCATTGATGGATATGGTATCTGTAATCGGGAAAGATACTTTTCTTAAATTCCAGCCTGTATTTAATCTTGGCTTAAAAACAAACATTGATTTATCAGGGGAGGCAAGAACCGCAGCTCTTGTTTTCAACAACAATAATCTTGGTGATACAGAGCTTGCTACAGCTTCTTTCGGTCAGGGATTTAATGTGACAATGATTCAGATGTGCGCAGGATATGCCGCACTGGTTAATGGTGGTTATTATTATGAACCGCATGTTGTATCGAAGGTTTTAAGTCCCAGCGGCACTGTTGTGCAGAATATAGAACCGCGAATGGTTAAGCAGGTTATTTCTTCTTCTACGTCAGATATGATAATTAAGTATTGCAATGCGGTAGTAACAGACGGTACCGGTTGGCGAGCAAAGCCTGCAGGATATGCCATCGGAGGAAAAACGGGAACGGCCGAAACACTTCCTCGCGGTAATGGTGAATATGTTGTATCATTTATCAGTCATGCTCCTGCGGATAATCCTGAAATTATATGTTATGTTGTTATTGACCGTCCGAATGTATCGGTTCAGGAAGATGCAAAGTATGCTACAATTGTTTCAAAACAGATATTGACAGAACTTCTTCCTTATCTTGGAATTCCGATGACGGAAGAACTTACACCTGCAGAAATCGAAGAATTAAAACAGCTGGATCTTTCAATTTTGACAAACAGATATGAAAGTGACAAGACTGATGAATCGGGAGACGGAACGGCTAATACGCCTGCTTCTTCCATAAATTTTGCAAATGAAGAAAAAATTGATGATGAGTCGGAGGAAGACTACGAACAATGACAATTAAAACTACAATAATTCTTTCAGCTATTGCTGCATTTTTTATCAGTGTGGCGCTGGGACCGGTTGTTATTCCCATATTGAGACGCGTGAAAGCGGGGCAAACGGAGAGAGAAGACGGACCGCAGAGTCATTTGGTTAAGACGGGAACGCCGACAATGGGGGGATTTATTTTCCTGATATCGTTTGTTTTGTGTGCAGGCTTCTTTTGCTTTAAATATACAGAGCTTCTTCCGATTGTTCTTCTTACGGTTGCGTTTGCAGTTGTCGGTTTCATCGACGATTTTATAAAGGTCGTATTAAAGCGTTCGGAAGGCCTTACGGTTAAGCAGAAACTGTTGCTGCAAATTATTGTTGCCGCTGTTTACAGTATTCTGATGTTCTTTTTGGAAAATAAACAATTTTCGGTATATATACCTTTTGTTAACAATACATTCAATATCGGATGGCTTGGTGTGCCGATACTTATGTTTATTATTATCGGTACGGTGAACGGTTCTAACTTTACCGATGGTGTGGATGGACTTGAGACAAGTGTTACAGCGGCATTATGCGCTTTCTTTTTTGCGGTAAGTATCGGAAAAAACGAGGGATATTCCATTGCGGCGGTTATTATGTTTGGCGCGCTTTTGGGATTTCTTGTATATAATCTGAACAAAGCACGTGTTTTTATGGGGGATACAGGTTCATTGGCTCTGGGCGGTTTTGTTGCTGCATTTGCACATGCACTCAAATTGGAACTGTATATTCCGATTATTGCGCTTATATATTTTGCGGAAGTAATAAGCGTTATTATTCAGGTATTGTATTTCAAAAAAACAGGCGGTAAGAGATTTTTCAGAATGGCGCCTTTACATCATCATTTTGAGCTTGGGGGCTGGAAAGATAAAGAAAAGTGGGCCGAAGCAAAGGTTGTTGGTGTATTCACAATTGTTACCGTGCTTCTTTGTGCGGTTGCTTATATATTTGTGTAGTTGTTTTGTTTTTTTGTGATTTTGTCAATCAATATAAACTAGTGTGGAAAATGGGACAGTAATGGATAAGAAAAGTATAGCTAAACAAGGTAAATATTTTGATTTTACGCTTCTTTTCATATTGATGTTTTTGATTGTGTTCGGCTTGGTTCTGCTTTATTCGGCAAGCTCGTATATTTCTTCAATAAACAACGACGGTGACAGCGGAGCATATTTGAGAAGCCAGATGAAAGCGGTAGGCGTCGGTATTATTATTATGACCGGCTCTGCAATCTTTCCATATAAGTTTTATAAGAAGCTTCATTGGGCAGCATATATATTCTCTGCGGCAATGATTTTGATGGTTCTTACGCCTTTGAACTATGGCGCAAACGGTGCTACAAGATGGTTTAAAATTGCGGGATTTTCGGTGCAGCCGGCAGAAATTTGTAAAATCGGTGCGATTATTTTTGTTGCTGCACTTCTTTCGAGGATGGGAACAAAATTTAAACAGACTTGGAAGGGGTATTTTTTTCCTATGGTCCCGATTGGCATCTTGTGTTTGATGCTTCTTCTTATCACGAGGAATCTTAGCTCGGCACTGCTTGTAGGACTTATCGGTACATTTATGATAATGATTTCCGAGAAGAAAAACATCTGGCCGTACGTTATACTGGCATTTATTGTTCTTGTGTGTGTTGTTGTAACACTTCTTCTTGTCAACGGACTTATTTCAGGGGAAGCGGGCTTCAGATTTGAGCGAGTTCTTGCCTGGCTGGATCCGGAAGGGCACGCAGACGGAAAAGGCTATCAGATTCTTCAGTCACTTTACGGAATAGGCTCCGGAGGAATCTGGGGAAAAGGTCTTGGAAAGAGTGTATTGAAACTTGGATACATGCCTGAAGCGGAAAATGATATGATTTTTTCGATTATATGTGAAGAAATCGGTTTTGCCGGAGGTGCATCTCTTATTGCTCTGTATATAATGCTGTTGTGGAGAATCAGAGATGTGACCCTATATTGTTCGGATTATTTTGGCAATATGCTTGTTACGGGTGTTTTTATTCACATTGCATTGCAGGTTGTGCTGAACATAGCCGTAGTTACAAACCTTATACCCAACACCGGTATTCCGCTTCCGTTTGTAAGCGCGGGAGGTTCGAGTGTTGTATGTTTGATGTTTGAGATGGGAATAGTATTTAATGTTGGACGAAACGCAAAATTCACGGAAGAAAATAATACGGAAAAAGAAAGAATCCCGGAAAGACCCGCAAAAACAAGAAATGAAAGCGGTGAAGTTTCCCCGCAGATCAAGGCTTAGCTTCTATCGTAAGAGAGTACTTACAGTTTTCGGAATATTGCTTATAATTGCCGCAACCATTGGCTGCGGCTACTTCTATTTAAATTCAAAATATACAGTTAAGACGGTTTATGTGGAAGGTAATACCCATTATACTTCTCAGGAAATTCAACAAATGGTTATGACCGGAAGATTTGGTGATAATTCTTTGTACCTTTCGAGAAAATATAAGAATAAATCCATTAATAATATTCCGTTTGTCGAGACTATGGACGTGTCTGTCATTGCTCCGGATACAATAAAAATATCGGTATATGAGAAAGCACTTGCAGGGTATATCGAATATTTGGGCAGATATGTTTATTTTGATAAAGACGGGGTAGTGGTAGAAGTATCCAATTTGAAAACTGCGGGTATCCCTGAAGTTATCGGTGTGGATTTTGATTATGCGGTTATTTATGAAAAACTGCCTGTGGATGATCCGAATCTTTTTAATTCGGTACTCAGAATTACTCAATTGATGACTAAATACGGTGTAAAAGCCGAAAAAATGTACTTTAAATCAAACGGTGAAACGGTTTTGTACCATGATGATATAACCGTCAAACTTGGTACTGAAGATAATTTGGACTTGAAGATTATGAACTTGCCCTCAATTCTTTCCAGGCTGGAAGGAATGAGCGGAACGCTGCGAATGGAAAAATACAACGAAAGTACAAAGAAGGTAAGCTTTGTTCCTTCGAGGGATGAAAAAGATGAGGAATCTGTTGAAACAATTGATCAGGAATAAAAAAGTGCTTATTCTTGGATTCGGCCGAGAAGGTAAGTCGACTTTAAGAGAACTGATTTCTGCCGGTGGATATGAAAGTATTACTATTTCGGATGCAAAAGATATTTCTGCAGAACTTCCGGAAGGTGTGCTCACGGTAACGGGGGAAGGATATCTGGATATTCTTGACGATTATGATGTTGTTTTTAAAAGCCCGGGGGTTGTTCTGAAAAAGGCGGCTGAAGAATATGAAACATATATTACTTCGGAAGTGGATGTTTTTATGGAGGCCTTCGGTAGTCGAACAATTGGAATTACCGGAACAAAAGGGAAGAGTACTACTTCTTCGATGATAGCCCATGTTTTGAAAGAGAAAGGTGTGGATGTTATTTTTGCGGGCAATATCGGCATTCCTGTTTTTGACATATGGGAAAAGGTGAACGAAGAGACAACGGTTGTGCTTGAACTGTCATGCCATCAGCTGGAGTTCCTTAAATTTGCTCCGCACAGAGCCATTCTTCTTAATATTTATGAAGATCATCTTGATCATTACGGAACAAGAGAAAAATATGCTTCCGCAAAAAAAAATATTTACAGAAAACAGTGTTCTGAAGACATTCTCTATACAACGAGTGCCGATGTGCCGGATAAGAAGGAATACCCCGGCCAAATAGTTTGTGTTTCCAAAGAACTTGCACCTTTCAATGATTTTGATGAAGTTGAGGGAGCAACACTGAAAGGAACGCATAATGTACTTAATTGTGCATTTGTCTACAGGGTCACTTCCGAATTCGGAGTGACGGAAGAAGAATTTATTAAGGCTGTCGGATGCTTTAAGGGACTGCCTCACCGACTGGAATATGTCGGAAACAAAAACGGCGTGGATTATTATGACGACTCGATATCCACAACGGTTCAATCGGCTATCAGCGCCGTGGAAAGCGTTAAAAATGCCGGAGTTCTTCTTCTTGGCGGAATGGAAAGAAACCTGGAATATGAGGAATTAATATCATATTTGCTCGATTCAAAATTGGACGGAATTGTGTTTATGTATGCGTCCGGAAAGAGGATGTACGAAATGTATATGTCCTGCGTCAGACATGAAAACAGTCCTTCGGCGTATCTTACAAAGGATTTGCCGGAAGCTGTAAAGTGCGCGAAAAATATTGCAAAAAGCGGATCTGCGGTTCTACTTAGCCCGGCTGCCGCAAGTTACGACAGTTTCAAGAATTTCGAGGAACGCGGAGAAGTATATAAAAGTCTTGTTTTTTAGATTTTTTACTTGCAGATTTTACTTTTAGAATATATGATAATATTTGATGGATTTTGTGTAGTTATAAGGAGAATTGTAGCATGTTGGAGATTATCAGTAGCGAAGCTGATTCAACCGCAAAGATTATTGTTATCGGTGTCGGCGGCGCAGGAAATAATGCAGTAAACAGAATGGTGGACGAAGATATAAATGGGGTTGAGTTCATCGGTGTAAATACAGATAAACAGGCACTTCAGCTTTGTAAGGCTCCCAAGCTTATTCAGATTGGCGAAAAGCTTACAAAGGGGCTTGGTGCGGGTGCCAGACCTGAAATTGGTGAAAAGGCGGCAGAAGAGAGTTCTGATCTTCTTGAAGAAGCAATCCGTGGCGCAGACATGGTATTCATTACCTGCGGTATGGGTGGCGGAACAGGTACAGGTGCTGCTCCCGTAATTGCAAAAATTGCCAAAAATATGGGAATCCTTACGGTTGGTGTTGTTTCAAAACCCTTTAAGTTTGAAGCAAAAACCAGAATGGATAATGCCCTTCAGGGAATTGATAAAATCAGAGAGAATGTTGATACACTCATCGTTATTCCGAATGATAAGCTTCTTGAGATTATGGACAGAAGAACATCATTCCCGGATGCACTTAAAAAGGCAGATGAAGTACTTCAGCAGGCAGTATCCGGTATTACAGACCTGATTAATGAGCCGGGACTTATCAACCTTGACTTTGCTGACGTTCAGACAGTAATGAAGGATAAAGGTATTGCACATATCGGTATCGGTACCGGTAAGGGTGATACAAAAGCAGCCGAAGCTATTGAAATGGCAGTTAAGAGTCCTCTTCTGGAAACAACTATTAACGGCGCGAGCCATGTTATTATTAATATTTCCGGTGATATCACTCTTGCGGATGTATCGGATGCTTCAGAATTTGTCAGAGAGCTTACCGGTGATGATGTTAATGTTATTGTCGGAGCTTTATGGAATAAAGATGCTCAGGACAGTTGTACAATTACGGTTATTGCTACCGGAATTGCCGACAACAAGATTCGTCCTCAGGGATACAATACAATTAAGACTATGAATGTGGGTCCTCAGATCGGAAAGCCTGTTTCTTCAATCGGAACTTTCCCTGCATCAAAGCCTGTTGCTGAGACATCAAAACCTGTAGCAAGTATTCAGGAGCCTCCTACAAATATTACAAGCCATGTGGCTTCACACACTCTTGAAATTCCCAGTTTCCTTAACAGCGGTAACACACCTAAGAAGTAGAGGAGAGAATTATGAAGTGTCCTTTTTGCAGCCATCCCGATACCAGAGTAATTGATTCAAGACCGGCAGATGAGAACAACTCAATAAGAAGACGACGTGTGTGCGACGAATGCGGCAAGCGTTTTACAACATATGAAAAGGTTGAAACGATTCCACTTATTATCATAAAAAAAGATAAAAATCGTGAACAGTACGACAGAGCGAAGATTGAGGCAGGTGTGCTTAGGGCATGCCATAAGCGTCCCATCGGAGCTGAACAGATTACAAATCTCATTGATGAAGTTGAGACAGAAGTCTTCAGCATGGAAGAAAAAGAGATTGAAAGTGGTGTAATTGGCGAACTTGTAATGAACAAACTGAAAGCGATTGATGAAGTTGCTTATATCAGATTTGCTTCTGTATACAGAGAGTTTAAGGACGTTAATACATTTATGGATGAACTTAAGCAGGTGCTTAATCGTTAATAAGCCAAAATGATGAACGAGACAGTTTATAAACTGTCTCGTTTTTTGATGGGGACCATTATATAAATCAAGCTCAAATTAATTATAAAAAGCATTTCCGGTTTCGACATTATATAACACAAAGCATGGAAGCTTATCATTCCGGGTGATATCGGAATAAAAAGCATATCCCCAAAACAGACATTCTTCAGGAATATCTGATATCGGCTTGCCGGGGAGATATAAGAAGATTTCACCACAGTCTACACCGTATGTTTCGGTAGGAATCCAAAGTATGGATTCTTCAATATACGGATCTCCGCTTGCTTCCTCTGTTTTTGATTTCAGCGTCATAGAATAAGTATATTCATCGATTTGTTTGATATCAGTAAACAATCCGAAGCATGAACCATAATAAACTGTTCCGTTATCATAACCCGCACCGGTATCGCCCATATCGGAATCGTGATAGCTTGCGCTGAAGGTTCCGTCGGGAAGTAATTCAAGATACGTTCCCCAGCCGCCTGCTCCGCTTGAAAAATCCATTTGAAGAACATCATAAATGGGAAGCTCACCATCAGGAACATTATTGCGTTTGGTGAGAAAACTGATCGCATCACCTACAACAAGAGCATTTTTTTCGGAACTTTCAATCCAGTTTTCTGTACAAGTATCTATTGAAGAATCATACAGTAAAGCATTCACTCCGTTTTTGGTGATTTTCATTACATAATCATCATAATCATCTTTGGTTGTTTTTGTTCCTGAGACGACATATTCTTCAGTAACTTCTCCGCTGTGTGGATTTACAATTATTTTTTTGACACACTCCGCTCGAGAAACAAAGGTTCCGTCACTGTTTTGATAAATTTTTGTATACTTGTTTACGCTTAAATCCGCATGTGATTCGGTATAGAGATAAAGATCGCCTCGATAGTTTTTGAACAGAATATAATCATTGCCATCGTTATTCAAAGAATCTACATAGATTGAGAAAATGTCTTTCGCCCGGTCTTCTTCAAGAGTGTATATGGTTATTTGCGCTTCTGTTCCCTGATAAGCAGGAACATTCACAAAAAACATTTCCGGAATGTTGTCTCCTGTGATTTCACTGAATGCAATGCAGGGATTTTCACCCAGTTTTTGGAAATAAGGATAATAAGCAAGCTCTTCATATTCGAACTGCCAATAATAGTAATTGGCGATGGAATAAGAATTTGCGCTCAAAATATTTTTGTATGCCGCTCCGTATACCTCATTGCTTACCCATTCAATCGGTTCGGGTATAACTTCGGGTTCCTCGACGGATATTTCGGATGAGACGGATGACAAGGTTTGTGTACTTGCCGAGGTAATATCTGAAGCGGAAGAGTCGGAAGTGACAGATGAAACGGAGTTTTTGGCGCTAAATCGAAATATGAAAAAAAACAATCCGAGTAAAAAGATTATAAGAATAAAAATGGCAAATATACCACAGATAATAGAAGTAAATAGGATAGTCTTTTTTTTAGAGGACATAATCGAACTCCTTTTAAATGTTTTCATATGATAATTACATATTCTAATATTTCGGTAAGATTAATACAATATAGGTATTTATGTGTTTTTGTAAAAGAGTGAGGAAATCTAAAATTAATCAGAGATTGTTAAAAAAATAACTTGCATTGTCGGAGGTGTTGTTATATTATACCCTCGAAAGGTAATAAACCTTTACAACTAAATATTTTAGAAGAACAGGAGACACAAAATGAGAAAAATTTCTAAGTTTTTCAGCTTACTGCTTGTGTTGACCACACTGGCTGTTGCACTCTCAGGATGCGGAGGTGACAAGACGGGGGGAAGTTCTTCAAGCATTACCATTGGTATTCCTCAGGATTTGGAAGACAGTCTTGACCCTCACAAAGCAGTGGCGGCAGGAACAAAAGAGATTCTGTTTAATATCTATGAAGGTCTTGTTAAGGCTGACAGTAATGGTAATCTGAACCCCGCCGTGGCAGAAAGCTACACAATTTCAGAAGACGGACTTACTTACACCTTCAAATTGAGAGAAGGAATTAAGTTCCACAACGGAGAAACCGTAACGGCGGACGATGTTTTATACTGTATAGAACGCAACGCTGATGACGGATCCGGACAGGCTCTGATATCAGCGTTTTTAAATATCGCTGATTACTATGCGGAAGGAAATGACGTTGTTATTAAATTAACGGCAGCCGATCCTAATTTCCTTCAGTACATGACAATGGCAATTATACCTAAGAACAATGCCACACCTGATTCCAATGCAATAGGAACCGGACCCTACAAGTATGTATCAAGATCACCTCAGGAAAATGTTATTCTTGAAGCATTTGACGGATACTGGGGCGAAAAGGCGTATATTAAGAATGTAACACTTAAGATTTGCGCAAATGCAGATACTATTGTTACCGAGCTTCTCGGTGGTTCGATCGATATGTACTGCCGTATCACATCAGCTCAGGCTAATCAGCTTGCAAATGCAGATTTCAACGTTCTTGAAGGAACAATGAACCTTGTTCAGGCCATGTACTTAAACAATGCAGCTGCTCCTTTTGATGATGTGAGAGTTCGTCAGGCTCTTTGCTATGCAGTTGATCCGCAGGAGATTATGGACATTGCATTTGACGGAAAAGGAACAGAAATCGGTTCTTCAATGTTCCCTGCATTTGGTAAGTACTATATTGATGAAACAAAAGATGTCTATAATGTAGATTATGACAAGGCAAAAGCGCTTTTGACCGAAGCAGGTTACCCCGATGGATTTTCATTTGTAATTAAGGTTCCTTCAAACTACCAGCCGCACATTGATACAGCGCAGGTTATTGTTGAACAGCTTAAGAATATCGGAGTGAATGCCGAAATCGAACTTATTGAGTGGGATTCATGGTTATCCGATGTATACGCAGGAAGAAATTATGAGGCAACTGTTGTTGGTGTTGATGCCTCAACAATGACTGCTCGTGCAATGCTTGAAAGATTTAAGTCTGATGCAGGAAATAACTTCGTAAATTTCTCTGATGCAGAGTATGATAAGTATCTTGCAGAGGCACTTACTAGTACAGATGATGAAATTCAGACTGAAAACTACAAAAAGTGTGAGTGGATTCTTACAAACAACGCTGCAAACGTATACATTCAGGATCTTGCTGAATTTGTTGCATTGAGAAATACTTATACCGGCTATGAATTTTATCCTATCTATGTTATGGATATTGCTAAAATTAAACCTGCGAAATAATTGATAATACAGAGTTATGCTTATTATCGGAAAGGAGAAGAATATGAAGTATGCATTGAAGAAGATTGCGACTATGCTGGTTACACTTTTCTTTGTAAGCGTGCTCGTATTCTTTTCTTTTTCTTTAATCCCGGGAAGTCCTGCGGTAAACAAGCTTGGAACGCAGGCAACACCGGAAAAAATTACAGCTTTAGAGCATGAAATGGGGTTGGATAAGCCGGTTGTCACACGATATTTTACATGGCTCTTTGGTGTTATAAGAGGTGATTTTGGAAATTCATACAGCTATAGTCAGCCTGTAACAACACTGTTGCAGGAGAAAATTATTACAACATTGCTTCTTTCAATCTTAGCCATTGTTCTTACCATTTTGGTATCAATTCCGTTGGGAATCTTTATGGCGCGAAAAAGTGATTCGAAGCTGGATTTACTGTTATCAGGTTTTAATCAGATAATAATGGCTTTTCCTTCTTTCTTTTCAGGTATTATTATTACCCTTATTTTTGGATTTGTATTAAAAATTTTTGTTCCCGGTGGATATGTATCTTTCAAAACCAGTTTCATTCGCTGTATCGGATATCTTGTTTTTCCTGCAATTGCTATTGCATTGCCTAAAATATCAATGGTCAGCAAACTATTAAAAGATACCGTCATTGCCGAGTCGAAAAAAGATTATGTTAGAACTGCTTATTCAAGAGGAAACAAAACAAAAGCAGTTTTCTACAAACATGTTTTGTTAAATGCGCTTATTCCGGTTATTACCTTTTTAGGTATGGCCTTTGCAGATATAATTGCGGGAAGTATTATTGTCGAACAGGTTTTTTCGGTTCCGGGGCTTGGAAGAATTCTTCTTACTTCAATTTCCGGAAGGGATTATCCTGTAATAGAGGCGATAATTCTTCTTCTTGCATTTTTTGTAGTTGTCAGCAATCTTTGTGTGGATCTGTTATACCACAAGTTTGATCCCAGAATTAATACCTAATTTGTTCTTAAAAGTATCATGAAGCGAAAGGAGGCTATATGGATACATTAAAGAAGAAAAAATTCATATTGGGCCTTATAATCGTTTCGATCATTCTTTTAATGACACTTGTCGGAATAATAAAAACACCATACGATCCATACGCTATGGACGGAGGGGCGAAATTTGCCGGTGCCAGCTTTAAACATATCATGGGATGTGATCAGTTTGGACGAGACGTTTTTTCAAGAGTACTTATAGGTGTTCGTGAAACTATGTTTATTTCCACATGCATTGTATTTATCGGTGCTTTTTTTGGCACTATTCTTGGTACAATTACAGGATACTTTGGTGGATGGCTTGACGAGATTTTAATGAGATTTAACGATGCACTGCTTGCTTTTCCTTCTATTCTGCTTGCACTTGTGGTAATCGGAATATTCAGCTCGGGAAAGTATCAGCTTATTGCTGCCCTTGGAATAGCATTCATTCCCAGTTTTGCCAGAATGGTAAGAGGAGAGGTTCTTAAAATAAGAAATCTTGACTATATCCAGAGTGTTAAGCTTTTTGGAGCAAGTGATTTAAGAATTATAGTTATTCACATTATGCCTAATCTTAGGACGGTACTGCTTTCAACAATCATTATTGGCTTTAACAATGCGGTCCTTGCGGAGGCAAGTATGAGTTATCTTGGAATAGGTGTTCAACCGCCTAATCCGAGCCTTGGAAGGATGCTTTCGGAAGCACAGGCATATATATTTACAAGTCCGATGACTGCTATTTTACCGGGTATTGTCATAGCGATGATGATTCTGGGTTTCGCGTTGTTGGGAGACACGGTGGGTAAAAAATCATGATGCTTAAGGTGGAAGATTTAAACATAAAAATAAACGACCATCGTGGAAATACAGTACCTGTAAAGGATGTCGATTTTACAATGAATCGCGGAGACATAATGGGAATTGTGGGTGAATCCGGATCGGGAAAATCGATGACTGCTCTCTGTATTGCAGGCTTGTTGAGCCGTCACGATATGGAAAAAAGCGGAACGGTCATTTTTGAGGGAATCAGTCTTCTGAACTGCCCTAGAAAAGTTCTGAGAAAATTGCAAGGATATGAAATTTCAATGATTTTCCAGGAGCCGTTAACCAGCCTAAATCCGATTCGAAAAGTGGGATGGCAGGTTGAAGAAAGTTTACGAATCCATACCACTATGGATAAACAGGAAAGAAAAGAACGTGCCTTAAAAGCTCTGAAGGACGTGGAACTTGACAATCCGGAAGCGGTTTATAACAGTTATCCGCATGAACTGTCAGGGGGAATGAGACAACGTGCTATGATTGCCGCAGCTATGATAAGTGAGCCACGTCTGCTTATTGCTGATGAGCCGACAACGGCACTTGATGTGACAATACAGGCGCAGATTGTTGATCTTTTGAAAAAAATAAACAGGGAAAGAGGAACGGCAATTCTTTTCATTTCGCATGATTTAAGTCTTGTAAACACACTGTGCGAACGAGTCATTGTAATGAAAAACGGGTATGTTGTGGAAAGCGGTAAGTGCAGTGAAATATTTACCAATCCTAAGCATGAATATACTAAGGGGCTGATTGCTGCAATTCCGCAGAATCCTTTTGGTAAGAAATGATGAATAAAAACATCGCGCAGTTTACTGTGCGATGCTTTTTACTTTTGAACGATTATATCTGAAACAATTGATAAATAAAGTTGAATTATAATAGCAAAAATAATAAAATTATATAGATATGCAAGAGTATAAATCATTATATAAGGAGAATGTGTTATGGCTGATGATAAGTATTATAATCCGGGAACGGTTCAGGTTGAAAATAATCCCGGTCAATATTATATGTCATGCGTTATGACAGAAAATGTTACAGATAAACCTGAAATTCATGTAGAAAATGTGAAACCGGCATATATTGTTCAATCATCTGAAGTGGCGAGCACAATGAATTACGGTGGCGTTACTAATCCTGCAGATATTCAAAATGTGGCAGCGAATAGTGCCTCAGAAACAAATACATCGGTCGCAAATGATGTATATTCTTCAAATCATATGTCAACAGCAGAGCCTGCGTATGAAAATGCATTCCCTGCAAATGATGAGCCTCAGTATGAAAGCGCATTCCCTACATACAGTGCGCCTGTAACAGCTCCGGTGTTCCCTGAAGTAGCGGCACCTGCAACTGAGCCTATGTATGAAAATGCATTCCCTGCAAATGATGCGCCTCAGTATGAAAGTGCATTCCCTACATACAGTGAGCCGGTAGCGGCTCCGGTATTCCCCGAAGTATCAGCGCCTGTAACAGCCCCGGTGTTCCCTGAAGTATCGGCACCTGTGAATCAGCAGCCCATATATAGCGAACAGCCTTATGCACAGCCGCAACCTGCATATAGCGAGCAAACCTATGCACAGCCGCAACCTGCATATAGTGAACAGCCTTATGCACAGTCGCAACCTGCATATAGCGAACAGCCTTATGCACAGCCGCAGCCTGCATATAATGAACAGCCTTATGCACAGCCGCAGCCTGCATATAATGAACAGCCTTATGCACAGCCGCAGCCTGTATATAGCGAACAGCCCTATGTACAGTCACAGCCTGTATATAGTGAACAGCCTTATGCACAGCCGCAACCTGCATATGGCGAACAGCCCTATGCACAGTCACAGCCTGTATATAATGATCAGTCATATATGCAGCCGAATCCCGGTGCTTCTGAAGCACAGAATGGTTATGAATATTATGGTGGGGCTCAGTATGGTGAAAACAGTTATTCTTCACCAAACGAATCTGCCGCAGAAATGAATGGTGGATATGCTCCATATTCGGAAGCTTCTGAAAATGCTACATATCAGAGCAACGAACAATTCAACAATGGTGCAGGTTTTGGAAATGATACACAGCCTGTTTCTCAAGAAGTTCCGTTAAGTGAACGCAGCGCTTGGGGCAATCCCATGCCGACGAGCGAACAGAATAACGGATGGGGAGCGCCAAGTCAGGAACCTGTCCAAAACAACAGTTGGGCAACCTGGGATAACGGAGGCGGAAACGGTTCCAATTTCTCAGATGGTTGGGATGATGCAGGATATGCAGCAAAAGCTCCAAAGCAAAAAAAGAAGAAAAATTTGCTTCTTCCTATTATTGTGATAGGAGGATTCTTTGGTGTGCTTATTCTTGCGGCTTTGATTGTTTTGGCAATATTATTTGGACCAAAGCTTATTGGAAACAATGCAAAGTCACAAGATGATATATTTATTTCGGCGTCATATGATAAGGATGGAAACGCGATTGTTCCTATGATGAACGGTGAAGCGTATGAGTACAGTGCTGATGATGTCAAAATGGCTGTGACCGGAGACAGAAAGAATATTATTGTTATTGAAGAGGACGGCCTATATCGCGTTCAGGCTTCAAACGGAATGAAAAAGAAGATTGATGACGAAGCCGGTGAACTTTTTGTTTTGAACAATGAATGTATAGTTTATGATAATGGTCACGGATACTTTTTATATGAATATAAAAATGATTCAAAAACGCAATTAGATTCATTGAATGAAAACGCAATTGTTGATTCGAGCAATGGAGCGTATATTGCCTACGAAAATGATAAGGGTGAAATATACAAATTAAATGTTACTTCCGGAAAATCTGAGAAGGTTGCCAAAACTGATGATGTTTTATGGTTAGCTTACATCAGCAATGACGGCAAGACGATTATCTGGGAAGATTATGATAAAGAGCAGTTGGTGATCAATCGAGATGGCGCATCGGAGAAGTTTTCATTAACTGATTATGTTTACGGTATAATGAGTAACAAGTCAGAGAAATGCTTAATTGCTTATACATTCGGACGATTTTATATTATTTCAGGGAAAAATGATACATTGGAAGTGAGAGTTCCCGGCTATATTAATGGATTATATACTGCGAAGGGGGCATTTGCTGATTCTTCTGCCGAATTTGAAGGATTATATGTTTGGGTCGAATCTAAAGAAAATTCATCCGAAATGACTCTTTACTACGTTGATAAGGACGGAAATCTTACGGAAATGCTGGATGATTTTTCAAGTATTGCTGTTTCAAACAATCATGTTTTTTATACAAAAGGTGATAACCTTTATTGTGAGAAATTGAAAAAAGGTTCTACTTCGGATAAGGCTAAAATAGATAAAAATGTGCAGTATATTCTTAATGCAGCGGGAGATTATTTATATTATACAAAAGATTTGGACAAATCGACGGTGACACTTTGCGGATATAAAGTCGGAAAAGATAAGTATGAAATAACCTCGGGACTCGATAAATATGCAGGCATTTATGTGGGAAGCGACTATAAGACGGTATATTATTTCGAAGATTTGCAGAATGACACAATGAACACAATGACATACGGAGATTTATGGAAGAGCTCATATGACGGTAAAAAAAGTGAAAAAATAGATACAGATGTAATGTATTATTCAGTTGAAGACGGAGATAATAGGAGAATTTTAAAAAATAAATTTATCTATAAAAAATATATCTCCACTTTAGCGAATTATGAGGCTTGTACAGATTGGTTTTACTACGATGGAAAGAACTCAAAAATCTTCGCAGAGGATATTATTGTTTATTAATTTATGAAATATGTATTGCCGGCAATATTTTCTGACGTTATTTCACGGATAGCGAGTTTTACAACCGGATTATTGTGAAAAATAAAAGCTTAAATTAATTGCAAAGGGGCTTCCTATATGAACATTATTGGCAGGCTTGCGGAAAAAGTAAAAAAATTGATTGCTGATTTTGTTAGAAAGACGATTAAAAAGACGATTAAAAAGTCAATTAAAAAGATAATTAAGCGGTTGGTTGGTAAGGCGTTTAAAAAGTGTATTGCATTGTTTGCCAAAAAGGTTTTATTGCCGATTTTAATTCAGACACTGATTCAGACAGCAAAAAGAATTCTTATAAACATACTGAAGAAATTAGGAATGAATTTATTGAAGAAAATTATGTAAGGACAGGAAGAACATATATTTAGATATGGATGTAAATGTAAAGAATGTACTTGAAGTCAATCATTTGTCGGTTGAATTCAAGAAGAATAAACAACCTTTTTTTGCGGTGAACGATGTGTCGTTTGAAGTACATGAGGGAGAAATATTGGGCCTTGCCGGCGAATCAGGATGTGGCAAATCATCTCTTTCAAGGGCAATTCTCGGAATACAGAAAAAGGGTGTTACCGGAGAAGTAAAGCATTTTTATAAAAGACCGCAAATGGTATTTCAAGATCCCGCAGGATCGCTGAACCCTGCACATACAGTCGGATTTATTCTTGAGGAACCGATCCGCGTCAAAGGTCATTTTGATAAAGAAGAACGGAAGCGACGTGTGCGGGAAATGCTTAATATGGTCGATTTGCCGGAAGAGTTTATGGAAAGATATCCAAATGAGTTGTCCGGCGGACAAAGGCAAAGAGTTTGCATTGCTGCAAGCCTAATGCAAGAGCCTCACTTCCTTATTGCGGATGAACCGGTTTCGGCTCTTGACGTTACTGTTCAGAAGCAGATACTTGATCTTTTAAAGAGACTTCATAAGGAACTTAATCTTTCAATTTTGTTTATTTCTCATGATTTGCGAGTTATTTATGAACTTTGCGACCGGGTTATGATCATGAAAGCCGGAAAAATTGTTGAAATAGGAACAAAAGAAGAGATATATTTTTCACCTCGTGATGCATATACAAAAGAACTTATGGATGCCGGAAAAACAAAATATCAGTAATTATGCCTGCATATCGCGAAAATTAACAAACAGAAACCAATTATTAACAAAAAATGACTAAAGAAAAGAACTTTTTTCCCGATATACTAGTTGTAAATAATTAAGCAATCAATTATAATCTTTATGTAAATTTGATTATGTAAACTTTTAAGAAGGAGGTGAACTTATGGCAATTAACGGATTGGGCTACGGTGGTTTTTATTCAAGTTACCGTGTTACGGATATTCCTCAGGTTGATGTCGAAACCGTTAAAAAGCAGGAAGAGCAGAAGCTTAATGAGCAATTAGGTGTTTCTACAGAAGCGCAAAGTGCCGTGAGTGCACCTGCCGGCGTTGAAGCAAAAGAAGATAATCCTGCGATTGCGGATAACAGATCAAGAATTGCAAATCTTGAAGATATTTCACTTAATTTCAATCAGGGCGAGGATTATTCCTATATCGGTTCTGAAAGTGAGATTGGTGATCTTGATATGCAGAAAGCTATTTCCGATATGCGTAAGGACAAGATTCTTGAAGACTATCAGTATTTTGTAGGATCCGCTCAGGATGTTCAGAGTGCTTTCGCAAATGATGACGGAAAGGTATTCTTAAAGTTCTAAATATGATATAATTATGGCGTTCCGTTTATGGAACGCCTTTTTTTATTCAACAGGAAATTACTTTTCCTATTGAATAAAAACGTTTCGCGTGGATGCGCACCTCGCGGAGATGAAATTAATGCTAAAGCATACCGCTCGGGGTTGAGTGTGTGCAAGCACACACTTTGTTCTGTTATAAAAACGTGATTGACTGTTTTACGTTTTTAAAATTTTAATGTAAAGAGGAAAAAGCAATGAAACTTTTAGTAGTCAACGGACCAAATTTGAATATGCTTGGATGGAGAGATCCGGGACATTACGGTACCACAAATTATTCTGATCTTTGCAGACTTATGGAAGAGAAGGGAAAAGAACTGGGATTCGAAGTCGAGTGCTTCCAAAGCAATTATGAGGGTGGTATTATTGACAGATTGCAAACTGCTTTAAGTGACGGAACTTGCGGCCTGGTTATCAATCCGGGTGCATATACCCATTACAGCTATGCGATTCATGACGCTTTGGAGATTCTTCATTTTCCCAAGGTTGAAATTCACATATCGGATGTTGATAACAGAGAAGATTTCAGAAAAATATCGGTTACTGCGCCGGCTTGCGATGTAAAAATTGCAGGGGAGGGAATAAACGGTTATTTTCATGCTATGGAAATAGTTAAGGAGAAACTAAATGGCTAAATTTAAAGCAATTTTTGAAAAAATGAACAATTCTGCGGTTGATAAGTTTCTTATGATTATATCCGCGTTTTTGTGCACTTTTCAGGTTGGATTCTTGCTTTCGCTTACAGCTGAATACGGTGCTGCCTGGGGTTTTATTCTAACTGTTTTTTTCTGTGTTAACATTGTGGTTTTGTTTTCTGCAAAGAAATTTATTTTGAAAACGATGGATGACAGGTTTAGAAGAAGAGTATGGTTTTCCGTTGTTACTTCTTATTGTTTTGCACTTACGCTTGTACTTGGTTATGAACTGCAATACCGTCTGTACACGGATCCCGGAGTGACCGGAAAGGTTATTATTGCATTCCGTGCGTTGTGCCTTCTTTCAATTCTGTTTCCCATATTTTATTGGGTGTTTTATAAATTGGAAAATATTACCCCGATTGCATTTGCAAAAAAAGGTGAAGTGAAAAAGGGTAAGATCTTTTTTATTAGCTGGGTTGTGATCTTTGTGGCATATATCCCTGCATTTTTGGCATATTATCCAATGATTCTTTCATACGATTTTCATGCGCAGGTTCTTATGGCGGAAGGTGGTTTCCCGGATTACTGGATGCACCATCCTTATCTGTCGACACTGATGATTGCAGGTTTCTACTTTCTTGGCAAGGTTATCGGAAATATTTCACTCGGAATGGCTTTGATGGGACTGACTCATATGCTTTTATCCAGTTGTGCTTATGCATTTCTTGTCAGCGTTGTTTCCGGAATGATTCCGAAAAAATGGGTTCCATATGTTACGACGGCTTTTTTGGCTCTTTGTCCCACTAATCCGGTGATGGTACTTTGTACCACTAAGGACGTTGTTTTTTCTGATTTCTTTATTGTTTTTGTATGCCTTGGGATTGTACGATTCTGGTTTTGCTTAAATGATAAAAAGATTATCAGAATCCTGCTTGATGCGGCTATTTTTGCAACAGGAACAATGGCATGTCTTTGGCGAAACAATATGGTATATGCCGTGGTGGTTGCAGGTTTGCTGCTCACAGTTTTTGTGAAGAAGAATTATAAAGCGGTTATGCTTATTCTTACGATACTTATTTTCCTCGGAAATAAGGGCGGAATTGCATTCCTGAGGGATGTTGTTATTCATGACCAGCATGGTTCAACAACAATTGAAATGATGAGTGTTTTCGGACAGGCATACGGACGAACCGTTAACTATAATGCCGATTCGCTACCCGAGGATGTGGTTGCTACAATTGATAAGTATATTCCGAAGGAAGAGTGGGGGGATTATATTCCGGCACTTGCGGACGGAACAAAGAATAAATTCGGTTACAGATATTATGATAATATCGAAGGAAAAATGGGAACATTTATAAAGGACTGGATTTCGATAGGAATACGATATCCCGATCAGTACATAGATTCGTTCCTGGATACAACAAGAGGCTTCTGGTTTATTGACGACAATTCATTTGCCGAGGTACTGGGTTCGGGACTAGAGGGTAATATGGGTATCATTTATACATATTATTCTTCCGAATCGTGGGCTGTAGAAGAAATACCTCATAATGCCCTTTGGCCCGCGGCATATGTTTTTTATGAAAAACTTATTTCTCGGAATGATGTTTTGAAGATTCCGGTGCTTAGTCTTTTGTTTAAGCCGGCATTCTATACTTTGCTAACATTTTTTGCCGCGATTTTCTTTTTATACAAAAAGGATTGGAAGAAGCTTGGCTTTGTTACGTTTCCGGTAATGTACATCGGTACAATGTTCCTTGGACCTGTTGTGCAGTACAGATATGTACATCCATGGATTATCACGTTTATCCCGTTGATATTCCTTGTATTTATGAATAGTGATGATATAGCTGATAAGGAAGAATAAAAAAACAGTTGCCAAAAACATTTATTTCGTATAAACTTTATAAAGAATTATTTTGGTTAAATATTAGGAGGAAATTTAATAATGATCGATGCAGGAAGTTTCAGAAACGGAATGACCATTGAATATAACAATTCCGTATACCAGATTATAGAGTTCCAGCATGTTAAGCCCGGTAAGGGAGCAGCTTTCGTTCGTACAAAGATGAAGGATGTAATGAACGGTGGTGTTGTTGAAACATCATTCCGTCCTCAGGAAAAGTTCCCCGCTGCCAGAATCGATAAGATTGACATGCAGTATCTTTACAAAGATGGTGATCTTTTCACTTATATGAACACAGAGGATTACGAACAGGTTTCTATTACAGAAGAAGAAGTTGGCGATTCAATGAAGTTTGTTAAGGAGAACGAAATTTGTAAGGTTCTTTCTTACAACGGAAAGATTTTCTCAATTGAACCTCCTATGTTCGTTGAACTTGAGATTACAGAAACAGAGCCCGGTTTCGCAGGCAATACTGCTACAGGTGCAACAAAGCCTGCTACTGTTGAAACAGGTGCACAGGTTGCTGTTCCCCTTTTCGTAAGTCAGGGCGATGTAATCAAGATTGATACTCGTACAGGCGAGTACCTTTCAAGAGTTTAATTTTATCAGATTGTATTGTGATCAGTCCGTGGAGACAACGTTACGTTGTCTCCATTTTTTATTCAATAGGAAATTGCTTTCCTATTGAATAAAACGCTCCGCGTGGATGTGCACCTCGCGGAGATGAAATTAATGCTAAGGCATACCGCTCGGGTGCAAAGTATGTGCAAGCACACACTTTGTCCTGACAAAAATAGGCTAAAGCCACACAATAACGGAGGGTTACAATGGAATTTAAGGAATTTAGCAATTATGTATGTGAAAAAGTAGGAAAAAGACTTGGTGATGGTTACAAATTAAATACGGCACCGGTTTTGAAAAACAACGGGATTATACTTCATGGGGTATCATTTTGTAGGGATAAATCGCTCGTGTCACCTACGGTTTACCTGGAATCTTTTTATGATGCATATGAAAGCGGAGTACCGTTGGAATATGTTATAGAGTCTATGTCAGACGTGTTTATTAATAATGATTATGATTTTGATTTGGATTTTTCGCAGATTATGGATTTTGACAAGATGGAAAACAGAATTTGCTGCAAGGTAATAAATTATGAAAAGAATAAAACGCTCGCGGATGATTGCCCGTTTGTCAGATTGATGGATCTTTGCGTCATGTTTTACATATCGGTTGGATCAACAAACGGCGAAGAAGGCTCTGTGAAAATTACCAATTCGTTGTTAAAGTCTTGGGACATCAGTTTGTCCGAACTTTACAGAAGTGCCGTAAAAAATACAAAAAACAAACTGGGGATTGATGTAACAAATATTAAAGATGTTCTTATCGACATACTTAAGGATAACAGTAAAATAAACGATAATGAGGACTATTTGGACGAATTGATACAGGCAGATCCTTCGCCGATGTATGTTTTAAGTAACAGCAGGAGGTTCTACGGTGCAACCTGCATGCTTTTCACAGAAGAACTTGGGAAGTTTTCGGATGCCCTGGGGGCGGATTTGTTTATTCTTCCAAGCTCTGTGCATGAACTTATATTAATCCCCGATTACGAGGATGCCGATCCGAAATTTTTGTACGATATGGTTCGGGAAGTGAATGAAAATGAAGTATCGGAGCATGATTTTTTGTCCACAAATGTTTATAAATATGAAAGAGAAACGAAACGTGTGTTCGATATTTTTGGCGCCCAAAGGGTGTCAGACTAGACATAAAGTACCTATTATGGTAGAATGACTCTCGGTGGCCTTGGGAAAATAGGGTTTTTAAGGCTACTCGGAGTCACACGCAACCGTAGTCTAATGGATAGAACGGAGGCCTCCGACGCCTTTAATGCAGGTTCGATTCCTGTCGGTTGCATTGCGATTTTTCGCGCATAAATTGTTAGGAGAATAGTGTGAAAAAGAGAAAAGAAAAAAGAGATCACCTTTCTTTTAAAGAAGGGATGACAGAATTAAAAACATCTGCTGCTGATTTTTCGATTCTTTTTAAGGAATGGATTACAGATTATGGCAGAGTTTTTCTTCCGATCGTTCTTCTTATCTGTGTTCTGGTCACATTCTTTGTTGCATTTAATGCAAGAAGTCGGGTAGAAGCGGCAGCGAGGGAAGCGGAAGAGGCTCTTCTTGAGTCGAAGACAGAAGTTGTAGAGATTGTTGAAGCGGAACTTGAGACTGATATCGATCCTGAAATAATAGCAATGTTTCAAAACTATTATGTAGCATTGGGAAATGCCGATATTGAAGCAATAAAGGCAATTCAGGGAACAGTTTCGGACACTGAAAAACTCAGACTTCAGGCAATGGGACCTTACATTGAGAAATATGATAATGTTCAGGTTTATTATAAGCCCGGTCCTTATATAGATACATATATTACATATGTTTCGGTTGATGTGTATTTAAAAGAATCGGAAATTGCCACCCCCGGTCTTCAGGCTTTTTATGTATGCAGAAAAGAAGACGGAACTTATTATATAAATTCTTCCGAGCTTTCTGCTGAAGAAGCGGCATATATCGAGGATGTTGCCGCTCAGGCAGATGTTATTAATTTGCGTAATACGATTAATGTTCAATATACGGAACTCATGGATGAAAATGAGGATCTTAAAGAGTATTGGGCACAGATTTCTGTAGAAATCGATTCATTTGTAGGTGAGACACTTACAGAAGAAGCCGTTTTACAGGCTAAACTTGAGGCTGAAGAAGAAAAGAGACTTCAGGAAGAACGCGAGAACGACCCTGATTATCAGCCGGAAGAAGAGGAAGAACCTGTTATTCGTCAGGTGAAGACAACAGAAAAAGTCAATGTTCGTAAATCAGCCAGTGCTACAGCTGACAGAGTCGGAACAGCATCGGAAGGTGCGGTATATACGGTTGTTGAAGAAATGTTAAACGGATGGACTAAAATACTTTATGAAGGAAAAGAGGCGTTTATTAAGTCAGAGTTCCTTGTAGATGTGGAAGATGCATCCGAGTTTGTTACGACAAGCTACATTTATGCCACAAGTTCGCTCAATGTCCGTTCATCACCCAGCAAAACTGCTGAAAGAGTCGGTGTGCTCAGTACAGGTGATACAGTGGAACTTATTGAAGAGGCAGACGGATGGTGTAAGATAAAATACAATGGTACTGTAGCTTATGTTAAAAGTGAATTTACCGAAAAAAAATAAAAAACTATTGACGGGTGTGCAATTGTACGATACAATTTAATACGGTTAATAGATAAATGTTTGAAGTCAAAGGCGACTCCCACAAGGGGTTGCCTTGTTTTTTTGCCATGAAATGCATATAACGACTAATAAAAAGAACGTAGGTATGCAGAGTAAAAAAATATTGACCGTCAATTATTTATTCTATATAATACAAAGCGGTATTAATGTATTTTTGTATACCGCACAAATTCACATTTTATTTTAGGAGGAAAAATAAATGTCATACGTTGATGAAGTCTACGAGAGAGTCGTAGCACAGAACCCTGCTCAGCCTGAATTTCACCAGGCAGTTAAAGAAGTACTTGATTCACTTCGTGTAGTTATCGATGCTAACGAAGAAGAATACAGAAAAGATGCTCTTCTTGAGAGATTAACAACTCCCGAGCGTCAGATTCTTTTCAGAGTTCCCTGGGTAGATGATAAGGGACAGGTTCAGGTTAACAATGCAATGAGAGTACAGTTCAATTCAGCAATTGGACCTTACAAGGGAGGTCTCAGACTTCATCCTTCAGTAAACCTTGGTATTATTAAGTTCCTTGGTTTTGAGCAGATTTTCAAAAATTCACTTACAGGCCTTCCCATCGGTGGTGGTAAGGGTGGTTCTGACTTCGATCCTAAGGGTAAGTCAGACCGTGAAGTAATGGCTTTCTGCCAGAGCTTTATGACAGAGTTATTCAAATATATCGGAGCTGACACAGACGTTCCTGCCGGTGATATCGGAACAGGCGCAAGAGAAATCGGTTATATGTATGGTCAGTACAAGAGACTTACCGGTCTTTACGAAGGTGTTCTTACAGGTAAGGGATTAAGCTACGGCGGATCACTTGCAAGAACAGAGGCTACAGGTTACGGTCTTCTTTACCTTACAGAGGAAATGCTTAAGTGCAACGGTAAGGATATCGCAGGTAAGACAGTAGCAGTTTCCGGTTCAGGTAACGTTGCTATCTACGCTATCCAGAAGGCTCAGCAGCTTGGTGCAAAGCCGGTTACATGTTCTGATTCAACAGGTTGGATTTATGATCCCGAAGGAATCGATGTTGCACTTCTTAAGGAAGTTAAGGAAGTTAAGAGAGCACGTCTTACAGAGTACGCTGCTGCAAGACCTTCAGCTCAGTACCATGACAAGAAGACAGAAGGAACAAACCAGTGGGAAATCAAAGTTGACATCGCTCTTCCTTGTGCTACACAGAACGAACTTAACCTTGAAGATGCTAAGAAGCTTGTTGCTAACGGCGTATTCGCTGTAGCAGAAGGTGCTAACATGCCTTCAACTCCCGAAGCAGTTGAATACTTCCAGGCTAACAAAGTTCTTTTCTGCCCCGGTAAGGCTTCAAACGCAGGTGGTGTTGCTACATCAGCTCTTGAAATGAGCCAGAACTCAGAGAGACTTTCATGGACATTCGAAGAAGTTGATTCAAAACTTAAGAATATCATGGTTAACATCTTCCATAACTTAGATGATGCTGCTAAGAAGTATGGTAAGGAAGGCGACTACGTTGCAGGCGCTAACATCGCAGGCTTCTTAAAGGTTGCTGATGCTATGAAGGCTCAGGGTATTGTTTAATATCATATTGAGATAATATTTTAGGACATCGGAGAAATCCGGTGTCCTTTTTTGTTAGTGACAAAAGATTTGAAATGGTATATAAGCAGGCGAAGAAGTCAATACTGTAAAATAAAACCGCTTAATTATGGATATATATCACTAAATATGCTAATCTAGTAACGATATGATACAAAATATTATTGTATTTTTATAAGGCTGACACATGAGGGTGGCATTATGGAAAATGATGTATTGGTTATAGGAATTGCCGGGGGCACAGGCTCAGGAAAAACAACAATTACAAAACGACTCATTGAAAATTTTGGTGAGAATGTAAGTGTAATACGCCATGACAATTATTATAAACGTCATGACGACTTAACGTATGAGGAACGCTCCGCATTAAATTATGATCATCCCGATTCGCTGGACACGGATATGATGATTGAAGACATACGAAAATTGAAAAATGGCAAAGAAGTAGAATGCCCTGTGTATGATTTTACCGTTCACAACAGAAGCGAAAAAACAGAACTTATCAAACCTTCGAAAGTCTTTGTTGTGGAAGGAATACTTATTTTTCAGAATAAGAAACTTTGCAATGAGATGGACATAAAGCTTTTTGTTGACACTGATGCCGATGTTCGAATTTTAAGACGAATTCACAGGGATGTACGTAAACGAGGAAGGACGTTAGAAAGTGTAATAGACCAGTATCTTGCAACAGTAAAACCTATGCATGAGATGTATGTGGAGCCAAGCAAGAAGAATGCGGATATTATTATTCCCGAGGGCGGAAAAAATCCTGTTGCTATAGAAATGCTGCTTGATCGTGTTGCAGCTCATTTAACGAGGGTGGAAAAGAAATAGATGGCAAAACTGTATTTTAAATTCGGTGCCATGGGTTCGTCTAAATCGGCTCAGGCATTGATTACAAAATTCAATTATGAAGAATTGGGAATGAAGGTTTGGCTGATTAAGCCGGGTACCGACACAAGAGACGGTGCCGATATTATCAAGAGCAGAATAGGACTTATGGCAACTGCTGAAATTATTATGCCGGAGGACAGCATTCGTGAAGCCTATTCAAAACTGGGTAAAATAGATGTTATTATTGCGGATGAGTCACAATTTTTTACGCCTTCGCAAATTGATGAACTTAGGGAAATTGTCGATTTTGAGAATATTCCGGTGCTCTGTTTCGGACTCAGAACAGATTTCCTTACTCATTTTTTTCCCGGAGCTCAAAGGCTTATGGAGCTTGCAGATTCCATGACCGAGATTAAAACGGTTTGTTCCTGCGGCAGAAAAGCAACCGTTAATGCGAGAATAGACGAAAACGGAAAAATAGTAACCAGCGGGGCACAGGTTCTTCTTGGCGGAAATGACAGCTATCGTGCAATGTGCCACAAATGCTGGATGGAAAAACAAAGAGAACAGAGCAGTGAAGAATGATATAGTTGCTGCTTACGGAAGAACGGTGAGCGATTGATGAGGAAAAATAATGGAAGAAGGAATCAGATTAAATAAATATATTGCGTCCTGCGGAATCTGTTCAAGGCGGGATGCCGATAAGTTGATTGAAAAAGGTGATGTAACCGTTAACGGAAAAACTGCCGAACCGGGGACAAGAGTTTTTCCTAAGGACAGCGTGAAAATAGGGGCGAGATTGATTAAGCCCGTAGAAAACAAGGTAGTTCTTGCATATTACAAGCCGGTCGGAGTTACATGTACCGAACGGGATCCCTATGCGGATGCAACTGTAAAAGAACTTGTACGATACAAGGAAAGAGTTGCTTATGCAGGACGTCTTGACAGAGATTCGGAAGGGCTTCTTCTTTTATCAAATGATGGTGAGCTTATCGATAAAATGATGAAAAGCAGGAACGGTCATGAAAAAGAATATCTTGTTCGTGTCAGCAAACCCATTACAAAGGAATTTATCGAGAAAATGGAAAGTGGTGTATACCTGAAAGATCTGGATACAACAACACGCCCATGCAAGGTAACAAAGGTTTCAAAATATACTTTTAATATTGTTTTGACACAAGGACTTAATCGTCAAATACGAAGAATGTGTAAAACTCTGGACCAGACGGTTATGGAACTAAAGAGAGTAAGAGTATTAAGTGTAACATTGGGAAGACTTAAGCCCGGAGAATATAGGGTACTCTCTAATGAGGAAGTGGAAAAATTATGGAAAGAATGCAGGAACTGATTGAAATACTGAATAAAGCGTCCGAAAGCTATTATGCCAAGGACGAGAGTATCATGTCAGATTTCGAATATGATAAATATTACGATGAGCTGGTTGCCTTAGAGAATTCCACAGGGATAGTATTAAGCAACAGTCCGACGCAGAAGGTGGGATATGAGGCTGTTGATTTTCTTCCTAAAGAACAGCATGAGCGCCCCATGCTTTCCCTGGCAAAAACAAAAAGTGTGGATGAACTCGCTTCTTTTGCAGGGGACAGAGAGTGCCTTCTCAGCTGGAAACTTGACGGACTGACTGTTGTGCTTACATATGAGAACGGAGAACTTGTCAAAGCCGTCACACGAGGAAACGGTGAGGTGGGCGAGGTTATTACCGCTAATGTCAAAACCTTCACCAATATTCCTTTGAAAATAGGATTTAAAGGTAGGCTGATTCTTCGTGGAGAGGCGGTTATAACCTATAAGGATTTTGAAGCTATAAACGCTAAGATTGAAAATACAGAGGACAAATACAAGAATCCCAGAAACCTGTGTTCAGGCTCGGTAAGACAGCTAAACAGTGAAGTTACGGCAAAAAGAAATGTCAGGGCAGTTATTTTTTCCATGGTACTTTCTGAAGGGAAAGATTTTATGACATGCTCCGAGCAGTTTGAATTTTTGAAATCATTGGGCTTTCAGGTAGTTGAGCACTATGCTGTAACCGAAAAAACAATGGCTCTTAAAGTAGCTGAGTTTGCAAGCAAAGTTGAGTCCTATGAAATCCCTTCGGATGGTCTTGTGCTTTGTTATGATGACATTGAATACGGAAGAAGCCTTGGACGTACCGCGAAATTTCCCAGAAATGCAATTGCATTTAAATGGCAGGACGAGACGGAAGAGACGATATTGAGAGAAATAGAATGGAGCCCTTCAAGAACAGGCTTAATTAACCCGGTGGCCATATTTGATACAGTTAATCTTGAAGGAACCAGTGTGAGCCGTGCCAGTGTTCATAACCTTTCGGTATTAAGAGAGATGAAACTGGGAATAGGCGACAGAATTAAGGTATACAAAGCCAATATGATTATCCCGCAGATCGCTGAAAATCTCACAAAGAGCGGCAATCTTGTCATACCCGACAAGTGCCCGTGCTGCGGTGGAGATACAAAGGAGGAGGCAGTCAAAGAAGCGGTGAGTCTTTACTGCACAAATCCGGAATGCCCCGCAAAACATATAAAAGGTTTCGCACTTATGGTTTCCAGGGATGCATTTAATGTTGAAGGATTAAGTGAAGCCACACTTGAGAAGTTTATTCAGATGGGCTTTATTAAGGAATATGCGGATTTATTCTTCCTCGAAAAATATAAGGATGAAATAGTGGGAATGGAAGGCTTCGGAGAAAAATCTTTCGAAAATCTTCAGGCAGGCATAGAAAAGGCAAAAACAGTTTCCGTCGCAAAATTTATATATTCGCTGGGAATTGAAAATGTTGGTCTTGCTACGGCAAAACTTATTGCAAAGGCGTATGACCAGGAAATAGATAGAATTGTCAGCGCTTCCGAAGAAAGTTTGGCCGCTATCGACCAGGTAGGTGCGGTAATAGCCGGTTCGGTTTCTTCGTATTTTAGGGATGTACAGCATATGAAACAGGTGGAAGATCTGCTTCGGGTCGTAACACTGACAAAGGATTCGGTTGCGGTGGCTGACAGCGAGCTTGCGGGAAAAACCGTAGTTATAACAGGGTCTCTTAATATGTATGAGAACAGAAATGCGATGAAAGAGGCTATTGAAGCCAGAGGAGGAAAGGTTTCGGGCTCAGTATCAAAGAATACGTTTGTTCTTGTAAATAATGATATTAACTCTACATCGGGAAAGAATAAAACGGCAAAGGAACTGGGCGTTACAATAATGGATGAGTCCACGTTTGTTTCGCAGTATTTGCAATAAATATTGGACTTGTATATAATGTGAAACGGTTTGGTTTAAAAAAGTAAGAAAGTGGTGAGTTATTATGCCTATTAAAATTCCGAGAGATTTGCCCGCAAGAGAAATTCTTGACGGAGAAAATATATTTGTGATGGACGAACTTCGTGCTATGCATCAGGATATTCGTCCATTGAATGTTCTTATTATGAATCTGATGCCCAACAAAGAGGTTACGGAGACTCAGCTTCTCAGAAAGCTTTCGAACAGTCCTTTGCAGGTTAACGTGGAGCTTCTTCAGACGCAGAGCTATACGCCGACCCATGTTGATGCTTCTCATCTTGAGTCTTTCTATACAACATTTGACAAAATAAAAGACAGAAAATTTGACGGACTTATTATTACGGGGGCACCTCTTGATTATGTCAAATTTGAAGACGTTGCATACTGGAAAGAAATGACGGAAATATTTGACTGGGCCGAGACACATGTTCACTGTACTTTTTATCTGTGCTGGGCATGCTTTGCGGCACTTTATTATTACTATGGACTGGAAAGATACGACAGAGAAGAAAAACTTTCAGGGGTATACAAGCATCAGGTGCTGAAGCCCAACTCACCCTTGTTCAGAGGTTTTGATGATGAATTCTGGGCTCCTCATTCACGTGCGATGGGAATTGCCAGAGAGAAGATAGAGGCTACACCGGAACTTGAACTTATGGCATATTCGGATGAAGCGGGAGTAGCTATTGTAAAAACAACGGATTCGCATAAGTTCTTTGTGGGGCTGCATGCAGAATATGACAGAAATACACTTTCAGATGAATACTTCAGAGATTTGGGTAAAGAAATGAACCCGAAGATACCATGCAACTATTTCCCTGATGACGATCCTGAAAAAACACCGATTGTCAGATGGCGTTCAACCGGTCAGCTTCTTTATTCGAACTGGCTCAATTATTACGTTTATCAGTCAACACCATATGATATTAATAATATTGGCGGAGAAAAATAGTTTTTTGCCGTTATCTCCCTTACTTCCGGATATGTGTTTGGATATGTCAGGCAGTAAGGGATTTTTTTATGTTTGAGCTTAGTGCATGCACAGGTAAGAATGGAAAGCCTATTAAAAATATATTAAAAACCTATAGTAGAAAAATACAATTTTTTGAACGAATAATAGGTATTTTTCTTCTGACCATTTACTATACTGATGTAGAATCAGAAAGAATATTCGGAACCAGGTTTGGAGGTAGTAATAATTACTATGAACGAGAAGAAATTCCCCAGGACAAAGCTGCAGTGGCTTTGGGATAATATGGAAGGAAAGAGAGTTTTGTTTGTTGTCGCTCTTTTCGGTACGATTCTTTATAATGCTTTGCAGATTACCGTTCCTTTTTTTGGTCAGCAGATTGTTGATACATATATTTCGGGTGAAGAAGCTGCGCAGAATCTGGCTAACGACAGAAGAGGCTTTTTCATTATGATTATTCTGATGATGCTGCTTACCTTCTTCAGAACTACGGTAGTATATCTCGACTGTATGGCATATGAGAAGGTTTCACAGTCGGTTTTATACAGAGTCAGAAATTATCTTTTCAACAAAATTGAACACCAGGATATGAGATTCTATAACGAATACAGAACAGGTGACCTGATGACACGTGTTACGGGTGACCTTGATGCAATTCGTCATATGATAGCCTGGGTTATCAGAGCAATCATTGAAGCTGTCGCATTGATGGCGGCGGCTGTGATTTACTTCCTTTTCATGGATGTACCGCTTACGCTTTGCCTTCTTGTGATTTCACCGATGATTCTTATCATCATTCTTCGGTTTAGAAAGAATGTAAAGCCTATGCACGAAGCACTTCGTGAAAAGATGGCTGTTATGAATACAAATGCCCAGGAAAATATATCAGGTAACAGAGTTGTAAAGGCATTTGCACGAGAAGATTACGAAATTAACAAATTTGATGAGTGCAATAAAGATTATGCAGCTCACAATAAGAAAACACAGCTTGTTTGGATGAAGTATTTCCCCTTTGTTGAAATATGTGCAAACCTTTTAAGCGTTGTTCTTCTTGTGGTCGGCGGTCTCTTTATTATCAACAAGCCCGGCGATTTTACAATGGGTGAATATGTTGCTTTCTCGGGACTTATCTGGTGTATAGCTAACCCAATGAGAATGCTCGGAAATATTATGAACGAGTTCCAGAGATTCTCCGCAGCTTCTTACAAGGTAATGGAAATTTATTATTCCGAGCCGGAAATCGTTGATGCTGAGGATGCAATTGAGCCTGATGCAAGATTTAAGGGAAAGATTGAATTCAAGGACGTAAGCTTCTGCTATGAGGATTCAAACATTCCGGTACTTAACAATGTTACCTTCACTGCCAATCCCGGCGAAACCGTTGCTATCATGGGTGAAACAGGATGCGGAAAAACAACATTGATTAATCTTATTCCCCGTTTCTACGAGCCTACAAACGGTGAGGTACTTATTGACGGAGTAAATGTTAACAAGTATAAGCTTTATGATTTAAGAAAGAATATCGGTCTTGCTACGCAGGACGTTCTTCTTTATTCGGATACAATTGATGGAAATATTGCATACGGCGCAAGCCATATCACTCAGGAAGAAGTTGCAAAGTATGCCAAGTACTCAAGAGCATCTGAATTTATCGATAAAATGCCTGACGGATATGAAACAATTGTCGGTGAGCGAGGAGTCGGACTTTCCGGTGGTCAGAAGCAGAGAATTTCTTTGGCGCGTGCGATTGCGGTAGAGCCTTCGATCCTTATTCTTGACGATACAACAAGTGCTGTGGATATGGAGACAGAAAAGGAAATTCAGAAGAATCTTAATGAACTTGAATTCAACTGTACAAAGATCGTTATTGCACAGCGTATTTCAACTACCAAGAACGCAGACAGAATCATTGTTCTTCAGAACGGTACTATTACAGAACAGGGTACACACGAAGAATTGATTGCTAAGCGCGGATATTATTATGAGCTTGTTAAATTACAGGCCGGAGAGGAGATTGGCTAAGTCATGGCAGGAAGAAGAAATACTTACAGAGAAGACGAAGTTCTTGAAACCCCCTTTGAAGTCCGCCATCTTCTCAGAGCAGGTGTTTATATAAAACCCTATGCAAAGAAGATGATTTTTGCTCTTGTATTAAGTGCATTTGCAGCAATAGCAGGCCTTTGCGGACCGATTATTACACAGCACGCTCTTGATACGGTTATTCCTAACGGCGACAAGCCGCAGTTGTTTATTCTTGCAGGTCTACTTGTTGGAATATTTGTTGTAAATATCATTTTTATAACAATCCGATCAAGATTAATGGTTACTGTCAGCCAGAACATTATTTATGACATCAGAAAGGATCTTTTCGAGCATTTGCAGAAGCTTCCTTTCCAGTATTATGATGACAGGCCTCACGGAAAGATTCTTATTCGAGTTGTAAACTACGTTAACTCAGTTTCGGATATGCTTTCCAACGGACTTATCAATATTATTCTTGAAATAATAAACCTGATTTTCATCATCGCATTTATGTTTATTGTTGATGTTAAGCTTGCACTTGTTGTTTTGTGCGGTGTGCCTGTTTTGGCAGCATTTATGCTTTACATTAAGAATAAACAGCGTCGCGCATGGCAGATGGTTTCAAACAAGAACTCCAATCTGAATGCATATCTTCAGGAAAATATTGTGGGCGCAAGAATAACCCAGATTTTTGCCAGGGAAGAAGAAAACGCAGAAATATTTGCAGAGCTTTCAAACAATTGCAGAAAGACCTGGATGAAGGCTGTAGGATACAACAATATCATCTGGCCCGGAATCGATAACATTTCAGTAATGGTTCGTGCGGCTATTTATATTTGCGCACTTGTTGTTTTTGCATCAGGTGGCGCGAAAGGATATACCGTAGGTGTTATTCTTGCTATTTCAGGCTACGCAGCACGTTTCTGGCAGCCTATAATGAACCTCGGTAATATCTTTAACAACTTCATTAACAACATTGCTTATCTTGAAAGAATTTTTGAAACAATGGATGAGCCTGTAACTGTATCCGATGCAGAGGATGCTGTTGATATGCAGCCGATTAAAGGACACGTTGTTTTTGAGAATGTTACTTTCGCTTATGAAGAAGGCAAAGATGTACTTCACAATGTTTCATTTGAGGTTAATCCCGGTGAAAGCATTGCACTTGTTGGACCTACAGGAGCCGGAAAGAGTACAATCGTAAGCCTTATCTCCAGATTCTACAATGTGGATCAGGGAAGGATACTGATTGACGGACAGGATATTTCGAAGGTTCATTTAAAGAGCCTTCGTTCCCAGATGGGCATAATGCTTCAGGACAGCTTCATATTCTCCGGAACAATCAAGGATAATATCAGATACGGTAAGCTTGATGCGACCGATGAAGAAATAATTGAAGCAAGCAAAACCGTTTGTGCAGACAACTTTATTTCTAAAATGCATGATGGTTATGATACAGAAGTTAAAGAAAGAGGAAATCTTTTGTCTCAGGGTCAGAAGCAACTTATAAGCTTTGCCAGAACGCTTTTGTCAGCTCCTTCAATCCTTGTTCTTGATGAAGCAACTTCAAGTATTGACGTTCAGACAGAAAAGGCACTCCAGACAGGTCTTAACCGTATGCTTGAAGGAAGAACATCATTTATCATTGCACACAGACTTTCAACGATTAAAAACTGTGACAAAATCATGTACATTGATGATGGCGGAATCGTTGAATGCGGTACACATGAAGAGCTTCTTGCAAAGAGAGGTCTGTATTATAAACTTTATACGGCTCAGATGGGCGATATAGCTTAGGGGAAATATTTAAGGGCGCAGTTGAACTGCGCTCTTTTTGTGTGTGTTAAAAAAAACACATCAATGTGTTCATTAACTATATGAAAGAGAAGTAATATGCGTAATGGATGTAAGTATTGTAGTTGGAGTAATTGCTATGGTTGGCGTTGCGGCGCTGGCGTTCTATGTTATACTAAAAAAAGACAAGGACGATGTTGATAGCAAACAAGAAGCTGAAACAGGAGAAACCAATCAAAACAACAAACCGACAAGGGAACAGAACATAAAAAGACAACCGACGAAAATATCGCTCATTTAGGAAAATGGGAAACTACAGGCGGTGCCATGGTACATGTGGATCTTAGCAAAATTGAGTTTCATCGGATACAATATTTCACTAAACCGGAGAACGTCATTGCAGCCCGGGTGGGCGGAAAAACAGGAACTAACATAGAAGGATTAAGGAGGGAACGAAATGGATTTAAGCAATATTACAGTGAATATGCAAAGCAGCATAAAAATTTCAGGCAGTAAAAAATTGTATTTTGATGCTTTTGAAATAAATGAGGAAGCACATGATGCGGACTACATTTTTGTTACCCACGAGCATTATGATCATTTTAGTCCGGAGTCTATTATGAAAATAATGAAAGACGATTCTGTTATTATTGCTCCTGAATCAATGAAGAAGAAAATTCAAAAAGAGCTTTCAATTAGCGACGAGCGTTGCGTTTTTTGCAAGCCGCAGTCTACTTATGAATTGACTCACATTTCTTTTGAAACAGTCCCCGCTTATAATAAACTCAAGCCTTTTCATGCAAAAAGCAGCAAATGGGTGGGCTACATAGTTACGATGGATGATATCAAATATTATGTAGCAGGCGACACTGATGCAAACGCAGACAATAAAAATGTTAAGTGTGACGTTGCTATTGTTCCTATCGGTGGGCACTTTACCATGGATACGAAGCAGGCAGCCGACTTTGTATGCGAAATCAAACCTTCAGCTGTCATTCCGACACACTATGGCAACATTGTCGGCAAAGTCACAGACGGCGCAGACTTTAAAAAGTATATTGAAGATGCAAATGCTGACATTCAGGTTGAATTGAAACTGTAAGGAGTATTCAAATGAGAATTGATATTATTTAAACCGCTTGCCTCGCTATTATTGGATTGAGGAGAAGATAATACTGTCAATTTTGGTGAAGTCGTTAGGGAATATAATGCAGATTTTGGGAATATAGGATGCAAACTCTATGAGAAAGGATACATAAATATATGTTGAAATGTAAGTGGGCCGGTGATACCGGCAATGCATATTGTGAATTTTGCAATGGAATAACAATGATAGATGGAGAAACGCCTTGCGAAGAGTGTGATTCATATGAAAAGGGGAATGCAGAAACATTTGAAAATAATTCAGAGGATGAAAAAATAATTATTGACGGGGAATCCCAAAAATTTCTTCTTTTTTTTATTTTAAATCTTTTAGGCATGATATTGATAATAATAGGAGTTATTATATCTGTATCTGCGTATGATAAAGCAGTGATACACTATTTCAAAGACCCACTAGATTCTTTTGTAGGTGTTTATCAAACTAGACCAATCAAAGATATTATGGAGTGGCCGGAGTTTTTCTTGGATTGCTTAAAGTTTGACAGAGATGATGGAAATCTTTCGGCAATAATGGTTTATTGCGGATTTTTTTCTTGGATTTCAAGTTTCATTCTCAAGGCAATGGTTGGAAAATGTAATATAACAGTTACCGATAAAAGAGTTATTGGAAACAGTAGTTTTGGTCGTAGGGTTGATTTGCCGTTAGACAAGATTTCTTCGGTTGGAGAGGCGATGTTTTCAGGTATTTCAATTACAACGGGCTCGGGGAAAAAGAATTTTTGGTGTTTAGTTAATAGAGAAGAGATATTAAATATATTGTCTGATATGATAATTAATTTTCAGCCTCAAAAGGATGATGTAGCGGCTGACAATAGTTTTCCTGTAAACCAAGTTGACAATATAGAAGAAATAAAAAAATATAAAGAACTGCTTGAACTTGGTATTATTACACAAGATGAGTTTGAAAAAAAGAAGAAACAGTTATTGGATTTATAATAAAATTATAATTCTGATGGAACGAAAGATAACTGGCATGAATATGAATATGAATATGACAGCGCCGGAAATGAGACGAAAAATGTAGAGTATCATTCCGATGGAACAAAAAATAATTGGTCTGAATATGAATACAAACAAATCAAAATTTCCAAATGATATGACTAACTATTTTATGAACATTTTGCAGTTATGATGGTTATGAAGTGAAGATTTTAAGTTTATTTATAATTATCGAGAAGTAAAAATAATTTTAAACATAATGTGCATAGGCGCAAACCAATAAAAAACAAGTATCCCCACAGAATGACAGAAAATTAACATTCTGTGGGGAATATTTTTCGTTAACTTGATGTTAACTTGAAGATAACTTGATGTTAATCTACCGGTTGTATATTTCAATCATACCCCATAACCCCAATGTACCATTCTCAATAACGAGAGGCCCGACGAGCAATTGCCGGGTCACTTGTTTTTTTATGGGGAAATATCAGTTTCGTGAGCTCAATTCATATGTATTGAGCTTTTTTTGCTTTTTGCGCTAAATTTGCACCCAAAATGTGGGTTTCAGTTGTTTGCAGGAGACAATTGTTGTAAAATTCTAAATAACATGACAATTACATGGAGGCAGGCATGAATAAACGTATTTCGAAAATTTGGAGTCTTCTTTTATCTGTGAGCCTTGTGGTAACAAGTATCTCAGTTTCTTCATATGCAGAAGAAGTAAACTACGAATCATATTATTCGGACGAAATGAATGTTTATCAAAATATTGATTTGGATAAAGATGACATTTCTCAGGATAATGAGGTTTGCGAAGAAGAATTGCCGGGTGAGGAAGAAAATTTTGCTTCTTCGGAGACAGTTGAAGAAGGTGCCTGCGGAACTTCACTTAATTATAGAATATGCCTTGAAGATGATGTTTATGTTCTGTACATTTCAGGAACAGGAGCAATGACATCAACTCCTTGGAAAAGTTTTGAAGGAGCAATAAAAACTGTTCGCATTTCAGACGGTTTAACAGATATTTCGTTAGGTGCATTCTCAGATATGACAAGCATTGAAAATGTCATTTTCAAAGATGTTGCTACATTGTCAATTATCAGAAAAAATGCTTTTAATAATTGCAGTGGCTTAAAAGAAATAGTATTTCCTATGAGTTTGCTTACAATCGGTGAAAGTGCATTCGCCGATTGTACATCACTTTCAAAGATTGTATTTAATGACAGACTTACCACAATTGAAGCTGGGGCATTTAAAAATGATATAAATGCGTTTACTACGGAAAATGGAGTGGAGATTATAATCCCGGATTCTGTAACGGGTATTGGTCGCGGCGCTTTTGAAGGAATTCCTGCTACCTATGTTTCAGTGCCGAAAGTAGGTTGTGGCAGTCAGAGAACTTCAACAGACCTTGATGATGGATTCGGAATTATTTTTGGATATCAGGGAACGGAAAGCGATGAATACGCAGGAGACTATACTGCTAAAACATCCGCATATTCAACATTATATTATTACAAAACTCCGAAAACACTAAAAAAAATACAAATAACAAAAGATACTTATTATTATGAAGCCTTCATAGGAAATAAATATGTAGAAGAGATTATACTGGCTCCCAACGCGACTAGACTTTCAGGCACATTTCAGAATTGTACTGCTTTGACTAAAATAATTATCCCGGACACGGTATCTGACTTTATGGATGCGCCTTTTAAAGGCTGTTCTTCGTTGGAAAAAATAAATATTCCCGCAAAACTTCAAACACTTGTTTCGTATTCTTTTGAAGATTGTACATCTTTGTCGGAGGTTATTTTTCCGTCAAACGGAGTATTGAAAACAATAGATTACAGAGCCTTTGACGGGACTGCGCTGGAATATGTTGAGATTCCAAGTACAGTTACGACCGTTAACGGGGGAGCCTTTATGGACTGTACTTCGCTGAAAGAAATTTCATTTCCTTCAAAAATAACTTCTTTCGGGCTTAATGTATTGAAGGGATGTACTGCGCTGAAAAAGGTTACAAATGCTTCATCAACGAGCTGTCCGTTACCTTCATCAGAATTTGTTAACCAGGCAAGACCTACAAGCGGAAATATTTCAGCAATTGCAAGTGGTACTGCAGTAAATATCAATGAAAAGGTATTTTTTGATGCGCAGGGAGGCACTGTTTCAAAAAGCAGTGCTGCTGCAAAATATTATACATATTATCCGGACCTTCCGTCTGCCAGTATGGTAGGCTATTTATTTGATGGCTGGTACACTGCACCGGAGGGAGGAACTGCTGTATCCAAGAGCGTAAGAATAACTACCCTCGGTGATCATACGGTGTATGCTCATTATACCGCTTACAAATATACAGTAACCTTTGATGCAAACGGTGGTGTATTGGAGGGCGAAACAACCAAGCTTGTTTCTTGTGATTCGGCTTACGGAGAATTGCCTATACCAACAAAAGATAATTTTATTTTTACCGGTTGGTATACAGAAGCGGAAGGTGGAGAACTTGTAACAGAAGAAACTGTTTTGACAAGCGAAACCGGCTCACATACTTTGTATGCGCATTGGCACACTACAGAGCTTTCTCTTACCTTGGATAAGAATGAAGATGTCTCATCAAATAATTCAATTATTACAGTAAATTACAATGCTCCATACGGCGAATTACCTGTTCCCGAAAGAACAAACTATGAATTCCTGGGCTGGTTTACCACAAGAGAGGGTGGAGTTGAGATAACCGCTGAAACTGTGGTTACGGAAACAAACGACCATTCTTTATTTGCTCATTGGCAGGGAATAGAAGTTACAGTCAGACTTGAATGCAACAGTGCAGACATCAGTGCAAATGAAATAACAGTAAGATATATGGAGAAGCTGGGCGAGATTCCCACACCTTCATATCCCGGTATGGTATTTACAGGCTGGTTTATCGATCCCGATACTGAGGTAGATGAAGACTTTATTCTCGACAGAACGGACGATGTTGTTCTTGTGGCACATTGGGACAGAGCGCAGTATACGCTCACATTTGATGCAGCGGGCGGTGAAGTTGATGCGGCAAGCAAAACAATTACCTGTTATGAAGCATATGGCGAGTTACCCATTCCCACAAAGCCCGACTATACCTTTGTCGGCTGGTTTACAGCATTGGAAGGTGGAACTGAGATTACAGAGGAGACCGTTGCGGGTCCTGAACTCGGATCACATACCGTATATGCTCATTGGAGAGGTCAGGCGGTAACTGTTACATTTGATGTTTCCGGTGGCGTGCTTGACAACGATACAATGACAGTTTATTTCGACGGAAATTACGGTGAACTTCCGGTGCCTGAAAGAACCGGTTATGATTTCGCAGGATGGTATCTTGATGATGTTAAAATTGAGCCTGCAACTGTAGTTTCAGTGTCAGAGAATCATACACTTGTTGCTCATTGGAGCGTGAAAATACTTGAGGTTAAGTATGTTTATTATGGCGATATTTCCGGAACGGAAATGGTGGAATACGGAAAATGTTTCGCTGAACCTGCAAGAATAACAAGAGAGAATCACAAATTTTTAAGATGGCAGTTAGGCGACAGAACCTACGATTTTTCAACTCCGGTTACGGAAAATATTGTTATTAATGCAATCTGAAAGGAATTGACTGTTGCCCCGGTACTTTCGGCAAATCTTTCTTCTTCAGAGGTTATTATAGGCAGTAAGCTTATTTTGACTACCGATATTGAGGGCGTAAACATTTACTACACGCTTGATGGTAGCGATCCTTCCGTAGAAAGTGCGGTTTATTCTGCCCCCATAACAATAAGTGAGGCACTTACAATAAAAGCTGTTGCGTTGAGTGAAGATTATCTTGAAAGTAACAGACTGGAAATTGCGTTGACCGTTAGGGAAGCAAGTGAAGAAGAAATCGGAGATGTTGCTATTGACGATGTTCCCGGCGGCGTTATAGAAAATATTCTCGAAGGCCTGTGGATTGCGGGTGTAGAGGAAGATGGTTATATCTATACGGGCAAGGCAATAAGTCCCTCCGTAAGAATATATAACGGAAAAACACTGCTGACTGCGGGCAAAGATTATACCATAAAATACAGCAACAATAAAGCTGTGGCATCAAAGGATAAGCCTAAGAACGCACCCACAATTACAGTTACCGGTAAGGGTAATTATTCAGGCAGTACGGTTTGCAAATTCAGTATTCTCCAAAAGAATATTGAGACAGGTGTTGCTGTGAATAATCTTCTTGTAGGTTATAACAAAAAGGTGCAGAAGCTTGTTCCTACTGTTACATATAACGGAATAAAGCTCAAAAAGGGAACTGACTTTACCGTTGAGTATCCCAATACCGGACTGGATGATTACAAGGTTTCAGGAACCTATGATATTGTTATCAGAGGTAAAGGTAATTTTACAGGTGAGTTACATGTAACAGAGACAATAACAAACAGCGTGCTTATGACAAAGGCATCGGTTGAAGGAGTGAAAACTCTTGCATATACAGGCGATGAACTTACGCAGGCGGGAATGATTGTCAAGTACAACAAAAAGGTGCTTGTTGCCGGAGAAGATTATTCTGTTTCGTATCAGAATAATGTTGAAATAGGTACGGCTACCATCACAATTACCGGTCTTGGCAGTCAGACAGAAAGAGGAAGCTTCCTGGGTGAGAAGAAGGTTACCTTTAAGATAACGGGTACAGCTCTTTCAAAGGCGAAGATGTACGGTTTTGCATCAAGCAAGGTTTATACCGGCGAAGAAATCGAGCAGACTGCAGAACTCAGATTTGGAGATATAACTCTTGTTGAAGATGAGGACTATGAGGTTACTTATTCTAAGAATGTAAACGTTGGAACCGCTACCGTGGTATACAAAGGAATAAATGCATACAGCGGAAGCATAAAAAAGACATTTAAGATTGTCGGATATGATATTAAGACAGATGTTGATAATCTGATAAATGTAACATATGACAGTGAAATCAGTTATTCCAAGGGTGGTGCGAAACCGGTTCCCGTTGTTTCCTTCGGAAGCGAATATTTAACAGCCGGCACAGATTATACCGTAAGCTACAAGAACAACACTGCGGTTAACGATGGCACTAATTCGAAGAAGCTTCCTACCATGACGATTGCCGGAAAGGGTAAGTTTAAAGGCAAGCTTGTATTTACCGACTGGACAATCGTTGCAAAGGATTTAAGTGATCTTGAGAATGCTGTTATTGTTCCCGACAAGGGCTATTCAGCGGCTAAAAACGGCTGGATGTCAGGCGTTACGGTAAAGGATAACGATGGTAAGGTATTGAAGGTCGGCACCGACTACGAAAAGAGTGTCAGCTACACATATCTGAATCCTACCGTGTTGGAAGACTCCGAAGTAAGAGGAGCAGGGGCAAACGTTGAACCCTACGATAAGGTTCCCGTGGGAACCGAGATTCAGGTTGAAGTTACCGCAAAGGGAAATTATACCGGATCAATCTCGGATGTGTATGTTATTACCGAAAAGTCATTGGCTTCCGTTAGTGTAACGGTTAAGAGCAAGTACTATACCGGAAAGGAAATCGAATTATCCGACGAGGATATTACGGTAATGGTAGGAAAAACAGATACACTCGTGCTCGGTGAGGATTACGAGATAGTTGGATATACAAACAATTTAAAGAAAGGAACCGCTTACGTTACCATTAAGGGAATCGGCAATTACGGCGGAACCAAGACAGTTAAATTTACAATTAAAGCTAAATTATTCAGATGGTTTGAATAATGTATTTTTCGATGAAGAAGGTTGAAATATACCTTCTTCATTTTTTTGCGGCAAAGCCGTTATCCAAGGATGATAATTGTGATATTTTTTCTCGTATATTAAGAATAATTCGATTGAAACATATTTTGGAAAATGATATGATAACAACATAGTGTTGTTTTGACGAATATATGACACATCATTTTGTATATATATGGAGGAGAATGGAATGAGAAAGAAACTGACCAGAGCATTGGCATCATTACTTTGTGCTGCGATGTTAATCTGTTCCGATGGCGTATATGCGCTTGCAGATGGACAGATCGGTACAGAAATCGTTTCTGATGTCAGCGGAAACGAAGAAGAAATTACGGAAGATGTTTCCGCAGGCGAAACAGACGAGGAGACAGAGGAAATCAGTGAGGAGGTCATTCTCGGAGAAGATGAAGCGGTATTTACGGATGAATTCGGGTACAGCTTTACATACAGTCCTTCAATGGCTGCCGGCCTTACTTATACAGTTGAGGGTGGTGTATTAACGGCACTTACAAATTCAGGAAATCCCGTTTCGGGTAATGTTGTTATTGCTGCAGACAAGGGAATTACCAAAATCGGTGATGATGTTTTTAAAGACAATACCGATATTACATATGTTGTTATTCCTGCGGGCGTAACTGAAATCGGCGATAATGCATTTTCAGGCTGTACATCACTTAAGGGTGTTTCATTACCCAAGGGCGTTGAAATTTTGGGAACAAAGGCATTTTATTCCTGTACATCGCTTACACAGATTGCAATTCCCAAAACACTCAATGAAATCGGAAACTATGCATTTGCAAATGATATAAATCTCTATCTTGTTTATTCGGATGATACAATATACAGCAACCTCGAATATATCGACGATCATGCTTTTGAAAAATGTTCATCCCTTAAATATTTTTTCTCTGATACAACTGTTACATTCCCTGCTTCTTTACTGTGTATCGGAGAATATGCATTTGCTGAATGCTTATCATTAACAAGCCTTCCTTTATCAGAAAATATTACAGATATCGGAGAAGGTGCTTTCTATAAGTGTTCAGGTCTTTTGAGTGTTAACATTCCCACAAATCTTCAGACGCTTCCCGCAAGAGTATTTGAAGACTGTACTTCACTTACCACTACAAATTTAAGTTCTTCCCACAGATTGAAATATGTTTATGAGAAGGCATTCTATAACTGCTGCTCATTGGCTACGATTCAGCTTGGTGTTCGTATTGCGGAAATTCATGACAATGCTTTTGCAGGCTGTACAAACATGGTTTCCGTTTACATTAGGGGCGATGCAGAACTGTTCGGAGAGGTATTTTCCGACTATGCGGCTCTCGGAAAAACATTATATATTTATGCATACGAAGGTCCCGTAAAGACTTATACGAAGGGTCGTCCAGGTCTTGTATTCAAAAGCCTTGATGCAGATACGGATACAACTCTTTACAGTTATAATACGCAGTGTATAAGCGGTGACGGAACCATTATTGTAACCGACGCCGATGATAAGGATATCAGTACTCTTGAGGGCGGCGGTGTTGCAATCGGTACAACGGTATATGTTACAGTTACACCAAAGGCAGGCTATGTTTTAAAGGCTAATTCCCTCAGAATGAACGGCGAGGTGCTTAAGCTTAAGGATAATAAATATTCCTTTACAATGCCTAAGGGTGGAGCACTTATAACAGCTGAATTTGTTCATGAGAATGACGATAAGAAGATAAACGGGACAAGTGTTACCGTTCAGTTCTCAAATGGCGATGTTGATTCTGAAAATCCTAATCTTGTCAGTCTTAAGGTGGGAGAAACAACAAAGATTCTTCTTATAGACGGCGCAGACGGTTCGGTTGTTCCTGCAGAAAAAATCATTTTTGACTACGCAGATGCCGATTCCGCAAAAGTTGTAAGTGTAACAACAGCCGGTGTGGTTAAGGCACTTAAAGCTGATGCTGCGGGAAAGATTGTTGCGACTGTAACAGGAAAGAACGGCAATACAATCAAAACTACCGTGACAATTCAGGTAGATGCTGCAGTTGTTGATTCACTTTCATTGAAACTGGCATCATATGACTCATATATCACAGTTGATGAAAGTATGGATCCGCAGATCATTACCGTAGATACTTCGAACTTGTCAGTAGCAGCGCTTACTATTACCGTAAAGGCTACAACATATGATTCGGATGATAACAATATTGCTTATGCGTTGGCATGGAGCACTACTGACAGCAATATTGCAAAGCTCAGTAAAACAAGCACAACAGCCACTTCAATGACAAACAAGATTACAATACCCAAGAATGCGGCGGGTGAGGCGATTGTAACAGTTAAGGCAACACGTGCAGACAAGAGTGTTGTAAGCAAGACTCTTATTATCAGAGCGTTTGATTATACGCCAAGAATTGCAAATACAACAATTAATGTTAATCTTAACAAGCAGAATGTTCAGGGTACAATCAGATTGCTTGAGGCTTACGGTAAATCAATTGTTGATAATTCAATTAAAACCGTGAGCGGAGACTTTGTGGTTACATATATCGGAACCGTGGACGGATATATGGAATTTGCTGTTAAGGCAGCGCATTCAATGGATTCCAAAACATATGCCGATAAACTGAAGTTTGAAGTTCACAACGGTACTGCACGCACTACTTACTTCATCCCCGTAAACTTTGTGGTTAAAGCGACGCTTCCGAGCGTTAAAGTAAGCATTGATTCCAAAAAGGCAATCGATCTTCTTTATATTGATGACGGCACAGTGGTTGAGCCTAAAATCACAGGTCTCGGAGCTGAAACAATTGTTGAATACAGTCTTGAGGCTCTTTCGACAAAGGCGGATGACAAGAAGTTCTTGGATAACTTTGTAATCGACCCAAGTACAGGTGAAATAACTAAAAAGCAGCCCATTCTTTCGGTAGATTCAAAGAAAAAGGCTGTGACTACAGGATATCTTGTTCTTAAACTTGATGATTTTAAAGAAAATGTTGTAATCAAGAAGAAGATTACAATTCCTGTAAAGACTACCGCTGTTGAGTATGTGCTTGATAAATCATCCGGCACCGTAAACAGCATAGCAGGTGAACAGACTGTTATTCTTACTGTTAAAGATAAGAAAACAAAGAAAGCAATCGATCTTTCAAATCCTGTTATAGGCACATTTAATGTTGCAACAGCTGCAAACAGTTATTACGGAACTGCTGCAGAAATAGCAGACGGAAAGATTAAGCTTACAATTCCCGAAAATCTCGGCGCAGGAAAGAAATATGCATATATTGAGATTACAAATGATGCGTGGGCAACAAAGAAGGTTACATTAAAATATACAATTAATGCTACAAGCTCAAATCCAACCGTTTCATTGGTAAGTTCATCGGTTACACTGAATAAACTTTACCCCGAGAAGGTTGCGACCTTTAAGTTTAAGTCAAATCAGACCGATACAAGTTTTGCAACTGCGCAGACCTTTAAGGCTAAGTCAACCAGTAAGACGGCCGCCGATTATGCAAAGCTCACAATTCTTTATGATCCTGTAACAGAAACAGGAACAGTAGCAATTAACGACAATACAATTAACTCCGGAACATATAAGTTTGAATGTAATGTAAAAAGAAAGGTTAATTCAAGTTCACTTTCCACAAGGACGGTAACCCTTTCTGTAGTGGTATCGGCAGCACAGCCTCAGGCTTCATTTGGTTCAAAGAAGATAACTCTTAACCAGAGCGCAAAAGATGTTTCGGGAAACTATTCGGATATTGCAGCAGTTAAGCTTACAACAAAGAAACTTCCTGCAGGATATACGCTTAATGCAACAGAGACGATTGATTCGTTAATCTGCTCAACAAGGAATAACGCTGAATTTGCGGATTATGTAGATGCTTGGGTTGACGGTGACTATATGAAGTTCGCGATAAACAGCACTGTTAACAACGGCTCATATACATTTAAAATTAAACCGGCATACACTAATGAGACGGAAGACAATACAATTTATGCAAAGACAATTTCAATTACTGTGGCTGTTAACAGTAATACCGTCAGTGTAAGTCTCGGAAAAGCTGCAGGAAAACTCAATCTTGTGGACAGAGTTGATCCTGATACAGCAAGAACAACATATACAGATAGTAAGAAGCTTTTATTTACCAAGAACAACAGTATTTATTATTCGCCGAAGGTTAACTACTCGCTTGATAAGATTGCAGCGGTAAAGGTGTATAGCGGAGATGCGCTTCCGTCACTTGGTAATGCAGATCCTTCAGATGATACTCCCGAAAGTGAATTGTTTACAGCTACATACCTTGCAGGAAAGATTTTTATTACTCCTATTGCCGAAGCAAATATTACAAACAGCAAGACATATAAGCTTATTCTTCTTTATGAATTTACAAACGGAACAAGCTCAGGACTCGCAGGTGGTGTGTTATCAAATGTTATTTCCGTGAAAACCGCGCAGGCACTTCCGGGTGTAAAGGGTGATACACAGGAGTACAAACTGTATCTTTCAAATAAAGCATACTCAACAAGCTTTGTTATTAAACCTAATTCAGGAAAAATAACAGAAGTTGCATTTGGTGAAAAGGATACAAAGGCTCTCGACAGTTTCAACCTTTCATATGTAACAAATGCTGATGGTAGTGTTACAGTGACGCTTACGCTTAAGGATCAGGTTTCATATGCGACAAATTCATTAAATGATATCACATTCTATGTTAAGTATGTAAATCAGGCTGAAGGAACAAACGGCGTTGCTGTTGTCAGAAAGATCAGAATCAATAAGTAATTTTTGAAGGCATAAATAAGCCCGGGTCATGAAGACCCGGGCTTGTTTTTTGAATCGCATTGTACGTGGAAATATTTGTACATTTATTAGTTTATTTTAATAGTTTTCTTCTTCCAGATTTTTGTGTGATAAAGAATCATCATAACGAGAGGCGCAAGAGCATTTGAAATGACTATGGAATACGGAACACTTACAAATCCCATCTTTAAAATATATTCAAAGAAGAACAAAGTAGCAAATCGGAATATCCACAGTCTTATGGCTTCAACCGTTACAACAATAGGAGAGTGACCTGCACCGTTGAAGAAACCGTTTATGGAATTATATATACCATTGGTGAAGCAATACAAGGCTAAGATAGACAGGAATACTGCGCTTTCTTCAATTACTTCGGGAGAATCGGAGAAGACGCTTACTAAAACTGTGGAAACAGGTTTGAGTGAAATAATAACTCCAAATATTGCTAAAAATGCTACTGAAACAAATTCGGACATTCTGAAAGCTTTTTGCGCTCTGTCATAGCGATTGGCTCCAACGTTTATTCCGACTATGGTTGCTGTTGCAGAACCCATGGCGTTTGCCGGAAGAGAAATGAGGCCGTTAACTTTATTTCCGATTCCATATGCGGCTACGGAGATTGTTCCGTATTTTACCACACTTTTTCCCATTAGCAGGAAACCAAACTGCATGGCTGCTGAACCAAGAGCTGACGGAATACCAAGAGTCAAAATCTGTTTTATATATAATCCATTAAATTTAAAGCCTTTAAGTGTTACTTTCAGTGGCTCATTTTTATTAAAAAGAAAAAATAGTGCTATTAATCCGCAAGGAACCTTTGCAAAGAGTGTTGCGAAAGCAGCTCCGGCAATTCCGAAATCAAATACAACCATAAGTAGCGGATCGAGAATCATATTGATGATTACACCTGTGAGATTCAGCAGCATAGGCGAGAAGGTGTTTCCCTGTGACTGCTTTACAATCTGAAATGAGTTTATCATAAACAGAAAAGGCATATCGAGAATTACTATTCTGAGATAAATTTCAGAAAGAACGCTCACATCCCCTTCTGCACCAAGCCACTTTATTATCCAGGGACAGAAGATAAATGCCAGTGCTGAAAAAATTATGCTGAACAGCATGGTACAAACAAAAACATGTGATGAAACATCTCGGGCTTTTTCAGGTTTTCCGGCACCGTTATATTGGGAAAGAAGAACGGAACCTGCGGAAACAATACCTGTGCCAAGGTTCTGTATTATATTTTGAATAGGCGTTACGAGAGTAATCGCAGCCTGATTGGCCTCACCCAGCTTGCCGAGCCAAAATGTGTCTGTCAGATTGTACATTGTCTGGATAAAACTTGTACAGACAATCGGAACGGCTAGACTTAAAAAGGCTTTGGCCAAAGATCCGTTCAGAACAAGATCTCTGTCGACTTTAACTTTCGCCATTGGTTTTCTCCTAATACAGTATTTGTGATAAAGAGGTTTTTGATAAAAAAACCACAGTACAAAAAACGTACTGTGGATAATGTAAGCGATTACATGAGCTGTGTCAATGTAAAAAACTCTTTAAAAATAGATACATTTATTACTTATCAAGATTTTTGTGTGCTGTCGAGAGCATCAGCTTAATTCTGTTAAGCTGATTTACTTCGGAAGCGCCGGGATCATAATCAATAGCTACGATATTTGCGCCGGGATAGTGTGCGCGCAAACTTTTAATTACACCTTTACCGACAACGTGGTTGGGAAGGCAGCCAAAAGGTTGGGCACAAATAATATTTTTTGCACCGCAATTGATAAGTTCAATCATTTCTCCCGTTAGGAACCAACCTTCGCCGGTCTGATTTCCTATGGATACGATTGATTCGGCATTATGGGCAGTTTCATCGATATTTGCGGGCGGATCGAAGTGAACGCTCTTTTCGCAGGCTTTTGAGTAGCTCTTTCGAACAATTTCAATTGCTTTTATGGCAATACGTGAAACAAATGCGGTTTTCTTTGATGTTCCAAGGTAATTTGCCTTGTATTCCTGATTCTTGAAGCAGTAAAGCATAAAATCAAGTAAGTCGGGAACAACGGCTTCAGCACCTTCTTGTTCAAGAAGCTCTACAACATGATTGTTTGCGGTAGGAGAGAACTTAACAAGGATTTCACCTACAACACCGACACGGGGCTTCTTGATGTCAAGAAGCTCGATTTTATCAAAGTCTTCAACAATCTGACGGCACATCTTCTTGAATTTAAAGTAGTTGCAGTGTTTGGAACAAAGGAATTCCGAACAACGCTTGAGCCACTTTTGATGGATTGCATTTGTTTCACCGGGATTTTTTTCATAGGGGCGCATACGATAAACACAGCGCTGGAAAATATCACCGAACAAAGCTGCAATTCCAAGTCTGTAAAGCATTTTAACCGTAACTTTAAATCCGGGCTGAGGTTCAAGCCCTGAAAGGTTGATGGATATAACCGGTACCTGTTCCATTCCTGCTTTTTTAAGTGCTCGTCTTATGAAACTTACATAGTTTGTTGCACGGCAACCGCCACCAGTCTGACTCATAATAAGAGCGGTTCTGTCTAAATCATACTCACCGGACTCGAGAGCCTGCATCATCTGACCTACAACAAGTAACGAAGGGTAGCAGGCATCATTGTTAACATACTTAAGTCCATAATCGATTGCCTGCCTGTTATCGTTGTTAAGAACAACAAGATTATAGCCTTCGTTTTTGAATGCCAGTTCCAACAAATCAAAATGAATGGGAGACATTTGAGGACAGAGAATAGTGTAGTTTTTCCTCATTTCCTCGGTGAAAGCTTTTTTCTCAATGGCGCTGGAGCGAATTTTCCTCTGATAGTTCTTCATTTCGCGAACCTTGATAGCGGAAAGGAGGCTGCGGATACGAATTCTGGCAGCACCGAGGTTGTTCACTTCATCGATTTTTAAGCATGTATAAATCTTATCTGAAGCAGAAAGAATGTCATTCACCTGATCTGTTGTAACTGCATCAAGACCGCAACCGAAGGAGTTAAGCTGAATAAGCTCAAGGCCTTCGACATTTTTTACATAACTTGCTGCAGCATAAAGACGTGAATGATACATCCACTGGTCAGAGACATTTAACGGTCTTTCAACTTCTCCGAGATGAGACACGGAATCTTCGGTCAACACGGCTACACCGTAGGAAGTAATAAGTTCGGGAATACCATGGTTAATCTCGGGATCAACATGATACGGACGGCCGGCAAGGACAATTCCCTTTCTGCCGGAATCTTTAAGATATGCAAGCACTTCTTCACCTTTTTTGTGCATATCTTCATGAGCCTTTCCAAGCTCATCGAAAGCTTCGGAAACTGCTTCAAGAATTTCCTTTTTGGGAATTTCTTTGAACTCTTTAATCAATGATTGCGAAATGGTTTCCTTTGATTTAAAGGACATAAAGGGATTGCGAAGTGTAACGAGTCCCTTGGTTATTTCTTCAACATTGTTTTTAATATTTTCGGAGTATGAAGTAACAATGGGGCAATTGTAGTGATTGTTTGTTGCCTCAACTTCATTCCTTTCATAGAAAACAGCAGGATAGAAGATGAAATCCGGTTTCTGATTAATAAGCCACTGAATGTGTCCGTGAGCAAGCTTTGCGGGATAGCATTCCGACTCGCTGGGGATTGATTCAATTCCCAGTTCATATATCTTATGTGTAGATACGGGAGATACAATTACTCTGTATCCAAGCTTCTTGAAGAAAGTAGCCCAGAAGGGGAAATTCTCGTACATATTGAGAACTCGGGGAATACCTACACAGCCCCTGGGCGCATTATCTGCCTCCAAAGGTTCGTAATCAAAGAATCTCTTTAATTTATAGTCAAAAAGGTTTGGTATATTATCAGCGTTTTTCTTCTTTCCGATACCACGCTCGCAACGATTTCCCGAAATATACTGGCGACCGCCGGAGAAACGATTGATGGTCAGACGGCATGAGTTTGTACAGCCCTGACATTTTGCCATGCTTGTTTCAAACTTGAGATCGCAAAGGTCTTCGTAATCAATGGTTGATGTTGAATAATTTTCCGCATATCGTTCACGGGCAATAAGTGCAGCACCAAAGGCCCCCATAATACCGGCAATGTCCGGTCTGATAGCTTCGCAGCCGGCTACTTTTTCAAAACTTCTGAGAACAGCATCGTTGTAGAACGTTCCGCCCTGAACAACAATGTTCGAACCAAGAGAAGAGGCGTCGGATACTTTTATAACCTTGAACAAAGCATTTTTTATAACAGAGTAAGCAAGACCTGCAGAAATATCGGAAACACTTGCGCCTTCTTTCTGGGCCTGTTTTACTTTTGAATTCATAAAGACGGTACAACGGGTACCAAGATCGATGGGGTGCTCTGCAAAAAGAGCAGTCTTTGCAAAGTCCTTTACCGAGTAATTAAGAGATTTTGCAAAGGTCTCGATAAACGAACCGCAACCTGAAGAACAAGCTTCGTTTAACTGAACTGAGTCAACTGTATTGTTCTTGATTTTGATACATTTCATATCCTGACCGCCGATATCGAGGATACAATCCACATCCGGCTTGAAGAAGGCTGCAGCGTAGTAGTGCGCAACAGTTTCAACTTCGCCGTCATCGAGCATAAATGCAGATTTCATAAGCTCCTCGCCGTAACCGGTTGAGCAGGAACGCGAAATAACCGCATCTTCGGGCATCATCCGATAAATATCCTTTAATGCATCAATTGCGGTTTGAAGAGGAGAACCGTTGTTGTTGGAATAAAAACTGTGAAGAAGAGTTCCGTCCTCGGATACGATGGCAATCTTTGTGGTTGTGGAGCCGGCGTCAATACCGAGGAAACACTTTCCGTGATAGTCTTTTAAGTCAGATTTTTTTACGCAGGCCTTTTCATGGCGTGCCTTAAATGCTTCATATGCTTCTTCATTCTCAAAAAGAGGCTCCATACGTTCAACTTCGAAATCCATCTTGATTCCGTTCGAGAGCTTTTCAATCATTTCGCTGATGGGAAAAGCAGTTTCTTTTTTCGAATTCAATGCTGAACCCATGGCAGCAAACAGATGTGAGCGATCGGTATCAACGATATGCTCGTCATCAAGCTTAAGAGTACGTATGAAAGCAACCTTTAATTCGGTCAGGAAATGTAAAGGACCACCGAGAAAAGCAACCCTGCCTCTGATCGGTTTGCCACAGGCAAGACCTGAGATTGTCTGATTTACAACAGCCTGAAGTATGGAAGCGGAAAGATCTTCTTTGGTAGCTCCATCATTGATAAGAGGCTGAATATCTGATTTTGCAAATACGCCGCAACGGGCTGCAATAGTGTATAAAGAATTATAAGACTTTGCGTATTCATTCAGACCGGCGGCATCTGTCTGAAGGAGGGACGCCATCTGGTCAATAAAAGAACCTGTACCGCCGGCACAGATACCGTTCATTCTCTGTTCAACATTTCCACCTTCAAAATAAATGATTTTTGCATCCTCGCCGCCAAGTTCAATTGCAACATCACATCCTGTTGTCATTTCCTGAAGGGCAGTGGATACGGCAATAACTTCCTGAGTAAAAGGCACTCCCAGATGGTTTGCGAGGGTAAGTCCGCCTGAACCGGTAATCATGGGATGAACTTCAATGTTTCCAAGTTTGTCGGAAGCATCCTTTAAAAGACCGTTAAGTGTTTCCTGAATGTTGGCAAAATGTCTTTGATAATCAGAAAAAAGGACATTTTTATCATCGTCCAAAATAGCTATTTTTACGGTTGTAGAACCAATATCAATTCCTAATGAGTACATAAATCACCTGTGTTGTTTTTTGCTGAAAATACTCTGAAAATCATTCCAAAGGGTATACATATATAAATAGGAACATCAGAGCACACTAACTGTAGATTATAGAATATAAAACCACAAAAAGCAATCTAAGTTACTACGTCAAAATCTTAAATATGAATAAACTTAATAAACTCTTTTTGGCTTTGTTGTTTTTTGCTTGTGTAAATGCTAAACTTAATTGTCGATTATGAAAGTAAAATACGGAGATATAATGTGAAAACAGAGCAATTTTCACATGGCACTTTTGTGTCGCCCACGAAAGGGCGCGTCCGCAAGTGCCCTCCGGATTCCGCCGGGGCGGAATGGAGGTTTTTATGAATAAACTTGACAGAAAATTGGAAAAATATGCGATTCCGAATTTGTCACTGATTATGACTCTTTGTTACGGAGCAGGCTTTTTTATAAGTCTTGTTATGCCGCAAATAGTGCCGCTACTGACTCTGGACACCTACAAAATTCTTCATGGCCAGATTTGGAGGCTTATAACCTGGATTTTGATACCGGGCCAGAGTTTTGAGATACTGTCCATAATAATGCTTCTTTTTTATTATTCCATAGGCCATACCCTTGAACAGGTTTGGGGAGACTATTTGTACAACAAATATATCTTTTCCGGAATGCTGTTTACCGTACTTGGCAGTTTCATTTGGCTGGTTCTTTCTCAGATACTTATTTCTGTGACAAACAGCCCGACAGAACTGGCTGATGCATCGGCTGCTTCGGCGGGGGCATTTACGGCATTTTATATTTATATGTCTGTTTTCCTTGGATTTGCCTGCACGTTTCCGGAAAACAGGGTTTATCTCTTGTTTATCATTCCAATAAAAATAAAATGGCTCGGCATTGCTTACGGCATATATTTCCTGTATGAAGTAGTTGCATATACCATGTATGCACTGAGAGGCAATCCGGTATACTTTGTATTCGTTGTTGTTATTCTCTCATCCCTTATGAACTTCCTGGTTTTCTTTATAACCTCGATGATTAAGAGAAGGGGAACACCGAGAGCAAGGGTAAAGCAGGCGAAGAGACACCATGAATTTGAAAAGAATATGAGAAGCGCTTCACCGGCAAGCGGAATTGCAAAGCATAAATGCGCAATCTGCGGACGCACAGAAAAGGATAATGCTGAGCTTCAGTTCAGATTTTGTTCGAAATGTAACGGAAATTACGAATATTGCAACGATCACTTATTTAATCATAAACACGTGGAGTAAGAAGAATGAACGCACAAACAGAATTTATAAAGAAAATGGCTGAGCTTATAGAACTTGCCGAAGCGCAGGGCAATGTAATAACCGAGGAGCAGCTTGAAGAAATAATTCCCGAAACAGCTACTGATTCGGAGAAGAAAAAGGTCATTACGGAATATCTTCGTGAGAAAAGAATCGGACTTAATGAGAAAATTGACGCCGAAGAATTTATGACCGAAGACGAAAAAAATTACCTTGATTTCTACATCGAGGATATTAAGGGCTCAATAGACCTTACTCCGGGTGAGCGGGAAGTATTCAGAAAGAATGCCATTGCAGGTGATGATTCGGCTGCGGAAATTGTTCTTAAGGATTATCTTTTAAATGTGATTGAAATAGCAAAATTATATGCAGGTCAGGGCGTTATGATCGAGGATCTCATCGGAGAAGCAAATATTGCCCTTCTTCTTGCACTGCCAAATCTCGGGGCACTTGAAGATGCAAGCGAGGTTGACGGTTTTTTCGGAAAGATTGTTATGGATTCGATGCAGGATACGATTGCGGCAAGAATGGACGAATTGACTGAAGGCGAAAAGATGGTAAAAAAGGTTGAAAAGGTGTCCCGTGCCGCACAAAATCTTTCAAATCTTTTGGGCCGAAAAGTGACAGTGGAAGAACTGGCGCAGGAATCAAAAATGAGTGAAAATTATATAATTTCCGCTCTTAAGTTATGCGGAAACAAAATCGAAGAGATAGAAATTCCGGAAGAACAGGCGTGAAATATTATACGCTTTTTGCGAGGAATGGCGGACAAAAACTGTGAAGAGGAGAATACCTGTAAATGAAAGAATTTAAAGGTTGTAAAAACTATACACTTATCAAAACCGAGACCTTATCTGATGTGGGAAGCACAGCATATGTTCTCAAACACGATAAAACAGGAGCCGGAATATGTCTTTTGGCAAATGATGACGAGAATAAGTCATTTATGATCGGTTTCAGAACAATTCCTACTGATTCGACGGGTGTTCCGCATATTCTTGAGCACTCTGTTCTTTGCGGTTCCGAAAGATATCCCGTTAAGGATGCAATGACGGAAGTGGGAAAAGGCTCGCTGAATACATTCATGAATGCATTTACTTATCCCGACAGAACTCTGTATCCCGTTGCAAGCTGCAATGACAAAGATTTTTCAAATCTTATGAAGGTTTATCTGGATGCGGTTTTCAAACCGATGGTTTATACGAATAAAAAAACTTTCCTTCAGGAAGGATGGCATTATGAGCTTGAAAACGAAGAGGGCGAGATTACTTATAACGGTGTTGTATACAACGAAATGAAAGGCGCTTATTCTTCGCCTGAAGATGCATGCGGTTCATACTGCTATATGAGTCTTTTCCCGGATACCCAGTACGGTGTTGAATCCGGAGGAGATCCTAAGTGCATACCGGACCTTACATATGAGAATTTCCTTGAATTCCATAAAAGACTTTATCACCCTTCAAACTGCCGTGTATTCCTTTACGGAGACATGGATTTTGAAGAAAAACTTAAATATATTGATGAAGAATATTTGAGCAAATATGAGCCTATAGATCCCAAGACAGAGATTAAGCTTCAGGCTCCTTTTGACGCTCCGAAATATATAACAAAAGAGTATTCACTTGCCGAAGGTGACAAGGAGAAGGACAGCACATTTTTAACATATAACGTCGTTTGCGCGAATTATGACGAGATTGAAATACAGGAAGCAATGGATGTTATAAATTATGCTCTTTGTTCCGTGCCCGGAGCAAAATTAAAGGAGCGACTTATTGATGCGGGAATAGGAAAAGATGTTTTTTCTTCAATCAACTCAGAGCTTGGACAGCCTACATTTTCAATTGTTGCCCAGAATGCAAATGCTGAGGACGAAGAAGAATTTGTTCGCATCATTGAAGATGCGATGCGCGAGATAATAGACGAGGGATTTGACAGAAAGACATTGGAAGCTTCAATAACCAGTCAGGAATTTTCCTACAGAGAGGCTGACTATGGTTTTTATCCTCGAGGAATTGTGTACGGAATGTTTGTTTTTGACGCATGGAATTATACTGATGAGGATATATTCCCTGCATTAAAGCAGAATAAGCTTTTTGAAAATTTAAGAGAGCATTTGAATGATGACTTCTTTGAGCAGGTTCTTCGTGAGCGAGTTCTTGAGAATCCTCATAAGACAATTCTCAAAATGGTTCCTGTGAAGGGGCTTCAGAAAAAAGAAGATAAGGAACTGGCCGATAAGCTTAAGGCTTACAAAGATTCACTTTCAAAGGACGAAATTAAGCAGCTTATCGAAGACACAAAGGCTTTAAAGGCTTATCAGGAAGAAAACGATTCGGAAGAAGCACTTGCCACAATTCCGACACTTTCAATCAGCGATATTAAGAAGGATATTGAAAAAATACAGTATAAGGAAACTGTTCATGAGGGTATTCCTTTTGCCGAGACAGAGCTTTTTACAAACGGTATAGCATATGCAATTATGAATTTCTCGTTAAAGACCCTGCCCGAAGAGTATTATCCCTACCTTTCGATTGCAAAAATGCTTTTGGGACAGGCGAGCACAAAATCATATAAGTACGGTGAACTGGCGAATGAAATTGCCATTAATACAGGTTCTCTTTCGACGAACATCAGTGTTGTGAAGCGCGTGGATACTTTCGAAACGGAAGCTTTACTTGAAGTAAGAACAAAAGCACTTTACACCAAGATTCCCGAGGCACTAAAGCTTGCGAAAGAGATTATTCTTACAACGGTATTTGAGGATAAAAAGAGAATGCGCGATATCCTTGAAGAAGCAAGAACAAGAATATCGGGTTATTTCCTCCAGGCCGGTCATGCGGTTGTTGTGGGCAGAATGAATGCATACTATTCAGATGCCGGTGCACTGACGGATGTTTTCTCAGGATTATCGCAGTTCAGACTTTTGGAAGACCTTGTCGATAATTTCGATGAAAAAGCCGATGACTTCATTTTGAAGATGAAAGAAGCAATGGAATATATTGTTACCAGAGAAAACCTTAAGGTTGCAATTACCGCAGAGAGTCATGGAATAGATGCTTTTGCAGAGGCTTTTTCGGATTTTGTCAAGGATATTCCTTCAAAGCAATCGGATATTAAGCAATATCCGAACTACGCGGAAAAAAAGCAGGAAGCATTTACCTCTGCATCCCAGGTCCAGTACGTGGGTATGGGCGGCAATTTTATTAAAAAGGGTCTCAAATACGTCGGAAATCTGCCGGTTCTGAGAAATATCCTTGCAAATGATTATCTTTGGACCAGTGTACGTCTTCAGGGCGGTGCATACGGCGCAATGTGCGGATTTAACAGATACGGTGATTCATTTATGGTCTCATACAGGGATCCGAATGTTGCCAAGACTTTTGAGGCTTATAAGGGAGCAATTGATTATATTGCCGGCTTCCCTGATGATGAAGCGCTTTGCGAACGTTTTGTTATTTCCGCAATCGGAGATGTTGACACACCGCTGACCCCTTCAATTAAGTCACAGAAGGCATACAATATGTATATGTCAGGCCTTACAAACGAAACTTTGGAAAAAGAAAGGGAAGAGCTTCTTTCCACTAATCCGCAGACAATACGGGAACTTGCAAAATATCTTGAAGCAGTCATAAATGAAGATTCTGCGGTTTGCTGTGTCGGAGGCGAGGAAGCGATTAATAAAGACAGCAATCTGTTCAAGGCGATTATTCCTTTGTCACAATCATAATGTAAATTTTAAATTGTTTACAAAATTAAAGCCATAAGGAGGTAAAACTATGAAGAGAATCGTAAAGATAACCACCACGATATTGGGAATTGTACTGATTATGAGCCTGTGCGCCTGCGGCTCATCGGCGTCAAAGTACGATTATAGCTATAATGCATCTACCGGCACAGAAGCTTTATATGAACCCGATTATGACTATGGTTATTCGGAGGAATATGTAACCTCAAACGGCTCGAATGGTTCGATGACTGAGGCAGAGAAAGTAAAAGATAATTCCCGCAAACTTATTAAAACCTATAATATCGCTGTTGAAACAGAAGAGTTTGACGGATTTGTCGAAATGATTCAGAACAAGGTTGTTTCACTTGATGGGTATATCGAGAATCTTAATTCGAGTAACGGAAGCAAGTACAGCAGCTCATATAATTCATCACGTTTTTCTTATATGACAATCAGAATTCCTGCTGCAAGCGCGGATTCATTTTTAGACATGGTGGGTGCAAATGCCAATGTCATCAGTAAGACGCTGTCTGTTGAGGATGTTACACTCAGTTATGTAGATGTTCAGAGCAGAAAAAATGCTTATCAGGCAGAAGAAAAAAGACTTCTTGAATTGCTTGAACAGGCTGAAACAATTGAGGATATACTCGTAATCGAAGACAGACTTACCAATATCAGATATAACATTGAGTCATTGGAATCACAGTTGAGAACTTACGACAATAAAGTAGACTATACAACTATTTATCTGGATATTACGGAAGTAGAGGCCTACACGGAACCCGAACCCGAGAGCTTCGGCCAGAAAATTTCAAAAGCATTCACAGACGGATTTGACGAAACAGTCAACACGCTTAAAAATTTACTGCTTGTTTTTGTGGGCGCAATACCGGGACTTACGGTTTTTGCTATTGTTCTTCTAATATTTGTCATAATTCTTGCTGTAATAATAAGAATCATTTACAAGATTGTGACAAAACCTTCAAATAAGAAAAAAATTGCAACAGCAGAGGAAAACGCCGATATTTCAGAAACAAGTGAAGAGTAACAGAGGGAAAAATGGAAAACAAACAGTTTAAAGCCGGTTTTGCAACGATAATTGGCAGACCAAATGTTGGGAAATCCACATTGATGAATTGTCTTATCGGCCAGAAAATTGCTATTACGTCAAATAAACCGCAGACCACCAGAAACAGAATAATGACCGTATATACAGGGGAAGAAGGACAGATTGTTTTTCTTGATACCCCCGGTGTACATAAGGCGAAAAATAAGCTTGGCAATTATATGAATACCGCAATCAATTCATCTGTTAAGGACGCGGATGTTGTTCTTTGGATGGTCGAAGCGGGAAAACAGCTGGGAAGTAAAGAAAAAGATATTCTTGAAAGATTACAGTCCGTTAATTCACCCAAAATACTTGTTATAAATAAGGTGGATTCAATTAAAAGGGAAGAAGTTCCGCTAACGATACAATATTATGCGGATGCATGTCATTTCGATGAAATTGTTCCCGTCAGTGCAACAGAAGGTACCAATACGGACGAACTTCTCAGATGCATTTTTAAATATCTTCCCTACGGTGAACCGTTCTACGATGAGGATACGGTTACTGACCAGCCTGTCAGACAAATTGCAGCGGAGATGATTCGTGAGAAGGCACTTCATGCTCTTAATGAAGAAATTCCCCATGGCATCGCGGTAATGATCGAGAAGATGGATTTTTCGGGACGTATTGTGGATATTGAGGCAACAATTGTATGTGAGAGAGATTCTCACAAAGGAATTATTATCGGTAAAGGCGGTTCCATGCTTAAAAAAATCGGAACAAATGCCAGATACGAGATAGAGAAAATGCTGGAACAACAGGTTAATTTGAAACTGTTTGTAAAAGTGAAAAAGGAATGGCGCGATTCAGAGTTTCTTTTAAAGAACTTTGGATACAATTCCGATGATTTTAAAGTAAAAAAGTAAAAAACACAGTTTATAACAACTTTTTTTCAATTATAGAGTAGTCTGTTTTTATACAATTAATTTACGGGAGGCAGTGGAATGCAGGAGTTTATGAAAGTTACAGGTATGGTCATAGGTGCCTACCCCTGTAATGAGTTCGACAAACGTCTTGTTATTCTGACTAAAGAGGCCGGAAAAATAACGGTATTCGTTAAAGGAGCAAAACGTCCCAACAGCAGATTTTCCGCGGTGGCAGATTTGTTTGTTTTCGGAAATTTTGATCTTTACGTAGGCAGAACCTCCTACAATCTGGAAAATGCGGAAGTACTGAATTATTTTGAGTTTGTACGAAATGATATTACAGCCGCATATTACGGAATGTATTTTATGGAACTGGTGGATTACTACACAAGAGAGAACAACGATGAGGCGCTTGTTCTTCTTCTTTTGTACAGAGCTATGCAGGGACTTAAAAGCGAGAAGCTGGATAACCCGTTTGTAAAAGCGGTCTTTGAACTTAAGCTTTTTGTAATCGAAGGAGAGCTGATTCCGGTTGAAAATCTCGGTAGCTTTTCAAATGATGTGGCAACCGCCGTAAATTATATTGTTAATTCGAGCATCGAAAACCTTTTTTCATTTACTCTTGCAGGGAACGGGAACAATGAACTGGCAGAACTTGCGGATATGGAAAGAAGAAGGCTTGTGGATACTAAAATGAAAAGTCTTGAGATTTTGGAGATGCTTGTCTGAAAGGAGAATACTCTATGTCTTATCCCAGAAAATCTGATGAAATCACCAGAGAATATTTTGATTCTATCTTAATTTCAACAAATTATCTTGATTCGGATTTGCCTGATACAAAAATGGAATTGTGGGGCGAAAACTTCGAAACTCCAATTATGACAGCTGCACTGTCGCACCTTCATAAGATCTGCGACAACGCAATGGTGGAATTTGCTTTGGGGGCAAAAGAAAGCGGCGCGGTTCATTTTTACGGAATGGGTGAAGATAAAGAACTGGAAGAGGTTATCGACAGCGGGGCCAAAACAGTCAAAATAATAAAGCCGCATGCTGATGACAATGAGGTGTTCAGAAGAATAAGCCATGCCGTAGATAACGGAGCATTTGCCGTTGGCATGGATATAGACCACTCCTTTGCATGGAATGGGGGATATGATAATGTTCTCGGTCTTCCAATGAGACCGAAAACAACGGAACAGCTGAAAGAATTTGTTAAAGCATCAAAGGTTCCTTTTGTTGTAAAGGGAGTATTAAGCGCAAAAGAGGCAGAAAAATGTGTTGAGGCCGGTGCTAAAGCGATTCTTGTATCACATCATCACGGAATGATGGATTATATGGTTCCGCCTTTGATGGTACTTCCGGAAATAGTTAAAGCAGTTGATGGCAAAGCAAAAATATTTGTTGACTGCGGAATTGAATGCGGCGCAGATGTATTTAAGTGTCTCGCGCTTGGTGCAGACGCTGTGGGTGTCGGCAGAGCACTTATGGGTCCCTTGGAAAATAAGGCTCAGGGAGTGACTGAAGCAATCAACAGAATGAATACGGAATTGAAGGTTATTATGGCACGAACGGGAGCGCGTACTCTTAAAGATATCGATCCGGATGTGCTCAGATTCAGAGCTTTTTAAGGGGGATTAATCAATGAGACTTGGAATTTCTTCTTCGTTAAACAAGAGTTCGGCAGCCGAATGGGCAAAAGCAATGAGAGAACTTGGATGTAAGAGCGTTGTTTTTCCTCTTAACTGCAGTGCGCCCGATGAATTGGTTGACGAGTATGTGTCGGAGGCTAAGAAAAACGATCTTGTAATTGCGGAAGTCGGCGTATGGAGAAACGCGATTTCACTGGATGATAACGAACGCGAAAGCAGCCTTAAATACAGCATTGAACAGCTTAAGCTTGCAGACCGTATTGGGGCAAATTGCTGCGTGAATATTACAGGTTCCACAGGAAAGCGCTGGGACGGAGCTTATAAGGAAAATTTTTCAAAGGAAACGTGGGACAGATCGGTTGAGATGATTCAGAGAGTTATAGATGAAGCTGCCCCGGTGAATACATATTTTTCAATAGAGCCCATGCCCTGGATGGTGCCTTCAAGCCCTGAAGAATATTTAAAGCTGATTGAAGATGTCAACAGAGATAAGTTCGGTGTTCATATGGATATAATCAATATGATTAACAGACCGGAAAGATATTTCTTCTGCGAGGATTTTCTTGATCATACATTTGAACTTCTGGGAGATAAGATTAAGAGCTGCCATTTGAAGGATGTACAGCTTCTTGAAGACTTTACATTCCAGTTGCGCGAATGTGCCTGCGGTGAAGGCAGCTTTAATCTTGAACATTATGCCAAGCTTGCTCACAAGGTTAATCCCGATATGCCGATGATTCTTGAACACCTGGCAGGAGACGAAGACTATGTGGCAAGCATGGAGTATGTAAAAAAACGTCTTGCAAAGTGGATTTAACCTTCTGTTTTTTACGAAACATTGATATTGAAAACTCAGTAGATTTGGAATATAATCTACTGAGTATTTTTGTGTCTAAATATTAATTATGCGAATTGGAGATTATTTTATGGAAAAGTCAATGGATAAGATTGTAGCTTTAGCCAAATCCAGAGGATTTGTATATCCCGGATCTGAAATTTACGGTGGTCTTGCAAACACATGGGACTACGGTAACCTTGGCGTAGAGCTTAAGAATAACGTTAAAAAAGCTTGGTGGCAGAAGTTTGTTCAGGAAAATCCCTACAACGTAGGTGTTGACTGTGCAATTCTTATGAACCCTCAGACATGGGTTGCATCAGGTCACCTTGGCGGATTTGCAGATCCTTTAATGGATTGTAAGGAATGCCATGAAAGATTCCGTGCAGATAAGCTTATTGAAGATTTCTGCGCTGAAAAGGGGATGACACTTCCCAAGCCCATTGATGCATTTTCACAGGAAGAAATGAAGAACTTCATTGAAGACAATAATGTTCTTTGTCCTACATGCGGAAAGCACAACTTTACCGATATCAGACAGTTCAATCTTATGTTCAAGACCTTCCAGGGTGTTACAGAAGATGCAAAGAATACCGTATACCTTCGTCCTGAAACAGCACAGGGTATTTTCGTAAACTTTAAGAATGTTCAGAGAACTTCAAGAAAGAAGGTTCCCTTCGGTATCGGACAGATTGGTAAGTCATTCCGTAACGAAATTACTCCCGGTAACTTTACCTTCAGAACAAGAGAGTTCGAGCAGATGGAGCTCGAGTTCTTCTGCAAACCCGGAACTGACCTCGACTGGTTCCAGTACTGGAGAGGCTTCTGCCGTGACTGGCTTCTTTCTCTTGGAATTAAGGAAGATGAAATGAGGCTTCGTGACCATGATCCCGAAGAGCTTTGTTTCTACTCAAAAGGAACAACAGACATCGAATTCTTATTCCCCTTCGGATGGGGCGAACTTTGGGGTATTGCCGATCGTACAGATTATGACCTTACACAGCACCAGAATACATCAGGTGAAGACATGCTCTACTTTGACGATGAAACAAACGAAAAGTATGTTCCTTATGTTGTTGAACCTTCACTCGGTGCAGACCGTGTTGTTCTTGCATTCCTCTGCGCAGCGTACGATGAAGAAAACATCGGAACAGAAGAGAAGCCCGATATGAGAACTGTTATGCATTTCCATCCCGCACTTGCTCCTGTGAAGATTGGTATCCTTCCTCTTTCAAAGAAGCTTAATGAGGGTGCTGAAAAGATTTATGCACAGCTTTCAAAGAAGTATAACTGCGAATTTGACGATCGTGGAAACATCGGTAAGAGATATCGCCGTCAGGACGAAATCGGAACTCCTTTCTGCATTACATACGACTTTGAATCCGAGACAGATAACATGGTAACTGTTCGCTTCCGTGATTCAATGGAGCAGGAAAGAATTGCTATTGCCGATCTTGATGCTTATTTTGCAGATAAGTTCACTTTTTAATTAAGCGGTAAATAATAAACTACAGTGTCCGAAGGGGTGCTGTAGTTTGTGCATTATAATTTGATTTATTTATTATTCCAGCTAGGAGAAAAATGATGAGACAGATTACATCAAAAGAATTAAGAAAAGAGTGGATTAAATTCTATACAGAAAGAGGACATGTTGACTGTGGCGCGGTTTCACTTGTATCAGACGGTTCAACCGGTGCTATGTTTAACGTAGCAGGCATGCAGCCAATTATGCCTTATCTTCTTGGAAAGAAGCATCCTTTGGGAACAAGACTTTGCAACGTTCAGGGTTGTGTTCGTACAAATGATATTGACGGAATCGGTGACAAGAGCCATCTTTCATTCTTTGAAATGATGGGTTCATGGAGCCTTGGCGATTACTTCAAAAAAGAGAGATGCCAGTGGAGCTACGAGCTTCTTACAGAGGTATTCCAATTTGACAGAGATCATCTTGCAGCAACTGTATTTGCAGGTGACGAAAATGCACCCAGAGACGAAGAAGGTGCAAAATACAGAATCGAATCGGGATTTAAGCCTGAGAACGTGTTCTTCCTTCCTGCAGAGGATAACTGGTGGGGACTTGAATACGGACCTTGCGGACCTGACTCCGAAATGTTCTTCGTATCAGATGTTCCTCCCTGCGGACCTGATTGTAAGCCCGGATGTCATTGCGGTAAGTACACCGAAGTAGGTAATGACGTATTCATGCAGTACGAGAAGCATCAGGACGGACATCTTACTCCTCTTGAGAAAAAGAATGTTGATACCGGATGGGGGCTTGAAAGAAACCTTGCATTCTTAAACGGTATCGACGATGTTTACAAAACAGACCTTTTTGCTCCTGTAATTGCTTCAATCGAAGCTGCTTCCGGAATTAAATACGAAGCTGATGAAAAGTCAACAAAATCCATGAGAATTATTGCCGACCACCTTCGTACAGGTGTTATGCTTATCGGCGACGAAGCTAAGCTTCTTCCTTCAAATGCAGGTGCAGGCTATGTTCTCAGAAGACTTATCCGTCGTGCAATCAGACATGCCAGAAATCTTAATTTAAAGACTGCTGATATGTTAAAGATAGCAAGCATCTACATTGATGATATTTACAATGATTCATATCCTTTACTTGCGAAGAACAAAGAGTTTATTCTTACCGAACTTGAAAAAGAAATTAACCGTTTTGAAGCAACAATCGAAAACGGATTAAAGGAATACAAGAAAATTATTGAAGCAAAGAAGGCTGAAAATGCTACCGTTATTGACGGCAAGAGTGCATTCAGACTTTATGACACCTTTGGGTTCCCTCTTGAACTTACCGTTGAGATGTCGGAAGAAGAAGGCTTAAAGGTTGATGAAGAAGCCTTCAAGCAGTGTATGGAAGAAGCAAAGGAACTTGCAAGAGAAAATGCAAGCTTCTCGCAGAAATCACAGGGCGCCGATCTTTTTGAATCACTTGATGCTTCGGTAGTAAGTGAGTTTGTAGGCTATGACAAGCTTGAACTTAATGAAACAATCGCGGCTCTGTCAAACAATGAAGCAATGACTGACACACTTAATGCAGGAGATGAAGGTATCATCGTTACCGCGAAGACTCCTTTCTATGCAACAATGGGTGGTCAGAAGGGCGATATCGGTTCCATTAAAACCTCCACCGGCGTATTTAAGGTTGAAGAAACAGTTAAGCTTCCCGGAGGAAGAATCGGACACATCGGATGTGTTGAATCAGGCGTTGTAAAGGCCGGAGATGTCGCTACATTAACAGTTTGCGCCGAAAACCGTGCAAAGACCTGCAGAAATCACTCCGCAACACACCTTCTTCAGGCTGCATTACAGGAAGTACTTGGCGATCATGTTGAGCAGGCCGGCTCATATCAGGATCCTGAAAGAACACGTTTTGACTTCTCACACGGTCAGGCAATGACAAAAGAAGAAATTGCAAAGGTTGAAGCAATTGTTAACAAGATGATTGAAGCTGACGTTAAGGTTTCAACCGATGTAATGACAATAGAAGAAGCAAAGAAGAGCGGCGCAATGGCTCTTTTCGGAGAAAAATACGGTGAAACCGTTCGCGTGGTTTCTATGGGCGATTTCTCCAAGGAACTTTGCGGTGGTACACATGTATCACATACCGGTGATATTGCAAACTTCAAGATTCTTTCAGAATCGGGTGTTGCAGCCGGTACACGTCGTATTGAAGCAATTACCGGTGCAAATGTAATTGAGTATTACAAGAACATTGAAAAAGAACTTAATGAAGCAGCAACTGCAGCAAAGACACAGCCCGCTGAGCTTTCAGCAAAGATTTCTTCAATGCAGGCTGAAATTAAGGCACTTAAGTCAGAACTTGAATCAATGAAGGCTAAGGCAGCCAAAGAAGCAGTAGGCGATGTTCTTTCAAATGTTGTAGAAGTTAAAGGTGTTAAACTTCTTGCAACAGCAGTTCCCGGCGTGGATATGAACGGATTAAGAGATCTGGCTGATTCACTTTGTGAGAAGATTGGCGGAGGCGTTGTTGTTCTTGCTTCCGAAGCAGACGGTAAGGTTAATCTTGTTGCCAAGGCATCCGATGATGCAATGGGCAAGGGCGCTCACGCAGGTAACCTCATCAAGGCTATTGCAGGACTTGTAGGCGGTGGCGGCGGCGGACGTCCCAATATGGCACAGGCAGGCGGAAAAAATCCCGCAGGCATTCCTGAAGCTATTAAGGCTGTTCAGAGTACTCTTGAAGGTCAGCTGTAATATTGATGATTTTGCAAAATCCTGTCGTTTAATACGGCAGGATTTTTTGCATTCTGCAGAAAGAGTATATGGGTGACTGCTGCAATTATTCCGTTAATAATCTGTAGATATAATCTTTGTTGATTAATATGCTAAAAAACAAAACTATATAAAAGCATTTTGTGGGGGAAAATAAGAATGAAATTCAGACTCAGAAGAAGCCTTTCAATAATTCTTGCAGTATCAATTGTAATCAGTTCAACTGTTTATTCGTATGCAGAAGAAAAGGACTCGGATTATATTGTTACGAGTGAAGCAGGTGATGTGTCGGGAAATCTGGCTGACGATGTTTCGGAAAGCGATGATGAAGTCGTAGAGACTGAAATACAAAAAGATATTGATGAACCTTTTGATCAGCCTGAAAATGAAAAGGAATTCGATGTATCTGAAAATGAAGAAAGTTTATATGCAACCACGGCAGAAGAATTACTGTTGGTCGCCAATGACGGAATAACTGTAGTAGGTCTCGCGGACGCCGGCAAAGCAATAGAAAATCTTGAACTTGTTATTCCTGCAAAATATGTCTATATCAACGCAAATGCGTTTAAGGATAATACAAATATTGTTTCGCTTTCTTTTGAAGAAGGAAGCAGAATGAGAGAGATTGGTTACGATGCATTTAATGGATGCAGTTTAAACTCTGTGTCGTTTCCGAGTTCCCTGCTTACCATCGGATCATGTGCCTTTTATAATAACAAACTGCTTACAATTAATATTCCCGGTAATGTTAAATATATTGGCGAAGGTGCATTCGGAAACGGATATTATTATGCTGATGTAACCATTGACGGAGCTTCTTTGGATGTTGCTACTTATACAGGAGGATTTGCCTACTCAAGCATTGAATCGTTATCAATCAGAAATATGGTAACCATTCCCGAAAGCTTTTTTAAAGGGGCAGACTTTAACGAAACAATAGTGACTATTCCGAAGGAAGTTAAATACATTCGTAATCATGCTTTTGAAAATGTTACAGGACTCGGCGGCATTGTTTTTGAAGGCGGAAGTGTATTGGAATCTATAGGAGAAAGGGCATTTAAGAAATCGGGACTTACATCGATTAGCCTTCCTTCTTCATTGAAAAAAATAGGCGGTGAAGCATTTGCATTAAATGATTTAAAGGAAATAATCATACCGGAAAATGTTTCTTATCTTGGAACCGGTACTTTTGACAACAATAAAAATCTTGCAAAGGTTGATTACAGAACAAATAAAATGCCGGTAAGTGAGGCAGAAAGCGGAAGCTGTTTTACGGGGTGCAGGATTTCGCAACTGATTATAAAAGAAGGCATAACGATAATCCCAAAACACATCTTTTGGATGGCTGATTTTTATCAATGCGATATAGTAATTCCGAAATCGGTTCAAATCATTGGTGAAGGGGCATTTTATGAAGCGACAGGTATAAAAAGTATTACCTTTGAAGAAGGCAGTTGCCTTAAAAGAATTGAAGCGACGGCATTTAAAGGCATCAATCTTCAGGAGATTATTTTGCCTGCAACATTGGAATATATAGGGGAAGAAGCCTTTAAAAATAATGGGTTGTCAGAAATTGTGTTGCCGATTTCATTAAAAACACTCGACTCATATGCATTCGACAATAATCCGTACTTATCAAGGCTTGTTATTGAATCAGATGACATTAACAAAAGCGAATACTGGTGCAGCGGAATTTTTAGGAACTGTTGTCTTAATCAGATAAAATGGGGGGATAACTGTACGCGAATTCCTCAAAAATTCTTTACTTCAGCTAGATTTGATAATTGCATCATTACCATTCCAAAAACAGTAAAAGTAATTGAAAGAGAAGCATTCAGAGGCGCTGGAAATGTATCGGGTATTGTGTTTGAAAGCGGAAGTCAGCTATATAAAATAGAGGATTACGGTATATCCTCTATGGCATTGACAGAGCTGGAACTTCCGGCAAGCCTTAAAGAAATAGGTGTGCAGGGAGTTGCCTACAATTTATTCGAATACATAAAAATCCCTGCAAGTGTTAAATCAATCGGATATCAGGGATTTGTAGGGAATATAAATCTTAAAGTTGCAGAATTGCCTTCGGGAGATATAAAAATCGGTGGCGAATGCTTCAGGCTTTGCGCATACGGCTTTTCAGTTCGATGTGCGAAAGGTACGGCAGCCGAGGCTTGGGCAAAGAAAAACTCAATTCCGATTAAATATTCATACAAAATAACATATCATCTGAACGGCGGAACAAATTCTGCGCTGAATCCTATTCTTTTTGACGGAGGTTCAACCATATCGCTATATGCACCGGAAAGAACAGGATGTACCTTTGCAGGATGGTATAAGGATCAATATTTTAAAAATTCTTTTACCGGTAAAACGGGAAATGCAAATCTGTCTTTATATGCAAAGTGGAATTATATTCCCTATACCATTACATTTGATTCTGCGGGTGGAAGTTATGTAGCTGATAAGTCATACAATGTAGCAACAGCCACATTTTCACTTCCGACACCTAAGTTGGAAGGCTACAATTTTATGGGCTGGTATGATAAGGATACAGGAGTTCGCGTCACAAGTATTGCAAAGGGTAGTACGGGAAATCGCAGCCTTGAAGCGCATTGGAAGGAAAATTATTATATTATCAAATTCAATGCAAACGGTGGCACAGGAACAATGGGCTCATTGGACGCAACATTTACTGAAGAAATAACACTTACAGACAATTCCTTTGTGCGAACAGGTTATTATTTTGACGGATGGAACACAAGGGCAGACGGAAGGGGAACAAGCTATGCGGACAAAGAGACTGTAAGCGGTCTTTCAAGAACGAATAAGGCTACCGTAAATCTATATGCCAGATGGGTACTTGTTGACTACTCCATTGATTACAACCTTGACGGAGGCGCAAACAACAAAAAGAATCCCACAACATTTTATATAACATCCAAGGAAATCAAACTGGCCAATCCTTCGAAAACCGGATATACATTCATGGGTTGGTACAAGTATGAAGATTTCAGTGGAAATAAGGTAACCAAAATTCCGAGAAAGACCCATGAGGATGTAGTTCTTTTTGCAAAATGGCAAGAAAATTCGTACAGCGTTGCATTTAATCTCAATGGCGGCAAACTGCTGGAAAACGAATCGATTCCGGCAAGAGCAGGTTATATGTACACCGATGCATATGATCTTCCCGGTGAAATTGCAGAAAAACAATACTATACGCTTACCGGCTGGAATACTAAGACAACAGGAAAAGGGGTGCATTACGATTTGAACGAGAATGTATCTGAGGTTTATCCTGTAAACGGTAAGACCATTACTCTTTATGCCGAATGGACTGCCGACAGCTTTGATATTGAATATATTTTGGACGAAGGAACAAATAATATCGGAAATCCAGAAGTTCGTACTCACGTTGCGGATGTTGTTCTTAAGAATCCAAGCAAAGCGGGTTACACTTTCAAAGGCTGGTACCTTGATGAAGACTTTACAAAGAAGATAACTAAGTTACCAAAATTAATGAAGGATTCAGATGGTGAACTTGTAGAGAACATTACATTGTATGCTAAGTGGCAGCCCAATACATATAAGATTGTTTTTGCGAAAAACGGCGGAACAGGATATATGTCAAAGCAGACATTAACATATGATGCAGCGGCTAATCTGTCGGAAAACAGATTTACAAGAAGCGGCTATACCTTTGTCGGATGGAACACCAGGGCAAACGGTACGGGAACAAGCTTTGACGACATGGAAGAAGTGGAAAATCTTAAAACGTCGGGGTCAATAACTTTGTATGCAATATGGGAGAAAAACTAGCGGAAGGCCCGACTTTCTTCGCAGGCAGAAAAAAGTGTTGACGAATCCTTGGTTTTTGATATAATAACTGATGTGTGTGAACACGAAAAAACCTGAATCAGTCAGAGTACTTGATAGGACTGAAGGGAGGCGAGTTAGAGATGTCAATGATTATCGTAAAAGAAAACGAATCTTTGGATAGTGCTTTACGCAGATTCAAGAGAAGTTGTGCTAAGGCAGGAATCCAGCAGGAGATTCGTAAGCGCGAACATTATGAGAAGCCCAGCGTAAAGCGTAAGAAGAAGTCTGAGGCTGCAAGAAAGCGCAAATATAACTAAGTAAAATAATAGGCCCTTGACGATGAGTCAAGGGCTTGTTTATTCAGTGGGGAAAGGCTTCATATTATAAGGAGTAGTTTTGGAATACTATATTATTGCATTGCTGATTTGCGTGATACTGTTTTTTGTTCTGGTAATTGCATTTGATTCAAACCGATATGTAACCAGAGAATACAATATTACTTCAGGTAAATTAAATAATTATCACAGAATTGTTTTTGTAAGTGACCTTCACGGAAAAGTATACGGAAAAAACAATGATAAGCTTATCGAATCCATAAAAAAACTCGAGCCTGATGTTATTCTTATCGGTGGGGATATTCTTACCGCATATCCGGGTAAAGATTTCAGTGCGGCTATATCATTTGTGAAGAGACTCAAAACTGAATTCACGGTTGTTTATGCATTGGGCAATCATGAATACAGGACGAAAATATATCCGGATGTTTATGGAGATATGTTTGAAAGATACAAAGAGCAAATAAACAAACTCGGAATAGAATTTCTGGATAATGACAGTGTTGAAATTTTTGACGATGTCACAGTTTACGGACTTTCAATCGAATCAAATTATTACAAGCGATTTAAACTTCAGAATATGAATCCGGGATATGTTGAAAAAATGCTTGGATGCAATAAAGAGGAGTCTTTTTCGATTCTTCTTGCACATAATCCCGACTACTTCAGAAGTTACATCGGTTGGAAACCGGATCTTGTTCTTTCCGGACATCTTCACGGAGGGGTAATAGGTGTTCCGGGATGGCGCGGAGTTATTTCCCCGATGTGGAGACTTTTTCCGAAGTACGCCGGAGGAATGTACAAAGAAGACGAAAGCCGCATGATAGTATCACGTGGCCTGGGAATGCATACCATCCCTTTCAGAATGTTCAATCCTGCTGAAATTGTTGTTATTGATTTGAAGAAGGAATAGATTAATTTCTTCTGCTGTGCTAAAATTACTTAGCTAAAATAATTAAAAGGTTACAGATATGTCACTGGAAGTAAAACTTGAAGCATTTTCGGGACCGCTCGATTTGCTTCTTCATCTTATTGAAAAGAATAAAGTTGATATATATGATATCCCGATTGTAGAGATTACCAATCAGTATCTTGAGTATATTAAGGCTATGCAGACCGAAGACATGAACGTTATGAGTGAATTCCTTGTGATGGCTGCAACGCTGGTCGATATTAAGTGCAGAATGCTTCTTCCTGTTGAAGTTAATGAGGATGGAGAAGAAGAGGATCCCAGAGCCGAACTTGTTCAAAAACTCTTGGAATACAAGATGTATAAGTACATGTCTTATGAGCTTAAGGATATGCATACTCAGACCGGTGTTATGCTGACGAAAGGCGAAACACTTCCGGATGAGGTGAAAGCATACAAAGATCCGATCGATTACGAAACTCTGGTAGGTGATATGAACCTTGTGAAACTTCACCGGATTTTTGAGGAAGTTTTGAAGAGGGAAGAAGAAAAGATAGACCCGGTTAGATCAAAATACGGTGATATTGAAAAAGAAGAAGTTGATATGGATGCCAAAATTTCCTATATTGACAATTATCTTAAAAAGAAAAAGACGTTTTCCTTCAGAGAACTGCTTGAAAAATCCAACAGCAAGGCTGAAATCATTGTTTCATTTCTTATTGTGCTTGAACTTATTAAGACAGGACGAATCAATGTATCGCAGGAAAGTGTTAACGATGATATTATGATTACTTCAAATGAGGCTTAAACAGATATGAGTGAAGAAAAAAATTTAAAGGCAATGCTTGAAGCAATTCTTTTTGCGGTTGGTGAGTCCGTGGAACTCAGGAAACTCGCTGAGGTTTCTGAAGAAACAGAGGAAAATGTTAAGGCTGCTCTTGATGAATTAAAAGCAGAGTACAAGAATGCTTCTCACGGAATCGAACTTCTTGAACTTGAAAAGTCATATCAGTTTGTTACAAAATCGGATTACTATCAGGAACTGATTAAAATAGCAAAAACACCCAGAAAAATGAACCTTTCCGAGTCTGTACTTGAGACGCTCTCAATTGTGGCTTACAAGCAGCCTGTGACAAAGATAGAGATAGAGACAATTCGAGGGGTCAGTTGTGACTATGCGATCGACAAACTTCTTGAGTACGCATTGATTGAAGAGTTGGGAAGAAAGGATGCTCCCGGACGACCTATTCTTTTCGGTACAACGGAGCAGTTTTTGAGAAGCTTTGGAGTTAAAAGCTTAAAGGAACTTCCTGAAATTGATACACTCCAGATAGAAGAATTTAAACAGCAGGCCGAACAGGAAGTTCAAATGACTTTAAAAATATAAAAAGAGTGAATTTTTAATTAGCAATTATTGATATTTTTTTAGCAAAAAGAGCCTAAGATTAGGCTCTTTTTTTGTTGCTATTTTAACCTTCAATATGCTATACTTCCATAGAATGTGGTTATTTTAGTTCATTATAATATAAATGGAGGTAAACCAAATGAGTACTACTTCAAAAGCGGGCGACAGAATTACTTCTTTGCTCGATGAAAACAGTTTCGTAGAAATTGGTGCTTTAGTTACAGCAAGAGCAACTGATTTCAATATGAAACAGACCGAAGCTAACTCCGACGGTGTTATTACCGGCTACGGACTTATCGACGGCAAGCTTGTTTATGTGTACAGCCAGGATTCATCCGTATTAAACGGAACAGTCGGCGAAATGCATGCAAGAAAGATTGCAGGTCTTTACGATCTTGCATTAAAGATGGGAGCTCCTATCATCGGATTACTTGATTCCGCAGGTTTAAGACTTGAGGAGGCAACAGATGCTCTTGATGCTATGGCACTTATTTATGCTAAGCAGGCAATGGCTTCAGGCGTTATTCCTCAGATCGCAGCTGTATTTGGCAACTGTGGCGGCGGACTTGCAATTTCCGAGTCAATGGCAGACTTTACATTCATGGAAGAAAAGAATGCTAAGCTTTTCGTTAATTCACCAAATGCACTTGACGGCAACTATACCGCAAAGTGTGACACAGCTTCAGCTAAGTTTATGAACGAGGCAGGCGCTGTATCAGGAATTGGTGATGAAGGCTTTATTCTTTCATCAATCCGTGAACTTGTTTCAATATTACCTGAAAACAATGATTCAAACGCAGATGAAGTTGAGTGTGAAGACGATCTTAACAGAGCATGCGAAGGAATCGAAGGCTGTGTAGGAGATACAGCAATTCTTGTTTCTCAGATTGCTGATGATAACAATTTTGTTGAAATCAAGGCTGAATCTTCAAAGGCAATGGTTACAGGCTTTATCCGTCTTAACGGAAAGACTGTAGGTGTTGTTGCAAACAGATCGGAAGTATACGGTGAAGACGGTAAGGTTGCTGAGAAATTCGATACCGTTATTTGCCCCGGATGTGCTGCAAAGGCTGCTGATTTTGTTAACTTCTGTGATGCTTTCAATATTCCTGTTCTTACAATCACAAATGTTACCGGATTCAAGGCTACGGTAGAAGCTGAGAAGAAGATGGCTAAGGCTGCTGCAAAGCTTACATACGCATTTGCAAATGCTACAGTTCCCAAGGTAAATGTCATTGTCGGAAAGGCTTACGGAAGTGCATACACAGTTATGAACTCCAAGGCTATCGGATGTGATATCACAATCGCTTGGCCTAATGCCGAAATCGGTACAATGGATGCTAAGCTTGCTTCAAAGATTATGTTTGCAAATGAATCCGCAGAAGTTCAGAACGAAAAGGCTTCTGAATATGCAGCATTACAGAACAATGTTGTAAGCGCAGCTAAGAGAGGATATGTTGATCAGATCGTTGAGCCCGCTGATACACGTAAGTATGTTATCGGTGCTTTCGAAATGTTATTCACAAAATTCGAAGATCGTCCCGCAAAGAAGCACGGAACAGTTTAAAGAAAGGTGACTCAGACATATGAAGAAGAAATTACTTATGTTTTTATGTGTCATCGCCTGCACACTTTCACTCGCCGCTTGTGGCAAGACAGAATATACTCCGGTTGAACAAGCTAAAATTGATACCTGCGTTCAGATTTCAAACAGTCTTATCGACATCGCCGATATATACGGTACAGAAGAAAAACTGGCTGATCTGACAGGTAATTACGCAAAGCATGAGGTGGCATACATCCTTGAAAGCATAACCTACAGCTATATCGGATATTCAGTCGAAGCAGAGTTGGGTGTATTTGAAGGTTTGCTTACAACTTATGTCCAGACTTCAGAGGATATGGGCGGTATTGTTAATGTAGGTGAATGCACATCAGAAATTTCCGGAAAAGAAATCATCGTTACATATCCTGTTCAGGGTAACGTTGCAAACGGAACATTTAAATTTACTTATACAAATGATATGTTCACAAAGCTTACCGGCGCTGAATGCGTTGCAAAACTCAGCTTTGCACAGAACATGAAGAAGGCATCAAAGAGTATGGGGAATGCAGGACTTAATACCTTACTTGGTATGGGAACCGTATTTACTATTCTTATTCTTATCAGCCTTATCATCAGCAGCTTCAATCTTTTTAAGCCCAAGGCTAAACCTGTAGAGGTGAAAAAAGAAACTGTTGAAACAACAGAGGTTGTTGAAGAATTAGCAGATGACACAGAACTTGTAGCTGTTATTATGGCAGCAATCAACGCGTATGAGAGTGCAAACGGCGGATCCACAGACGGATATACCGTCAGAAGCATCAGAAGAGCAAACAGGAGGAACTAAAAATGAAGAATTATACAATTACTGTAAACGGTACAGCATATGAAGTAACCGTAGAAGAAAACGGTGCAGGAGCAGCGCCCGCTGCAGCACCTAAGGCAGCTCCCAAGGCAGCACCTAAGGCAGCACCTAAGGCAGCTCCCGCAGCACCCAAGGCTGCAGCAGGCGCAGCAGGCTCAGTTAAGGTTGAGGCCGGTGCAGCAGGTAAGATTTTCAAGATTGAAAAGAACGTTGGAGATGCTGTTAAGAAGGGTGATGCAGTTATCATTCTTGAAGCAATGAAGATGGAAATCCCCGTTGTTGCTCCCGCAGACGGAACAGTTGCAAGCGTTAATGTTAGCGTAGGCGATGCTGTTGAAGCAGGTGCAACTCTTGCAACATTAAAGTAATTTAGCCCAAAACAATATTCCAGGAGGATTAAAAAATGCAATATATTGCAGATACTTTAAACAACCTGGTACATCAGACAGCATTCTTCAATCTTAGCTGGGGCAATTACTTAATGATTGCTGTTGCATGTTTTTTCCTTTATCTTGCAATTGCAAAAGAGTTTGAACCCCTTCTGCTTACACCTATTGCATTCGGTATGCTTCTCGTTAATATCTATCCCGATATTATCGCAGCTCCCGGTGCAGACGGAACAGCAGGTGGACTGTTGTATTACTTCTATGTACTTGATGAATTTGCAATCTTACCTTCACTTATTTTCATGGGTGTAGGTGCAATGACCGACTTTGGTCCCCTGATTGCTAACCCCAAGAGCTTTCTTCTTGGTGCAGCTGCTCAGTTCGGTATTTTCTCAGCTTATTTCGGAGCTATTGCACTTGGCTTTAATGATAAGGCTGCAGCAGCTATTTCAATTATCGGTGGTGCTGATGGACCTACATCCATTTTCCTTGCCGGAAAACTTGGACAGACCAACTTACTTGGACCTATCGCCGTGGCAGCATATTCATATATGTCACTGGTACCCATCATCCAGCCCCCTATTATGAAGCTTCTTACAACTGAAAAGGAAAGAAAAATCAAGATGGCACAGCTTCGTCCTGTATCAAAGCTTGAAAAGATTCTTTTCCCTATCATTGTTACAATCGTTGTATGTATGATTCTTCCTACTACAGCACCTCTTATCGGTATGCTTATGTTAGGTAACCTTTTCCGTGAATCAGGTGTTGTACGTCAGTTGACAGAAACAGCATCAAATGCGCTTATGTACATCGTTGTTATCTTACTTGGTACTTCTGTAGGTGCTACCACAAGCGCAGAAGCATTCCTTAATCTCAGCACTCTTAAGATTGTTGCATTGGGACTTATTGCTTTCGCATTCGGTACTGCCGCAGGTGTAATATTCGGTAAGGTAATGTGTATTCTTACTAAGGGAAAGACAAATCCCCTTATCGGTTCTGCCGGTGTATCAGCGGTTCCTATGGCAGCACGTGTATCACAGAAAGTCGGTGCGGAAGCAGATCCCACAAACTTCCTTCTTATGCATGCTATGGGACCTAACGTTGCAGGTGTTATCGGTACAGCCGTTGTAGCCGGAACATTTATGGCAATCTTCGGTGTCTTTTAAGCAACGCACTTTTTTATCGATGATGTGATACTGTGCTTGCACAAAGTATCACATTAGCGAATAAAAAAGTATGTCGCGCATAGCGCGACGAAATAGACGCGAAGCGTCTATGAGTTGGCGTTGCGAGAGTGACGCGTTTGGCGTTGCGAGAGTGACGCGTTTGGCGTTGCGAGAGTGACGCGTTTAGCGTTGCGAGAGTGACGCGTTTAGCGTTGCGAGAGTGGACGCGTTTAGCGTTGCGTAAGTAACGCATTTGGCGGCGTTGCGATTGGGTAACGCTTCAATAAAATAATTAAAGGAGAATAATAAAATGGCAGAAGTTGTTAAAAAGCCTGTTGGCATAACCGAAACCGTTCTTCGTGATGCGCATCAGTCATTGATCGCTACAAGAATGCCTACCGAGATTATGCTTCCTATACTTGATAAGTTAGATAAAGTCGGCTATCACTCAGTAGAGTGCTGGGGTGGTGCTACATTTGATGCTTCCCTTCGTTTCTTAAAAGAAGATCCCTGGGAAAGACTTCGTAAGATTCGTGACGGACTTAAGAATACAAAGACACAGATGCTTTTCCGTGGTCAGAACATCTTAGGTTATCGACCTTACGCTGATGACGTTGTATATGCTTTCGTTGAAAAGTCAATTTCTAACGGTATTGACGTAATCAGAATTTTCGACTGCCTTAATGATATCAGAAACCTTCAGGCAGCTGTAGATGCAACAAACAAGATTAAGAAGCAGGAAGGCCGCGGTGAGTCACAGATCGCTCTTTCTTACACACTCGGTGATGCTTATACACTTGAGTACTGGGCTGATATGGCAAAGAAGATTGAAGAAATGGGTGCAGATTCTATCTGTATCAAGGACATGGCAGGTCTTCTTGTTCCTTACAAGGCTGCAGAGCTTGTTAAGACACTTAAGGAGAGCACAAGCCTTCCTATTCAGTTACATACACACTACACTTCAGGTGTTGCTTCAATGACATACTTAAAGGCTGTTGAAGCAGGTGTTGACGTAATCGACTGTGCAATGAGCCCCTTCGCTCTTGGTACATCACAGCCTGCTACAGAAGTTATGGTTGAAACCTTTAAGGATACTCCTTATGACACAGGATTTGATCAGAATCTTCTTGCAGAAATCGCTGATTACTTTGCTCCTTACAAGGAAGAGTGCTTAAAGAGCGGTCTTCTTAATACCAAGGTTCTTGGTGTTAACATTAAGACACTTCTTTATCAGGTACCCGGCGGTATGCTTTCAAACATGGTATCTCAGCTTAAGGAACAGCACGCTGAAGATAAGTATCGTGAAGTACTTGAAGAGATTCCCAGAGTTCGTAAGGATTGTGGTGAACCCCCTCTTGTTACACCTTCATCACAGATCGTTGGTACACAGGCTATCTTCAACGTTCTTATGGGCGAAAGATATAAGATGGCTACAGGTGAGTTCAAGGATCTCCTCCGTGGTAACTACGGTCAGACTGTAAAGCCTATGAACGAAGATGTTATCAACAAGGTTATCCCCGGCGAGAAGCGTTCTACAGCTCGTTCAGCTGAAGCAACAGGTCATGATAAGCCTGAACTTGCAGGTATCGAAGCTGAAATGAAGCAGTACAAGCAGCAGGAAGAAGACGTACTTTCATATGCATTATTCCCTCAGGTTGCTACAGACTTCTTCAAGTATCGTGAAGCTCAGCAGACAAAGGTTGATGCTACAATTGCTGATACAAAGAACGGTGCATATCCTGTATAATTGAATTATGATTTGAAAAGGCCCGAAGAAGAAAATCTTCGGGTCTTTTTTATTCAATAGGAAATTGTTTTCCTATTGAATAAAAACGCTCCGCGCGGATGTGTACGCTTTTGCATAGGAATTATGTCGCTTGCAGTGAAGGGGAGCGGAGCCGGCATATCGTAAACGACATGCTTTGTTCTGAAAGTTAAATCAATGAGGCTATATTTGTATATTATTTTTCAATCTAAAATAGTATAATAAATTAAAATAATTAACTGTGAGGACGGACCATGGCAAAGGTAGTATCGATGGACACACTGAATCATTTGTATAATTTTCTGTGCGGGAGTAAAAATGAAATCATTTTGTCTTATGATGAAAAATATGATAAAACTCCCGTAAATGTTTTGCTTGATTTGGCAAATCAAATGGATGATGTTGCATTATACGAACTTGGAGCAAGATATCGCCTGGGTGTAGATGGCGTAGAGATAGATTATGACAAAGCCATGCAGTATTTTTTTCCGGTGCTTAAAATGAAAAGGCATTCACGCGCCGCAAATTTAATCGGAAAGATGATTTGGGATGATGCCTTTGGTACGGAAAATGAAAAAGAGTGTGAAAAATGGTTTATTCTTGCAAGTTCATGGGGAGACGGTGCCGCTTCGGAGAACTTAGCCGCTTTCTATGAATCAAAAACACTTGGTGAACCGAATTATGAGAAATCAATTTATTATCATAAACTGGCAATAAACCAGGGAAATACGGACAGCTATGAGGACTTGGCTTTTGCATATACATTCAAAGCTGCCGGGGAAGAAGGCGAATTACAGGCGCAGGATTACAAGACTGCGTTTGACTTGTTTTCATATTCATACAGTATCGGAATGAAGAAATGGGGATCATACAACTTGGGACGAGCTTTCTTTTTTGGTAACGGAGTTGAGAAAGACGTTGTAAAAGCAAAGCATTATTTTATTGAAGCCGCAAGTTTAGGCCTTGAAGAAGCAAATTATTTTGCCGGGTTGTTGGTTGTATACGATGAAAACGGTGTTGAGCAAATAGCAGAAAACTATGATACAGCAATGGCTTATTTGGAGTCCTCTGCCGAAGTCTCTAAGGAATATGCTTATGACAGAATGGGTTATTATTCTGATGTAATGGGAAAAACAAAGGAAGCGATAATCTATTATAAAAATGCCATAGAAAGGGGAAATAACAATTCTCTTGAGCGATATAAGGAGTTAATTTCGATTTCTGGGGCAGTGCAGACAACGATAAATGATGCTTCTTCTTTGTCTATTGATCAGCTGCTTGAAAACTACAGTGAAGAGAGACCTGCAAACAGCTTTTTGATTGCGCAGGCATATCATTATGGCCGTAACGGTGCGCAGATTAATTACTCAAATGCATATCAGTATTATAAAATTGTTATTCAGAAAATGCTTCCCGATATAGGTGCGGCTTACTATGAATTGGGAGAGATGTTCCAAAGGGGTCAGGGATGTCCGCCAAATGTTAAAGAAGCTTTTGCTAATTTTGAAAAGGCGTTTGAATATGGATATCCGGTAGGAATGAATCGTATAGCAGAATGCTACAGAAAAGGAATCGATGTTGCTGCAGATCCATATATGGCAGAAAAAATTTATCTGAAGTCTATCGAAAGAGGAGATGCAGATGCCGAAGCAAGCCTCGGAGAAATGTATATTGCAGGTGAATTGGGTGGAGAAAGGCAACTGGGAAAGGGGTATAGAATGCTTGAATCCGCTTTCCGCAAGAATCCTTCAAATCCTGTCGCTTTTTTTCATATGGCCCATCTTTATTATACGGGATATGAAGATGATGAGATATCTATTGAACAGGATTATGATAAGGCAATTCCGATGATGGAAGTCTTGGCTGACACCGGTGATATTAATTCCGCAATGTTCCTGGCAGATATTTATTCGAATAAAGAAAATGGTCGTTTTGACTATGAGAAGGCGGTTCATTTTTCCGATATTGTATACGCTGAGCATATTCCGGTCGGAGAAATGCTGGTAGCTATGCTTAATCTTTTCCCGGAATATAAAGACGAGCCCTTATATGACTCAAAAAAAGGAGTAGAAGCGGCGAAATGCTATATTTTTAATCCGCAAACAAAGGATACAAACGGAAGCAAGGAGTCTTTGCTGGAATTGATCTGTGATTACTATCGTCAGTTTGGTAATTCATCACAGTATGTTCGAAAAGAATGCAAATATCTTCACGATAATCTTGAAAACATGCATCTTCGTTATTTGGATGATGAAACGATGCAAAAACTGAAAAATGCATTGTTTTTCATTCTGTGTATAGAGGGATATGAGTTGCTTGAAAACCCTTTGTTCGGTATTGATAATCTTGTTAATATGATCAATGAGACAGAGGAAGTTTTCAGAAGAAATGCATATCTTGGAAATGCAGGAATTGAAAGTATGGGCTTTTTGCTTAACCTCATCGGAGAGTTCCATTTGGGCAACAATGATTTGGAAAATGCACGCTATTTCTTTGATCAGGCCTCGGCAAGAGGCTATGATGAAGCAACAAATCATCTGGCGAAGTTTTCGGTTAATTTTTGGGGGAAACTTGAGTACAGAGAATAAGTAAGGAGAGAGCGGATGATAAATGTAATATATATTGACAAGATAGAAGACGTTATGCCGCTACTTACTGCGCAGGAGTACAGACCTGATATTGACAGGAACAGGAGTCAGTATCTTTATCGCGGCATGTCAAATGCGAAGTTTAAATTAACGACAAGCCTTGACAGAAACTGTAAGGATTTGAAAACGGAACTTGAGCCTTGTATTCTTCAAAACTTTACAAAATACGGAGCACTTGAAGATCCGACTATTGAAAAAAGTGTTTGGAGACAGATGTTCATGGGCCAACATCATGGCCTTCCGACAAGATTGCTGGACTGGTCGCATTCTTCTTTGATGGCTCTTCATTTTGCAACGACAGAGAATAATCTCGATAAGATGGAAGCACATGATTGTATGATCTGGCGTATTGATATGAAAGAGATTCACAGCTTGCTTCCTATAAAGTATACCGATACGCTTGCCGAAAATCAGACGTCTGTATTTTCGGTCGATATGCTTACCAAAGTAACTTCAAGCCTTGAACAGTACGACAGGGATATGGAAGATAAGGCAATGGTTATTATTGAACCGCCTTCCATTGATCCGAGAATAGTGAATCAGTATTCATTTTTTTCGATTATTCCTGACGGCATGAACAATATAGAAGAATTTTTGGATAAATATACGGAGAAAACGGTTAAGTATGTTATCAGTAAGGAACTTAGATGGAGAATTCGTGACATGCTTGACGATCAGAATGTGAGCGAGAGAATGACACATCCGGGGCTTGACGGTTTATCAAGCTGGCTGGGACGTCATTATTATGTTCAGAAGAAATAAATTCATATAATGCTTCATTAGCAAGAATAGAATATCAGGCACATAAATGTTATTAAAGTAACAAAAATGATGAAGAGTATTAATTATTATGTGTATGCTTTTGCTATCAGCGGGTTTATAAGCATTATTTATGGATTTTATGCTGCTGAAGAATACTATTTTATAGAAAAATTATCAATATGGGGGGTTTTATGACACAGGAAAAAATACTTGAGTTGCTTGCAGACATGAGTGTTGACGAGAAAATCGGGCAGCTTGTTCAGCTTACCGGTAATTTCTTCGACGGTGAAGGACTTGCAACCGGACCTATGCAGGACATGAATCTTACAGAAGAACAGGTCGGCAATACCGGTTCAATACTTTCAACAGTGGGTGCCGCTAAAATCAGAGCTATTCAGGAAAAGAGTATGGCGGCTCAGCCTCACCACATTCCGATGATTTTTATGGCTGACATTATTAACGGACTTAGAACGGTTTTTCCTGTTCCTCTTGCACAGGGCTGTTCATTTAATCCTGAACTGGTTGAAGAAATGGCATCTGTAGCTGCTAAAGAATCTGCGCGTGCAGGATTGCACGTTACATTCTCACCTATGGTGGACCTTGTAAGAGACGCAAGGTGGGGACGTTGCATGGAGTCAACCGGTGAAGATGTGTATTTGAACTCAAAGCTCTGCGAAGCAATGGTTAAGGGATATCAGGGCGAAGGCATAGGAACAAAGGATAAGGTGTCTGCCTGCGTTAAGCATTTTGCAGGTTACGGAGCGCCGATTGGCGGACGAGATTACAATACAGTAGAGGTTTCCGAGCGTTCTTTCCTTGAGGAATATATGCCCGCATACAAGGCGGGAGCCGACGCGGGTGCAAGAATGTTTATGACTTCCTTTAACACACTTGGAAGAGTTCCTTCCTCTGCAAACAAGAAACTCATGAAGGATACCTTAAGAGATGAGTGGGGATTTGACGGAATTGTTATTTCTGACTGGTGCGCCATTAAAGAGCTTATTTATCATGGTATTGCAGAAGATGATGACGAGGCGGCTTTCCTTGCAATGCGAGCAAGCGTGGATATTGATATGATGACAAATGTGTATGCAAATCATATTAAGAACCAGCTTGAGTCCGGTAAAATTTCTATGGAATGGCTTGATGAATGCGCCCTTCGAGTTCTGAACTTTAAAAATGAACTTGGACTTTTTGAGAATCCTTTCAAGGATGCAGATGAGGCTTATGATGAGCTTTCGGAGATACCGGCTGAAAACAGAGCATTTGCTCGTAAAGCTGCTGCAGAGACCTTTGTTCTTCTCAAAAATGAAGATGACATTTTACCGCTTTCAAAGACAGATAAATCAATTGCTTTTGTAGGTCCATATATGGAAGAAGAAAAGGTTTGCGGTTCCTGGTCACTTTTCTATAAGCAGGAAGAGTGCGTTGGACTTAAGGCTGCATTGGAGGAGATGAATATTAAAGCTCCTTATACTGTTTCACAGGGATGCAGCACACTTGCAATCGGCGAAGGAAGCGACGGATTTACAGGCCATATTGAAAGTAAGCTTACAGAAGCAGATGTTGAAAAAATGACACTTGAAGCAGTGAAAAATGCTAAGGGTGCAGATGTTGTTGTTCTTGCAATAGGTGAATATTTCAACTATACAGGTGAAGGCGGATCGAAGGGCGAAATTGGTGTACCCGAGCATCAGCTTGAACTTTTAAGAAAGGTATATGAGGTTAACAAGAATATTGTTGTAGTTAATTTCAGCGGACGACCTCTTGATTTAAGAGAAGTAAATGAGAAGTCTAAGGCAATTCTTCAGGTGTGGTTCCCGGGAACTGAAACCGGTCATGCGGTAATGGATGTATTGTTTGGAGATATGAACCCTTCAGGCCGTCTTTCCATGTCATTCCCTTACAGTGTAGGACAGGTTCCCATGAATTACAGCGAGCTTCATACAGGCCGTCGCCACACAGAGGGTGACGGAAACAGATACTGCTCAAGATATCTTGATATTCCCAACAAGCCCTTATTCGCCTTCGGATATGGTCTTGACTATACGACGTATGAATACAGCAACTTAAGTTTGAACTCAGATACCATTGCAGAAGACAAGCCTATTTGCGTATCCGTTGATGTTACAAATACAGGTAAACGTGACGGTAAGGAAGTAGTTCAACTCTACATCAATGACGTGGCGGCTTCTGTTTGCAGACCGGTAAGAGAGTTGAAGGCTTTTGAAAAAATAGATCTGAAGGCAGGAGAGACAAAGACAGTTTCATTTGAAATCACCACAGATATGCTCAAGTTCTATGATATTGATATGAATTTTGTTGCAGAGCCGGGTAAATTCAGAGTGTATGTCGGTGGAAATTCTGATGCTGATTTGAAAGCAGAGTTTTGTCTTTGATACTTATTTCGCGAAATGTGAATATTTGCAATATATATCGTAATATTGAAAATGTTTTTCGATAGAAAAATGTAGGAAAATGAGAGTGTGCGTTTATTCGCAACTCTCATTTTTTTGGAGGTAAGTATGAAGAGAATTGTAGCATGGGTTATGGCGTTAGTATTATCAGTTACTTCAATCCTTTCCTATCCGGTTGAAACATTTGCATCAGTGGGTGGGGAAAATACTTCATTTGAAACTTATTCAGATATATCTGAAAACGATGTATCAGGAGGTAATATAGCTGAGGACGAGCAGCTTGAAATTGAAGAAATTGAACCTACGGAAGAAGAAAAATATGATGAGGACGATTTTACAAAATTTGATGTTCTTTGCGGTGGTATAACAAAGAAATTCACATCATATAAAGGGGCAGGCGGGGCATTGGAATATCTTAATTCTCTTACGAATAAAGATGTTGTTTTTCGCGTGTATCCAAAACATAGTGAAGAAATAAATCCGCTTCCAACAGGATTGAAAAGCTTGAAATTATCATCTTATTTTGAAAATACGGATGAACGTCAGGGTGCTTTTTATATAGATAATGCATCAGTGGACTATCCGCTAATCATTGATTCAAACGTAGATTTTGAAGACTGTAACCTGGAATCGGTAATTGTTGAAGACTGTAAGAGAGAATACGATCTTAATGAGATTAAACTGGAAAATACAGTTATTAACAGTCTTGAAATGGCAGAAGCGTCAAGAGCAACAATATTCGGTACAGATGAAAGGGTGGGCTCTTTTAAAGGTGAAGGATCATTTTATATATCAATGTCCGGAGATGATTCCGGTTCCATTAATATAGATAAACTATTAAATGAAAACGGTGTATTAACACTTGGATACTATAAAGAAAATATTCAAGCCGGTGATGTTATTGCTACAGTAGGGGAGGGGTTAAAAGAAGTAAAATTAAATAATGGCAGTTCAGATGATTTCTTCCTTGCCGTAAAGGATAATGATGACGGAACAAAATCTGTTATTTTTGCAGAGGATGAAACCGGAAGAATTAAAGTTAGAATTTTAAGAGATGGCGAAGTTGTTGTTGATTGGAAATCTTTTCCTTCAGAAAAAGCTATAGATAAGTATCTGTATTCCTTATCTTCTGATGATTATTCTGATTGTGATTTTTATTTTTCCGTAGGCGACGATATTCCCGCAAATGAAGAAGAGTGTATGGGATATCTTAGTTTTGCCTTTTATCTTCCGGCAAAAGCAAAATCGGTTAATTTTATCAGAAATGAATTATATGATTTCAAAGAATATGAACAAAGATTTAATCCTCAGTTCAGAGATGCATCTGTAGGTTATCCCATTAATGCAGAGTGCGTATCTATTTCATTTTATAGAACAATTAATGATGGAAATCAGCCGAATATTTATACTCTTCCTGAATTTAACTTTAGAGGAACTCCTCTTCCGGGAAATGTTGAATATGAAGATGAGTTTGGGAATGTTTTTACAGAAGATAATAGTGATTACAGCTATACATCACTTTCTTTCTTCGTGGATATGAATATTGGAAAAATGAATCTATCCAATACAGGATGTGCCACTGTTATTTCAAACCTTAATATAGGTGAATTGACGGTGGGAAATAAGGTAGATATCTGCATTGATGCTACAGAAGAGTATAACTATGATACATATGGCTATGATGTAGTAAAAGGACTGGTTACAGTTGAAAGTGCCAAGTCAACCAATCCGGACAATGTAATAGAAATCAGCTTTAGAATGTACTATAACGGTTCTCTCTTCATTAAAGAGGGTGATCCTATTTTTATTATAAAATCGACAGAAGATGCAAAAGTAAATATACAAAAATTTCATAGAGATGGGTATTATTCGGATATAGATCTCGTTGATTTGGTTAAAGATACAAAATCCAAACCAGGTTATACGATATATAGTTACGAAGAGAAAAAATATACAGGTATCGATTAAGCTATGAATCATCATATGAGGATTTCTATAAGCTTGACGATTTGATGGAAAAGATATATGAGAACAATGATGCTACTATCGATTACAGTATTGTAATAGAGAAAATTGTTGAAGAGTCAGAAAATAAAGATCATCAAATCGGCAATTATGAAAATATCCCTGCAAAATCGATTACGATTGAGGTTAAAGACTATTCGCGGTTGGACATAGTGAGTTGCGGTGTAGAAAGTGACTATATACCAACGTTTATCATTAAGAATGCAAAATACTTTGGAATATTTGACTCTCATTTTGACAAAATGCAACTGGTTAATTCTACGATTTATCTACGTGATGGAATGTGGTCAGACAGATTCAATATAATAAAGGATCTGTCATTGGACGCTGTCAGCTCTATTAATGTTATCGAGCATAATCCCTTCATTGAGAAGTTAACCTTGGAGGATGGGGCAATTATTTCTTTTGATAATAGCGCTGAAAGCTTTACACTAAATATTGGAACTTTGATTTCGCCAAACGGTAATCTTATTATTGATTTTTATGTGCCACAAGTGCTTTATAAAGATTATGCAGTTACGACTGTAAAGGAAGGACTTTCTTCAGTAACCCTTGTAAACGAGGAATATATAAAGAAAGCTTTGGGTTATGAACTCAAGTTGGTCAAAACCAACGAAAGTACAATGGTTGTTGTAGACGAAGCAGCCCCTGCTGAAAAGACATATACTATTTCTTACGATCCTATGGGCGGAATCCTTCCCGATGATACAGTCTATGAATATGTAGCATCAAAGGGCTTGGCGGAGCTTCCTACACCCTTCCCCGAAGGTGGTATAGCATCCGGCTTCAGATTTGCGGGCTGGTATAAGAGTGCAGCTTTCAAATCCAATGAGCTAGTAAAGTCGATTCCTGTTGGAACAAAGATTAATTATGTTTTATATGCAAAATGGATTCCTGATACATATAAAATTGTTTTTAATAAAAATGATGCACAGGCAACAGGAACAATGAGTGCCGTGACTGTAAGATTCTATGATAAAGTTACACTTCCGGGAAATGCATTTAAAAAGAGCAATGCAGTTTTCGCCGGCTGGTCAACAGAACCCGGTACTAAATTTTCCTACGAGGCATCATATTTAAGCAACAAAGCTTCGGTAGTTAACCTCGCGGATATGGGCAGTGAAGAGCAGGAGACAGTGACTCTCTATGCTGTATGGAAAGACACAGTTCGTCTTAATCTTAATCCTAATGGTGGAGAAATTGCTTTAGATAAGTTTGCGGAATTATCATATCCTGAGGATATAGCCGTAGAAGACGGTTCGATTGTGGCTGATTTAACTATGGGAAAAGATTATGCACTTCCCACACCTGTTAAAGAAGGTTACACATTTGCCGGCTGGTATTTATCAGGTAAGAAATATACTTCTGTGTCAAAGAAGCAGACAAGTGATATAAAATTAACTGCAAAATGGACACCTTATTCTCTTACAATCAAGTATAATGGTAACGGAAGCAATTCCGGAAAAATGAAAGAAACAAAAACTGATTATAGTAAAGAAAGTGTTGTTATTTCAGCCAATAAGTTTATAAAGAAGGGATACAGATTTGCAGGATGGTCAGTTTCAAAGGATGCGGAAGTAATCTTTGCAGACAGTGCCGAGTTTGATGCAAAAAGTTATATAACCAGTAAAAATTCTGTGCTTACATTGTATGCTGTATGGGAGAAGTCTGATTACATCGTTGAGTTTTTTGATGACGATTTAAGCCTCATGGAGATTGATTTTTCTTATACATACGGTGTTGCTAAAGCACTTCCGGTACCTGAAAAAACAAACTTTGTATTTAAGGGTTGGTATAAAGATGCCAAGTATAAAAATAAAGTGTCCATAACAAATAAAACTTTCGGAAATATGAAAGTATATGCTAAATGGGATGCAGCTTACAGTGTTGTTTATCATGATAACGGGCAGACAGGAACTAAAACAATGAAGGAAAAATCCATGGCATACTCGGTAGCAAAGGCATTGGATGGTAATGTATTTACTAAAGCCGGATATGTATTTATGGGATGGAGTACAGTTGAAGGTGGTCCTGTAGTATATAAGAATAAAGATAAAGTATATAAGCCGATAATTAATTTTGGTGAGACGAAAAATACATTAGATTTATATGCAGTTTGGGAGAATACTTTCAGTGTTACATTTGTATTTAATACAACACCGGTGGATGTGTCTTGGTATGAAGAAAATGGATATACAGGAGAGGTTGTTACTGAGGACAATAATCAAACCGTGAACTATGTATACGGTTCCACATATTCACTTCCCATTCCTCAAAAATACGGATATACCTTTGGTGGCTGGTATACTGATGCAAAGTATAAAAACAAAGCAGTGATCTCTAATAAAACCTCGGGTAATAAAGTATTTTATGCAAAATGGAATGCTCTAAAGTATACTATTACATATAGTAATAATGTCCCGATAGGTGTGAAAACTAAAGCTGCAACGAAGAAGCAGACAATGGCATATGGAAGTGGTACTAAGCTTATAAAGAATGGATTTAAGATTACAGGATATGCATTTCTTGGATGGGCAGCTGAAAAGAAAGATACATATTTACCGGAAGATATTATTTATGCTAATAATGTAGAATGTTCCGATGCTGTTGTAACATATCTTGAGGATACTAAAAAGCTGAGTAATATTACGCTATATGCGGTATGGGAAAAAACGGAATACAATATTACATATGTGAATTGTGAAGGTCTTGAAGAATACACAGATGAATGGACATATATATATTATGTGGATTCACCGACCATTGTACTACCTTCGGTTCGTAAATTTGGTTATACATTTGCAGGTTGGTATATCGATGCAAAATGTACAAAGAAAGCTAAAGATATATCTAAAGGTTCTACAGGAAACAGAGTCTTTTATGCAAAGTGGGTATTGAATAAGTAATAATATTAAGGGCCCGGTTACGAAATAGCCGAGCTCTTTCTGAATTGAGAAGGAACGATAATTATGCATACTGCTTATCTTGTTGACGACGAAGCACTCATTCTTGATGAATTAATGAATACTATACCGTGGATGGATAATGGATTTGAGGTTGTTGGTAGTAATACAAATCCTATTAATGCAATTATCGAGATAGAAAGCTTAAAACCTGATGTAGTTTTCTGCGATTTGAGAATGCTTGAAATGGATGGAAATGAACTTATAAGACAACTAAAATCAGCAGGCATTGAATGTGAATTTGTAATGATCAGCGCGTTCAATAATTATGATAATGTTAGAGCTTTTTTTCAGCAAGCAGGCTTTGATTATGTACTAAAGCCGGTACAACTCGAGGATATCCAAATGGTTTTGGAAAGACTGTCATTGCGGTTGAAAGAAAAGAGACCACGCGAAGATTCTGAAAGTGCACCGACGGACAATAGATGCTTTAATAGTTTGTTAGCTTATATAGACAATAATTTTTCTTCCAAAATTACATTAGATATGCTTGCAAAACAGTTTGGTTTCAGCAAAAATTATATATGCAATCTTTTTTCAAAATATTATGGTTCATCTTTAACATGTTACTTGACTGAAAAAAGAATGGATTATGCAAAAATACTTCTTAAAGATAAAAATCTTTTATTAAAAGATATAGCAAAGACTTGTGGATATGGAGATTATGTTCAGTTCTACAAAGTTTTTAAGGAGTATTACGGAATATCGCCGAAGGAAATGGCTGAAGCAGACTTGTGATGAAAAAGCGACTGACTTATTGTGAAATGATTATTATACTGTTTACCATATTAATGGCGGGATGTGCACAAAAAAGTACATCCCCATCTTTACGTGTTGGCATTCCATATTCAGATAATATTCAAAACCTCAATTCAAATTACTATATTAACTGGTTGGAAAAAGAAACCGGCATAGATATTATTCCGATTGAAATAAAGCAAACTCGTTGTGATGAATATTTAGAAGCAGTTATAGATTCCAAAGCAGATATAGATGTTATTATGTTCAGCGATGATTTTATTCCTTCAGAAGATTTGATTGAAAAAATGATTGGTGAAAATAGAATTTATAAAAACAAATCAGGCCAATATGTTTACATGAATTATGGTGTTAATAAATCAAATAAATGTGGTCAGGTGATGTGGATTAATGCAGAGTGGCTAAAAGAATTGTCACTTGAGATTCCAAAAACAACAGAGGAGTTGGAAGATGTTTTAATTAAGTTTAAAAATTATGATTTAAATAAAAACGGAAAACAGGACGAGATAGCGTTGATAGGAAGTATGGATAACATATCCACAAATCCGATTTATTTTTTGCTGAACGCATTTATTTATGCAGACCCATATAATACTATGCATACAATTAACAATGATGGTGAAATATTTGTTTGCGAAGAAAAAGGTTTTGAAGATGGATTAAAATATATTTCAGGGCTTTACAGCAAAGGTTTATTTGACGACAGATCTTTTTACTATACACATAATCAATTGTGTGAGATTGTGAACAGCTCTGAAAACCTTGTGGGTGCATTTTGTTCTTCATCGATAGGAGAGGTTATTTATCAGGGAAATCCCGAAGTAATGGCAAAATATATTTGTGTGTTGCCACTTTCGGGACCTGAGGGTGTGGAAAACGCTTTGTTTGTAAAGACTGCACCAAAATATGGTGCTGTTATAATGCAAGGTACAGAAAATGAAGCATATGCCGAGATTTTGTTGGAAAAAATGTTGTTACCGGAGGCTTCACTTATAGCCCGATACGGAGAAGAAAATGTCGATTGGGAATATTCATCCGGCTTTGATGTAAGCCTGTATGGGCATCCGGCTACAATCACAACAAAGAACTATATTTGGAATACACCGCAAAATAAGCATTTAAATGGAATAGGCCCTATTAATGTACCTGAAGAATATCTTATTGGAGTAACTTGGAATGGAATTAATTCAGATTTGGAATATATAGATGCCAGAGCAGAGTTGAGTTATTTGGCATACAAAAAAGAAAGTCTATCCAACTATGGCTATGATGCCGACATAATGAATGCGGTGGAGGAAAATGTAAAGAAGATTATCAGAGGAGAGCAGGAATTTGATAAAAGTTTATTTTCGTGGGATATGTTGTGTTCTGATGGTATTGATCATTAGCCTGACAATATCGTGCGGTAAGCAATATGAAAGTAATAATGAAGAATGGCTTAGTAAAGCAAAGCTCGACAGCGAAGAAAGCGCGGAAGAATTGTATAAAGCAGCTTTAGATGAGAATATATTGATTGTCTATACTGTTTCAACAAGAATTACTAAGGTTAAAGAACAATTTGAGGCAGAATATCCCGGACTTAGCGTTGAAGTAAGAGACTTAAGAAGTCCCGATCTTGTGGAAGCTGTTTGGAACAATTATCAAAATGGGGGAAGCGATTGCGACGTGGTTATTTGTAATGACAATAGCGGAACCTTTGTCGACAGACTTGTTAATACAGAAGCAGTATACGCTTATATGCCTTCAGACATTAAAAAAAATATGAAGCAGGGAACTGTAGGCGAAACGGTTACGCTTGTAAATGAAGCTGAATTATTATTCTATAATTCTTCAATTTATGATGAGTGTCCTATAGACAATATCTGGGAGCTTACAGAAGACAAATATAATAAAAAAATATATATGCCGAATCCGATGCGTTCTTTTTCAACTTATGCTTTTTTTGGAAGTGTTCTTGAACAATCCGAAAGCTTAGAAGCAGCATATATTTCGCTCTACGGAAAAAAACCGGAGCAAACAGGCAATACTGTAGCAGAAGAATTTTTGGTTAGGCTTTGCGATAATGCAGTATTCACCAACAGTAGCGATGAGGTTTATGAAGCGCTGGGGAGTGGAAGCGGAGACGCTTCGTTTGGCATAATGGTATCTTCTAAAATGAGAATGCAGGATTATGGATATTCATTTGAGCCCATGTATAACTTAACTCCTTTTTCCGGCTGCAAATCATCATTCGCAGTAATGATTGCATCAGGGTCAAAAAACATCAATACCGCAAAACTTTTTATCAGATTTCTTTTTGGCGAAACGGATGGGTCGGGAGAAGGATATAAACCATTTATAACAAAAGGAACCTGGGTAACAAGAACAGATGTTAAAGATGAGAATGATGTTTTGATTGACAAAGTCGGTTTATTGAATCCGGACCAGAATGAGATGATCAAGAACAAAAAATATATAGATGAATTTCTTAAAAGGATAATGAGTAAATAAGAACAGATGATGAATACAAAATTGTCGGCACTGAAAGTGGAAAAAGGTCTTCAAAAGTTAATCATAACTATGACGGTACTTGGAATATCGCTGATTGTTTTGTGGGCGTTCTTTTATTTGATTACTAGAAATATTGTAAAAAAGAATGCGGGAATTCAGGCTGCGGCCGAGTGTGAAGCCATTATATCAAGAATTGACGAAAAGCTTGTAATGATTGACGAAACACTATATTCGTTAGCATTCTCGGATGCAATTATTGAAATGGCTTCAGCGGATACTACGCTTGATTTTTACGATATGGAAAAGGATGTTTCTCAAAAGGTTTACTCTATTATTGATGCAAACAGCCCAACATATGATGTTATAGTTTATGGTGCAAATAATTGCTATTACAGACTGGTGGGAAAAAATTCAAATACCGTATTAGACAGAGTAAAAAATATACTCGATAGAGGAATCCGCAATAATTTCTATTTAAGTTCTAACGGAGTAACATATATCGGCAACGCCAGAGAAATTCGCCGTGATGATATTAATTGCGGATATGTAGTGCTTTTATTAAATAAATCATCGTTGGAATATATTTTTTCGGATTATTCAGATATAGATTATATGGGAATTGTGTTAAAATCTGAGGACGACATTTTGTGTGCCAACAGAAATGTTCAGATAGAGGATATTAACAGAATAAAATCAGAATGCGTCATTTTTAAAGAGCAAAAAATAGGATTAACAGGACTTACTCTTTTGGTATATTGTGAAAACACTATATCTGAGGAACTGGAAGGCTATTTTAGAATCGCGCATCCAACGATTGCGCTCATAATTGTCCTGATTATTGTTTTTTACATTTATTATTGGAATAAAACAATGCTGGGACCGCAGGAGCGAGAACTGTATAACAGCAGGATGCAGGCTAAAGATGCTGAGCTTGAAAAGGAAAAATCACTTCTGAGCCTATTAAGAAAACAAATAAGTGCTCATTTTACGGTAAATTCATTGACAGCAATTAGATCGCTTGTCAATAAAAATGAAAAAGAAGAAGCGGCAAGAATGTGTGATGAATTGTCATGTTTACTTAGGTATTCAAATTCCCTTGACGAATATATTTCTTTGCTGGATGAATGCTATGTGCTTAACCAATATGTCGGCATTATGCAGGCCAGATATCCTAACAGGATTCAATTAGTGGTTGAATATGATGATTTTTTTGAAAATGTTCTCATCCCAAGAATGATTTTGCAACCGGTAATAGAGAATTCAATAGAGCATGGATTGCCGGGGAGAGATAATATTACAATTACAATCAGTGCCAAGAAAGAAGATAAACTGATTGTGTTAATTCGAGATAATGGTCAGTGAATAGACAAAAAAATGTTATCTGACATTAATAGTAAACTTCTTACTAATGAGGATGAAATTGATGGTTTATCGGGTGTTGCCCTTATCAACATTCAGAAGAGGATAAAGATAGTTTGCGGTGACGACTGCGGAATCACAGTGGATTCTGTGTCAGGAGAAGGCACCTGCGTAAAAATAGTTTTAAATTTGATAGATTAAATGAAAGAACAAAGCATGTCGTTTACGACATGCTGGCGCCGCTTCACTGCGCTTTCAGCGACATAATTCCTATGCAAAAGCCCCGGCACAATGTGTCGGGGCTACTTTAATAAATATAAAATTTATTACTTAACTGTTACAGCTGTTAAGTGACCATTAGGTCCTTCGTACCAGTATAAGAAACATTCAACGTCTACTACAGAACCAACTTCAAGGTTGCCAACAAGATCATAGAAATCTGCGTCATCACCATTTAAGTAGTACTCAAGGCAGAAGTAGTATTCTGTGCCATCTTTTTCAAGATTTACATAGATATCATCGCCGGGTGTATCATTCTTGTAAGATACAGCAGTAACTGTCATATCTGTGAAAGATACCTTCTGGTTCATATATGATGCAAGATCATCTGTACCAAGCTTATCTGTTACATCAACTGCCTTAGCTGTGTAAGGTGTAGCACCATTTACAAATTCAAATGTTGCACCTTCTGCAACTTCAACTTCACCTGCCCACTCAGCCTTGAATCCGTTAACATGAATAACTGAACCAACAAGCTTTGCTGCATCTTCTTCTGAACATGTCATGTTGTAAATGAAGTAAGCACCGTCAGCATCTGCGCCGTATACGGTAACTTTGTTGTCCCACCATGACTGTGTAGCCTGAACTGTGAACTCAAGTTCTACTGCATCATCAACTGCAGCTGCTGTGTAATCTGAGTAAGACATTGCTGTTGACTTTGTTTCTTCCTTACCGCATGCGGCGAAAGAAGCAACAATAGCAAGAGATAAAACTACTGCTAAAAACTTTTTCATTTTTTTCCTCCTGAAATATGAAAATATATATTTTGTTTTTAAAACAACTTGATTATATAGGAAAAACAAAAATAAACATATGTATAATGTTCTATTACTTTGGGAATGAAAAAGGTAAAATATGTTACTTTTTACCAAATAAGTCTTTGGTTTTAACATACTTGTACAAATAAATCGATCCCATACAAATCCATACAAGCAGTAATGAAATCAACAGCAACTTGGCCGTGACAGGTAAAGGACCAAGATTTCTTTTGCTTGTTCCTACGCTTACGCTGTCAAGATGATAAAGCGAAATCATTTCTTTATAAAGATTATCAATGTACATTTCATCCACAGTCTGTTTTCTTCTTGTAGAAGTTGCAACACTTTCAATAAGCTGACCGGATGCGGAGCGAAGAGAAGCCGAACCGTTAAACACAGGAGTTACGAAAGTGTTGTCCAGATTGTTAAGAAGAATGTTTGTGGCATCTATTTTAACAGAATAATAATCATTGTCATCCTCACCTCTTCGTGAAAGATAATCCTGATATTCGGGTGAACTCTGTGCTTTGAGAGTTACGGGAACGTAGCCTTCCGTTCTTGCATAATTTGTTTGAACTTCATTTGTAAGAAGAAACTGAGTGAACAGCCAGGAGGCAAGTACTTCTCCCGGATCTTCTTTGTTAAATATGCAGATTGAAGGTCCCTGGGAAATCATCCTCGGATTACTTGTATCATATTGCGGAACGGGATATACAACAGTTTCAAAATCAACAACAGACTTTTCGTCAATATCGATGAGAGGGGCTTTTGAACCGATCCAGGTAGAGCCGGCTGTGGAGTCGATAGCAAAAAGACATTGGCCGGCATTAAAAAAATTACCGGGATAACTTGAAATTTTGAATGTTGAAAAAGCACCGGATTCGACATGCTTGGATATGCCATAAAGAAATTCCTTTGTCGTATCATTAAACATCAATACGTTACCGGTGGAATCGGAATAATCCGCATTCAACTGCTTCAGTGTCTGAATCATCATGTTGTCAGTGGATTTGTAGATGAAAGGTATCATTACATTCTGACCATTTAAAGCAAATGTCCCGTCGGCGTTTTTCTTTGTGGCAGCTTCGGAAACTTCCCATACAAAGTCCCAGGAAAGTGTTTCGGGAAGAGTGTATCCCATAGCTTCGATATATGTTTTATTCACGTAGCAAGCCTCTGTGGAGCGCATATAAGGTACTGCGTAGTATTTGTCCTCTATTTTGCATTCTTCAAGAAAATTCGGAACAATTTCATCGTATGTGGGTGCATCGAATTTAACTTCGCTTCCGGCAAGTCCGTATTTTGAATCGGCAAACAACTCATCAAGACTGACAACAACATTGGAGCCGGTCATATATGTTGCAATATGATCCGGGTAAGTAATACAAACGTTGGGAGTGGTATTTGTGGAAATGTTTGTTATTACGTCGTTGTAGATTTTCGAATAGTCTGTGTAAAGACGAATGTTTACCGTTACATTGGGATACAGCTTTTCAAAGTCGCGGGCTGCTTTTTCATATATTGCTGCCTGCGCTTTGTTTGTATCATTTTTAGCCCAGAAGGTTATTTCATAATTCTGTGATGAATCGAAGGTTTCCGGAATTTGGAACTGCTTCAAATTGCCGGCAGTGTGGCAGCCTGAGAGCGGCAACAATAAAAGAAGCAATGCGCCCAAAAGAGACACCGTTTTTTTGATTTTAATCATCCCTTTGTACCTCCTCTTGATACTCCGGCCATTATTTTCTTATGAAACAGCAGGAACAAAATAATAAGCGGTACGGAGATAACAACAACAGCCGCCATCATTGCAGGTATATTATCTCGTCCAAAACCGTTTTCTCGTATTTCCTGGATGCCGTTTGATACAAGAAAATAATTGGAGTCGTCCGTTACAAGGCGCGGCCATACATATGAATTCCAACATTCGATTACCTTCAAAATGATAATTGTGATGATAGTGGGACGGCTTATGGGAATCATTACTTTCAGCAGATATTTCAGATCCGATGTACCGTCAACTTTGGCCGCTTTGTAAAGCGAATCGGGTATTTGTTCAAAGTTTTCCTTCAGAAGATAAATATAGAAAACCGATGTTATGGAAGGAAGAATAAGTCCCGCGAAGGTATTTCTCATTTCCCAGTTTGTTATGGTTACATAGTTTGTAATAACAACAAGCTCGTTCGGAATCATCATTAGTGAGAGGAATAAAGCAAAAACCACATTTTTTCCCTTAAACTGCAGACGTGCAAACGCAAATGCGGCAAGAACTGTGACGATAAGCATAATCGCTGTCGTTATTACCGTAAAGATAATGGTGTTTGTAAAATATTTACCCAATGAGACAGTGGTAAAGGCGTCTGTGTAGTTTTTGATTGTTGGGCTTGTGGCATAGAATTTTGGAACATATTCCGCGTTATAAGAACTGTAACTTTTTATGGAAGTAAGAATCATCCAGTAAAAAGGAAACAGTACGATAACTGCCCATACCGCAAGAAATACATAAGTTACAATTACTTTAATTCTGGCGCGCACAAGGGCATTATGTTCAATCTTTTCATAGTCGGTATTGTTTGCCATAGTGTCCTCCTTAATACTGTACATTTTTGCTGCTTATCATCAGATTTATACATGTGATGGTAAAGACAATTGCAAAAAGAATAAGAGATGCGGCGCTGGCATAGGAAGGATAACCTCCTGAATTGCCGTAAAGCATGTCGTACACATATCCTACGATTGTATTCATGCCGGCCGCATTAAGGTTTGTGCCGAAAATAGCTACTTCATCGGAGTATGCTTTAAAAGCACCGATAAATCCTGTGATTACCAGATAGAAAATCATGGGGGAAATCATGGGAAGAGTTATTTTGTAAAAAATTCGGAACTTTGATGTACCGTCTACCTTGGCAGCGCTGTAATAGTCTTTTCGAACACTTGCCAGGGCACTGGTGAGGATAAGCACCTTAAACGGCATTACAATCCAAATTGTATATACACACATAACAAACATCTTAGCCCAGTAAGGCCCTTCAATAAAGTCAACAGAGGGTCCGCCAAAGATGTTAATCAGGAGATTTATGAGTCCGTCCGAGTAAGCTGTTTTCTTAAAAAGCAGCATAAATACAAGGCCGACCGCAAGTGTATTTGTAACATAGGGCAGGAAATAAACTGTCTGGAACAATTCCTTTAATGGATTGATTGAATTCAGCGCAAGAGAAATCAACAATCCGAGACCTGTTGAAAGAGGCACCGTAATGATAACGATAAGGAAAGTGTTTTTTACTGCCTGTAAGAAATACGGATCATGAAGTACATATGAGAAATTATAAAATCCGTATCCGAAAAAACTCTGTGATGCGAAATTATATCCTTCTTCAACAGAATAAATAACAACATCAATGAGGGGATAAATCATAAAGAGTCCCAGAAATACAATGGCGGGCAGAAGATACAGCCAGCCCTTAAATCGGTTTGAATTCATTTGCGGCCTCCTTACAGATTTTCAACTTTGATTACAGCCTCAGTCTCTTTATCGAAAAGATGAACTTTGTTCTTCTTAAGTGAAAAATAGACCTTGCCGTCTTTTGTATGTAATATTTCGTCGGAATCGATAATCGATCGTACGGAAACACCTGTCATGGCGGGATGGGTTGAGATAACACTTGTATCACGTCCCATAACCTCAACGCGCTGTAAATCAAGACTGAAGGGACCGTTTTCGGAGGGATTGAATCCTTCGGGACGAATTGCAACCCATACGGGTTTTGATTCGACGCCCTTAACATCCAGAACGGCTTCTTCGCCGATATAAAGTTTTTCGTTTTTTACCTCGCCATCGAAAACATTGATTGCGGGAGTGCCAAGGAATGTTGCAACAAAAAGGTTGTCGGGATGGTCGTAAATATCCTGCGGTTTACCAAGCTGCATCAGTTCACCCTGCTTCATTACAACAATCATATCGCAGATACTCATTGCTTCTTCCTGATCGTGAGTAACGAAAATAGTGGTGATGCCGGTTTCTCTCTGAATTCGACGAAGTTCTTCTCTTGTCTGGAGACGAAGACGGGCATCAAGGTTTGAAAGAGGTTCATCAAGAAGAAGAATTTTAGGCATCTTAACAAGTGCACGTGCTATGGCGACACGCTGCTGCTGACCTCCGGAAAGCTCATTGGGTTTCCTGTCCATATACTCGGAAATCTGAACAAGTGCGGCAGCTTCATCGGCTTTTTTGTTCATTTCTTCTTTGGTAAGTTTGTCCTTACCCTTTAAGTTCTGCAAAGGGAAGAGAATGTTGTTTCTGACGGTAAGATGGGGATACAAAGCATAATTCTGGAACACCAGCCCCACGCCTCGGTGCTCGGCAGGGAGATTGGTAACGTCGTCATCACCGAAGAAAACCTTTCCGGAGGTCGGCTTTTCAAGGCCGCTTATCATATTGAGCGTAGTACTTTTTCCACATCCCGAAGGACCCAGCAAACCGATGAGTTTTCCGTCGGGGATTTCAAAAGTGAAGTTGTTTACCGCAACAACTTCTTCTTTTATTTTTTTGTTTCTGTTTGGAAATTTTTTTGTTAATTTTTCAAGAGTAACTTTCATTGTTTTTCCTCTCTTAGGCTGATTGTAAATTAAACGAATATATTATATTCTCATTGATTCCAAAATAAAAGCGATGGTTTGCAAAAAATGGGGCGTTACTGTATAATAACAACTGTTTTCAAATAAAATGATTTCATAAGTGAAACGGAGATTAATATGGCCAGAAAAGAGAGCTTTTCTAAAGACGACATACTTAATGCCGCCTTCAATATGACAAGAGAACAAGGCATTTCGGAGGTGACTGCAAGAAAACTTGCATCTTATGCCGGATGCTCAACTCAGCCTATTTTCAGACACTTTGAAAACATGGAAGAGTGTCTTGACGGTGTATTTATGATGGCTATGCTATATTTTGACGATTATTACGAAAAATATGATAAATCGAGTCGCTATCCCTTTGTAAATCTTGGAATGGCATATATTTCTTTCGCGGAAAAAGAACCGAATCTGTTCACATATCTTTTTTTGCGAAAAAATACTCAGGGCATGAATCTTTATAATCTGTTAAACGGCCGTACCGGTGCGGTTATGTTTGAGATGAACAAAGCAAAAGAAGCAGGTGTTTTACAGCCCGAAGAAATATTTATGAAAATGTGGATGCTCATTCACGGTGCCGCAGGCATGACGATTACGGGGGACTATGATCTGTCCAGGGCGCAGACCCGACTGCAGCTCGAAGAAGCATACAAGGCTTTTGCAAGATAGGTATAAAGGTACGAATAAATGGAAAACAAACAGGATTTATTATCGATTATCAATGAAAAATATCCGAAACTGAGTAAAAGTCATAAGCTTGTGGCTGCATACGTTGTTGACAGATATGATCAGGCAGTGTTTATGACTGCCGCAAAACTGGGTGAAACAGTCGGAGTCAGTGAGTCGACCGTTGTACGGTTTGCAATTGCATTGGGTTTTGACGGGTACCCTGAGTTTATGAAAGAACTTGAAGAGTGGTACAAGTCGAAGATGAACAGCGTTCAGAAAATCGGCGCAAAATACGGCCGTGTAAGTCAGTCTGAACTTCTGACATCTGTTATTTCGTCGGATATAGAAAAACTCGAAGATACAATGGCTAACCTTGATGCAAACTCTTTCGAGCTTGCGGTAGACCTTATTCTTCAAGCCAAAAAGGTATATGTTGTCGGACTTCGATCATGTGAACCGCTTGCAAGATTTTTACATTTCTATCTCGGAATGATACGACCGGACGTTGTTCTTCTGGGAACCACAAGCGTAAGCGAGATGTTTGAACAGATGATTCGAATCGATGAGCAGGACTGTATTATAGGAATATCTTTCCCAAGATACTCGATGCGAACACTTAAAGCACTGGAATTTGCCAATGACAGAAATGCAAAGGTTATTACAATAACGGACTCAATACATTCCCCGATGAATCTTTATTCATCATGCAATTTACTTGCACGGTCCGATATGGTCTCCATAGTAGATTCGCTTGTGGCTCCGTTAAGTGTCATAAATGCCCTTGTTGTGGCGTTATGTCTTAAACGCCCGGATGATGTCAAGAGAGACCTCGAAAATCTTGAGAAGGCCTGGAACAACTACCAGGTTTACCTCAATGACGAAATCAATTTTATTGATGACGAGCCGATACTCAATTATTCGCTCAGGAAAGAAGAAAGTACTTCGAAGGAAGAAGAAAACCGATGAAAGTCTGTGTTGTTGGCGGTGGCGCCGCCGGTATGATGGCAGCTGTAAAGGCTTCGGAATCCGGTGCTGCGGTTATGCTGTATGAAAAAAATGAAAAACTCGGAAAAAAGATTTTTATAACGGGGAAGGGCAGATGCAATGTTACGAATGCCTCCGATATGGAAGTTATTTTTTCAAACATAAACAACAATCCCAAATTTCTCTACAGTGCCTTGTATTCATTTGACAACAATGCGGTTTGCGATTTCTTTGAAAAAGCGGGCGTAAAACTGAAGGTTGAAAGAGGAAACAGGGTTTTCCCGGAGTCCGATCATTCCTCGGATATAATAAGAGCTCTTGATAAAACTCTTCATGACAAAAAAGTTGAGGTTCATTTAAACACTCCGGTAAGGAGACTTCTTACCAACGATGAGATGTGCTTGGGCGTTGAACTCAATGACGGGTCAAAGCATTTTTTCGATAAGGTGATAGTTGCAACCGGCGGTATATCATATCCCTTAACCGGTTCAACTGGAGACGGATACAGATTTGCCGAGTCGGTCGGACACAGTATTGTTAAACCGGAACCGTCACTGATTCCGCTTGTTTCACCCGAACAGTGGGTAAGAGACTTACAGGGGCTTTCTCTCAAAAATGTGGAATTAACGATGTATTCGGGGAATAAACCTGCTTACAGGGAATTAGGAGAGATGTTATTTACTCATTTTGGTATCTCCGGACCGCTTGTTCTTTCGGCAAGTTCGAAGTATGCTCACGAAAAAGCGAAGAAGAAAGAGATACGTTTTGTTCTTGATTTAAAACCCGGACTGTCCGGGGACGAGCTTGACAGAAGAATCCTAAGAGACTGGGAAGAAGAAATGAACAAGCAATTTTCCAATTCACTGGATGCACTTCTTCCTAAAAAAATGATTCCGATTATTGTTGAAAAATCAGGAATACGTGCCACAAAAAAGGTTAATGAAATTTCAAGAGATGAAAGACAGAACCTGGTTAAATTGTTGAAAAATCTTGAAATATCCATAAACGGAACACGGCCTGTTGAAGAGGCGATTATTACAAGAGGCGGTGTTAATGTGAAGGAAATTAATCCTTCAACAATGGAATCAAAACTCATTAAGAATTTGTTTTTCGCGGGAGAGGTTCTCGATGTGGATGCAATGACCGGCGGATATAATTTGCAGATCGCATGGTCAACGGGGGCTCTTGCGGGAATGAAGGAGGATTATTAAATGAACTATCAAATAGCGCTTGACGGGCCTGCCGGGGCAGGAAAAAGCACAATTGCCAAGCTCGTGGCGAAGGAACTTGGATTTATATATGTGGATACAGGGGCTATGTACAGAGCTTTTGCGCTTGGATGCGTCAGGGCAAATGTTCCTGTCGAAAATGAAGAAGAAGTAAACCGTCTTGTTGAGAAAACAGATGTGTCAATCAAATATATTGACGGAGAACAGGCAGTTGTTTTAAACGGAGAGAATGTAAACGGATTTATCAGAACGCCCGAAGTCGGAAACGCTGCATCGGCAATAGCTGTTTATAAGCTTGTTCGGGAAAAAGCCGTTTCCATACAGCAGGAACTTGCAAAAACAGAAAATGTTATTATGGACGGCAGAGATATCGGAAGTGTTGTTCTTCCTAATGCAAACTTAAAAATATATCTTGATGCCGATGTTAATGTGCGAGCCAAAAGACGATACGATGAACTGATTGCCAAGGGAATGGAGGCCAAACTTGACACTATTACCGAGGAGATGAAGGAACGAGACTACAGAGATATGCACAGGGAAAATTCACCTTTGTGTAAGGCTGATGATGCAGTTACGGTTGACAGTTCGTATATGACTGTGGATGAAGTGAAAGAAGCAATTGTTGCAAAGTTTAATGAGGTAACTGAAAATGCGTGAGAATGTTGAAGTAAGTGAACATGCCGGCTTTTGCTTCGGAGCAGGACGCGGTGTAGACAGCCTGGAAGAAGCACTAAAGTCGGATTCGCCGATTTATACCTTCGGACCTATTCTTAATAACGATAAATTAGTAGAAGGATATTCGAAACGCGGAGTTTTGGTAGTCAATGATGTAAAGGAATTTGAAGCACTTCCGAAAGGAAGAGTTATCATACGCGCTCACGGTGTTCCCGAAGAAACATATAATGCCATAGTGAATACCGGGTTTGAAGTTATTGATGCTACATGTCCTTTTGTAAAACGTATACACAAAATTGTCAGGGAAAAGAGCGAAGAAGGCTACCGCATTGTTGTTATAGGCAATCCAAAACATCCTGAAGTTTTGGGGATTGCAGGATGGTGCCTGACACCTGCTACAGTGATTGAAAATATTGATGAAGCAGAGAATTTTAAGCCGGATGGTGATGAAAAGATTTGCGTTGTATCGCAAACTACATTTAATCGTAAGAAATTTCAAGAATTTCTTGATATTTTCGTGAAAAAAGGTTACAATGTGGATATTATGAACACAATATGTGATGCTACACGTGTAAGACAGACGGAAGCGGAAGAATTGGCGAAAAAAGCGTCGATAATGATAGTCATTGGAGACGAAAAAAGCTCCAACAGCCGCAAACTGTACGAAATATGCAGCAGCAATTGTGATCGGACATACTTTATACAGACCGTGGAAGATATAAAGGGGAAATTACCTAACACAGATGGTCTTATAGGTATAACAGCCGGGGCATCCACCCCGAAATATATTATTGAGGAGGTTCAAAACTATGTCAGAAATGACTTTTGAACAGATGCTTGATGCATCATTTAAGACAATACATGCGGGAGAGGTTGTTGAGGGTACTGTTATTGCTGTTAAATCAAACGAAGCAATTCTTAACATCGGATATAAGTCTGATGGTGTACTTACAAAGAGTGAATATACAAACGATCCCAGTGTGGATTTAACCGCAAAGCTTAATGTCGGCGATACGCTTGAGGTTAAGGTTGTAAAGGTTAATGACGGAGAAGGACAGGTTGTTCTTTCTTACAAGAGACTTGCAATTGACAGAAGTTCAAAGAGACTTGAGGAAGCATTTGAAAGCGGAGAAATCTTAAAGGCAAATGTATCACAGGTTCTTGACGGAGGTATCTGTGTTGTAGTTGACGAAGTCAGAATTTTCATTCCCGCGAGCCTTGTTTCAGATTCTTTCGAAAAGGATCTTTCAAAGTATGCAGGACAGGAAATTGAGTTTGTTCTTACAGAGTACAATCCCAAGAAGCGTCGCGTAATCGGTAACAGAAAGATTCTTCTTGTTGCACGTAAGGAAGAAGCTCAGAAGAAGCTTCTTGAGACAATTCACGAGGGTGATGTTGTTGAAGGAACAGTTAAGAATGTTACAGACTTCGGTGCATTCGTTGATCTTGGTGGCATGGACGGATTACTCCACATCTCTGAAATGAGCTGGGGCCATGTTGAAAATCCCAAGAAGAAATTCAAGACCGGCGACAAGCTTACAGTTCTTGTTAAGGAAATCAGCGAGAACAACAAGATTGCATTAAGCCTTAAGTTCAGCGATCAGAATCCTTGGGCAAATGCAGAAGAAAAGTATGCTGTTGGTACAGAAGTAACCGGTAAGGTTATGAGAATGACAGATTTCGGCGCTTTTGTTGAACTTGAAGACGGTATTGATGCACTTCTTCATGTTTCACAGATTTCAAAGGATCACATTGAGAAGCCTTCGGATGTATTAAAGGTTGGTGATGAAGTTACTGCAAAGGTAGTAGACTTCAATGCTGAAGACAAGAAGGTAAGCATTTCAATCAAGGCATTAATCGCTCCTGAAGTTAAGGAAGAAGAAAAGGCTGAGGATGATGCGGATGTTGCTTCAGTTGATATTGAAGCAGTTATTGCTAACGAAGCAAACGAAGAATAATAGTTTTTTAATAAATTATCTCTAATTATTCGTTAAATTTAATATGCTATTATCAATAGGTACCTGAACAGGGTACCTATTGTTTTTTAGGGGGCACAGATAATGGCTTACGATTATGAATATTTCAAAAAAGAAGTGTTTGCACTTACAAAAATTGATTTGAATGCTTACAAAGAAAAACAGATGAAAAGACGTATCGATACGCTTATCGAAAAACATAAAATTGCCGGTTATGATACTTATGTTAAGACATTAAAGACAGATAAGCAGATGTTTGAAGAGTTTGTAAGCTATCTTACAATAAATGTATCTGAGTTTTACAGAAATCCCGAGCAGTGGGATTTAATGGATAAAGAAATTATTCCTGAACTGATCAAGAAATTTGGTAAGAATTTGAAAATCTGGAGTGCTGCATGCTCCACCGGTGACGAGCCGTACTCACTTGTTATGGCTCTATCAAGACACATTCCGTTGAATCAGATTAAAATATATGCAACCGATATAGACAAGCAAATTCTGGAAAAGGCAAAGCTTGGCTTATACAATGAAAAATCAATTGCAGCGGTTCCTAAGGATTTAAAGGACAAATATTTTGAAAAGGTAGGTGCTTCGTACAGAATTAAAGACGAAATCAAGTCACGCGTCGAATTCAAACAGCACAATCTTTTAAAAGATCCATTCCCGACCGGAATGCATATGATTGTTTGCAGAAATGTACTTATTTATTTTACGGAAGAAGCAAAAGATCTTATTTTCCGCGAATTCAATGATTCACTTGCAAGCAAAGGTGTTCTTTTTATCGGAAGCACCGAACAGATAATCAATTATAAGGAAATTGGATTCCAGAGAAAGAATTCATTCTATTATGATAAACCCTGAGAAAAAAATCCCCGAATGAATAAACATTTGGGGATTTCTGTATGTTGTATTAACCGAACCTATAGCATATGCTCAAGTACATGAGCTGCATAATTCGAAAAAAGTGTACGATCTGTTTTTCTTTCATCGGTAAGTTCAAAGAAAAGCGGTTTGGTTCCGTAATCTTTTTTGAAAAACGGAGTTATCAGTGCATCCCATTCGGGGAGGTATATGCTTGTTTTTTTGGTATAGCAATTTGAGGCTTTTGCCTGTTCACGATGATCTTTATCGACAAATGTCGCTACTGATTTATGGAGGGCAACATCCTCATCGGGGAGATAATAGTAATCTTTATAATTGGCAAAGAAATATTTGAGTTCGCCTTCAAAAACAGGGACACGAAGGAGCGCTTCCTTCTTTGAAGCCGCAAAATAACACTGGTCCTTCATTGAAGAAAAAGCAACCGGAAAATCAGTGGGAAGTTCAATGGTCATCAGAAGTTCTGTGTGAATTACTTTTTCGGCATCGGGATATCTGTTTGCGGCAACTTTACTTACAACAATAGGCTCGTTAAACAAATCTGAAACAGCCAAAATGGGGAGGATTTCAAGCATTCCCTTTATGTCTTCGAAATTGTGAAGTAAGAGAAGCTTTTGCAAGTCCTCATGCTTGTCTGAAACATAATTATGATATATACCGATTAAATCTCCGCCGGAATATTTATCTTCACGATTAAGCTTAAGAAATTTTTCGATGGTTTTTTGCTTTGCATTTTCAAGGTTCATAAATCCTTTATAACTCGAAATGCGTTTGTAAATATCAATGCCTGAGAAGCAGTCAAATGAATAGGAGAGATTGTGCTCTTTGCATTTGGCTTCGATGAAAGGGATATCAAAATTGTTTCCGTTGAAATGAACGAGATATTTATAAGCGGAGGCGTATTCAAAAAATTCTGTGATAATTTCACTTTCTTCGCTGTAAATATCCGCAAAGAACTGTGTAGCAGTCCATTCACCGTCTTCCATTGCCACACAACCGATGAGATAGAGATTTGATGAACGGGCAGTAAAACCGGTTGTTTCTATATCAATAAAAAGAAGTTCATCGATAGACGCAAGTTTTTCAATTGGATAATTCACCGAAATATCGGTCAGTTTATTCTTGATAATCTGCATACAATCCTCCTTAAATCAATAAATATAATATCATTTTGATTTTTTTTTAACAAGAAAAAGATATTTGTAATAAAATACAGAAGAAATATACAAAATACAACCTTGAAAAAGCTAAATTCTTTGACATATTTACCATTTTATAGTATATTTCAATAAGTGTGGGTTTGTATAAATTGAGAAGGGTTATTCTTTATTAGGGGCGACTTTGGACCCAAAACAAGAAGAAAGGGCAATATTATGGCGAAACTTACATTCCGAGGGGGAATACATCCATATGACGGAAAAGAAATGTCGAAGGATATTCCTATAAAGGATGTTTTACCGGGTGACATACTGGTATATCCTTTGTCACAGCATATTGGTGCTCCTGCTAAGCCTATTGTAAGCAAAGGAGATCATGTTCTTGTGGGACAGAAGATTGCAGAGGCAGTCGGATTTGTTTCCGCAAATATTTATTCATCCGTTTCAGGAACGGTTAAAGATATCTGTAATCACAGAATTCTGATGGGAAACGAAGTTCCCTGTATTATCATCGAAAATGACAAGCTTTATGAGGAAGTGTGGGGGTGGGAAGTAAAACCTCTTCAGGAAATGACAAATCAGGAGATTATTGACCGCGTAAAGGATGCCGGAATTGTCGGTATGGGCGGCGCCGGATTCCCAACACACGTAAAGCTTTCGGTTAAGGATCCCCATAAAATTGAATATGTTATTGTAAATGCGGCTGAGTGTGAACCTTATCTTACAAGCGATTACAGAAAGATGGTGGAAGAGCCGGAGAAACTGATTGAGGGATTAGAAATATACCTTAGGCTATTCCCGAATGCTATGGGTATTATTGCAATAGAAGATAATAAACCTGACTGCATAAAGGTGTTTAAGGCTCTTTTAAAGGATAATCACAGAATAAAGGTTAAAGCCTTGAAAACGAAATACCCTCAGGGATCTGAGAGACATCTTATTTATGCGGTTACAGGCAGAGTACTCAATTCAAAGCTTCTTCCTGCGGATGTGGGATGCATTGTAAGCAACGTAGATACTGTTCTGTCGGTGCACAGTGCAATTTGTGAAGGTAAGCCGCTTATATACAGAATAGTTACGGTTACCGGAAATTGCATTAAAAATCCCAGAAACTTTAAGGTTCGCACAGGAACATTGTATTCAAAACTGATTGAAGAGGTTGGCGGATTTAAAAAGGAACCTGCAAAGATTATTTCCGGTGGTCCGATGATGGGATTTTGTATGTTTGATTTGGATGTTCCGATTACAAAGACCGCTTCAGCATTGTTATGCCTTTCTAAGGATGATATTTCCAGAATGGAACCTTCAGCATGTATCAATTGCGGAAAATGTGTGGATGTATGTCCAAGCAGGCTGGTTCCAAAGGCTTTGTCCGACCATGCCGAACATTTCAACGAAGAAGAATTTCTTGAAAATAACGGACTCGAATGTGTTGAATGCGGGTGCTGCAGCTATATATGCCCTGCAAAAAGACCGCTTTGCCAGAACATTAAATCAATGAGAAAAATTCAACTCGGAAAGAAGAAAAAGTAAAGGAGGCATTAAATGGACGGATTGTTAAATGTATCATCAAATCCTCATATCAGGTCCAAGCAGACTACCAGTTCAATAATGCTTCTGGTTGTTGTTGCTTTGCTTCCTGCTACGGGATACGGAATTTATAATTTTGGCTTGAATGCAGCAATACTGATTCTTGTCTCAATCGGATGCGCTGTATTGTTTGAGTTTCTGTTTAATCTTATTACAAAAAGAAAAAATACAATCGGTGACTTCTCGGCAATAGTGACGGGACTGCTCTTGGCATTAAATTTACCGCCCAAAGCACCCTGGTGGATTGCCGTAATCGGTGTATTCTTTGCGATTGTTGTTGTCAAAATGCTGTTCGGAGGTCTGGGGCAGAATTTTATGAATCCCGCATTGGGCGGAAGATGTTTTCTTGTTATTTCGTTTGCATCAATTATGACAAACTTTAATACAGATACTATGTCGGGTGCGACACCGCTTGCAGTATTAAAGGCAGGAGATCAGGTTGATCTTGTAGCAATGCTTTTGGGAAAAACACAGGGTACAATCGGTGAAACAAGCGCTGTCTGTATTCTTATCGGCGGCTGCTTCCTTTTCCTTTGCGGAGTAATTGACTTGATTATTCCCGCAACTTACATCGGTGTATTTATTATTTGCATCGGTCTTTTTGGCGGCCACGGTTTTGATGTTACATTTCTTGCCGCACATATTCTCGGCGGTGGTTTGCTTCTCGGTGCATTCTTTATGGCTACCGATTATGTAACAAGACCGATTACAAAAGTCGGACAGGTTATTTTCGGTATTATTTTGGGTGTTCTTACCGCAGTATTCCGTGTATTCGGTCCATCGGCAGAAGGTGTATCATTTGCCATTATCATAGGCAACCTTCTTGTTCCGCTTATTGATAAATTCACTAAGCCCGCATTCTTTGGAAAGGGGGCTGTGAAGAGTGAGTAAAATACAGATTAAAAGAAAAGAAAAAGCAGAGAAAAAAGAAAAAATTACTGTTGAGAGAAAAGAAATACTCGAGATGGCTAAAAATACGCTTATAATGCTTGCAATAACACTTGTCGCAGGCGGTATACTCGGTCTTGTCTATGAAAATACAAAAGATACCATTGCACAGAGGCAGGCAGATGCGAAAGCCGCAGCGAATGCCGAAGTTTTTGCAGAAGCGGTTTCTTTTTCCGAAAATATTCTCAATAAAGAAGAAATGGAAACTCTTTTTGAGGAGAAAGATTTCTCAGGTGTTGAGTTAGGCGAAGTTCTCGAGGCAAAAAATTCAAGTGATGAAGTAATCGGCTATGTTATGGAAGTCATATCTCATGGCGGATACGGCGGAGATATTGTTTTCAGAATAGGTATTCAGATTGACGGAACTACAAACGGTATTTCAATTACAAGTATTTCCGAAACACCCGGTCTTGGTATGAGAGCATCGGAGGTGCTTGCCCCTCAGTTTAAAGATAAAAAATCCGATAATTTTGAAGTGACGAAGACCGGTGCTGTTATCGAGAGTCAGATTGATGCTATTTCGAGCGCGACAATTACTTCCAAGGCAGTTGTAAAAGGTGTTAATGCCGCTATGTGTTACTTTAGGAATTTACCGAAAGGAGGCGTGACAAATGAGTGAAAATACAAAAACAAGCATGCCTAAATCAATCGGTGAAAGACTTATAAACGGTATTTTCAAGGAAAACCCGACTTTCGTCCTTCTTCTTGGTATGTGCCCGACACTTGCGACAACCACAAGTGCAATAAACGGTCTTGGAATGGGACTTACCACAATGGTTGTTCTTGCGATGAGTAATATGATAATCGCTGCGTTAAGAAAGATCATTCCTTCAAAGATTCGAATTCCGGCGTTTATCGTTATCATAGCTTCTTTTGTTACGATTGTTGAACTTTTACTTGAGGCATATATTCCTTTTCTTTATTCTTCTCTCGGAATATATATACCTCTTATTGTTGTAAACTGTATTATTCTTGGACGTGCTGAGGCATATGCTTACTCGCATAAGGTTATTCCTTCGCTTTTTGACGGAATCGGTATGGGACTCGGATTTACACTGGCACTTACAATTATCGGCGGTGTTCGTGAAATTCTTGGAAGCGGTGCATTGTTTGGTGTTCGCATAATGCCGGAGTCATATATACCTGTGAGTATTTTTGTTATGGCACCCGGTGCATTCTTTGTTTTGGCACTGCTTACTGCAATCCAGAACAAGATCAAGGAAATCGGCACGAAGCGTGGAAAGGATATGTCAAAAATCCAATCGGGCTGTGGCGGTAACTGCATGGACTGCTCAAAGGAATGCAAAGTTGAAATTGCTCCCGCTACCGCAAAGGCAGAAGAAACCGTGGAGACCGCGGAGCCTGCAAAGGCCGAGGAGCCTGTAAAGGCAGAAGAAATCGTGAAGACCACGGAACCTGCGAAGGCCGAGGAACCTGCAAAGGCAGAAGAACTTGTGAAGGTCGAGGAATCTGCGAAGGTTGAGGAACCTGTGCAGTCCGAAGAACCCGAAAAGGTGAAAGAAACTGCAGAAGAACTTGAAAAAACAGATGAATCCGAAAAGCCTGAAGAAGCGGAAGTGGTTGAAGATCCCCTTCAGAGCGACACAATTGTACAGCAAGAAAGCAGCGTAGAGGCAGAACTTGCAGAAGAAAATGAAGCAGTAGAAACGGAAAATGCAGAAGAGCCTGCAAAGGAAGAAGAAACTGCTCAAATCGATGAAAATGTATCGGCTGAAGAAGCAACTAAGGAAGAAACAATTCAGACCGTTGCTGAAATCGATTCGGATAAAGCGGCTGTTACCGTGACTGCATCAATGAGTTCAAATTCTTCAAATTTTCTCACTCAGAAAACCAAATCCGACAGAAGAAAAAAGAATAAGAACAAGCATAAATATAATTTCAGCGGAATAGGAACGAATACAAAGGAGGGCAGAAACAATGATTAAAAATCTTATATTGCTTGCCCTCGGTTCGGCATTAATCAATAATGTTGTTCTCAGCCAGTTCCTTGGTTTATGTCCATTCCTTGGAGTGTCCAAGAAAGTTAAGACCGCGATGGGCATGGGTACTGCGGTAACATTTGTTATTACATTAAGTTCAATTGTTACAGGTATTATTTATGAACAATTGCTTTCAAGATTTAATATTACATATTTAAAAACAATAGTTTTTATTCTTGTAATTGCAGCACTTGTTCAGTTTGTGGAAATGTTTCTTAAAAGATTTATTCCTTCTTTGTATAAGGCGTTAGGTGTGTACCTGCCGCTTATTACAACAAACTGTGCGGTTCTTGGCATTGCATTAACAAATGTTTCAAAAGAGTACAGTCTGCTTGAAGGAACAGTTAACGGTCTGGCTACCAGCTTAGGATTTATGATTTCAATAGTGATTCTTGCCGGAATCAGAGAAAAAATGCAGTATAACGATGTTCCAAAAGCCTTCAGAGGTATGCCTATTGTTCTTGTTTCGGCAGGGCTTATGGCAATTGCATTCTGCGGTTTTTCCGGATTGCTATAAGGAGGTGCGATTATGAGTGTTATGGCTATTTTAACGGCGCTGATCATAATCGGGTGCCTTGGAATATTTGTTGGATTGTTTTTGGGAATTGCGGGAATTGTTTTTAAAGTTAAAGTTGACGAACGGATAGAGGCAGTTGAAGCAGCACTTCCGGGTAACAACTGCGGCGGGTGCGGATATCCCGGCTGTGCAGGATGTGCTGAAGCAATTGTTAAAGGAGAAGCTGCCGTTAATCAGTGTCCTGTCGGTGGAGAAGCATGCGCAAATGAAATTGCGAAAATAATGGGAACCGAGGCCGGTGAATCTGTTAAACAGGTTGCATTTGTGGCTTGTGCGGCACATTGTGACGATATTACATTTGACTATGATTATTACGGTGTTCAGGACTGCAGAATGTTAAGTTTTGTTCCTAACGGTGGACCGAAATCATGCAATCAGGGATGCCTTGGCTACGGAACATGCGTAAGTGTGTGTCCATTTGATGCCATTCATGTTGTCGACGGCGTTGCAGTGGTTGACAGAGACAAATGTAAGGCATGCGGAAAATGTGTGGCTATTTGTCCGAAAAAACTTATCAGCCTTATCCCGTATAACGCTAAATATGCGGTAGCATGTTCAAATACAGAAAAAGGTCCGGTCACCATGAAACAGTGTAAGACCGGATGTATAGGATGCAGTCTTTGTGTGAAAAACTGTAATAATGATGCTGCAAAAGTGGAGAACTTTAATGCCACAATTGATTACGAAAAATGCGTAAACTGCGGCGCTTGTGCTGTGAAGTGTCCCAAGAAGATAATTAAAGAGCAGTATCAGTAGAATAAATAAGTTCCAGATTATCAGTTATATATATGGCTTGATAGCCGACATATTGTTCAAGTAATTTATTTCCTTCCTCGATTCCGAGAACGAAGAGACTTGTTGACAGACCGTCACACAAGGCCGAGGAAGGCCCGATTACCGAAACGCTTAGCAGGTTGTTCCTAACGGGATAACCTGTTTTTGTATCCAAAATGTGAAAATATTTATTGCCGTCCAGTTCAAAGAAACGTTCATATACACCGCTGGTTACAACTGAACAGTCGGTAACGGATAAGGTTGTTATTGAACTGCTTGTATTTGTTGGATCCTGAATGCCGATATTGAAGGGTGAACTGTTCGGCTTTGAACCGATTACCAAAACATTTCCGCCGAGATTAATCCATCCGGATGTAACTCCATGGTTCAGCGCGGCTTTCTTCATTTTGTCAGCCGCAAGTCCTTTGGCGATAAAACCCGGGTCAAGCTTTGTTTCGGGATCTATAATTGTAACAATATTTTCGTCAATAATAATATTTTGGTAATCGAGATGATTAAGCGAATCGGCAATATCATTTTCATCCGGCAGCGACGGCTTTTCTGCTTTAAAGTCCCATAAAGAAGAAAGTGCACCGATACTTGGAGTTACGGCACCGTTTGTTACCCGAGCAAATGACAGGGCAATATTCAAAAGCTCAATGGTTTCCTCCGAAACTTCAACACCGATACCGGCAGAATTGTTTATTTTGTAAATGTCAGAGGCTTCCTTGTTCCTGTTCCAAAGATCATCATACTTTTGGGCTAGATTAATACATTCATCAATTGCCGATTCGGCATTTTTACCATAGAAGCAGAAATTGACAACCGTATCAAAATAAAAACCTGTTTTTGTATATGCCGCATTGTTTTCTCCGCAACCGACAAAGGAAAAAATAAGTGTGGCGGATAAAAAAAGAGATATGTATGTTTTGAATTTTGATAGGATAATGTTCATATTTTGGTCCCATATTGTCTTTCTATGTGAAAAATGGTAATTTTAGAGTAATTATATCATAAAGATAAACTGTTAGTAGGTTGATATTAATTATCAACGGTGAGAACAAAATGAGATTAGACGAAGAATATGACGAGTATGGAAAAAACAAAATAATAACAACCGCAGTAGGAATCGGTATTGCCATGATTGTAGTGGTGGTAGGCTTTGTGCTTATTGCCAATTCCGATAAATTCAGAACTAAAACCACTGCATCGGAAAGCACATCAAGTATTGTGTTAAGTGTTTCTTTCAGTGACAACAAACCTGAAATCAGTATAGATTCTTCTTCATCGCTTGCTCCGTCCGACCTTGATTTCTACGAATTATATCCCGTGGGTGAAACTAACGACAACTCGGTTTCTTCTTCATTATCCGTAAGCAGTAAGGATGAGACTGTTGAGACGGATCCGGCTAAGGACGGTAAGCATACACTTTTGCAATATGATGACGGCACGGAAGAATGGGTTGAAATCAGTGAATATATCAAAAAGAACAATTATGATTATTTAAAACTTCAAAATCAGGACGGCATTATGGAATATGTTGACAATGCCAAGGTGGTAAGCCGCTTTGGAGTAGATATTTCAAAAGAACAGGATTATGTTGATTTTAATAAACTTCGAAAAGCCGGTGTGGATTTTGTAATGATTCGTGTTGGCGCAAGAGGTTACTCCAGTGGGACACTGACCATTGACGATTATTTTAAAGACAATATTAAACGTGCTACAGATGCGGGACTTGAAATAGGTGTTTATTTTCTTTCACAGGCTATAACGGAAGAAGAAGCCGAAGAGGAAGCAGATATTGTTCTGGAAAACATAAAACATTATGAATTGAACTACCCTGTGGCATATGTGATGGAGTATCCGGAAAATGATAACTGCAGAGTGGAAGTTCTTACGAGAAGTGAGAAAACGATGATTGCCCGAGCATTTTTAAACAAAATAGATGAGTCGGGATATAAGACTGCAATCTATGGCTCAAAGGTTTGGCTTATAAAATATCTTGAATTATCCAAAATAGTTTCCGATTATGACGTATGGCTTTCGGAACCGGGGGATATGCCAAGCTACCCTTACAGATTTACGATGTGGCAATATAATAAATCCGGAACAATATCCGGCATAAAAGGACCGGTAGGGTTTAACATTTCAATGGTCGACTATACATTGAGATAAGATAATTTCTCGGATATTTTGACAGAGGTATACATTTCGGCATATTCTCTGGCACTCAGACCTTCAATGTAATTTTGAGGATAGTTTTTGTTGATTCCGGAGCTCTTTAATGTATCAACCGCTTTGTTATATGCAATGGCTGCTTCGACTTCGGATTCGTATCTGCCAACGATAATATTTCCGTTTACATGGACCACTGTTTTGTATAAAACGGTGGTCTTTTTGATTTCTTTCATAACACCGTAATATGGGTTGATAACAAGAAGATTTTCTCGTCTGTAATCGGTTGGATCTCCGTTGATAAATCGGTAGTCCCTGTTAACAACAGAGAACGGCCTGATTCCGAAACGTTCGTTTAGCGAAACCTGAAGTCCGTAGTCGGCGACAAACAGGTGGTTGCCGCGTTTCATAAGCTTATGAGAAGAAAAATAAAACAAATCATCCCGATCGAATTTATATACGAACTGGGGAGAAAAATAATAAAGAATATACTTTTTTTCAAGATAAATAGGAGTGGCAAAATAAATCCCGTTATCTCTTAAATTGCAAAGGATTACATATTTTTCAAACAATAGAGGGCAGCCCTCGGGGTATGAATCAACATCGAGGTCCGAATTCATAAGCTCACAGGCATAGCGATATGCAAGTGAAGCAATATTCTCATCGGAATATGTTCCGAGGGAAATATGTTTATTTTTGTATGTAAATGAAGCACGATAGCTTATGTGCCCACTTTTGTTTTTATTTATATATACACCGATAAGTTCAGCCATTATTATTTCTCCTAAAATAATTTTAATATGAAAAGAAGTATTTTTAAAGCGCAGTGGTAATAAATATTTCTTTTTCTATTGAATTGACATCATATTTTTAGTACATTTATATTTATGAAATTGTACCATAACAAAGGAGATTATCATGTATTATACAAGTACCAGAGACGATTCAATCAGATTAACAGCTTCGGAAGCTGTACTTAAGGGACTTTCGGATGACGGTGGACTGTTTGTTCCAAGTGAATTTCCAAAGCTTTCTGTAAGTCTTGACGAGCTTGCCGAAATGGATTACAGAGAAACCGCATATACAGTAATGAAAGGTTTTCTTGATGATTATACTGAAGAAGAATTACGTACATGCATCAACAATGCCTACGATTCAAAGTTTGATACAGATGAGATTGCTCCTCTTGCAGAGGCTGAAGGAGCTTACTACCTTGAACTTTTTCATGGAAAAACAATAGCATTCAAGGATATGGCACTTTCAATCCTTCCTCATCTTTTGACTACAGCTGTCAAGAAAAACAAATCCGACAAGGAGGTTGTTATTCTAACTGCAACAAGCGGAGATACAGGTAAGGCTGCACTTGCGGGATTCGGAAGCGTTCCGGGCACAAGAATTATTGTGTTCTACCCTAAGGATGGTGTTTCAAACGTTCAGAAGCTCCAAATGATTACTCAGGCGGATAAAAATACTCTTGTTGTCGGAGTTGACGGTAACTTCGACGATTGCCAGTCTGAGGTTAAAAAGATTTTCGGAGACGCTGAATTAAGAAAGCGTATGGCTGAAGGCGGATTCCAGTTTTCAAGTGCAAATTCAATGAATATCGGACGTCTTGTTCCGCAGGTGGCTTATTATGTATATGCTTACGGAAAGCTCATTAAAGGTGGAAGAATAAAAGCGGGAGATGCCATTAACGTGTGCGTTCCTACAGGAAACTTCGGAAATATTCTTGCTTCATTCTTTGCAAAGGAGATGGGGCTTCCGATAAAGACATTTATTTGTGCGTCAAATGACAATAAGGTTCTTTTCGATTTCTTCAAAACAGGAACATATGACAAGAACAGACAGTTTGTTCTGACGGATTCTCCTTCAATGGATATTCTTATTTCCTCAAACCTCGAGAGACTTATTTACCTTTCGGCCGGTTCTGATGCCTCAAAAACAAAGGAACTTATGGAAAGTCTTTCCAAGACAGGCAAATATGAAGTTAGTGAAGAAATGAAGAAATTTATGTCGGATTTTGTCGGTGAGTACGCTATATGGGACGAATGTTCTGCTAAAATAAAGAAGTTGTATGAGGACACCGGATATGTAATCGACACCCATACCGCTGTTGCAGCTGCATCCTATGACAAGTATGTTAAGGAAACGGGCGATGATACAGTTACCGTTATTGCTTCAACGGCGAGTCCTTTTAAGTTCTCACGTTCAGTCCTTAAAGCAATTGATACTAAGTATGCAGACGGAGAGGACTTTGAGCTTATAGATGAACTTTCAAAAATTGCCAATGTGGAAATTCCGAAGGCAATTGATGAAATTAAAAATGCTCCTGTTGTTCATACAACAATTTGTACACGTGATGAGATGAAGTCGGTAGTTCTTGAAAATATGGGATTATAAAAGGTAATTTATGGCAAAGAATAAAAAGCACATCCTTGTTGTTGATGATGTAACTACCAATTTAAGATATATCGGCGAAATATTAAAAGGAAAATATGTTCTTTCCATGGCTAAGTCCGGTTCCCAGGCACTTAAAATGATGGAAAAGAACATTCCCGATTTGATTCTTCTTGATATCAAGATGCCTGTAATGGACGGATATGAGTTTATGGAAACAATTAAGAAGAATATCAGATTCGTAAATATTCCCGTCATTTTTCTGACCGCCGATACAGGGGAAGGTAATGAGTCAAAGTGCCTTAGAATGGGGGCAAGCGACTTTATAAAGAAACCCTTTGAACCGGAGGTTATGATAAGCCGAATAGAACGAGTTATTACGCAGGAAGAGCGTAACAACGAAATAAGAATGTTGGCAATGAAGGACTCGCTTACCGGCCTGTGGAACAGAAAGTATATGGAAGAACGTGTTTCCACATTTGTAAGCACAGGTATGAGCGGCTCATTTATGTTGTTGGATTTGGACAATTTTAAAGGCATAAATGATACATACGGTCATGTGGCCGGAGACGAAGCACTTATTGCATTCGGCAAAACAATTCAGGCGTTTGTTCATCAGGATGATCTTGTTGCCCGTATCGGTGGCGACGAATTTGCCGTTTTTTTAAAAAATGCCATAGGCGAAGAAGTTTTAGCATCACGAATTGAAAATTTGATTAATGATGTAGAAGAAAAACTCAAGGTAGTTAAGCTAAATGATAAAGTCAGTTCGGTTTCGGTCGGAATTGCTGAGCTTCCAAAGGATGGTGCATCATTTGCCGAGCTATACAATAATGCTGATAAAGCGTTATATCATGTAAAACGAAACGGAAAGAAAGGCTATCATTTTTTTAATGGTGACGAAACAGTTGCTCTTTCAGAAAATGATGATGAGGATAAGTCGGTAATCGATCTTTCACAGTTGCGTCATTACATTGACGAGAAGGAAGATGCAGACGGACCTTATTCTGTGGAATACAACAGCTTTAAAAATATTTACCAGTTTTTGCGCCGCTATGTAGCAAGAACAAAAAGTGACGTTCAGATTATTCTGTTTACTCTAAAAGACTTAAATCTATCCGATAGAAGTGATTCCTTTAAGGATTCGGTGGAACTTTTAGAGGACGCAATCAAACAGTCATTAAGAAAAAATGATGTTTCATCAAAATATACAGACAGTCAGTTTCTGGTTATATTGATGGACGTGAGTGACAGCAACAGAAAAATTGTTCTGGACCGAATAATGAAGGTATGGGATAAGAAGAATAATAATGCAAATGTTCTTCTGAAATATGACATAGAAGAAATAATGCATAACAGTGAAGAAGGTAAAGAGGAGGCATAATAGTGTATTTTATTGATGTTCTCTTTGTAGCATTCGGCATATATATGCTGATTCTGGATGTCAGAATGAAAAATGAACAAAGTATCCCCAACTTTTTGATAAGTTCGAAAGTAAATCTTGAAAGAGTAAAAAACAAAGAAGGATATATCAAATACATGTATCCGCGTATTGCTGTATTTGGGATATTAACCATTATTATATCCACAGTTTTGTTTCTTGATAATTTTCTTTCAATTCCGACTTATATTTCATGGCTGGCTTATCTGATTTATTTTGCCGTTGTGGTATATTATTGCATTATTTCTGTAAAGGCGCAGAACAGATTTCTTTTTAAAGGAGAACAATAAACTTATAGAGCAAACGAGGTTATTAGTACGTTAATATTAATATAATATCATTACATTGTGTGGACTCTATACATAAGGAGGACAAGAAATGAGAAGAATGATTGACAGAATAAAAAAAGCAGTGGCGTTATGATGTCTCTGCTTTTTTATTTTTTTAGCTATAGATATGCCGCCATATGCTTATGAAAATGATTTCATCCGCTAAGGTATCATACAAACGGACATACTGTTATACAGGTGAAGCAGTGGAGCCGGTAAAATCCGAGATGATTGTTAAAATCGGAAAAACAGTTTTAAATGATTACGATTATGATATAATTTCATACAGCAAAAATATTGATAAGGGAACAGGCTATCTGGTAATCAGAGGAAAAGGCAATTATTCGGGAACAAAAACAATTTCCTTTAAAATCGGCTCACGATCGATTTCGTCATTTTTCTCGGAAATCAGCCTGTTTAAATTGAAGGAGACAAGTTATGACAAAGGAAGAGATTTATTCACACGTAGACCACACGCAGCTTAAGGCTTTTGCTACATGGGCTGACATTGAAAAACTTTGCGATGAGGCAGTTAAGTATAAGACAGCTTCTGTCTGCGTACCGCCCTGCTACATTAAAAGAATTCATGACAAATACGGTAAAGATGTAAATATCTGTACAGTAATCGGATTTCCTTTAGGCTACAGTGTAACCGCTGCAAAGGTTACCGAAGCTAAGGAAGCAATTAAGAACGGTGCATCGGAAATAGACACCGTTATTAATATCAGCGATGCAAAGAACGGTGATTTTGACAAGATTCTCGAAGAACTTAAGGAATTAAGAAAAGCCTGCGGAGATAAAATTTTAAAGGTCATTATTGAGACATGCTATTTAACTGAAGAAGAAAAAATCAAGCTTTGTGATGTGGTAACTCTTTCAGGAGCAGATTATATCAAAACCTCTACCGGTTTCGGTACAGGCGGTGCAACCTTTGATGATATTAAACTTTTTGCCGACAATGTGGGTCAGGACGTAAAAATAAAGGCTGCCGGGGGCATTCGTACAAAGGAAGATTGCGAGAAGTTTCTTTCTCTCGGTGCAGACAGACTTGGAACAAGTTCTGCAATTTCAATTCTCGAAGCAGAATAATACATATACGTTAAATACAATTATGCGACAATTGGGCGCAAGAATAATTACGTTGCAATAATACTTAGGAGAGAAAGAAAATGAGTGAAGTAAAAAACAGACTTGAAAAACTTCGCGCTGCAATGAAAACCGAGGGTGCGGATTGGTACTTGATCACGTCGGACGATTATCATACTTCAGAATATATTGCGGATTATTTTAACGAAAGACTGTACTATACCGGCTTTACCGGTGAAAATGCAGTACTTCTTCTTAATAAAGATAAGGCTCATATGTGGACTGACGGCCGCTTTTTCATTCAGGCAGCCAGGGAGCTTGAGGGTTCGGGAATAGAACTTATGAAGATGGGAGAGGAAGGTGTCCCTAAACTTACAGAGTTTATCGAAGCAAATATTAAGTCCGGTGAAAAACTTTATTTTGACGGAAGAACAATTTCTACAGCACTGGGAAAAAAGATTGAACAAATTCTTGATAAGAACGAAGCATCGGTAATCTCGGAAAAAGATATTGCCGGAGATTTGTGGACCGATCGCCCGTCGCTTCCAAACGGAAAAATATGGGCTCTTACCGAAGAAGAAGCAGGTGAATCGGTTTCTTCAAAGCTTGCGAGAGTGAGAGTGTCCATGGATGCAGAGAAAGCAGATGCACTGTTTCTTGCAAAACTTGATAACATTATGTGGCTTACCAATCTTAGAGGAGAGGATGTAGAATATAATCCCGTAGCCCTTTCTTATATGATTGTAAAAAAAGATGAAGCTGTTTTGTTCCTGCTTGAATCGGAAACCACAAAAGAAGTCAAAGATTATTGTGATTTGTGCGGAATCAAAATAATGAATTATGACAGTGTTCTCGAGGTTTTGAAAGAGCTTAAGGATATTATCGTTATGGCAGAAGAAGGGGCAATAAATTATGCCTCGTTCAAGGCAATTGAAAAGAACGCAAAAGTCTTAAACAGAAGAAACTGCACAACTCTTTTCAAGGCAGTTAAAAATGAAAAAGAACTGGAGAGAACAAGAGAAGTAACAATTGAGGACTCGGTTTGCGTTACAAAGTTTATGTACTGGCTTAAGAAGAATATTGGGAAAACAGACCTTACAGAGCTTTCATGTGCAGAATATCTTGATAATTTAAGACGTAATGTAAAGGATTGCTTCGATCTTTCGTTTCCGACTATTTCGGCATATGGACCAAATGCCGCAATGATGCATTATTCCGCTACACCCGAAAGCTTTTCACAAGTCAAACCGGAAGGTATGCTTCTTGTGGATTCAGGTGGTCAGTATAAAAGAGGAACAACAGACGTTACGCGGACATTTATACTCGGACCTGTAAGCGATGAGATTAAGAAGCACTTTACAAAGGTTGCCGCAGGAATGCTTGCATTGGCAGATTGCAAATTTATATACGGATGTACCGGACGAAATCTTGATATTCTTGCCAGACTTCCTATGTGGGAGATGGGAATAGATTACAAATGCGGAACAGGGCATGGTGTCGGATACATTCTTAATGTGCATGAAGGTCCTCAGTCAATCAGATGGATGTACAATCCTGATGTTAAAGAGGCCGTTTTTGAAGCAGGAATGATTGTCTCTGATGAACCGGGCGTTTATGTCGAGGGCAGTCACGGAATAAGAACGGAGAACTGTATTGAATGCGTTAAACGGGAAAAAACCGCAGACGGGCAATTTATGGGATTCGAGCACCTGACATTTGTTCCTATCGACAAAGACGGAATAGATATTAAATATCTCTCTGATAAAGACCGGGAAAGATTAAATAATTATCATAAGGCAGTATATGAAAAACTTGCTCCGTTCTTCGATGGGGAAGAAAAACAATGGCTTTTGGAAATGACAGAAGCTATCTGATAAGGATTGTTCATTTATCTGAAAAATTATAAATTTTCTCTATAAATTAAGGTTGTTTTCTTGACAACAGATTTTCTTATGATAAAATTTTGACGAGTGTGTGAGATTATCATGCATCATCATGTTTTAATGCAGTAAATGCTTAAAATAAAAAATACTAAGAAAGAGGTAAAAATTAATGGCAAACATCGATTTAACCAAGTATGGCATTACCGGTACTACCGAAGTTGTCTACAATCCTTCTTACGAATTACTTTTCGAAGAAGAGACAAAGGCTGAACTTACAGGCTACGAAGTAGGTCAAAACACAGAGCTTGACACCATCAACGTTATGACTGGTGTATTCACAGGACGTTCACCTAAGGACAAATACATCGTTATGGATGAGAATTCTAAGGACACCGTATGGTGGACTTCAGATGCTTACAAGAACGACAACCATCCTATGTCAGAAGATACATGGGCAGCTGTTAAGGAGCTTGCAAAGAAGGAACTTTCAAACAAGAGACTTTTCGTTGTTGATGCATTCTGTGGTGCTAACGCTGATACAAGAATGGCAGTTCGTTTCATCGTTGAGGTTGCTTGGCAGGCTCACTTTGTAAAGAACATGTTCATCGTTCCCACTGATGAAGAACTTAAGAGCTTTGAGCCTGACTTCATTGTTTACAATGCTTCAAAGGCTAAGGTTGAAAACTATGCTGAACTTGGACTTAACTCAGAAACATGCGTAGCATTCAATATCACAAGCAAAGAACAGGTTATCTTAAATACATGGTACGGCGGAGAAATGAAGAAGGGTATGTTCTCAATGATGAACTATTACCTTCCTCTTAAGGGTATTGCTTCAATGCACTGCTCAGCTAACTGTGATATGGAAGGTAAGCACACAGCTATCTTCTTTGGTCTTTCAGGAACAGGTAAGACAACACTTTCAACAGATCCCAAGAGACGTCTTATCGGTGACGACGAGCACGGTTGGGATGACAACGGCGTATTCAACTTCGAAGGTGGTTGCTATGCTAAGGTTATCGGTCTTGATAAGGAATCTGAGCCCGATATCTTCAATGCTATTAAGAGAAACGCACTTCTTGAGAACGTAACTGTTGCAGCTGACGGAACAATCGACTTCGACGACAAGAGCGTTACAGAGAATACTCGTGTATCTTATCCTATTTCACACATCAACAATATCGCTGCTGAAGTTAACAAGGTTTCTGCAGGTCCTGCAGCTGACAACGTAATCTTCCTTTCAGCTGATGCATTCGGAGTACTTCCTCCTGTATCAATCCTTACACCTGAGCAGACACAGTACTACTTCCTTTCAGGATTCACTGCTAAGCTTGCAGGAACAGAGCGTGGAATCACAGAGCCCACACCTACATTCTCAGCTTGCTTTGGTCAGGCATTCCTTGAGTTACATCCTACAAAGTACGGCGAAGAGCTCGTTAAGAAGATGAACGCTAACGGCGCTAAGGCTTACCTTGTTAACACAGGATGGAACGGAACAGGTAAGAGAATCACAATTAAGGATACTCGTGGTATTATCGATGCAATTCTTGACGGTGCTATCAAGACAGCTCCTACAAAGACAATTCCTATGTTCAACTTCGAAGTTCCTACAGAGCTTCCCGGAGTTAACCCTGCAATCCTTGATCCTCGTGATACATATGCTGATGCTTCTGAATGGGAAGTTAAGGCTAAGGATCTTGCTGAGAGATTCCAGAAGAACTTCGTTAAGTACACAACTAACGATGCCGGTAAGGCTCTTGTTGCAGCTGGTCCCCAGTTATAATTCAATAAAATGATACAATTTTCCCCGCAGGATTTATTCCTGCGGGGATTTTTGTTATACTGTAAAGGCAACGATTTTTATTGTTTATTACGGATGCAAAATACAAAGGAAGCTAATCGGGTAGAAAAGTATGGAGAATTATATGAATATTGGAATCAGATTGCATGATACAGCACCGGGTACATTTGAAGAGAGAATAAAAAGAGTTCATGATGATGGTTTTGGATGCGGACATCTTGCTCTTTATAAGATGCTTAAGGAGTACCCGTGCGATGACAGCGCACTGACACCGGGATATGCCGGATATATTAAGAGAGTGTTTGATAAAAATGATGTTGATATCGCAGTGCTTGGATGCTACAAGAATCTTGCTCATCCGGATAAAGATACTCTTAAGAAAATTCAGCATTCATACATGGCTCACTTAAGATTTATGTCATGGCTTGGGGCCGGTGTGGTAGGAACAGAGACCGGATGTCCGAATGCAGAATATAAATTTACTCCTGAAAACAGAACGGATAAGGCACTTGGTTTGTTCATCGAAAATCTTGCACCCGTTGTTGAATACGCCGAGAAGATGGGTGTTGTTCTTGCAATAGAACCGGTAGCAAAGCATATCGTATGGTGCCCGAAGGCAGCAAGAAAAGTTCTGGATGAAATTAATTCTCCTAATCTTGGCATTATTTTTGACCCGGTGAATCTGCTGGATGCAGACAATTACAATAATCAGAAGGATATATGTAAAGAAGCAATTGAACTTCTTGGTGATGACGTTTCCATGATTCATATAAAGGACTATATGCCTGAGGGTGGAGAATTAAAGGCGATGGCTTGTGGTCTTGGTATGATGGATTATACAGATATCGTAAAGTTTGCAAAGGAAAAGAAACCTTTTATTCATGTATCGCTGGAGAATACAAAACCTGACAATGCAGTTGCGGCAAGACTTCATTTACAGAAGTTATATGATGAGGCTTAAATGAAAAGAAATTTAAAACTTACAGTTTCATACGATGGATCAAGATATTATGGCTGGGAGCATCAGCCCAATACTGACCTTACCATTCAAGGGAAAATAGAAGGAGTTATTTCCCGCATGGTTGATAAGGACACGGAGGTTTTGGGTGCGGGAAGAACAGATGCGGGAGTTCATGCCGAAGCCATGGTCTGCAACTGTATTGTTGATACGGAAAAGTCAGAAGAAGAAATTTTGGAATATTGCAACAGGTATCTTCCCGATGACATTGCAGTGAGGAAAGTCTCGTTTGCGGGAGAACGTTTTCACAGCAGATATAATGCATCGGGAAAAACATACAGATATACCTGCTATTACGGAAAAATAAAACCGGTATTTGACAGAAAGTATATTTACAGACTTGATAGCAAGCCTGATATAAAAGCTATGCGAAAAGCTGCCGAAATTCTTAAAGGTGAGCATGATTTTGCTTCTTTTTGTTCAAATCCTAAAATGAAGAAATCCACGGTACGCCTTGTTGACAGAATCGAAATAGAAGAGAAGAACGGCTACTATTATTTTACTTATCACGGAACCGGATTTCTTCAACACATGGTAAGAATCTTGACAGGAACTCTTTTGGAAGTGGGTTTTCATAAGCGTTCACCTGAAAGCATGGCAGAGTTAATATCAGCAAAAGACAGAAAATTAGCGGGAGATACGGCACCTGCCCAGGGTCTATGTCTAGTGGAGGTTGATTACTCCTAGTTGCATTATGTAAATTCATAGAGTATAATCTAGTTAACTCAAAGTGTGGTTTTCCTGTTATTTTTGAACCTACAGTTACTTTAAACGGGATTCCTATATTTATATGTGGATGTCAGGCCTCCGTTTGCAGTGGAAGGCAGAAGCATATGTGCGGTTACCCACCTGGCAGAAGCTAGGAGTCAAAAGGCAGGGTCCCATTTTGGGCCTTTAAAAGGAAGCTTATGATTCATATGCGTCCTTTTTTTGTTTGTAAATCTTTTGTGTTTTGACGAAGTAACGAAATGAAAGAATCAAAATTAACTGAAAAAATAAATAAGTTGCAGCAAAAAAAGCTTGTTAAACATTTCATGCTTTTTTCTACCCAGCTAAAGCGGGACAATATTAATTCGTATGCTTCCAGCTGTGCATTCTTCCTTTTTTTGTCTTTGATTCCGATGGCGATTGTGTTTTGTGCAATACTTCCCTACACGCCTCTTAAGGAAGAGGATTTGGTTATCCTGCTTACCAACAGTATTCCGGAGTACATGAGTGATCTTATAGTTTCGATTGTTGATGAAGTGTATGATAAATCAATAGGTCTTTTGTCGATAGCAATCGTTACGGCATTGTGGTCAGCCGGAAAAGGTGTAAATGCACTTATCGTGGGGCTCAATGCGATTGAACATGTACCTGTTAAGAAGAACACTATTGTAGTAAGACTTTTTTCTTCTTTGTACACTTTGATTTTTTTGGCTTCCCTGGTGTTGTTTTTGGTACTTATCGTATATGGAAATCTGGCGGCGGATTTTTTGGTTGCGAATTATCCGGCGTTGGGCGATATTTTTCAGTTTTTTGTGCATTTCAGAACCTTTATATCCATCCTTCTTATGACTGCTGTATTTATGGTTTTGTATGCAGAACTTCCGAGTAACAGAATGAAGATAAGAAATCAGATGGTAGGGGCTCTGTTTACTTCCGTCGGGTGGACACTTTTTTCTTTTTTGTTCTCCCTGTATGTAAGCAGATTTAATGCTTTTTCGGTGTATGGAAGCTTTACGACAATTATCATTATGATGATTTGGCTTTATTTTTTGATGTATATTGTTTTCTTTGGTGCCAATTTAAATAAATATCTTCGTCCATTGGTGATGATTATTGATAAAAGACTTGTAAAAAGAGAACGAGTTAAAGCTCAGAAGGAAAGTCTTGATGATTGACATTCACAAAGTGGAAATGTATAATCCTTGTAGCTGTGAAGATGCGTAAGTAGTATATATGCGAACTTATAGAGAGTAGTGCCTTGGCTGGAAGCACTGCAGAGACCATATATGTGAATTTCAACATTGGAGCTTTTCACGAAAACCTTATGGATTAAGTGAATGTATGTGCTGCATTAAAGCATATTTAAGGTGCGAACCGATTGGTTCGAACATGGGTGGTACCGCGATAGTATAAATCGTCCCGTGGCTTGATTGCCACGGGATTTATTTTTAGGAGGAAATATGGCTGATTTAAATGAATTAAGTGAAAAACTGGCTTCCATCAGACAGGAAATCAAAGCAGAATTATCCGGAATTGAAAGTGCCAAGGGAGCTTTTGAATATCGTAAGAGCATTATGGATTCAAAAACCGGTAAAATCGGTTCTCTTATGAGAGAAATGGGAAAGGTTCCCAATGAATTAAAGGCCGATTACGGTAAAAAGGTTAACGAAATTAAAACCTGGGCACAGGAGCAGTTCGAAGAGCTCGAATCCAAATTAAAAGAAGCCGAAATGAACCGCAAATATGAAAGCGAGAAGATTGATGTTACTTTGCCTGCAAAGATGCAGAAAAGAGGAAATCTTCATCCTACAACTATAGTAAGAAACCAGCTTGTGGATATTTTCGGGTCAATGGGATTTGAAATATATGAAGGAAAAGAGATTGAAACAGACTATTACAATTTCACTGCCTTAAATATACCTAAAGATCATCCCGCAAGAGATATGCAGGATACGTTTTATTTAAGTCCCGAATTCCTTTTAAGAACTCAGACTTCATCCGGTCAGGTACATGTAATGGAAGAGCAGGCTCCTCCCATTAAAATAATTTCACCCGGTAAGGTTTTCCGTTCGGACGATGACGCAACTCATTCACCCATGTTCTCGCAGATGGAAGGCCTTGTAGTTGATAAGGGAATTACACTTTGTGACCTTCAGGGCCTGTTAAATGAGTTTGTTCAGAAAATCTTCGGTGAAGGAACAAAAACAAGATTCCGTCCTTCTTACTTTCCTTTCACAGAACCTTCTGTAGAAGTTGATGTAAGCTGTTTCCAGTGCCACGGTGCAGGATGCAAGCTGTGTAAGGGTACAGGATGGATCGAAGTCCTCGGCTCAGGTGTTGTTAACAAAAAGGTACTTGATGATTGTGGTATCGACAGTAACGTATACTCGGGTATTGCCTTCGGTATCGGTATTGAGCGTATTGCAATGCTGAAGTACGGCATTAACAACATTAAATTATTGTTTGAATCTGATGTTCGCGTGTTGGACCAGATTGATGACTGATGAAGGAGGTTAGAAAATGTTAGTTCCGTTAAGTTGGTTAAAAGATTATGTAGATATAGATGTTACACCCGATGTGCTTGAAGAAAAACTTTTTTCATGCGGATTTGAAGTTGAAGAAAAATATCAGGTAGGTAAGGATGTTTCTAAGGTTGTTGTCGGAGAAGTTGTTACCTGTGAGGATATTCCCGATACACATCTTCATTTATGCACGGTAAATTCCGGTGAGAACGGAATTCTTCAGATTTGTTGTGGCGCGGATAATGTGCATGTTGGAGGAAAATATCCTCTTGCTCTTGTAGGAGCAACAGTATATGCAACTGCCAAAGACCATAAAACCGTTGAAGGCGTTATGACGATCGGTCAGGGCAAACTAAGGGGATATGATTCTTTCGGTATGCTTTGTTCCGGAGTTGAAATCGGACTTACGGAAGACTTATACCCGGGTGCGGGTTATAACGGACTTCTGGTTCTTCCCGATGATAGTGTTGTTGGAAGCGATGTTAAGGAAATTACCGGACTTAATGACTGGTTATTTGATATTTCCATTACAGCCAACAGACCTGACTGCCAGAGTATTTTCGGTATTGCAAGAGAAGTTGCGGCTGTTCTTGGAAAGCCTGTAAAAACACCGGCACTTGACTATACAGAGACAGGAGTTACAAAGGACTTCAAGGTTACTGTAGAGGCTCCCGATCTTTGCCCCAGATACAGTGCACACTATGTATATGATGTAAAAATTGAAGAATCTCCCGCATGGATGAAGAGAAGACTTGCACTTGTCGGATGTTCTGCAATCTCTAACATGGTTGATATTACAAACTACGTTCTTAAAGAGCTTGGACAGCCCATGCATGCTTTTGACGAAAACTTCCTTGAAGGCGATGCCATTAATGTAAGAAGAGCGGTCGATGGTGAAAAGATTGTTACTCTTGACACAAAGGAATTTACACTTAATTCCAACAACCTTGTTATTTGTGACGGCAAAAAGCCTGTTGCTTTGGCAGGAATTATGGGTGGACTTAATTCAGAAATTCTTGATACAACCACCGCGGTTATGTTTGAGTCTGCAAAGTTCTCACGTGACAATATCAGAAAGAGCTCAAGTGCTCTCGGCCAGGTTTCTGATGCCAGCTCACGTTATGCTAAGGGTGTTGATGAATATTCAACCAATATGGCATTAAAGCGTGCGCTTCATCTTGTGGAAGAACTTGGATGCGGTAAAGTTTCATCAACTCATTTTGATATCAATACCGGAAACTCTTTAGAACCTTGCAAACTTGTTGTCAGTGTTAAACAGGTTAACGGAGTTTTGGGAATAAAAGTACCCGATGAGGATATAGTAAGAATTCTTAAAAACCTCAATTTTGCACCTGAATTGAACGGAGATGAGCTCACACTCAGCATTCCTGCATATCGTTCGGATATGGAAACATACCAGGATGTTGCGGAAGAAGTTATTCGTATGTACGGCTATGACAAGATTGTTCCTACATTTATGCCCACTGCACAGGTTACAAGCGGCGGATACAATCTTTATCAGAAAACTGAGCTTAAGCTTAAAAAGGATCTTTGTGCAGCCGGTGCCAATGAAGGAGTTCATTACTCATTCTTCTCACCTGCAGACCTTGATTTGTTAAAGCTTCCCGAGGACGCCAAGGAAAGATTTGCAATTAAGCTTATAAATCCAATAAATGTTGACCTTTCTCTTATGAGAACAACACTTGCTCCTCAAATGATTAATGCAATGGCACGTAATCAAAAGAAAGGTAATCTTTCTGGCCGTGTATTCGAACTTGGTAATAAGTTTATTCCCAAGGCACTTCCTTTGACAGAATATCCCGACGAAAGAGAAACAATATGTATCGGAGTCTGGGGCGAAGGCGAAGATTTTTATTCAATCAAGGGACTTGTTGATGCAGTTGCAAAATCACTTGATATCGAATTTGATTATGAAGCAGACAAAAAGACATTTCTTCATCCTTACAGAACGGCAAAGGTTCTCTGTAATGGCAAGGAAGTAGGATATCTTGGTCAGCTGAAGTACGAGATTATTGATGAACTTGATATGCGTGTGGATTCATATGTTGCCGAAATTGATTTAAGAGAGCTTAATGAGTATTTTGGAAAAACAAGACGTTTCATTCCGCTTCCCAAATTCCTCGAGGATAAGAGAGATTTGTGTTTTGTAATGGCTAAGTCAGTAACATGTGCTCAGATTGAAAAAACCGTAAAAGAATCAAGTGACTATATTACTAGCATAGAACTCTTTGATATTTTTGAAGGAATTCAGCTTGGAATTGATAAGAAGAGTATGGCATTCTCTGTTGTATTTACACCAAAGGATGAAGAATTTGCACCTGACTTTGTTGATTGTGAGGTTGAGAAAATCCTTGTTGCACTTAAAGACAAATATAATGTTACATTAAGAGCATAATATACAAGAAATAGCATAAATGCCCAGAATATTTATCTGAAAGTTTGGATAGATATTTTGCGCATTTTGTAGTAGAATACCCATTGGCTGACTATATGTTTGGCTTTATTTTTGTGAAATGGATAATAATACGGAGGACTATTATGGAACCTAATAAAGTATGGGAAAAATATACATCTAAACAGCTTAAAGAACTCGAGGTTCTTTGCAAGGATTACAGAGACTTTCTTGATAACGGTAAAACAGAAAGAGAATGTGTAAATGTAATCGTAAATATGTGTGAAAAAAGCGGATATGTAGAGCTTGAGACTTTATTGAAAGATAAGAAAAAGCTCAAGGCCGGAGATAAGGTTTATGCCGTAAACATGAATAAGTCAATTGTACTTTTTAACATCGGAACAGATGCTTTGGAAAACGGTATGAATATTCTGGGAGCTCATATCGATTCTCCCAGAATGGATATTAAATCAAATCCCCTTTATGAGGATTCATCAATTGCATATCTTGACACTCACTATTACGGTGGTGTTAAAAAATATCAGTGGGTTGCAACACCTCTTTCACTTCATGGTGTAGTAGTTATGAAGGATGGAAGTACCGTTGAACTTGCAATCGGTGAAGATGAAACAGATCCGGTATTCTTCGTATCTGACCTTCTTATTCACCTTGCACAGGACCAACTTGAGAAGAAAGCTTCAAAGGTTATTGAAGGCGAAGCGCTTGATATTATTGTCGGAAACCGTCCTTTGGTAGTGAAGAACAAAAAAGATGACGATAAGCCCGGCAAGGATCCTGTAAAGGCTCAGGTACTTAAGATTCTCAAAGACGACTACGGAATGGAAGAAGAAGATTTTCTTTCTGCAGAACTTGAAGTAGTTCCGGCAGGCAAAGCAAGAGAAGCGGGCTTTGACAGAAGCATGATTCTTTCCTACGGTCAGGATGACAGAGTATGCGCATTTACGTCTTTCTTTGCAATGCTTATGGTTAAGGATGTTAAAAGAACATCCTGCTGTATTCTCACAGATAAGGAAGAAATCGGTTCAGTCGGTGCTACAGGAATGACATCCATGTTCTTTGAAAATGTTGTTCGTGAAATAATCAGCCTCACAGGAAAATATGACGAAATTATGGTAAAGCGCTGTCTTGCAAACTCATGTATGCTTAGCTCGGATGTTAATGCGGCATTCGATCCTTCGTATGCAAGTGCATTTGAAAAGAAGAACACATCATTTATGGGTGGTGGCATGGTATTTTCAAAGTTTACCGGTTCAAGAGGTAAATCCGGTTCAAACGATGCAAATGCTGAATATATCGCATACCTTAGAAAAATTCTTGATGATGCGGATGTATCATTCCAGCTCGCTGAGCTTGGAAAAGTAGATGTAGGTGGTGGCGGTACTATTGCCTATATTATGGCTAAGTATGGTATGAACGTAATTGATGCCGGTGTTGCTGTTCTTAACATGCATGCACCTTATGAAGTAACAAGTAAAGCAGACGTTTATGAAACCATGAGAGGATACGTGGCATTTTTAAACGCACCCGGAATGTAGGATATGGAGCAGTTATTAAAATCTGATTATTATTTTGATTTGCCGGAGGAGCTTATAGCACAGGATCCATTAAGAGACCGCGCTTCCTCCAGGTTAATGGTACTCGATAAAGAAACGGGAGAGTATTCTCACCAAAGTTTCAGGGATATAAAAAGTTATTTGAAACAAGGCGACTGTCTTGTTTTAAACAACACAAAGGTTATTCCTGCAAGACTCTACGGAAGCCGAAAGGATACAGGTGCTGTCATCGAGGTGCTTCTTCTTAAACGAAGAAGTGATACAACATGGGAAACACTGGTTAAACCCGGAAAAAAAGCAAAAGTAGGCCAGGAAATTATATTCGGAGACGGATTACTAAAAGCCACTGTTGTAGGAATCGAGGAAGAAGGAAACAGAATTATTGAATTTTCCTTTGAAGGAATCTTTGAAGAGATTCTTGATAAACTTGGCGAAATGCCGCTTCCTCCATATATCACCCATAAGCTTCAGGATAAAGACAGGTACCAAACAGTTTATGCAAAATATGAAGGTAGTGCCGCTGCACCTACTGCCGGCCTGCATTTTACACCTGAACTGTTAAAAGAAATTGAAGAGATGGGCGTTAAGCTTGCTTTTGTGACATTGCATGTCGGTCTTGGAACTTTCAGGCCGGTTAAAGAAGAAAATCTTCTTAACCATCATATGCATTCAGAATGGTATAAGGTAAGTCCGGAAGCAGCTGCGACCATAAATGAAACAAAAGCGAGCGGCGGACGGATTATTTGTGTAGGAACAACAAGCACGAGAACAATTGAAAGCGCTGCCGATGAAAACGGCATTGTACATGCAGGCTGCGATGATACGTCGATTTTTATTTATCCGGGCTACAAGTTTAAGGTACTTGACTGTCTTATAACTAATTTTCATTTGCCGGAATCCACGCTTATTATGCTTGTTTCTGCGTTGGCAGGACGTGACTGTGTACTTAATGCATATAATGAAGCAGTTCGGGAAAAGTACAGATTTTTTAGTTTTGGCGATGCTATGTTGATAATCTAAACCGAAATGTGACAAATGTAATGTAAGAAAAGAGCCAAGATTTCGAATCAAGGCTCTTTTTTGTATGCAAAAGTGAAAGATATTCCGTTTTTGAATGATATGCTTTGAGGTTGCTCGTCCACCAGGACCATTTTCTCGACTGTCTGCTGAATGAAAGACCGAAGCATTTCTGGCTCAACAGATTTTGCAAGTCTCTTGTAAAAGACATAGTTCCTGCCGGTAAGATTTTGAGCGATTATGAACTGGCTGGCTTTTTGAAGAAAGACTTCGTCATCAGTAGCATCAGCTTCAGGATCATGCTCTGATATATGCAGCTGCTGATTGATTTCGTCAAGCTGTTCCTCCAGCTTAGTCTTTTGAATGATATAGTCCTTCTCAGATATTGCATCATCAGAGTACAGATACAGATCCTGGAGTCGCTCCAATGCCCTGGTAGTCTTGTCTCGTTTAGATTTGAGACTGGAGATATTCGACTCATGCTTTACAGCTGGTTTGATGTCAGCACCTTTGCCATAGATGTTTCCTTCGATTTTGCCAGTAGACAGAATGTTGAAGAAGTCATTCAGACCATCAGATTCGATATGATCAATTTTGAAGAATGGCTCTCCATGAAGAAGCTTGTCCTGAAGCTGATGAACATCCGAGATTTGCTCGAAGGTTGACTGACAGTTAAGCATATTAAGTATGAAGTTGAACACGAACTCGCCGACTTTAGTATCAGATATTGTCATCTGGTCGCACAGCGATAAGCTTTTTCGCCTATTGGAGCAGTGGTATAAAGAATGTGGCCAGCCATCTCGTTTTCCCGCTGGAGATGAATACATCATTTTTCCGCACTTGCCACAGAATAGTATGCCACCGAATACATGGGTATGGCTGACTCTGTAATTTGTCTTGTCCTTCTCTTTGCGAAGTCTGACATTTCTGTCAAGAATTGCTATGATTCTGTTCTTTTGTTCTCTGGAAACAATAGCTGGATGATGGTCAGTTATAGTTATCCATTCAGATTCGGCTTTGATTTTCTGCCTGTCTCCGTCCTTGTGGACATTGTAGAGATAGTCTCCACAGTAGAAGATATTCTTAAGTATTGTATCCACACCGACAGGACTCCAGGTATAGCCAAGTCTTGTTCTCAGCCCATCATCGTTAAGCTCTCTGCAAAGTCTTACCAGGGATTGAATTTCCTCGTATCTGTCATGGATTCTGTGAATAACAGTAGCTTCAGCATCATTGATAGAGAAAAGATGCTCGATTGGATCATAGTCGTATCCGTATGGGATTCTGCCGCCATTCCATTGACCGCTGTTAGCTCTGGATATCATGGTGGCTGTTACTCGCTCGGAAGTCATGTTTCGCTCCAGCTCTGCAAAGACCAGGATAATCTTGAGCATAGCTTCGCCCATAGCAGTAGAAGTATCGAATTGCTCATTCTTTGAAACGAAAATGACATCAAGGTCCTTAAGTTCTTTGTACATGGTGGCAAAGTCGAGAAGATTTCTGGAGACTCTGTCGATTTTCCACACAAGAAGATGCGTGAAAGCCCCAGCTCTGATTTGCGACATCATTGCCTGGAACTGTGGCCTGTCAGTATTCTTGCCAGAATAGCCAGCATCCTCGAAAATGACATAGTCATCTGTATTAAGTATTAAGTTTGAATATGCTATCAAGTCTTTTCGCTGCATAGGCAACGAATCTTTGTCTACCTGCATCTGGGTAGATACTCTTATGTATATAGCGACTCTGTTTTTCTTATTTTCCATAGGTATTGATTTTTCATGAAGTCGAAGGTACAAATATCCACATTTGAATGCTGAAAAAAGCTCCCAAGTGGTTTACTGGAGAGCTTTCATAACAGATTCTGATAATGTATCGAATTTGCACATTATTGGAGACAAATTGCACAGCGACGGAAGAGTGATTGTCTTCTGAGCAGGCTTCTCTCTGTCCAGAACAGCTGTAGGCAGCACATAGAATTCCCACAAGTCCAGATTGAGTGGATTCTCGTCTTTTGACATTGCCTTATAAAGAGCGAAGACATATATGTCGGAGTTTCGCTGCAAAGGAGAATCGTCCTTGTAATCGCCAGTTTCGTCTGGAGTTCTTGCTGGAGCTATGCTGTAAGATACATGGTCTGGATGCTTCGTATCCCAGGACTGAACATAAGCAGCTGATTTGACCTCGACTCTGTGACCATCTGTAGTAGTAAGGTCGTATGGTCTCCATTGTTGCCTATGTTGTTCTCCAGGAAGAGATTTGCATCCGATAGCAAGAGATACAATGTACTCTGCAAGAACGCTCCGCTGGATGTTGTTGATGAAATCTCCGTAAGCCCACTTCCAAAAGTCTGTTACTGTCTCCTGGATCATTGACCCATCGAAAGAGAAATGCTCAGTTCCTTCGTAAATCATGGTTTTCTCCTGTTCTTAATGTAGTCTGTCAGACTGATAATCGTACATCTTGCCCCGAATCTTCCATTGCAGCCATCATTCCGTCCATATAAGACAGAACTTTGCTCTGCATGGCTGGAGAAAGAGAGCCAAATTTGGTTTCAAATGGTGATGGCAATTTACGATTGGATAAGTCCAACTGAACTGGCTTAGTTCCATAAGCGAGTTCGTCTAATGTAACATCGAAATACTCAGCAAGCTTACAGAAAGTCTCGATAGAAGGCTTGCCCCTTCCTTTTTTCCAGTCAGTGAATGAAGAGTTAGAAATGCCTATTTCTTTAGTAATAGCCTTAAGATTGGTGTTTCTGTCAATAGCCATTTTCTGTACTCTCGTTATGAAATCCTCTTGATTCCACATAGATAAAGCACCTCCGAAAATAAAATGATAATTCCAGCTGAAATTTCTTTACAAATTGGAATATTCATGCTATCGTTATAGTATGTTACAAAACACTACAACAATAGATGTTAAAAAAGTTTACGCAAAATGATTTTACCATGCTGAGTTGGTGTTTGTAAACCAAAAACCCATGAAAGGAGGGACTCAGTAAGCAATGACAAGAAAGTTGTCGCCTTGGTGCAAGGCAGTTCAGATAAAACTGATTGAATTGGATATGTCTGTTGCTGATCTGGCTAAAGCAATCGGTAAGACCAGACAGTACACAAGTGGTATTGTGAATGGTCGTATCTATGCCGAGCCAGCAGTAAAAGAAATCAGTGATTATCTGAATATATCGGACACAGCTGGTATTTATGCTGATGAATAAAGTGTAAAGCAAAGGAATGGCAATGAAAATGGGATTTGAATCTGAAAAAGACAACAGAAATGTATATTTCCAAGCGAGGAAACGGGCCTCAATATACAGTCCAAAGCTATATAGCAGAGAGGGAGCATCAGAATTGCTGGGTGTTTCGGTATCGACATTAGCTGATTACGAACTTGGGAATACAAAAGTAGTGCCAGTAGATAAGGTTGTATTGATGGCAGACCTATACAACTGTCCAGAACTAAAGAATTACTACTGTAAGCATGAATGTCCTATTGGCAAGGACCTTCCGTTAGCTACAGAACAGGAAGACATAGAGAAGATAGTGATAAGGCTTCTGAAAGAACTTGAGCCTGAAAGGATCACTGGAATCTTGAAGCACCTGGTAGATATAGCAGCTGATGGAGAAGTAAGCAAAAACGAAGTTGGAGAAGCACTGTCGATTGGAAAGGCATTAGAAGCAATCGAGGAAGCAATCAGTGGATACCAGCTAATGGCGAAAAAGATTGGAAATGGAGAAGTGAAATGAGTAAAGCAGCCATGCTTGAAATCCTGCAAAAGCAATATGGAATAAGCAATGAAGAAGAACTTGATAAAGCTATGTCGGATTTTCCTGGTGTGGATATCGGAATTTTCACTTCTGAAATTGAAAGGAGAGGTGTAATTGATGAAAGCATTCCAGCATAGATACAGAATAATTGCAATATTACTCGCTGGAGTATTTTGCATGACTGGATTTATGAGTGTGAAACAGGAAGATGCAATTAAGCAAGCCAGGGAAGAAGGCAGAAGACAAGGCATGCAAGAAGCAGCGATGACAATGTATGTAGAGCAGTATTACATGCCAGTGGTAGCAACTGCAACTGAAGAAGCTCTGAAAGTAGAAGATAGTTTTGTTGTGTACGAAATTCCAGAGGAGTTTGTTCTGACTGGGGGAGAATTTCCAGTAGAGCTGCAAAGATACACAGCTCAAGTATGTGAAGACTTAGGAGTAGATTACAGCCTGGTGTTAGCGATGATTGAAATTGAGAGTGGTTATCATTCGGATGCTGTGAGCAAGTGCAATGCAGTTGGATATATGCAGATAGTTGAGAAATGGCATGTGGATAGAATGGCAGAATATGGATTTGACCAGGCTAAAGACCCAGAAGCAAACATTGTTGTTGGTGTCGATTATATGGCTGAACTGTTAAGCCAGTATCCAGAGGAAGCTGCATTGATGATTTACAACAGCGGAAATGCTGGAATTGAGAATTACAGAAATGGGATTACAAGCTCTGCATATGCAAGAGCGATTGAGAAAAGGAAAGAAGAGATACAGAAGGAGCTGGGAATATGAATGGCATCAGAAAATGGGTGATTAAGAATTGGTTCTTGTTCGTAGTAGGATTTGTGCTTCAGAGAATGGCGATAGTAGAAGCATACAGAGAGCGAGGATACATAGCATATGGTGGAGAATGGCTTGTTTTGCCACTGATGTTAATGGTTGTTTATGTTGTGAAGCAGATTGTGAGGACAGTGCAAAATGAATGGTTCTACGATAGAGATTCTGAAGAAGTTTAGGAACAAAGGATTTAATATCCAGGATGAAGAAGCAATAGCTATTGAGAAGTATTGCTACAGAAAAATGGAAGTAGCAAAGATTGAGGATCAGGAAAGCTACCTGCCACTGCTGTTTGAAGATGAAGTAGAGAATTACTTGTTCAGACAGGCAATCAATGCAACGACAATGATTAGAAAAGTTTTGGAGGAATGTCCGAATGTGCGAAATATGCAGACAAGTACCTTGTCATCCCAGGTGTCCTAATGCACCAGAGCCTGTGCCGGTATATGAATGCACAGAATGTCACGAAGGTATCTTCGATGATGAAAAGTATTTCGATGGTCCAAATGGACCGATATGTAGCAACTGTATAGATGATATGTCAGCAACCGAGATGATGGAACTTCTCGGAGAAGAGATGTCACATGCGAGAGCATCTTAGAAAGGAGATTGCAATGGCAGAAAATGGAACTCAGTTAGCTGAGAAAAAAGCCCAACAGCCAGGTGTTGTTAGCCAGGTAAAAGGCCTGTTGGCAAGTGACAATGTAAAAACAAGATTCCAGGAAGTGCTTGGAAAGAAAGCTCCACAGTATATGGCTTCGATTGTGAATGTAGTATCTGCATCCACAGAGCTTAAGAAGTGTGAGCCAAACAGTATTTTAGCAGCTGCATTTGTGGCGGCATCATTTGATTTGCCTATTGATAGCAACCTTGGATTTGCTGCGATAGTTCCTTACAAGAGGAAATTCAAGGATGACAAAGGTCAATGGCAGGAAGTAAGTGATGCACAGTTTCAGATGATGTACAAAGGATTCATTCAGCTCGCTATCCGTTCTGGAGAGTATGAAAAGATGAATTGTTCTGAAGTATATGAGGATGAAATTACATCGTTCAACCCGATTACTGGCGAATGTGAGTTTGTATCCGACTTCTCGAATTGTACACAGAGAGATGCTGGAGATGCCAGCAAAGTGGCTGGATATTATGCCTGGTTTAAGCTTAAGTCTGGCTTTGCAAAGGAATTGTATATGAGCAAGGCTCATGTTCAGAATCATGCAAAGAAGTACAGCCAGTCATATAGATATGATTTGAGCAAGAATAGGCAGTCAAGCAAGTGGAGTACAGACTTCGATGCTATGGCAAAGAAGACAGTAATCAAGCTCCTGTTGAGTAAATGGGGAATCTTATCAATAGATATGCAGAGAGCAGTAATCGAGGATCAGAAAACCTACGATGAGAATGGTGATAGTAGCTATGCTGATAACCAGCCAGATGTAATTGAAGCTACAGACCCATTTGCTACTCAGGCAATTGAAACAACTGCTACTGAGGTAGTTGAAGATAAAGGCGAAAATGACGAACAGAATGGTGGAGAATTTGCAGACTTTGAACAGCAGTATGCAAGCGAACAGCTACCATTAGCATAAGGAAGGAGAAAAGGACAATGGAAGAATTAAGTGTAATTGTTACTCAAGAACCAGGATCTGTCAGCTGGAACTTTGAGGAGATTAAAGCAGCTCTTGCTGTGAGATTGGATGAATATACACAGACAATCTACACAGATGAAACGATTGGAACTGCAAAGACAGATGTAGCTATGCTCAGAAAGCTGTCTTCAAGCGTTGAAGAGAGAAGAAAAGAGATTAAGAATAAGTGCCTTGAGCCATATGAAATCATCGAAAAACAGGCAAAGGAACTTGTTCAGCTGATTAACCAGCCTATAGAAGCTATCAATGCACAGGTAAAAGACTATGAAGCAAGAAGAGTTGCTATAGCACAGGAACAGATACAGCAGTACTGGGATAGCAAGGTTGATGTTCTGCCAGAAGGCATTAGACAGAAGGCCTGGGATAAGATTTATGACTCAAGATGGACCAATGCTACAGCCACAAAGAAGTCTTGGAAGGATGGAATTGACAATGGCATATCTTCTATCGTTAAGGATTTGGAGACTATTTCAAGCTTTAATTCAGAGTTTGAGGAAGATGCCAAGAAGGTGTACTTCCAGACATTAGACCTGGCATCTGCTATTCAGAAAATGAACCAGCTCAATGAGATGAAGAAGGCTGTTGAAGAAAAGCAGAGACAGAAGGAGCTTGAGGAACAGAGAAGACAGGAAGAGTTTAGAAAAGCTGAAGAAGCAAAGGCTGTACAGGCCACTGCATCAGAAGAAATTGATATGCAGAAAGCTATTGCACCAGCACCAGCTCCTGTAGCTGAACAGCCTACAGTAGCAGTACCACCAGTTCAGCCAGTTCATACTGAGGAAGAGAAGCAGGACATCATGAAGTTCACACAGCTTAAGATTATAGGAACTGTAGCACAGATTGATAAGATTAAGTCCTTCATTAAGTACACTGGTGCAGATTTCACGGAGGTGATTTAGGATGCAGCTGACAGAAGAAAATTATTATAGCGAGGAAGCTGATATGGCATATATGTCCGTATCTCAGTACAAAGAATTTGCTGGCTCTTTTGGAAGAATGGGATGTGAGTTCCAGGCCATGAAAAGGCTTAAAGGAGAATGGAGAGAAGAGCCAAGCACAGCAATGTTGATTGGAAGTTATGTTGATGCCTATGTAGAAGGCTCATTGCCAAGATTCAAGATGGACCATCCAGAATTATTCAACAAGGATGGATCCTTGAAATCATATTACAAGGCTGCAGAAGATGTAATCAAGAGAATCGAACAGGATGAATACTTTATGAAGTATCTGTCTGGAGAAAAGCAAGTCATTATGACTGGTGAACTGTTTGGCACAAAGTGGAAGATTAAGATGGATTCCTATATTCCGCATGTAGCCATTGTTGATTTGAAGGTTATGTCTTCTATCACAGAATTGAAATGGGTGAAAGACCTTGGATATCTCGATTTTGTCAGATACTGGGGATATGACATCCAGGGAGCAATCTACCAGGAGATTGTAAGACAGAATACTGGAGAAAAGCTTCCGTTCTACATAGCTGGAGCTACAAAGACTACTAATACAGTCAAAGAACCAGATATCAGAATCATCCAGGTTACTCAGAATTATTTGGATGAAGCATTAAGGTCAGTGGAGTATGGCATAGGAAATGTGCTTGCAGTAAAGAATGGAATCAGAGAGCCAGAAAGATGTGAACTCTGTGACTGCTGTAGACATTTCAGAAAGCTTACAAGACCTATCAATATTGATGAATTAACGACTGGTATTTAGGAGAGGTAGCAATGGCTGAAAGTAAGAAATTCTACTGGCTGAAGCTCCAGCATGATTTCTTTACAAGCAAAAGAATAAAGAAGCTCAGAACTCTGGAAGATGGAGACACATGCGTGATTGTCTATCTGAAAATGCAGCTTAAGTCCATAAGGGATGGTGGAATGCTGACCTATATTGGACTGGAAGATTCATTCGAGGAAGAATTAGCTCTTGACTTGGAGGAGAATTTAGAAGCTGTGAAGAGGACTGTTGATTTCCTGCTCAAGTTTGATCTGATGGTTGAGCTTGAGCCAGGAGAGTATTCAATGCCTTTTGCAATGAAGAATACAGGCAGTGAGACAACTGATGCAGTCAGAATGAGAGAAGCCAGGAAGAAAAAGAAGACTGATGAACAAAGTTCGAACATTGTTCAAGAATGTTCAGAAATGTTCGAACAATGTACGACAGAGAAAGAGATAGAAGTAGAGGTAGATAAAGAGTCAGAGGTAGAGGAAGAGAAAAAGCCAGAACCAAAGAAAAAAAGAGAAAATGTCATCCAGGTATATGAAAGACTGAATGAAGAAGAGTTTATGTTCAGCTTTGTTATGGATGAAAAGATAAGGGAATGGCTCAAGTATAAGTCCGAGAGGAAGGAAAGCTACAAGGAGACTGGTCTCCATAGCCTGTTGAAGCAGATTGAAAAGCACAGACAGCAATATGGAGAAGCAGCTATGGTTGATTTGATTGATAAGTGTATGTCCTCTGGATGGAAGGGAATAATCTTCGACTTGCTGACTAAAGGAAATTACAGAACTAATGCTGACAGGATCAGCTCAAGGGTAAGCGAGGTGGATAACTGGTGACAAAGGATGAATTCAAGATACTGGTTAAGGCAATGAAGGCTGTATATGCACAGCCGACATTCCTGCCAGACCAAGATGCTTTCAATGTATGGTATGCATTGCTGAAAGATTTGCCATATCAGCAAGCAACAATAGCAGTACAGAAGTATATGGTATCAGAGAAGTTTCCGCCAACCATTGCAGATATAAGGGAGAAAGCTTCGGAGCTTGTATCAGAAGTTGATGATAGCATGTCTGAAATACAGGCATGGAATCTGGTGCATAAGGCAATATGCAATTCTGGATATCATGCAGAAGAAGAATTTGAGAAGCTGCCGATTGCTTGTCAGAAGGCGATTGGCAGTCCTGCATATCTCAGAGAAGTATGTATGCTTCCGTCAGATGAAGTAGCCACAGTGGTTCAGTCGCATTTTGTAAGGAACTACAGAACCCAGGTGAAGAGAATGAAGGAAGATGCAAAGCTTCCAGCATCCATGATTGCGACCATTGAGCAGATGAGAAATTCCGATGGAACATTGGAAATGAACACAAAGGAACTGCTGGAGGTGGCAAATGGAGCTGAGTGAAATCAAATGCCAGTACTGTCAGAAAAAGATGGAATGGATTCCGACAAGCGAGAGGTTGCCTAAGGAGAATTCTGATGAAGAATACATCTTATGCATCACTGGAGTGGCAGAAAATATCCATTATCATAATGCTGTGGTAAGTGGAGAATGCTATTTCCAGAATGGAAAGTTTTTCATACATGGCTGCTACCTTAGAGATGTTACAGTACATGCCTGGATGTCTATGCCAGAAGCATATTTTGGAGGTGACTGATGAAAGGCTGGATAGTAAGTGCAGATTATGTAGAAGGAAGTGCAATAGTATTTGCAGAAACAAGGAACAAAGCAAAGCTTGAAGTTCTGTATGATGATCAGTTTTGTGATTGCAGATACACTGATTTGAGAGTCCATAGATGTCCAGAAATTGATGGCATGGAAAATCATCAGCCAACTGACAATCCGTGGTTGAATGATGAAATCAGACTGATACTGGTAAAGAAATACAACTGGTGTTGCGCAGAGCCAGGAGTATATGAAGATTGTGATGAATGTTGTGCAAAAGAATTCTGTCTCATGATGGAATAAAGATTAAGGCGAAAAGAGGGATAGAAATTGGCAGTTACAAAGATGGAATTAGTAATTTATGCAAAGGAAGACAGACTGGCAGTAGCAAAGGTCCTTATTGATAATGGCTATTCAGTCAGACAGAACAAGCGAAGGACTACCCCAACTGGAAAGACAGTCGAGTACTTCCTGGAAGTGTGGAAGGAAGACGATAATGAAGGTTAGTTTCACTGTACCAGGAGAGCCGAAAGGGAAAGGAAGACCAAGGTTCTCTGTTAAAAGAACAAAGCAAGGTGGCTCATATGTCAATGTAAGGACTCCAGAAAGCACCAGGGCTTATGAGAATTTGGTTGCTATGGAGTACGCAAGACAATGCAGAGGAATAAGATTCGAAGATAGGATTCCTATAAGGATGCATATTTTGGCTTATTTTGGCATTCCAAAGTCAGCATCAAAGAAGAATAAGGCTGAGATGCTATCAATGCAGCAGAGGCCTGTAAAGAAGCCTGATATGGATAATATAGTCAAGGCAATAGCCGATTCTCTCAATGACCTGGCATACCATGATGATTCCCAGATTGTAGAGACTACAGTAGAAAAGTTTTATGGGGAAGAACCAAGGGTAGAGGTTGTAATTGAGGATATGAAAGGGGAGAACCAGGATGAATGATTTCAGCAAGAATAATGAAGGCTATTCAGACCCAACAGCTGGCACAGCATATTCTCATATACTTGCAGAACAAAAGCAGGAAATGAAGAAAATAAGTGCTTTAATGAAGGCTGTGAATGCTGTAGCCGAACTTGCTGGATTTGAAATTGTTGGAAGGATCACTTTCAAGGAGAAGGATACTGGCAAGGTGTATAAGTGAAAGATGATGATTTTTGGAAAGATTACGAATGTGAAGGACAAATGAGTTTAGAAGAATGTATGCAAGAGATTGAGAGGTTGCAAAGAATGAAGAAAATAAAGATTAAGTATCTCACCGACATTGAGAAGATTGAGAAGATTGAAGTAGGTGACTGGATTGACCTTAGAGCAGCTGAAGATGTTCAGTTTGAAGCTGGCGACTTTAAGATGATTAGATTAGGTGTCTGTATGCAGCTCCCTGAGGGATATGAAGCACATGTAGTTCCAAGGTCAAGCACACCCAAGAACTTTGGCATTATGTGCGCAAACAGTTTTGGCATCATTGACAACAGCTATTGTGGAGACAATGACGAATGGAAGTTCCCAGCTTATGCCATTAGGCAGACTGAAATTCACAAGGGAGACAGAATCTGCCAGTTTAGAATATTCAAGAACCAGGAAGAAATCGAATTCATTGAAGTTGAGACTCTCGGAAATGAAGACAGAGGTGGAATCGGTAGTACTGGCAAAAATTAGAGGAAAGGACGGACTGATATGGAGAATGAATCTTTAGAAAATGGTACATACCAGCTCACAGCAAAACAGCTGGAGGAGCTGATGAACCTTGCCGGTAAAGCAGCTGCTAAACAGTGTCTGGCTGAAATGGAAAAAAAGCAGATAAAGATGAAAAAGGATGCTGAGAAGCAGAGGTACAATAAGACCAAGGATATGCTTAAAAGTTATCGTAGGGAAAAGATTAAGCTGGAAGATGAAGCAAGGTTCACAGAAGAAGAACAGGCCAGCATGAGATGGGAGTTCCTGGTTGACCTCATTGGCAATCCAGATCAGTCAGTCTCGAAGGCAGAAAGGGTAGTAGATGACTTCGAATCCAAGAGAAGAGATACCAAATATGCAATCTGGAGTGTGGATAATGCAATAAGATTGTATGAACAGGAAGTAGAATTATCTGGAAATGATGTAGACAAAAGAAGATTTGCTGAACTTATGGCTATGTACATTGATGATGATGCTATGGATGTTCATGAATTGGCAGAATACTACCAAGTTACCGAAAAAGCTATATATAAAGACATTGGAATAGCAACTCGAATCATGACTGTTTATCTATTCGGTGCAGTATAATTACTGACAATGTGTTGTAAAGTACATTTGTCAATCAGTAGTTCTACCGAGTAGAAAAAAAGTAGGTTGATTGGAGAAATCCAGCTGTGATAAATTGTAGGTGTAGAAAAAGAGCTGAACAGCCCATGTGGCGAATTCGGTCCTTTTCTCACCCATTTTCGCCATTGGGCTTGAGGATGCCACCTCAGGCCCTTTTGCTTTATAGGCAGATTTTTCCAGCCACAGCAATATCAATATTCACTAAAATTACTGAATCGGAATTAGACATAATTTCGGATTTTGCTGGAAAAGAATTGACCCATAAAACTATCAATGGAGAAGTTAAAGGGCGGTAAAAGGCAAATACAGCGATTCTACTGAACATCAAATAAGGAGAAAAATAATGGGTAAGAAAAGAATCGAACTATGCCAAATGAGAGTTGGCGACATCAAGACTGGATTTGGAAATCCAAGAAAGATTACAAAGGCAAAGCGAGAAGAGCTTGCATCGTCCATGGAAACCTTTGGGGATTTTGGAATATTTATAATTGATGAACACGACAATATAATTGCTGGAAATCAAAGACTTTCGATACTCAAAGAAATAGACGAGAATATTATTGTTGACTGTAAAAAACTAATAGGATATACAAAAACCGAATTAAAAGCTATCAACATCAAAGACAATACGCATTCTGGTGAATGGGATATGGATTTATATGCAGACTGGACAGCGGATATAATGATAGACCTTGGTATAAAAGAATCAATAAAAAAAGAAATCCAAGAAAGACAAATTCCAGAAATGGAGTTAATACATTATGAAAAATACGATTATGTAATGATTGTCTGCAGGAACGAATTAGACTACAACGATCTAGTAAGGAGATTGGGAATAGAAGGAGCTAAAGTATCTATTTCTAAAAGAAAAATAAAAGCAAGAGCGATATGGTATGACAAAATGAAGGCTACAATAGTCCCAAATGAAGAGTCAAAAAACAAATAGGAGATTTATTATGAAAGATGTAATCTTCATAGGTGCAGGAGAATATGCAGAATCCGTGTATGATTCCATGAATAAAAACGAGTACAATCTGGTAGGGTTTGTAGATGAGTTCAAAAAGGGAAGCCATATTGGAAAACCAATAATAGCAAAAGATGTTGAAGATATTCCTAATTGCAAAGATTATCTTTATTTCATTTCTATAGGAGATACAGAACCAAGAAGAAGAATTTATGAAAAAGTAATTAGCAAAGGATTGAAACTTTTCAACATTATAGACAAAACTGCGCTTATTTCGGATTCGGTTACAATTGGAAATGGAAATTTTATTGGTAAATTTGCTGTTATAAATGTAGGTTCCATCATAGGCGACAACAATATGATAAATTCTAATGCCTTAATAGAACACCACTGCACTATTAAAAATCATACAAGAATAGCTACAGCTACCGTTATGAATGGAGATGTAGAAATACAAGATGGAGTTTATCTTGGAAGTACTGCTTGTTGCATAGGTCAGCAAAAAATAGGGGAATTTTCAGTAATAGGAGCAGGAGCTGTTGTTATAGGAAATATTGATAGATTTTGCACAGCTGTAGGAGTTCCAGCAAAAATCATTAAAAGGAGAGAAACATAATGACAATACTTATCATAGCTCCACATCCGGATGATGAAGTTTTGGGATGCGGAGGAACAATAGCTAAAAAAATCAAGGAAGGTCATGAAGTGTTTGTTTGCATTGTAACAGAAGGAAAACCTCCTATGTACTCCAAGCAATATGTTCTTGACGAATATAATGAAATGGAAAATGCTCATAAAATATTAGGTGTAAAAAGAACGATTACACTTGGCTTTCCGTCTGCCTTTTTGGACATGACAGACAGTATTGAATTAAACAAAAGAATGTATGATGTTGTAAGGAAAATAAAACCAGATGAAATGTATATACCTCATGTTGGAGACATCCACAAAGATCATCAGATAGTAGCGAACGCAGCAATGGTAGCTGCAAGGCCTAAAAATGGAATAGGACCAAGAAGAATTCTTGCTTACGAAACTATATCTGAAACAGATTGGAACATACCATCCGTAAATAATGCTTTTATACCTAACGTATATCATGATATAAAAGAATTCTTAGGAAAAAAATGGCAGCAATGGCTTGTTATGAATCTCAACTTATGAGAGAGCCAGAAGCACGATCGCTATGGGGAATAGAATCTCTTGCATATCACAGGGGGGCAATTGCGAACAAGTATGCAGCAGAAGCTTTTATGCTTATCAGGGAGGTTGACTAATGATTCTTACATCGCATCAACCTAATTTCCTTCCTTACATGGGAGTTATTTATAAGATATACAAAAGTGATATTTTAGTTCTTTCCGACGATGTATGGTTTTCTAAAAAGGGAATGCACAACTGGAATTATATAATTTCACAGAATGGGATCCAAAAAATAACTATTCCGGTTAATGCCCATCACGATACTTCTCTTAAAAATGTTCTTATTTCAGAACCAGAAGTCAACATTGCCAAAGTTGTAAAAACACTTACTCAAGCATACTCCAAATCCGAACATTTTGAAGAAGGCAACGAAATATTGGATATAATCAAAACTCAAGCGAAACCTGGAACAAGTTTAACAGAAATGAATTCTTCGATTTTATCACATGTAATTATCAAAATGGGATTAAATGCAAAGCTTCTTATTGCTTCCAAGGATTTAGATATAACAGGTCATAAAGATGAAAGAATCTTAAAAATGTGTGAGCAAACAAACTCGGATGTTTATTATAGCGGCAAAGGCGCGGCAATATATCACATAGAAGAACTCTATAAGAAAAGAGGAATAGAATTGAGATATTCGGATTATGAACCGGTTAGATACCACCAAAGAAGCAAAGAGTTTATATATAACATGAGCATGTTTGACTACATATGTAATGAAGGGTACAAAATACCGGAGGTGTGGAATGAAAAATGAAATCAAATTTGGAATCTATATGCCGAGTTATAAAAGATACAACACTATTACCACCCACAAATTGCTTGAATATTACAAGGTTATAGTAAGAAAATCTGAGGAAAATGATTATTTGAAGGTTATTCCCAAAGAAAATCTTATAGCTGTTCCAGATCATGAAATAGATAATATAGTCAAAGTTGTAAACTGGATTGTAGATAATTCTGAAGAAGATGTCATAGCGATGATTGATGACGACATGAATGACTTGATTTACAGGCTGGATTTCAATGAAAAGATTGTCGACCAGGAAATCATCACTTCGGAATTAGAAAGAATAGCTCAGCTTATGGTTGACCTTGAAATAGGATACGGAGCAGTAGATGCTTCTCCAACTCCCTGGAACTATTCTCAAGAATTTACGTTCGCAGGTACTTCTGGAGGATTGAGATGGTTTAATAAAAAAGTATACAAATCGAGATTTGACGAAGAAGTAGGTTATTGCTGCGATACAGATGTTGTATTGCAGGAACTTTTGAAGAATAGAATAATACTCAAACCTAAATATTTATGCAGTCATGGAGCAACCGATACTAATGCTGGGGGGAACTCTCAAAAGACAAGAAATGATCAGATTGCGAGTTTCGAACTTATGAAACATAGATGGGGAAGGTATTTTGATTATCAATTGAAAAGCAATAAAATATACATAAGAGTTCCAAGATAAAAAGCAATAAAAATTGTTTTCCCTATTGACTAGGAGGTAGGTAATATTAAGATACGCTTAAAGTCAAAAAAGGAGGGAAAAGAATGGCTTATAATCTAAATACAAGAAGTGGTCATAATATGTATACTATGGCATCTCTTCTTCAGAAAGCGATAAGGAGAGGAGATAAAGAAAGAGCTGGATACGCAGCAATCGAATTATTTGGTTCATATCATACTATGTTATGGAATAGAATAATGACAATATCGTGTGAAGATTGCTGGGGAATTGTATCAAAAGAAATAGCTGCATTAAGATACATTGATGACATAAGAAACAATGGTCTAAAAGGATATCAGAAAGATACTCAGTATGTCTCAAAGGCTATTTCTTTGCTGTGCGAATCGAAAAAAAGTAGAGATGCATGCTATTTTGCATGTAATTTTGTTTTGCAGACTTACATAGAAGATCCAGGTCCTGTAGAAAGACGGTTTTTAGTAAAAAACTCATCAGAAATCAAAGAAATAGATAAATCTTCTTTCGATATAAGAAGAATAAACTGGCAATCGCATGAAGCACCTTCTAAGAAATATAAAAAAGAAGAACAACTAAGCATTTTTGACTTAGAAAAAAAAGAAAAAGAATACGTTCACATAGAAAAAGCTATGTGCGAAGAAGAAATTTGTGAAATTTTGTCAACAATTTTAAGGAAATCCATAAGGACTTTAGACAACGAATTGACAGGATACGCAATACACCATTTGAGAAAAAAAGATTTATCCTACGCATGGAAAACTTTATACATCATCTCAGAGGAAGAATGCAAAGGAATACCAACAAAAGAAATTATAGCCCTAAAAAACCTGGATGTTTATGTTAACAGCAAAAAACCTCTCGAAAAAAGAGATGAAATATACATAAGCAAAGCGATAATGATTCAAATGTACCTTATAAGTGGTAATTACGAAGATATAACTGGGCATAATCTTGTAGACGTAAATTCTCTTATAAAATGGGAAAATGAATATACAGATATAAGAAAATGCATTTTGCCAGAAAATAAAATCCCTGAATGGGTATACGATGTTCACACTCTCAAAGGAAAAAAACAAGGAAAAACAGATTGGGAGATGAATATAGTAGAATATGATGCTTTGACTCCAAAAGAAAAAGGTTTTTTCGATAATGGAAGCTGGAAGCCGAGATATGAATATAAACACGAACACGGATTATGTACAGAAGGCGAGTATCAAGATATGCTTGAATATAGCAAGACAAGATATGGAAATCCTGTAGATAAAATAGAGGACAGATTTTAGATGATAAAAAAGAGTGATTTGGTAAGGTCGGCAGTAGGTCGCTCCGATTTCAAAACAGCTCTGAAGCTTGCGAAGGATTTCAAGATTGGAATTACCAGGGAGCAAGCAAGTAAGATGGCCAGGGCTTATGAATGTATGTTGTACCCAGAATTCTATAGACAGTTAGGAATCAACCTGGTGGAAGCTATAGAAGAAGGGAAAGCAATAGTAAGTAAGCTGTATGGCTGAATAGAATAAAGCAAAAGAAACGAATGAGCCTGGGTGTAATGCCTGGGCTCTTATCATGTTAATGGAGGTTAAGAAAATGGGATATGTAGAATCAGAGCAGTATGCTGCAATAGGAATGGAAGTTATTGATAATGTTCCAGAATTAAGATATCTAAGAACAGCTGATGTAAGGATAGCATTCCTGGCATGCGATAAGCCTAAGACAAGCAATGGAAAGAATGTATTTGGAGAATGCGTGAAGGTACAGGATTTGTATAAGGTGTTCTGTCCGTATGATTTCTTCATAATTTTCTATGATAAGAACATTGCTGGACTCAATGATGAGCAGTTAAAGATATTGATGGAACATGAGCTGCTTCATGTAGGGGTGGAAGATGGTGATCCAGACCCACGATATTTCGTGAAGCCACATGATTATGATGACTTCAAGCAGATAACCAATAAGTATGGTACTGAATGGGCTAAAGGCAAGAATGAATAAGCTCTGATGATACAAATTTGGCAGAAAGGAGGTCCTCGAAGGTGTGGCTAAAGAAGATAACTTGTCTCTGATACGAACCACGGAAGAAGCAAGAGAACGTGGTCGTAATGGTGGTATCAAATCAGGGGAAGCCAGAAGAGCAAAAAGGTCCATGAAGGAAGCTGCAAAAGCACTCATGGAAATGGAAGTTGTGGGCGAAAACAACAGGCGTAATCTGGAGAACTTTGGCATAAAGAAAGAGGACCAGATATATCAAACAGCTATTGTTGTCAGACTGATGCAGAAAGCATTGGTTGATGGTGATACAAATGCTATCAAGCTCATAGCAGAACTGACTGATAATATAGGTCCTACTAAAAATGGCGGTTACGATGATGAGATAATCATTGAACAAGAGCAATTGCCAATATGCATCCCTGATAATGGAAGAAATCAATTGAAACATAAAATAATAGGTCCACAAGCTGGACCACAGACGTTATTTATGTGTTCCCCAGCTGACATCATAGTATATGGTGGGGCTGCTGGTGGTGGTAAGACATATGCACTATTACTTGAAATGCTCAGAAACAAGGACGTTCCTGGATTTGGTGCTGTAGTTTTCAGAAAAAACTTCAACCAAATTACGGCTGAAGGTGGTTTGTGGGATGCAAGCTATAAAATCTACGACCAGGTAAAAGGAGCCGAACCAAGAAAAAGCCCAAGACTGCATTGGAGGTTTGAATCTGGTGCGAAAATGGGATTTGCTCATATAGACAGGGAAGAAGACCTATCGAAATGGCAAGGTACAGAAATTGCATACATAGGATTCGATGAGCTTACGCATTTCAGTAAGCATCAGTTCCTGTATATGCTATCTCGAAATCGTTCCACTTGTGGAGTTAGACCTTATGTAAGAGCTACATGCAACCCAGATGCAGATTCATGGGTGGCTGACTTCATTAGTTGGTGGATTGATGATGAAACAGGATATCCAATACCAGCACGTTCTGGTGTAATGAGATATATGACAGTCATTTCAGACAATGTATATTGGGCTGATACTCCAGAAGAACTGGAAGAAATGTACGGAATCGAAAGAGACCAGTGCAAATCAGTGACCTTCATAGCAAGTAGTTTGCAAGACAACAAGATTCTGATGTCATCAGACCCTGGTTACATAGCAAACTTGAAAGCTATGACCGAGGTTGACACTGAAAGACTTTTATATGGCAACTGGAAGATTAGACCAAAGGCTGGTATGTTCTTCAAACGTACACAGGTAGCAAGGCTTCTTGATGAAATGCCTACAGACCTTGTTGCTGTATGCAGAGGTTGGGACCTTGCAGCTACTGATGAAGATGAAAACCAGGATGCAGCATACACCGCTGGTGTAGCAATCGGAATGACCTCAGAAGGCAGATTTGTCATACTTGATGTTATTAACAAGCAATTGAAGGCAGGAGAAGTAAGGTCTCTCATACAGATGACTGCCAAAATGGATAAAGCCAAGTATGGAAAATACTGCCCTGTAAGACAGCGACTTCCACAAGACCCTGGTCAAGCTGGTAAGGATCAAGCACAGTCTTACATGAAAATGCTGGCAGGATATGATGTCCAGATTAAGCCTGAGTCTGGAGATAAAGCAACAAGAGCAGAACCAATGGCTGCACAATGGCAACATGGTATGTTTGATGTTGTAATAGGCGATTGGAATGAAGAATACTTCAATGAATTGGAGTCGTTCCCAGAAGGAAAGTTCAAGGATATGGTCGATGCTGGTAGTTCAGCATTCAGCGAGCTTACATTAGGCATGAGCAATATTGCTGGTGGTCTGGTGTACAACAAGTTCTCAGAAGCATATATGCAAGAAGATCAAAGCCACAATCCTTACAGAATGGCTTACGAAGAAATGGCTCAAGCAAAGAAGGAGCTTGGAGAAATTACTATCGGCCTTGTATTTGGTGTCAATGGTTCAGGACACAGCATGGTCGCAGTAAGCAATATGGAGAATTACAGCTCTATGGTAGTTCTGAAATCAGTTCAGTACATAGGGGAGCTTGTTGATCCAGAAATTGTAACTTCAAGGTGCATAGACTTCATTCTGGAAATATTGAATGAGTATGGCTATGTTACTGGAGTCTTCTGTGATAAGAAGGAGAATGTAATGCGTAGAAACCTAAAGAATGCAATGGCTGAACATCAGCATGGAGACATTCGCATAGGTGCAGCATTAGATATGCCAGTAACAGACAGAATCAATATAGTGAACAAGCTTGTAGCAAATGGTAGGTTTGTCTTCCTGGAAGACCAGACCGATTCATTGTGTGGTGCAATGACAACTGCTACATGGGATAACAAGACTAAGCCAGGAGCTGGTGATTTGAATAGGTCAGAAGCTTCTGATGAATGGTCACTGAAAGCCTTCGAATATGCTTTTGAAGGTGATATGAAAAAGTACTTAGATAACCTCAAATGATAGGAGGAGTAACAAGTGTGGATAACAGATTTGATAGGAAGGGTGGTGAATGCTTTGTTTCCAAGAGTTGGAATTGAGAAAGCTTTAGGACAGCAAGTTGCAGTCTCCCAAAGCATGGAAAATGCTATCCAGCTATGGAGCAATATGTATGCGGATATGCCACCATGGAAAGGTGCTAACTGCAAGACAATGAATTTGCCATCAAGCATAGCACACGAATTTGCGAGACTGATTACTCTGGAGAATGAAATCTCTGTCACTGGTTCGCCACTGGCAGATTTCCTGGATAAGCAATTGAAGTCAGCTCTCAAAGATTTCGATAGCATAGTTGAGCTGTACTGCGCAAAAGGCGGTATAGCAATGAAGCCATATGTAAATGGTAATAGCATAGAAGTGGATTTCACTCAAGCTGAAAGCTTCTATCCTACAGATTATGACAGCAACAGAAAGATTACTGGTGCAATATTTATTGACACCTACAAGAGTAAGCACTATATGTACACCAGACTGGAGATACATAAATTCAGTGCTAATCAGACCGTTAAAGATGAGAACGGAGTAGAGAGGATAACTAATACCTACACTGTGACAAACAAAGCCTACAGAAGCGAAAGGCTCTTTAATTACAGTTCAGATGATGATCTCTTTGCTTCAGTCACTGACCCACTGCATGAGGAATGCCAGTTAAGTGATGTTCCTCAATGGGCGAGCTTGTCTCCGTCTGAAACGATTTATGATGTAGAAAGACCACTGTTTGTCTATGTAAAAGTACCATCAGCCAACAACGTAGATACCAAGTCTCCGTTAGGAGCATCGGTGTATTCAAGAGCTGTTGATGCTATTCAGAACTGCGATGAACAGTACAGTGAGACAAAGTATGAATTTGAAGCATTTGAAGCAGCTATTGATGCAGATGCTGATTTGTTCAAAAAGCAAAAGGATGGAACTCCGATACTGCCAGCTGGTAGAGAAAGGGTATTCCGAAGCTATGAGACAAGAAATGATGGTTCTGGTCAGCCATTGCTTAAAGAATTCGCTCCAGCATTCAGAGATGCAAGCTTATTCAATGGTCTGGATAGATATCTGAAGGTTGTTGAATTCCTGGTTGAATTGTCATATGGAACATTGTCAGACCCCAACTCAGTGGAGAAGACAGCAGAGGAAATCAAGACATCAAAGCAGAGAAGTTACTCAGCTGTATGCAAAATGCAGTCAGCCTGGGATGAAGCTTTGCATGAATTGGTTTACTCTATGGGAGTTTTGGCAGTTCTTTATGGTTTAGCACCATATGGAGCATATGATCTGAATGCAACCTGGGGAGACGGAATCCTGGAAGACATTGACAAGGAGTACCAGAGAAGATGGAATCAGGTAGTTGCTGGTAAGTACAAGCTTGAGAAGTTCTATGCATGGTACTATGGCATTTCAGAAGAAGAAGCATTAGATTTGATTCCTACAGCACAGGCAATGCCGAGAGAAGAATTCTGATTGGAGGTGTAAGCTATGCTAACGCCACAGTATTTGCAAGGATGTGCGACAGAAATTGAAGATTTATATGCAGAATTGAATCAGAACATTACCAATGATATCTGCCGAAGAATTGTAAAGACTGGCTATGTAACAGACACGGCAGCATGGCAGGCAAAGCAAGTGCAGGAATCTGGTAAGTTATTTGACGAACTGGTCTCTGATGTATCAAAAGCCACTGGCAAAGATAGCTCTGTTATAAGGCAGATGTTTATGGATGCTGGTGTAACAGCTGTAAAGTATGATGCTCAGACACTGAATGCAGTAGGAATTGGAATCCACAATGGATTGTCAGACCCAATGAAGCAAGTATTGGAAGCAAATATGCGTAAGACCAATGGAACAATGGAGAATCTGGCTATGACTACTGCAAGTCAAGGACAGACACAGTTCATAAATGCAATGAATGAAGCAATCATGAAGGTAGAATCTGGAGCATTCAGCTACCAGGAAGCTCTGAGAGCTGCAATCAATCAATGTGCAAGCATTGGCGCAAGGGTGTATTACGACACTGGCACTGAAATGTCACTTGAAGCAGCTGCAAGGATGAATATTCTGACTGGTATCAATCAGACATGTGCCAAGATTACTGAAATGAATGCCGAAAGAATGGATGTGGAGTATTACGAAACATCAGCTCATGCCGGTGCAAGACTTGAACACCAGGAATGGCAAGGGCAAGTATTCAAGATTGAAGGTGCTGATGCAGATTATGATAATTTCTATGATGCAACTGGCTATGGAGAAGTAACAGGACTGTGTGGTGTTAATTGCCGACACAGCTTTTATCCGTTCTGGCCTGGAATCTCAAAGTCAGCATACACAAAGGATATGCTTGATGAATATGAGGACAGGTCCTTTAGATGGGGCGGTGAATTGCTCACAGAGTATGAAGCATCACAGATAATGCGTAGATATGAAAGAGCAGTGAGGGAATCAAAGCGAAAGATTGGAGCTTTGAAGTCTTCCATGGAAGTATGCGAGGATGAATCACTGTCACAGGAATTAGCACAGTCACTACAGCAAGCAAAGCAGACTTACAATGCAAGAAGATACAGACTCCTGGATTTCTGCAAAGAAACAGGCTTTGATAGAGACTACCTAAGGACAAAGGTGGGAATATCAAGCTATGCCAATGTAGAACTGGTCAATATGTCATACCAGGAAGTTAATGCTTTGAGCAAGTTCATCAGTAAAGGTATAGTCACTGATGATTTGGAGTCAGCAGTAAGAAAATTGCCAGATTATGATGGCAAAATAGTCCGTAGTAAGCTTAAAGAATGGTTCAGAAGCAAACAGAACTTATGAAAAAGCTCTACACAGAAATATCAAGCAGTCGCATCTAATATTTCTACATTGAAGCCACGGAAAAATGCTTCCAAGGTGCGATAGCAAACACAGTTCATAATGGCTCATTTTAAGCCTTATAATGCGAGGTTAATAAAATCCTCACAGAAGCAATTACAAACGCTCCACGGGGCTATATGAGAGTCAAATGAAGGCATTAACAGGGATTCCCAACAGGGAGTCCTTTTATTATGCAATCCTAAAGAAAGGAGAAGGCGAAGATGGATTTTGGAGAAGCACTGAAAGCTCTTAAAGCTGGTGAAAAAGTAGCAAGAGAAGGCTGGAATGGAAAGGATCAGTTCCTGTTCCTGGTGAAAGGCGAATCTCTTGATTATGTAACATCAGCAAATCTTGATAGCCTTGTTGGCATCGAAGGTGGTGTACACCATCCAGATGTAATTGCCATCAAGACTACGAAAGGCGATATCCAGGTAGGCTGGTTAGCAAGTCAGACAGATATGCTATCAGAAGACTGGATGATTGTTTAGTTAGAAACTGCTCTGTATAGTAGCAGAATCTATATTGACCCTGGCAAGTCGCTTAAACTGCCAAGTCCTCAATCTTGCAGAGGTTAAAATGCAAGATAGCAACTGACTGAGTGAACAGTCGATTAAATGAAATCAGCGAAAGGTAGGTAAATAAGATGTACGAATTTTTAGAAAAGCACTTTGGAAAAGGTGAAAACGGAGAGGATAAGGCTTTAACATTTGCAGAACTCCAGGCTGCATTGTCAGCAGATAAGGAGCTTAAGCTCGTTAATCTGTCAGAAGGTGGATATGTAGCAAAGGAAAAGTATGAAGCAAGAGAAGCCGAACTCAAAGGAGTTAAGCAGCAGCTTGAAGATGCAAACGCCCAGATTAAGTCATTTGAAGGAGAAGATATCGAAGGTATCAAGAAGAAAGTGACTGATTGGGAGACTAAGTATGCTGCCGACACTGAAGCTCTTAGAAAGCAGATGGAAGCACAGGAAACAGCCCACAGAAGAGACATGTATTTCTCTGGAATCAAGTTCTCTTCAAATGCTGCAAGAATCGGCATTATGAGTGAGTTTGACAGACAGGGCTTCCAGCTTAAGGATGGAGTATTCCAGGGAGCAGATGCATGGGTAGAACAGATGAAGAAAGATGACCCAGCATCATTCGTACTTGAAGCACCAGCTCCAGAAGGTGGTAATGGTGGAGAACCACAGCCAGCTCCTGCTCAAGCACCGGTGCTTCCTCAGTTTGCATCGTCAACAAGTAACGGATCAGGTAACGACCCTCGACAGAGCAATGCATTCCATTTCAATTTCCAGGGTGTAAGAAAGAGACCTGAACAGCAGTAAATCAAAAGAAAGAACGAGGTAAATTAAAATGGCATTTGTAAAGAATGACGTAAACTACGCACAGCAGTATTCACAGGAACTCTCACAGCAGTTCCCTTATGTGCTTTATTTTGGAGCACTCTATGCAACTCCTGCCAATGGCAGATATCGTTTCGTAAATGCGAGAACTATTGAAGTTCCTACTCTCTCAGTATCTGGTAGAAAGGACTCAAGCAGAGATTCAGTTCAGGCTGCAGCTCGCAGATACAACAACACATGGACTCCATTAGCTCTCCAGAATGAGAGACAGTGGGATACTCTTGTTCATCCAGCTGATATTGATGAGACCAACATGGTAGCATCTATCGCTAACATCACAAGAGTATTCAATGAGGAGCAGAAGTTCCCTGAGATGGATGCTTACACAATCAGCAAGATTTATGCTGACTATGTTGCTGCATCTAAGTCAGCTGACACTACAGCAATCACTGTAGAGAATGTTCTCACAGTATTCGATACTCTTCTCCAGGGAATGGTTGAGAAGCGTGTACCTAAGGCTGGTCTTATCCTCTATGTAACTCCAGCAGTAAACACATTGCTCAAGAATGCACAGGGAATCACAAGACAGCTTGCTGTTGGTCCTCAGAGAGCAATCATCGAGAGAGCAATCGCATCTCTTGACGAGGTTCAGATTGAGGAAGTTCCTTCAGACCTTATGAAGACTGTTTATGACTTTACAGAGGGCTGGTCTCCAGCTGGTTCTGCAAAGCAGATTAACATGTTCCTTGTAAATCCTCAGGCAGTTATCACTCCAGTGTCTTATGAGTTTGCAACTCTTGACCAGCCTTCAGCTGTTACTGGTGGTAAGTACTACTACTATGAGGAGTCTCATGAGGATGTATTCTTGCTTCCTAACAAGCAGGATGCAGTAGCATTCAACATCACTGCGTAAGATGATGAAGTAGGCGAAGGGCAATGGCTTGTGATGGCTGTTGTCCTTCAATAATATTTTGGAGGAAACGAAATGAAAGCATTAAAAGCTAACAGAATGATCACGATTGACCCAAAGAAACAGGAAGAGTATCTTGCTGCTGGGTACACAATCATGGATGACAATGAGAAAGTCATCAAAGCACCAGATAAGGATGCAACAAAGGTAGCAAAGGAAGTTGATGAGCTTAAGAAACAGCTCGCAGCAAAGGATGCAGAGATTGCAAAACTTAATGCGTACATCGCAGAGCTTGCAACAAAGGATGCAGCTCCAGCTACTGGTGACGATGCAAAAGCGGATGAAAAGAAGCCAGCAAAGAAATAAGGAGGGCATATGTCTCAGACAACAGTAGTAAGTCCGTATGCCGACTATGAGTTCTACACAGAAGTGTTTTATGGTAATGCAATCAAGGAGAAAGACTTCAAGAGACTGGAAGCCAGAGCTGAAGAACAGTTGGATGTTATGACATTCAACAGAATCAAGACTATGGATGAAAAGTACATGAGTGAAGACCTTGCATTGAATATCCGTAAGGCAGTATGTGCTATGGCAGAAGTAATAGGCGAAGGAGAATCTATTGGGCTGGGAATTAGCTCTGAAAGTAATGATGGATACTCAGTAAGCTTCCAGGCTACTGCCAAACATGAAGCATCGAATTGGATGCGTGATTGTGCGTGTAGGTACTTAGCAGAATCTGGACTTCTCTATCGTGGAGGAGGAAAGTGGCATGAGGACTGATAGCACAATAACAGTATTCAATAGAAAAAGGTTGGAAACTGGTGGCGAGTTCATGTTACCGACAATCATCAAGGGATGCACCTGGCATTATGCTCACATTGTCTCTGGCACAGAGTACGGAGACAACAATGATGAGTACAGTGTCAGAATTCCGCTTGATGCAGACACAGGCGGCAAGGAATACATTCCACCGCATGATTATGCAGAATTAAGCGATGAATTAGTAGGTAAGTATTGGACATTACAGAAGAATGACCTGGTTGTTAGAGGTGAAATGGCAGATACCTATGAGGATCAGACCCAGATAACCTCACAGACAGACGATGTATTCTTGGTAAGCACAATGGCAGATAACACCTTTAGAGGTAGTAAAGCAACAAAGCACTGGAGGGTAGGTGGTGCATAATGGGAGTACACAATATTAGCACTCCGAATGGTAAGAAGTTCTCGGTGAATGGGTGTGGAGTTACATTGACCTTTGACCCTTCGTTTGGTCCAAGAATGTCAGCTGCTTTCGATAAGAAGCAAGCATTTGTAGACAGCGAAGTACTAAGGTATGATAGCCCACTTGTTCCGTTTCAGACTGGTAATCTTGAGCATTCTGGCATCATGGGTACACATGTAGGGAGTGGCCTGGTGGAGTATATTGCTCCGTATGCAGCAACACAGTATTACGACACAGCTGACACAAGACCTTATGATTCCAATAGGGGAGCGCATTGGTTCGAACGAATGAAAGCCGCCCACAAGCAAGACATCCTCAATGGATTGAAGCATATCCAGTAGGAAGGAAGCGACATGGATTCTATCATTCAGGGAGTAGTGGACTATGTAACAAAATGTCCTCTACTATCCAAGGGCTTGATAAGAGTTGATAACCTCGGTCCGAAACCGATTGAGTATGCAATTGAAACTCTGCCAGTAAGCCCAATAGTAAAGCAATATGTAAATGGGGATTCGATAAGACAGTATCAGTTCGCAATCAACAGTAGGGAGTATTATTCGATAGATATGATACAGAACATCAAGAACAGTGCGTTCTATGAGAAGCTTGCTGATTGGTTTGAGGAGCAGAACAGAATTGAGAATTTCCCAGATATCGGAGACGATAAAGAAGTTCAAAGTATCGAGTTAGTAACATCTGGATTCTTGTTTGGTACAGACAGAAAGACTGCCAGGTATCAGCTTGCAGTTCGGATAGAATATTTCAAGGAGGCATAATAATGGCATCAGGAAGAACAGCATTATTAAGAAACAAAGTCGCTGATTATCTTAAGATTGGCGAAGATTATGAGCTTATGGGTACTGGTTTCACTCAGTTGAACGAAAGTCCTTCAGCTCAGACCGAAAGCACAACTTACATCAATGAGGTTACAGCTTCAACTGATATCACTGGTTATGAGACAGAGTTCAGCTATGAGTCAGACCTCATTCCTTCACAGAAGGCAGTTCTTGCTCTCTGGAAGGTTGGTAGAGACCATCTCACAGGCGAGGATGCTCAGTTCCAGTATGTAAGAGTTGATTTGTACAACCCTGTTGGAGAAGTTACTCCAGAAAAGGCAGAGTACAAGGCTCGTCTCTTCACGGTATCTGATGAAGTTTCAGACTTCGAAGGTGATGGTGGTGAGAAGATTGCCATCTCTGGTACTCTTCATGCAATGGGCGACCCTATCCAGGGTAAGTTCGATGTTGTAGCCAAGGAGTTCACAGCTGGTGACTTCGAAGGCATCTATGACAAAGAGTAAGGATCAGTAAAGTAACATTTCTGAAAGCTGCTTGGCAGTAGTCAAGAGAAAGCACAGTAGGCGAGGGCAGAATTAGGCATGGCTGTCCTCGCTTTATTTATATGACCATGTCGGATTGGAGAAAATGAATTATGTCAGTAGTAACTATCAACGGAGTAGAGTTTGAATGCGATTTCTATGATGCAGATTTTGTAGAGCCTTTTGAGAAGGCTTCAAAGAAGATGCAGGAGAGAGCTGCGGAGCTTCAGAGCTTCAAAGGTACAAATGCAGAGTCAATGAGAAAGCTTTGCGAGGTTGTAAATGACTATTTCGATGAAATCTTTGGTGAAGGAACATCAGAAAGATTGTTCCACGGAAACCACAATATGATGGACCACATTAGAGCTGCAGAGGTGCTTGCAGATGAATCTAACAAGTCTCGAAAGGAAATGGCAGATTTTGCCAACAAGTATGTTCAGAGACAGCGTTCGGAGCAGTTCAAACAGGCACAGGCTTCAAGAAAGCAGATTGGACAGCTCCAGGGTATGAAAGGACACTAAATGAATAGCTTATTTGATGGCTTGCCGCAGACAGTAACAGTATGTGGCGAAGAACTGCCTATTGTCACTGATTTCAGAACTGGAATCATCTTCGAGGAGCTGGTAAAGGATGAAGAAATGAGTGATGAGGATAAGATTGCGACTGCATTAGTCCTCTACTATGGGGATGATGTAACCTTCGTGAGCTTAGAAGCTATCAATGAAGCTATACAGGCCATTCTCTGGTTTTATCAATGTGGTGATACAAATCATCAAAAAGATTCGGAAAAAGTCGATACAGACCGACCAGCATTCTCTTACGACCATGATGCTGGGTTTATATACCAGGCATTTATGAATGCATACAACATAGACCTCGCCAACGACTACCTTCATTGGTGGCAGTTCAGAGCATTGTTCACTTCGTTACCAGAAGACTGCAATTTTATGAAGATTGTAGGCTACAGAGTAATGAAGATTCCGCAAAAGGCATCAAAGCAACAGAAAGAATATTATCAGAAGATGAAGAAGCTGTATGCTTTGCCATTGCCAGAAGCCCAAAAGAAACAAAACGATGAATTGACACAGGCACTGATGACTGGTGAAAACATCCAGGAGGTGCTTGCGAAGCAAATAAGTGAGGGATGACATGGCAGGAACAGACGGAACATTGAAATTTGATACCAAGATCGACAGTTCTGGCTTTAACACAGGGCTGTCTACCCTTGGTGGAATAGCAAGTAAAGGTTTGGCGGCAGTCACAAAGACACTTGTCGGAGCAACAACCGCTGCAGTCGGTTTAGGAGTTGCCGCTACTAAAGTTGGCTCAGAATTTGAAGCATCCATGTCTGAAGTCCAGGCTATTTCTGGAGCATCAGGCGATGAGCTTGAGAGCCTTACTGCAAAAGCAAAGGAGATGGGAGCTACCACAATGTTCTCAGCAAGCCAGAGTGCAGAAGCATTCAAGTACATGGCTATGGCTGGCTGGGAGACAGAGGATATGCTCAATGCTATCTCTGGTGTAATGAACCTCGCAGCTGCATCTGGAGAAGAACTTGGAACAGTTTCGGATATTGTAACCGATGCTATGACAGCATTTGGTATGGCAGCCGATGAAACAAGCACTGTTCTCAAGGATGGTGTAGAGGTAGAGGTAGACAACTGTACAAGATTCGTTGATGTCCTTGCTGCGACAGCATCAAGCTCGAATACCAATGTAAGCATGTTAGGAGAAACATTTAAGTATGTAGCTCCTGTTGCTGGCGCATTGGGATTTCAGTGTGAGGACACAGCATTAGCCATTGGTTTGATGGCGAACTCAGGTATTAAGGCCAGCCAGGCTGGTACATCACTGAGAAATGTATTCACAAGAATGGCAAAGCCTACGAAGGAAAGTGCTACAGCAATGGAAGCATTAGGCTTGTCAATTACGAACTCCGATGGAAGCATGAAGGATCTGAACACGATTCTGAAAGAGATGCGAAACGGATTCAATGGCTTAACAGAAGCCGAAAAAGCTCAGTACGCAGCAATGTTAGCTGGTCAGCAAGGAATGTCTGGCTTGTTAGCTATTGTTAATGCATCTGAGGACGATTTCAACAAGTTAGAGGAGTCAATCTACAACAGTAATGGTGCTTGCCAGGAAATGGCAGACATTATGATTGATAACTTACAGGGAGCTATTACGATTCTTAAGTCAGGCCTTGAAGGTCTTGGCATCAGTTTCTATGAGAATATAGACCAGCCAGCAAAGGATGCTGTTATTGCAGTACAGGGTATGGTCAATAGCATGAACACAGCTCTCCAGGAAAATGGATTTGATGGACTTGCAGAAGCAGCCGGTAAGGCTCTTGGCGATTTAGTGACAATGATAGGTGGATATGCACCACGAATCATTCAGCTTGCAACCTCTATGGTGCATTCGTTCTGTGAAACAATCAAGAATCCATCAGCTGAAACAAAGGAAGCCGCAGCTGGATTGATAGCTGCCATTGCAAAAGGCTTCTTGTCTTGCTCTGGAGATATATTCACTACAGGAATTGTATTGCTCAGAATGCTCCTGGAAGGACTTGCCGATAACGCCCCAGAAATTGGAGCTGAGATAGGAAAGACTATAGACAACATAGCACAAGCTGTTGTTGATAATCTGCCTGCAATTATTGAAGCTGGAAAGAAGATCATGAAAGGCATCATCCAGGGCATAAGCGAGGAGAACCCACAGCTTGGAGCATTGTTCCAGGGTATCTTCGATGGACTTGGCTCTACGATAGGACCAGCTGTAAGTGTAGCAGCTAAAGCATTAAAGGCATTGTCCGATGCATTAGCCAAATTATCGCCAGAAACCCTTCATGCCATTGGCAAAGCCATAGGTGTTTTGGTAGGAGCAATCCTTACGATGAAGGGAATTAGTGCAGTTACTGGAGTTATCTCTGGATTGACTGGTGGAATTGGTGGATTGTTCGGAAAGCTTACTGGTGCAAGCAGTGCAGCAAAGGGAGTATCAAGCCTTGGAAGCACAATGTCATCAGCTGGTTCAGCTATGATGGGTGCTGGTGCTGGATTCCTTATGGCAGCTGCTGGTATGTGGGTATTGACCCAGGCTGCACAGCAGATTTCTACAGCTGGAGCTGGTGCAGTGGTAGCCTTGACACTAATGGCGGTAGGCATAGGAGCATTCCTTGCTGTAGCTGCATTATTAGGCCCACAGTTACAAGCTTCAAAAGATGGATTGATTGCATTCGGAGCAGCAATACTTATGGCTTCGGTCGGAGTATCTGCAATGGCATTAGCAGCAACGCAAGTCGCAGCAGCTGGACCACTCGCAGTAGGAGCTTTGGCTCTTATGGTCGCTGGTGTTACTGCATTTATGGCAGTAGCAGCTGTATTAGCACCGACATTGCAAGCTAACGCAGCTGGAATGATAGCTTTTGGAGCAGCTATCCTCATGGTATCGGTAGGCATGACAGCTATGGCTCTTGCAAGCACTCAGGTGGCTCAAGCAGGACCTTTAGCATTGGCAGCCTTAATTGCTATGGAAGTAGGAATTGTAGCGATGCTTGCGGTTGTAGCAGCTTTAGGACCAGCGTTGACAGCAGCATCCGTAGGAATAATTGCATTTGGTGCTGGAATAGCTCTGGCATCGGCAGGAATATACATTTTAGTACAAGCAGTACTCCAGTTAAGCTCGGCAGGAACTCCTGCTATAGCATTGTTGGCTGGTTTAGCTGCTGGAATGATAGCATTTGGTGCAGCAGCTGGAGCATTAGCTCCGTTACTGATGGCTGGAGCAGCAGCTTTAGCAGCATTAGGAGCTGCATTTGCAGTAGTATCGGCAGCCGCCTTATTAGGTTCGGCAGCTTTAGCAGTAATCACAGCATGTTTGCCACAGCTGTCTGAATATGGAGCTTCTGGAGCAGTAGCAATACTGGAACTCGGTGGAGCTATGACAGTATTTGCTGGTGGAGCAGCACTTGCTGGAGCTGGAGCAGCCGCAGCTGGTTTAGGATTTGGCGCTTTGGCACTCGCAGCAGCAGCCGCAGACCTTGCATTTGCACCATTAGCAATAGAAATGGGTACGATAGGCACAGCTATTGAGATATGTGCATCAAAAGCAACGACAGCATCCAGTGGATTGGCAACATTGTCCACAGCTGGAACTGGAATTATACTTGCTATGGGTAAAGTAGCAATAGCACTGACTCCTGTAACAGCAGCCTTGGTACCATTTGCAGCCGCAGTAACAGCCGCAGTTGCAACAGAAACAGCAATGGCAGCCGCATCTGGTGTATTGTCGGCAGCATTTGCACTATTGTCAGCTGGAACATTGGCTGTATCTACAGCTATTGTGATGGCATCGACAGGAATAACGAATTTCAAGACTGCATCGACTGGTGTTGATGTAGCATCTGAGAGAATAGCCACAGCATTCGGTACAATTGCGACAGCTACTCCGACATTTGCTGCAGCAATGTTAGCACTTGCAATACCTATGACCACAGTATCGGCTTCATCAGTAGCAATGGGAGTTTCGATGGTGGCAATAGCAGCATCTATGACACAGACAGCAGCTGCAATCACGATTGTAAATACTGGACTTGTGGCTATGAATGCATCAATTATGGCAGCATCAGCAACTGCAAACGCAACAGTCAATGCGACAATGGCATCCTGCACAGCTTCAATCACAGCTGGAATGGCTGCTCAGACATCAGCTGTAACAGCTGGTATGACAGCAATGACAAATGCCATCATGCAGAATCTGAATCAGTTGCCAGGAAAATACCAGGTACAGCTACAGCTTGTAAACACAAGGATCACCGCCTGGGGAGTAACAATTACAGCTACAGCAAGAACTGCTACAACGAACATGAACAACGGAGTGATTTCTGTATTGCAGACACTTCCAGGAAAGTTCAACACTCAGTTATTGCTGGTTAATACAAAGATTACAGCTTGGGGAGTACAGATTACTCAGTTAGGTAGAACAGCTGCTCAGAATATGGTCAATGCCATTGTTGAGAGCCTGAACCAGTTACCTGGAAAAGTATCTGCATCCTTGAACAGCACAATAAGCTCAATCAACTCGTTTGGCTCGTCAGCAAAGAGTTCTATGGCAGACATAGGCGTTCAGATGATGAACGGTCTTGCTAATGGTATCAATTCTGGTAAGTCAGCAGCTATAGAAGCGGCGAAGAATGCTGTAAGAGAAGCTGTAGAAGCAGCAAAGAAAGAAGCAAAAATCGGAAGCCCTTCAAAGGTTATGGATAAGGAAGTTGGTCGCTGGCTCATGCCTGGTGCAGCCAACGGAATTACTGCAAGTATGGGAGATGCTACAAAGACAGCTGTAGGAGCAATGCAGTCATTGATGACCTCGATGAAAGAAGCAGTAAACCTTAATGACTTTGCAGTAGCATACAATGCAAGCAGATATGCCACAGCATCAGCTCTTGCTGGAGGTGGTGGAACTACTGTCTACAATGATAACCGAATGGAGCAGACGAATGAGTACAATGTACCAGTTGTATCTCCAGCTGAAGCTGCTAAAGCTCAGCGAGAAGCATTTAGAAAGTTTGTTGGAGGTGTCAAATGACAAAGAATCAAGTAAAGGTGGTTCTGGAATGCAATGAAAGGACCCTTACAATGGGCTATGGTGAAGACATAGACATTACGAAAGTCACTGGTCTGGAAGCATCTGAAGTCAACATAAGCACCTCTGACAATGCACTTGTCGATGGTGTAAGTATTGATGGAATCAAGCTGAATGCCAGGACAATCCATATAGAAGCGGCTTGCAAGCATTTGAGGAATATCCCACAGGATAGACAGATGCTTGTTAAGTTCTTCAATCCGTTCATACCTGGAAGAGCGAATATCACGCACTCAGGTACTGTTAGAAACATTGAATACAGAGTAGAAGGCTGGAATGTGGATTCCAGGGATGGAGCTAATGCAGATAGCAGACTAAAGTTCGTAGTAGACCTATATTGTCCAGACCCGTATATGGAAAATGTGGATAACTTTGGTAAGAACATGGCTGCTATCTCAAAACTGTTCGCATTTCCTTGGAGAATGACCAAAGAAAGGGTGTTTGATACATCTGTTTATCCACCAGAAGCCAGAGGAATGTTGCTTGGTGGACAGGCAATGGGCTACAGAACACTGCTTAAGGAAGTTAGTTTGCCGAATGATGGAGATGTTCCTACTGGAGTAATGATTAAGTTCATTGCCACAAGAGGACCAGTTACGAATCCAATGATTAAGAATGTAGGCACTAATGAAATGATCAGAGTAGTAGTAGACCTCAAGAAAGGCGATGTTCTGACAGTTGATACCAACAAAAGACACCAGGTTATAGAACTGAATGGTTTAAATATCTATCAGAAGATTGATAGGCGGTCACAGTCGTTCCAGCTTGCTGTAGGAGACAATTATCTTATGTATGATGCAGACGATAACTACACGAATCTGGATGTAAATCTGTACTATACGCCTAAGTATTTGGGGGTATAGCCTATGAATATTATTGTCTTTAATGAAAAGTTCGAGACAATGGGGAGTATTGGTGTCTTCAACACTCTGATATGGGATAGAAGATACTATGAAGCTGGTGTATTTGAACTACATGCACCAGTGGAGTACTTCCAGTTGCTCAATGAGAACAGATATATTTTTAGAAATGACAGACCAGAGCTTGGTGTCATAAGAGAAGTCAACTTCACGAAAGATGATTCTGGTCAGAGACTTGCATATTGCAAAGGCTATTTTGCTGAAAGTTTGCTTGATTTAAGGGTTGTAGAAAAGACCTTCAATATGTCAGGTACAGCAGAAGCCATAGCAAGAGCAATGATTGATAAGTTTATAGTGAGTCCAGCTGATGAAGGAAGAAGAATTGCTCACATAGCCTTAGGACCGGTAAATGGTATAGGCACAAGCACAAGACTCCAGGTTACTGGAGATAATGTAGGAGAAAAGCTGTATGACTTCTTAAAGACACAGGAAGCTTCACAGAAATTGACCTTCGATTTCATCAACAATGTACTCAGCTATGAAGTATGGAAAGGTTTAGACAGAACCCAGGAGCAGACAGAAAACTCATGGGCTACATTCTCGGACAGTTTCTACAATGTTAAGTCTGTCGTATATGCCAGAGACGAAAGTACAGCAAAGAATTATGCCTATGTTGCTGGAGAAGGCGAAGGAGAAGCCAGAAAAGTAGTAGAGATTGACCTCAGAGAATCAGCTTCAGAGGAAAGAAAGGAAGTTTATGTTGATGCCAGGGATTTACAGGCTTCGTACTATGACGATGCTGGAACAGAGCATAGATATTCTGATGCAGAATATGCAGAAATGCTCAGACAGCGAGGATTAGAGAAGCTTGCTGAATATGCAATGGTTGAAACCATAGACTCAGACATAGACTCACAGGCGAATCTTATCTACGGACAGGATTTTGACCTTGGAGACTTATGTACCTATCAGAACTTTGAGATAGGCCTTGAATTGAATAAACGCATCACTGGAATCCAGGAAGTATATGAAGGCTCGAAACAGACCCTAAGTATCACTTTCGGAAATGATGATGCAACAAGTATTAAGAAAATTATCAAAAGGGAGGTAAGCTAAAATGGCACTAAGATATGGCTATTTTGACTCCGAAATCACAGGAGTTGATAGTGAGGGTATGCCTATATTCGATAGAGCTGAGAACTCAGAATTTTATGCTCTGATATGGGATAAGCTCATTACAGATGGTGTCCTTGCTGATCCAGCTGATTGCTTCCAGATTATTGCTGGCGAAGGAATGACAGTTATCAGAAAGCCAGGCTTCGGACTTGTAAGAGGACGATTTGCTTATGATGAGCTTGAAGGTGTGCTGGAATTAAGTGCAGCACCAAGACAGTATAGCAGAATTGATATCGTAGTACTCAGGTGCAATTATCTCGAAAGAACATGCGAGATTCTTATCAAGGAAGGTGAAGTTGCTGCGTCGCCAGCACCACCAGCTCTTGAACAGCCAGCATCTGGAGACCTGTATGAATTATGCCTTGCAGAGATAACAATCAATGCAAATATGACAGCTATTAGCCAGTCTCACATCACAGATACTCGATATGACAGCTCAAAGTGTGGTGTAATCGCACAGGCTATAGACCACCTGGAAACAAGTGTGTTCTATGACCAGCTGAATACATTCTATGATGAGTTTGTTCAGAAGACCAGCAATGACTACAGTATCAGCAGAGATCAGTACTTACAGTTATGCCAGAGCATTGTTGATGAACTCCAGGTATTCGAGAATCAGAGCGAGATTGACTTCAATGCATGGTTTCAGAATGTAAGGGAACAGCTGTCTGAGGATGTAGCTGGAAGGTTACAGAATGAAATTGATGACCTTGCAGCAAAGATTGATAGAGAAATCGTATTCACTGATGATATTGTCCAGGATTTACAGGATGGAGTTGCTTCAAAGAACCAGCTCAAGATTACAGAATTCCAGGATGATGGAAGCATAGTGGAGAACTTGGCAGATGGCAGAAGGAAAGTCACAGAATTCCAGGAAGATGGCTCGATTTTAGAGACAATGTACTCTGAAAACAGCATCGTTATCTGGAAGAATCTGACTACATTCCTTGAAGATGGAAGTATTAGAGAGGAGAAGATTGAAGTATAATGGCAGATTTAGTATTCAAAGCACACAGAGATGATGGTGGCTGGGGCATAGCTCCAAATGATGCCACATTTGCAGTAATCGGTGGAGATGAGAAAGCCACTTTAACTTGGTCTGTTTCAGAAAAGACAATCATTGAAGGTCAGACCATCTGCAATGCAAAAGGAATTATGATTAGGGTGTCAGAAGATGGCTATCCAGAGGATGAAACCAAAGGAAAGCTCGTTCTCAACAGCACCGATTTAGAAGGTAATACAGTGATTACAGGCCTTACAAATGGTAAGACATATTATTTCTCTGCATTCCCTTACTCAGACCACAATGTCTATAACAGAAGCAAAACAAGTAGAGGTAAGGCAGTTCCCTCTCATGCATCTGTAATCTCTGTAGTCTTCACTTCATCAGAAGCTGTAGGCTGTGAGATTAAAGCACAGAAAGGCATGACCACTATGAAAGCTACTGTCCAGGCAAATGGTACAGCTACTTTCAATATCAGTGAGACTGGTACTTGGAAGATTGGTGGTCAGAAAGTAACTATTGAATCGTTAGGACAGAGCATAGTCCTTAATGAAAAGATTTATGGATATGACTGGAAGCTATCAGAAAGCAATCCAGATAGGAACATCACATATCCTGCAACAGTAGATAATGCTGGCTTTGGAAATGTAGGAACAAGAGGAGCTGATGCAGTAATTTCTCTTGGTGACTGGAATGATTTCTTTGAAAACTTCGTATGTGCAAGACCAGTTATGCTGAACTTTGATGGTACTGTTGCTTATGAATTAAATCATAGCAACCAGGCATTAAAGCTTACTGGTGGCAATTCAGATGTAGCTGATGCATCAAAGAACATGAATGCAATGGTCGAATTTCCAAAGAGATACTTCAAGAGATGGACTGATGCAAGTGGAGTAGCACACTTCAGAGCATCCAGAATCAAGCTTGGAGATGATTGGAAGTGCTATCCATGGTTGTATGGAAACACAGAAGAGACTGCATTCGAGAATGATTTCATCTATTTGCCTATGTTTGAAGGAAGCTCAAACAGCTCAAAGGTTCGTTCGTTGTCTGGCAAGACACCGATGAATACACAGGCTGGTGCTACAGAATGGGCACAGATACAGGCACTTGGACCTGGATGGATTTTCGATGACTTCTCAGATGCATGTATGATTGTTGATTACATGTTCCTTATGGCAAAGTCAACCAATGTACAGAGTCACTGGGGAACTGGTCACGAATCTGGTGGTTCAGCTGCTTCATCGCTCCATACCACAGGAAGACTTGTCGGATATGGACCATTCTATGGCGGAACTGGCAACACAGACATGAAGTTCATGTGGCTTGAGAACTGGTATGGTGACAGATGGGAAAGAACATTTGGAGTATGGTTTATCAGCAACATCCTGTACGTAAAGGATTTCCCACCATACACAGTAGATGGCACAGTAACAAATTATAAGAATTTAGGCAGAGGAATTGGTGGTACTTCTAGTGGTTATATTTCAGAAGTAACCTACGATGAGCATGGAATGATACCAAAGACAGCATCTGGCTCTGAAACAACATATGTACCAGATGGTTGCTGGTTCAGTAATGGAACGCAGTTCCTGATCCGGGGTGCGGCTTGCGACCGCTCGTCCAGGGTCGGCGCGGCCTTCAGCGTGAACCGTCCGTTCTCGTACTCGAGTTGGAACTTCGGTCCTTCGCCTGCTTATAAATGCCCTACTGCATAGCAGATGGGGGGAATGGGGGAACTCCCCCAGGCAAGTAACAATGACAACATAGTAAATAAAATAGAAAGACAAGGAGAAAAGTCTTGAGGGGCTTACGGAAGCGATGCCTGGTGTTCCTGATCCGAGGTGCGAATTGCAACAACTCGTCCAGGGTCGGCGCAGCCTTCAACGTGAACAATCCGTTCTCGAACTCGAATTGGAACATCGGTCCTTCGCCTACTTATCGTATATTGGAAGATTAACCAAATGCTTCCGTTTGTCCGACCCCACAGGGTATTGAAACATACCTACCAGCAATGGACCGAGGGGAAATTGAGTCGGCTGGAAACAGTGTCAAGGGAAGGGGTTAGTAGGCAACGAAAGCCCTTTAGACGATAAGCAGCATGAAAACCTATAAGAATTTGTATAAAGATATGCTTGATATCAATAACATAATGTCTGCTATTGATAAAGCTTCAGAAGGCAAGCATAAAAGAAGAGATGTTCAGGCTGTTTTGGCAGATAAGCAAATGTATGCATACAAAGTTCAACAGATGCTGATGAATCATTCGTACAATGCACCAAAGTATAAGCTGCATGAGATAACTGAGGGAAGCAAGAAAAAGAAAAGGCTCATTGAGAAGCCAAGATTTCGCTATGACCAGTTGATACAGAATGTGCTTATAACGCAGTTGAAGAAGATTATATTGAAAAGCCTGTATGAACATGCACATGGTTCTCTGGATAACAGAGGACCTTATCAGTCTGCACAAGTAATCTCGAAATGGATCAAGAATGACAAGAAAGGAACGAAGTACTGTTTGCAGATGGATATCCATCATTGTTATCCGTCTATTGACCAGGAAGTTCTGATAGCCATGTACCATAGAGTCATCAAAGATGAAGATTTCAACATCGAGAATGACAAAGTCATAAGAGCATCAGACAAAGGGCTGGCAATAGGTGCACCGACTTCGTTCTGGCACTTGCATTTTCTGATGACTCCGTTCGACCACTGGGTAGTCCAGCAAGATGGAGTCAGTCACTATCTTAGGCATGCTGACGATATGATTATTTTTGGACCCAATAAGAAGAAGCTGCACAAAGTTGAGAAAGATGCCATTAAGTACATCGAGGAGCAGCTGCACATGGAAGTAAACTATAGTCATCAGGTATTCCCTATTGAATGGACTGATGCTAAAGGAAAGAAGCATGGCAGACCTCTGGATGTATGTGGGTATTTGTTCTATAAAGACCGAACTATCTTGAGAGAGACCAGGATGTTGGTAATAACACGAAAAGCAGCCAGAGTTGGAAAGAAAGAAAAGCCGACAATCCATGATGCAAGGCAAATGACCTCGCAGATGGGATGGTTAAGACACGCAGACACTTATGACATGTACCTGGAATATGTACAGCCTAATGTGTCGAAAAGAAGGATGCGCAAAATGATAAGTAAGAATCAAAGAAGACAGAATGAAAGGAGACTCATGCAATGACCAAGTATGTATTAGTCGAAAGCTTTGCAGAGGAAAGACCTCTCGAAGTAGACCTTGTATCGAGCGATTTCACAGTGTATATCAGAAGAAACATTCGCAGAGTACCAAATCAGGATTGTCCTGGTAAACACTGGCAGATGGAAGAAGCTACAATGTCGAAAGAGGAGTACGCTACTCTCGATGAAGCAACACACCAGGATCTCGTTGCAAGACTGGAAGTACAGGATGAAATCAATGCAGAAATTCTGCTTGAACAGGCTACTATCCAGGAAATGCAGTTACAGCAGGACGAAACTCTTGCTGATATTCTATTAAATCAGATGGAGGTATAGCAGAATGAGCAGATTATTCAATACAGTTAAGAGATACTACGACAAAGGCATTTACAGTGCTGATGATGTAGCAACATTCGTAAGAGCTGGCAAGATTACTCCAGAGGAGTATGAAATAATTACTGGCGAGCCTTATGAAGAGTAAGCTAAGCCTGGAGATGCTTGCTCTCGACCAGGCAGAAGTGATAGAAAAGCAAGCAATCATGCTACGGAAGCTCGTAGATGAATTAGCACAGTATAGAACTGTCGAGACGGAAGAACAGCAATTAGAAGAACTCCAAGCAAGAATCCCTACAGCCTTGCAAGGAACAAGGAAAGGAGAAAGTTAGCTATGGAAATGACCGAAATTGCAGCAACACTGTCTGACCATTCAGCAAGAATCAAGCATGTAGAAGAAGCTGTTAGTAACATCAATGAACTGACATTGTCAGTAAAGTCATTGGCTACGAACATGGAACATATGCTTGCAGAGCAGAAGGAACAGGGAGATAGACTGAAGAAACTGGAGACAGAGCCAGCCGATACCTGGAACACAGTCAAGAAGACTATGCTTACAGCGATTATCGGAGCAATAGCTGGTGGTGTCGCAGTAGTTATCATCCAGGCATTAGCTTCGGCAATGTAAAGCCTTCATATTTGCCTTATTTAGCCACTTTAGGTTGAAGGCATACAAATTATCAAATGAAGCAGAAACAATCCTCCATGGGGCTATAAGTAGTTCCTATGGGGGGGTTATTTCGTTCAGAAATAAGGAGGTCTTATGGTAAGAAGTAGGAGACCAGGATATCCACGAAGAATGGTCAAAAGATTACAAATCGCAGAGAAGAAGACGATTATGGTAGACAGCTTTATGAAGCTGATAGTACTGATTATTGTCCTTCATGGACTTGGATGCGTGACAGCATCATATGTGCTTGCATTCAGAGGGAGTATGGAAGCTCTTGAGAACCTGTCTTCAACAGTAGTTACCCAGATTATTGCTCCGGTAGCAACCTATGGGATAACGAAGACGATTGAAAATGTAAGCAAGTATAACGACTGGCTGATGAAATATGCTGAAAAGAAGTATGGAATCAGTATTAGCCAGGAGGAATCAACAGATAACAGCACAGATGACAATGAAATTCTCGGATAGAAAGGAGAAAGTAGCGATGACATTAGCAATTTTTCTTGGTTTGTTAGTAGTATTTGGAGTCCTTGTATCGGCTCTGACCGAAGTAGTCAAGAAAGGACTTGAGAAAGCAAAGAGACAGTACTCTGCGAATTTCGTAGTAGCACTTATCTCAGTAGTAATTGGAATTGGTGGAACTGCAGTGTTCTACAGCCTGAGAGGAATCCCATTCACTGGTGTCAATATTGAATGCATGATACTGATGGGAGTTGCAGTATGGCTCGGTTCAATGCTTGGATATGACAAAGTAATGCAGATGATTGAGCAGTTCTCGAAAATTGGTTAGGTAGATTATAGTCGGAGGTGTAGAAATGATTAAAGCTACAAATTTTTCGTTAGAAAATGATAAAGATGGAATCGGCAAGACTGTTAGAGCATCTCTCGTTGCAGATACAAGTGCAGAAGTAACTGCACAGGGAACAAGTGGAGATGGAATCATCGGTCTTAGTAAAGACGATACACTGTCATTCGGAAGCACTTGCTTATGCAAGAATGGAGACTTCGGAATGCTTGGTAGTGATGGTCAGTGGACATTCTAAGGAGGTGGAGACATGTTAGCAGAAGAAGCTTTAGGAGCTGCAATATCCTTCGTGAAGAAGTCGCTCAAAGGAATGGGTGCTTTGAAGGGAGCGCCATGCGAGATTTCACAGACAAGCTATGATGCAGATGGCAATCTGATTGTAGTTTTCTCCTGGGAAGACAAAGATGGTGTAAGACACACAGACACAAAGAAAGTTCTCAAGGGAGACCAGGGAGATAAAGGCGACAAAGGAGATAAGTTTGTCTATGAAGACTTCACTCCAGAGGAGCTTGATGACCTTAAGGGAGATAAAGGCGATAAGGGTGACAAAGGAGATGAAGGCCAGAGAGGTACTGGAATTGAATCTATCACAAAACAGGGAACTGTTGGACTGACAGATACATATCTGATTGTTTTCTCTGATGGCACAACGACCACATTCGATGTAGTCAATGGCGCTAATATCACGAAGACCTCTCAGCTCCAGAATGATAATGAGTTTATCACTAATGCTACTATTGGCTTGATAAACTACTACATGAAGGATGAAGTCTACAACAAGGCTAAGATCGATGAACTCCTCAGAAATGTCGGAGCTGGTCTGTCAGTAAAGATTGTTCCTTCATTGCCTACTGAGGAAATCAGTGGAACGACAATCTATCTGATTAACTCAAGTGGCTCGAATTACAATCAGTACATGTGGATTGATAATGCCTGGGCTAACTTAGGTAGCACATCAGTAGACTTGTCAAGCTACTACAACAAGGCTCAGATCGACACAATGCTTCTTGGCTATGTAAATGCAAGTACATTGCTTACACAGCTTATGGCATACACAAAGACAGCTGATTTGGCGAAGGTTGCGAGGTCTAATGACTACAACGACCTTGATAATCTGCCAGAAATCCCAGATGTATCTGGCATCAAGCCATACACGGATGTTCTCCAGGATTCAAGCAACACAGCACCTACATCGAAAGCTCTGTATGATGCAGTTCAGACAGTGAATGAGGAAGTGGGCAAGAAAGCCAACACATCAGACCTGGAAGATTATGCAAAGAAGGCAGATATCCCTACAGATTATCTGACAGAAGATGACCTTGAGCCTTATGCAAAGACAGATGATGTTGAGGAAATGGTTGGAGATTTGGAGCAGCTCAAGACTACAGACAAGTCATCAGCTGTAGCAGCCGCAAATGAGTTGTTTGTTAATTTAGGTGAGTTGATAGATGATACAAAATCTACTACTACAAACGCATATTCAAGTAAATATGTAAGCGATAATTACCAAAGAGGTGCATTGCGAGAAATAACAAATGTACAACAAATATATGATTTGGATGTTCAATCTCTTCAAATTGGATTAAACACATTTTGGGGTACAAATTTAACTATCAACGGTGCAATTGTCTATGGTGTAATAGAAGTGTTAAGAAGAGCAATGGATTTAACTGTTATTGTACATGACACAGTAGCAAATAGACATTTTTATTGTGCTAAAAACAACGATATTTGGTCTGCTTGGCAAGAACTCGCCACGATGGATAAGGTTGTAGATAAAAACGTTTTAAATTCCCCAGGAGGAACTACTATTGCAGACCTAAATAATTTAGGTATAGGTGCGTCTGCTACATTTGTTACTACAACACTTAATAAACCACCTCACAATTATGGTTATGTAATTTGTTTTGGTGCAAATGATGGCGCGTGGCAATTCCAATTAGCATTTTCTACAAGTAATGGCGTATTTGTTAGACAAAAGATAAATGCTGAAAATTGGGGAACTTGGAGGTCAATCACTTTGAACTAACTCACAACCCACCTAAATACAAATTTGAAAAAGTAAAATGAGTTCGACTTTTGGACTCGAAAAAGTATAGCTCATCCTGGAAATGCCTTGAAATGATAGGTGTTTCTGGGATGAGTTTTAGTTTGTAAAGAAATAGAAAGGAGAAAGCCTATGTACAAGAGAGAAGTAGTGCTTGGCATAATGCAGAGCTGGGTAGGCAGAAAAGAAACTGATGGAAGCCATAAGCCTATCATAGATATCTACAATACGATTAAGCCACTGCCAAGAGGATACAAGGTTAAGTACACAGATGCTTGGTGTGCAACTACGATTTCTGCAGCATTTCACCAGGCTGGATATGATGATATCTTCCCTCATGAATGTGGATGCGAAAAGATGATTGCTAAAGCTCAGAAGATGGGCATCTGGCAGGAAAATGATGCTTATGTACCAAGTCCTGGAGATGGTATTATGTATGACTGGCAGGATGATGGCATTGGAGACTGTACTGGAGCTGCTGATCACGTAGGAATGGTTGAAAAGGTTGAGAATGGAATTATCCATGTCATTGATGGTAACTATTCTGATTCAGTTAAGAGACACCAGCTTCCTGTTAATGGTAAGAATATAAGAGGATTTGTCCTTCCAAAGTTTGACAAGGAAGAAGCGAAGAAACCTACTGCCACCAGCCCAACGAGTACCGCAACCCCAGAAACCAATGATTCTATCATATGGAAGTATCTGAAAGGCAAAGGACTTAGTGATGAAGCTACAGCTGGACTGATGGGAAATCTGAAAGCAGAGTCAGGCCTTGAGCCAAAGAACTTGCAGAATAGCTTCAACAAGAAGCTGAATATCACAGATGAAGAGTACACGGAGCTTGTAGACAACAATGCCTATCCGAACTTCACGAAAGATTCAGCCGGTTATGGTCTTGCTCAATGGACCTTCCATTCAAGAAAGCAGAATCTGCTCAATTTTGCCAAAGCCCAGAAGAAGAGCATTGGGGATTTAGGAATGCAGCTTGATTTCTTATGGCAAGAACTCCAGGGCTATAAGGCAGTATTTGAAGGATTGAAAAATGCAAAGTCTGTCAGAGAAGCATCAGATATTATTCTGACACAGTTTGAAAGACCAGCAGACCAGTCTGTAAAAGTACAGGAGAAGAGAGCTTCATTAGGACAGGAATACTATGATAAGTTTGCTGGCAAGGTGGTTGCTGCAACAGCTCCAGCATCGAAGCCAGTAGCAGCTGCATATGTTCCAGGAACATACAAGACAGTAGCTGGTCCAATGAGACTAAGAACTGGTGCTGGTGTAAATTATCCACAGAAGAAGTTCGAAGAGATGACTACATCAGCAAAGAGCAATAATGCCAAGTACAGATATACTGGAATGGCATATTATGGTGTTGGTGTTATCTTTTCAGCATTGGCTGTAGAGAAAGCATCTGATGGATCATGGTGGGGCAAGACACCTTCTGGATGGATTTGTCTGGAAGATTCCACAAAGAAGTATTGCCAGAAAGCATAGGTAGATGCTTATGGTTGGACTTGTATTTGTGGCTTCATTTATTATGACTGTCATTGCCATCATTGGTTGTGCCTGCGCATTTGAAAGCATGAACATTGTTGGTTTTGATTGATATCCTCCTGGTATGGGAGTTGCAGAAATGTAGCTCCCATATTCCATGTGAACATTTTAGAACAATGTTCGAACAATGTTCAGACTTGTTCATTTATGTTCGAACATTATAGAACGATGTAAGAACACATCTGAACGAACTGCGAACAGATTTGAACGCACATATTTTATATACGGAAACTTCTCAGCAATTCAGCTGATTTTCGACAATTTTCTATGGCAGTAGTTCTACTGCACTTCCCATAAAATCAATGTTTTTGGCTATGCCTGTAATGCGAACAATGTACGAACAACGTTCGAACAATGTTCGGTAGAGATAGAGTAAGAGAAAGAGATAGATATAGAGATAGAGATAGAGTAAGAAATAGAGAAAGAATGTCTTACAGACTCCTGGAAAATAATTCAGTAAATCTCTGATTTTTCAGTAATTTTCCCTTTACAAATGAAATAGTTATGTTATCGTACGCCTACGTTAAAAATCCACCACTTGAAAGGAGATATGGAGATGGGTGTTGATTGGAAATATTACGATAAGTTCAAGAGAGTTATGGATCAGTTCTTGCCAGACAGAGGAGAAGGCGAAAGCAAAGCTACTCAGATTGTAACAGCTGTTAATAAGCTCGTTTACAAATGGTACAACGATGGAGATGTATTTGATAATACTCATTACCTGGATGGATGGTGTAATGACCTCAGTAGCTATGCTAACTGGCTCGAAGCCAATGCTTACGGAGCAAGAGGAATCCTGTGCAAGATTGTAAGCTGTTCAACCTATGATGATTATGAGCAGCTACTCAAGGAGTTAGCAAATAAGCTCCTGGATATGGAAGATTTAGAAAATGCTTCATTGATTCCTGCAATTGGAAGCATCTATGAATGTGATGGACCATACAGATTTGAAGAGCCACATGATGAGTATGACGAATGCCAGGACATGGATTTTGATGATGAATTTGGAGATGACGAAGAGTAGCCGATAGGTCGCTCTTGTTTTTTCGAAAAAATTCAGTAAAAACACTTTACATTACGGTCGGTTCTGCTAACGTACGTCGCACGATACACCACAACACATGATTGAAAGGAGTTTTGAGATGAAAGTTAGCATCTACAGAAACAAGAGAAATCCACATAAGTTCATTGAAGTAAGGAATGATGGTCATTATCACAACTATGTTAGACAGTATCTGTACTGGCCAGAAAATGGAGTAAAGAACATGGTTGGAGATGGACTTCTCCACAGATGGAGAATCGGAAACCTTAAAGAATTGTTAGAAGATTATGTTGCAGTATAGGAAGGAGAAATTGAGATGTTCACAGTAAAGACAAGTTTTGGAAGTTATAGCAATTGCATTTTGCAAGTAGGCAAGTATCAGTGTGATGGAAGCCTGGCACTTGAGATATTCAGTTATGAAGAAGGACCTATTGCCAGGATCACTGTTTGCCTGGATGACAAGAACATAGCAGAAGATGAAGCATATGTTGATACCAACAATTGCCCTTGGGCTGTTGATTTCATTGAAGACAATGGTCTTGGCAAGAATACTGGAAAGATTAGACCATCTGGCTATTGTATCTATCCATTGTTCAAGTTTGATATGGCAAAGCTTGGTACATTAGCAGAATAGATTGGAGGAAATGAAAATGGGATTGAGAGAAAGACAGATTGAAGAAGCCACAAAGAGAATGAGAGCATTGAAGATATCTCCGAATGTTATCAAGGAGTTCCTGGAAGGAAAGCTCAATGAATCAGAGCGAGTAGGATGCTTGTACTGGCTGAATGAAAATGAAGAAGCTATCGTAAAAGCATTTGAAGAGAAGTTTGAAGCAGTAGCATACCATGTCATCCACCAGTTCACGAATATTGGAGAGCTGTACAACATTTTGTATGTATCAAAGTATGAAGAGGAATGGGAAAACGATATGGAAGATATTGCTGAAGGACAGGCAATAGCCTATGTCCTCAATAGAAGCATGCCAGACTGCAGTGAATTAGGCTCGATTGGTATTAAGCCAAGTATTGGTGGCCTGGTAAGAACATGGTAGGAGGTAGATATGCAGAAGTATTATTTCACATTTGGCAGTAATGAAAAGTTCCCATATCAGAATGGATTTGTAGAAGTAAGAGCTGAAAGCTACGGAGATGCAGTTAGGGTATTCAGAGATAATGTTCCAGACAGGACAAAGGATGTTCTGAATTGCTCAGATGTGTACGACCAGGATCAATGGAAGAAGGTTCTGGAGCATGGTCACTATAGAGGAGAGAAACCAAAGGCAGTATTCAAGTCGGAATATGCTCTGAAAGAAGAAAGACTGTCAGTTCTGTTTGCGAATGCTATCGGAATGTATGCAGAAGAAATGCTGCCAAGAGAAGCAGATAGCACCAGGTTCTGGAAGAAGACACTTGAAAGCCTTGGAACATCAGTAGCAGAGCTTTATGAGCTTGGCATTGATGCAGACGATATGATGGATGTTTGTTATTAGGAGACAGAAACCATGATGGATGATTTGTTCATATATTGTAAAGCGACAAATGAAATTATCAGAATTGCAGAAGGAGACGGAAGCAACCTATGGCCTGAAGATGAAGAAAAAGGCTATGTAGACTACTTGATGTATGAGCAGTATAAGCTCGAAGTTGATATGCCAGAAGTTGATGGCGGTCAGATGATGCTGACTGAGATGGCAGTAGATAAGTATGATGGAGATTTACAGAATGCAGTAAAAGATATCCTGGAGTTCGCCTACGGAACACAGACAGATTACATACTGTTATTACCTGTTAGGTAATCTACAAATACCAATGCCAGGGATCGGAAAACAGCATCCAAGAGGTTTCAACTCGTTCCAAAATGGAAACAGTTGGAAAAATCCAATATTTTTCTATTTTTTTCAGTTAAAATACTTTACAAATGGTGTAGTTCTGCTATCGTACGTATCGTCAAAAAACAAAACGCAATGATGCGAGGAGGTAGAAAGCCATGATGAAATCAGAATTTATCGAAAGAGTTGGATTTGAACCAACAGAAGAAGAGTACAGAGAGATAGAGCAAGAATACATTGCCTGCGACATTGATAAGGACCAGTTCTGTAAGGAATGGAAGAAAAATGGTGGAGTTCAGAGACTCAGCAGACTCAGGGTTTCAAAGATTGATGAGCTTGAAAGACAGCTCGACCATGAAAGAGAAGAATACAGTCGAAAGCTACATGAAAGAAATCAGAAGATGTATTCAATGATTGAAGAACATGATGCAGAAGTAGGTAGCTTGCATGAGCAGATCAAGAAGCTCCAAGCAAGAATAGATGAATATGATGAAGCATATGCGAAGCTCACAAGAGAGCGAAACATGGCGACATCCAAGCTGAATACATTAAGAAAAGCTTACCAGATTTTGACAGAAAGCGAGGATTTTGAGGATGAGCAGAATTAGAGAGCAGATTAAGGACCACATCAGAATGTGGGATGGAACAGTACATGGTCAGATGATTAAGAATATGCTCGACAATGGAGCAGACCTTGAGAGCATCTGTGAAGCAGCTGGTATTGATTATGATGAAAGCGAGGATGAAGAGGATGTTTAAGATTGGATGCTTTGTAAAGATTGAAGATATCGGTCAGTTGGCTGTATGTCAGCAAGTAGCAAGAGGAAAGATTCTCCTGGCATTAGATGGTCAGGAGTTCTGGATAAGTAAAAGATTATGCAAAGTAGCAGCATGAAAGGAGTAGATGGAATGGCAGTATCAGAAGAAAGAAAGGCTCAGATTAAGGATTTCAGCATCGAAGCATTACCAGTACTGACACAGTTGAGTGAACTGATGAAGAAGCACGAAATCGAGAAGATGGGAAGCTTCTATATCGGTGGAGATGGGTACTTTGATATGAATTTCTGGCAGGAAGGCATCGAAGTTAGCAGAAGCGATTTCAAGTCAGAGCCGAAAATCAAGATTACTGAAGACCTTGTCGATGGATCAAAGAATAGCCAGACGGAAAATTCGTAAATTTACTGAAAAATATTCTGTAAAACTATTGACAAATTGGAGTATTCCAGCTATCGTACGTACGTAGTCAAATAAAACACTTATCCCACACATGAAAGGAGAAGACAATGGGTAAGAAAAAGCATCAGAAGGGCTACGGAAGGAAGATTCGGAAGTTGGAATTGGAACTGAAGGATATGAAATCCGAACTCGAAGAATTAAGAAAAGACCACAGCCACCAGGCAATCACACTTGGCATAGTGATAATCGAATTGCTGGCAGCTGTCATCGCACTTGTTAAGAGTGTGATGTAAGGTCAAAGGTCTCAGCTTGGGGAGCAATCCCCTTGCTGTCTCCGATTGTAGCACAGAAAGGTATGGTGGTAAAGATGAAAGCCAACAGAACATTAGCATTAGCAGCCAACACAGCTGTGACATTGTTAGCAGTAATTACAGCTGATGTGTGGTTGTGCCTGGTAGCCATCTGCCAAGGATCATTGTTATTAGTAGAAATAGTAAAAGAATTAAGGAGACAAAAGTCATGAGAAATGAAATGAATGTTTTAGTAGCAGAGTTAGAGAAGAAGGTTGAGGAAGGCATCAAGGTTATGCCATCAGAGAAGAAGCTCCTCAATGGTGGAGTACAGAGCAAGGTTACAATCACAACGCCATTTGGCAATGTTAGCCCTTGCATCACAGTAGATGATTATCTTGATAGAATTGCTGAAGGCGAAGACCTTGATAGCATTTGCCAGGAGATTTTCGAAATCCATGAGAAGGCAATGCGTGATATGCCAGCAAGTTTCGATGTAAGCCAGTGCCTTGATAAGAATTACATCATTGAGAATGTAGTAGCTCAGATTGTTAATGCAGAGAAGAATGAAGAGATGCTCGAAGGTGTTCTCAACAGAAGAATCATGGACCTTGCAATCATTTACAGAATCGAGGTTGGCAATGATGGAACTATCGTATTAAGCAATCAGATTGCTGAAATGGCAAAGGTTACTCTTGAAGAGATTGATGAAGCTGCATTCAGCAATATGGAAGACAGCTACCTTGTACAGACCATGGCATCTGTAATGGCTGAGATGACAGGAATGGATGAAGAAATGGCAGAAGCCATGAGTGGTGGTCCTACAATGTATGTAGTAACCAACAAGAAGAAAGTGAATGGTGCTGTAGCAATGATGAACACCAGAATCTTTACAGAGCTTGCTGAAAAGGAAGACCAGGACCTTCTGATTATCCCAAGCAGCATCCATGAGCTGTTAGTAGTAGGTGTCAACTCTATGTCGGTTGATGATGTAAGAACTATGGTGGCAGAAGTGAATGATACTCAGGTACAGCCAAGTGAAAGGCTTTCGTACAATGTTTATATATACAACAGAGCTGATGAAGTCATCTCTATTGCATAAATCATGTGTGGGTTGGAGAAGTGCAGGGTCTAAAAGCCCTGCATTTGTTCTCCAGGAAAGGAAGCTATGAAAGATTTAGTAGAAATAAGTGTAAGTATAAGATGCACTAATGAAGATATAGATGACATTATGTGTGCAGCTCTGGAAGGTGGAGTGAATTACTGGTGTGACAAGGTTGTAGTCGAAGGAGAATATCTCGGAGAATATGCCAGCGAGCAGATAAGCAGAAATGGTTCGTTGAAGTTCCACACAGTAGAGCCATTTGATGATGAAGAAACAGAATGGTATGAGCTGGATAGAGAAAAGTTTATGACCGGTTTGAAGTTGTTCCTGGAAGACCCAGTGAGACTGGCTGGTGCGATTTGCAGTGAAGGCCTGGATCCTTGCAACATAGATGCTGGAGATGCAGATACCATAATTCAGTTAGCTTTATTCGGAGACATCATATATGGATAAGCTCAATTTAGCCCATTACAGGGCTTTTAATTATCCAGGGAACATTTTATCAAGTAAGAGCGCACAAACGCCCCACAGGGCTATAAGCAAAGAGAATTGGAGGAATAATGAGCAGAACAAGTGATACAGTAAGAAAATGCATGGAGCTGGCTGGAATTAACCAGACTGAGCTTGCAAATAGAATGGGAATCGACAGAAGAAATCTAAGTGAGATGCTCACAAGACAGAAGGACCTCAAAACAGAAAAGTTTATTGAGATGCTTGAATGTATGGGATTCAGCATCGACCTTCAGAAGATTGATGCCTACAGAGTGAATGGCGACATGGCTGCAAGAATCCAGGATACTAACCAGCCTTATGGCAAGTTCTGGGCTGTCAAAGATGGAGCATTTTTAGGGATCGTTTCGGAAGCATCTGGATGCTCGACTGAGTATTTTGCTGACAAGGAAAGCCTTATGGAATGGTTCGGTTATAGATAGGCTGGAACATCCGAAAAATATTTGATTTTTTCAGTAAAATCACTTTACAAACTCGGTAGAAATGCTATCGTACGTCTACGCTAAATCAAAACCACATGGAGGTAGATGGAATTAGTAGATTTGAAATGGAGTTATCAGGACAGTTAGGACAGTTCTGGAAGCAAGATGCACTGAAGAGGATCAAGAAAGCAGAGGAAGACATTGAAACTGGAAGAATGATTCTGACAGATGGAGTTGCAACCTGGCAAAGCAACAGCAGATGCATTATGGATGACATGGCAGAAGTTGTTGAGCATAGTAAGTATGCGGATAAGTTCGACAGAGAAGCAACCAGGATTGAAAGAGACATTCAGAATGCAGAATTCATTGCTGAATACAGAGAGCAGATGAAAGATTACAAGCCAAGCCAGGAAGAAATGACAGAAATGAGAGCTGCATTCGGAGCTGGAACAACAGTAGTTGATGTTTTCACAGGAAGAGAGGTTAAGGTTTGATATTGCAAGATACAAGACAAAAGAAAGAAGCCACTGAATCCTGGGTGGCTGAGTTTAATGCAATTCCATTAAGTATGCTTGAAAGGTTGTATGATACAGCTCCAGATGAATGGCAGATTCACTACAGTGAAGATGAAGAAGGTTATGCATACAGCACATTTCCGACCTGGGGAACAGTATGGAGCTTCGGAGATTCTATGGATGACTACTGGCTGGAAGAAAAAGATGGAATCAGGCAGATGACAGACCTCGGATTCATTGTTCTTGAACATGATGAATATGGTTACTGGTTTGGAGTAGATGCTGGTGGATTTGATTTCTATGAAGGCTTCTGGATTCCATTGTATGAAGCAAGAGGACTGCAGTGGCATGAAAGCGAGGAAGAAGATGGCTAAATTGTGGGAGTTGAAGTATCACGAAGATACTACAGAGAAGCATCGGATTACTGCTGAAGAGATTCAGTTTCTGAAAGATTTGCAGAAGGAGCTGAACACCCAGGATCATGTAGGACAGGCAGACCCAATATACTGGACCATCAAGACATATGATAAGGAGTATGGCAAAGAGATGGAAGATAATGATGGTATATGTGTCTGTTATGAGAGTGACTGCGATACCATCTGGGAAGGAGAAGTCAACTTCTGGAATATTGATGAGACTGTTGAAGCAATCCTCCAGGCAATAGAGAAGCAAGGCATAGAGCTGAATGAAGAAGAATTAGATTATATAAAGAACAGCTATGATGAAAGCTCTTTGATTGAAGCTCTTGAGGATGCAGATTTTGAAATAATGAAATGGAGAACAAAGTCAACTTGCACAGGAATGTTCTTGACTCACAAAGCTGCACAGGAGCATTTGCAGAGAAATGACTACCATTATTCAGAAGATGCTCATACATATGCTATGACAGCATGGAGAAGCAGCGAAGAAATGCTATGGAAGATATTGCAGACAGTAGATTTTGATAAGCTAAGTAAAGGAGAGTAAAGCAATGGGATTTAGAAAAGATGCCTATGCAACAGTTTGGGAAGTAAAGCCAGGAAATGGCAACTGGGATGATGCCAGAATGAGCATCAGCAGAAAAGATAGGAATACTGGAGATTATTACACAGAATGGTCTGGCTGGGTGCGATTGATTGGAGATGCACATAATGATTCACATCTGCTTGGAGAAAGAACAAGAATCCAGCTCGGAGATTGCGATGTAACCAACAAGTATGATAAGGAGAAGAACACCACATATACGAACTATGCATTGTTCGGATTCAAGCTTGCTGATGATGACAGTGGAAGCCAGCAGAGTTCTGGTTCACAGCCTGCAACAGATGCTGATGGATTCATGAATATTCCAGATGACATTGACGATGAGCTTCCATTTGTGTAATATATAAAGGTTTTAAGTAGATTGACAGAAAGATGCATGATATAATATGACAAATGTCATATATTGATGTAGTTTCGCATCATAGGGGATGCTATGTTTATTAAATAGTATTTTATGGAGATGCAAATTTGAAAGATTCATTTGAAACAGAATTTACAGATATGTCCGTTTTGGGTGTGGATATATCAGAAAAAGCAAGAAAAAAGAATATTGTTGATTCACTTAAGCAATTCATGGAAAAATTTATTTTCTTTGCGTTACTTATTATTTACCTCGAAACGGCATTTCATATTTGGGCAGTCAGAAAAGTTGATGCTGTCTTTATATTAAAATTGATAATGACGCTTCCTACGGCAGCTTTTTTGAGCATTTTTGTTTCATTTTTTAAAGCAAAAATAAACAAAATCATTGCCTGGATTATAAGCGGTGTACTGATTACTTATTTCTGTGCCAATGTTCTTTACAGAGCTATTTTTAAAGTGTTTTTAAGTGTAGCTTTTATCAGCAAGAACAATGCAAAGGTTTATGAATATTACCGTGAAATTTTTAAGGGTATTGCAGATAATTGGTTTATGATTTTCATTATTCTGATAGCAATTCCTGTTGCAGTAATTGTTCTTCTTAATGTATTTAAGATATACAAATTTGAACCTGCATCGATAAAACATATTTGTGTTCCGATTACACTTCTTGCGGTTGCTGTTTTACTTGCGGCCCTTGTTACACTTGCTTATGGCAAAGGTGAAAACTCACCTTACGAGCTCATGGTGATAGAGAACTCTACAGACCGTTCTTTTGAGAAACTGGGTGTGCTTGCAACAGCTGAGACAGAAATAAAATTTAAGCTGTTTCCGGTAAAAGAGTCGGGAACAGACGAAAATATCGGTGAAGTGTGGGTATATGATCCTACGGCTTCTGCTTCGACATCAAGCATACAGGAAATTGAAATCCCCGATGTTTCCAGTGATGAAGAAATAGAAGCATACGAAGAAGAACTAAGACGTCTTGAAGAGGAAGCAAACAGAATCGACACATCGCCCAACATGCTCGATATAGATTTTGTTTCTTTGGCAGAAAATGAGCCAAACGAGTATGTAGCCGGTATTCACAGCTATATGTCGACTCTTGTTCCTACAAATAAAAATGAGTATACGGGAATGTTTGAAGGCTATAATTTGATTTTCCTCACTTGTGAAGGATTTTCAAATATTGCTGTAAATGAAGAACTTACGCCTACTCTGTATAAATTGACACATGAGGGTTTTGTTTTTACAAACTTTTATAATCCGAGAACCGGTGGTTCAACAAGTGACGGAGAGTTTGTTACATCGACAAGTTTGTATCCGATGAAGGGTGGCGCATCGAACTTTAAGCGCGTCGGCAGACAGTCAATGCCGTTTTCTTTGGGAAATCTTTTTAACAGAACGTATGGCATAACAAGCCGTGCATATCATGATAACGATTTCGAGTATTACGGCCGTGACATTACTTACCCGGGAATGGGCTACTATTATGTAGGCGTGGGAAACGGACTTGAAATTGAAAAACACTGGCCGGAATCTGATCTTCAGATGATGGAAGCAAGTATTCCGGACTATATCGATGATGAGATTTTCCATGTTTATTATATGACAGTAAGCGGTCACCTGAATTACAATTTCGCGGGTAACTGGTGTTCAAAAAAACATAGAGAAGAAGTAGAAAATCTTCCGTATTCAGAAGCAGCTCAGGCATATCTTGCCTGCCAGATGGAACTCGATGCAGCTCTGGCATATTTAATAGAGCAGCTTGAGGAAAAGGGAATTGCAGACAGAACCGTGATATGCTTTACCGGCGATCACTGGCCGTATGGTCTCACAAATGAGGAGTTTTCAGAACTTTTGGGACATCCTGTCGAAGAGAATTTTGAACTGTACAAATCAAATCTTGTTTTGTGGAGTGCAGCTATTGAGGAACCTATAGTGATTGATAAGCCTTGCTGCAGTATGGATATTCAGCCTACACTTCTGAACCTGTTTGGCTTTGATTACGACTCAAGACTTCTTATGGGTTATGACATTTTGTCTGATACCGAAGGCTTTGTTGCAATGTGGAATAAGTCTATTATTACTGAAGATCTTATGTATAATTCGCAGACGGGCGAGGTTATTTATCTTACAGAAAACGGTGAAGCTCCGGAAGATATGCCGGAAGATTATCTTGATAGTCTTAAGAACAAACTGGCGCTGAAAAGAAAATACTCAGAAAGAATAATTGATTACAACTATTATAGCTATATTGCAGATTATCTTGGAATTGAAATTGAAAAAGTAGAACAGAACTATACACCGGACTATTCAAAATTCACTCCATAGATATTCTTTACAGATAACTTTAATTTATGTACAATCAGTTTATGTAACATTGTTATAATAGGTCAATAATGGCGGATGCCCAAATTAGGAGAAGAGTATGCAGGAAAAAAGAAAGAGCAAGAGAACCGAGCTTTTATCAAAACTTGTTATTAAGAGACTTGATGGTGCAGGCACAGAAGAAGTCAATATCGAAGTAAACGATGTTTCCAAAACAGGCGTTGGCTTTGTCGGTGACAGACCGTTGGAAATTGGTGCCGTGTATGAAGCTTATCTTACAATTTGGACAAAGGAAGTCCTCCATGCTTTCGTTGAAATAGTACGAATTGAAAAGGTTGGCAACAAATTTGTCTATGGCGGTATTTTTATCGGAATGCCTGAAATGGATGCGGCCAGAATTGAAACTTATCAGACTGTTGAAGAAGAAAAACAAAGATAAAAATTTTGTGAATACAAAATATATCCTTTATAGAGAAGGGGCAACGCTCAGAGATGCTGAGAGTTGCTCCTTTTGTATTGCCGGTGACTGATATCGCAATTCATTGATCATAATATCGGATAATAAAGTGATATTAATTCTTGTGAAAATTGTATATATAAGTTGAAAATTATCAGAAAATTTAGTAAAATAACCACAAGGACGCTGAAATGTCACTGTTTTTAAATAATATCAATAAATGATGCGTCAAATGAAGAGTATTGGAGGAATTTACAGATGAATGTTTACACAACTGACAAAATCCGTAACGTAGTTTTGCTCGGACATGGTGGATGCGGAAAGACAAGTCTTGCAGAAGCAATGGCATATCTGGCCGGTGTTACATCACGAATGGGTAAGGTTGATGACGGAAACACCCTCAGCGATTTTAGCAAGGAAGAACAGAAAAAGAAATTTTCAATCAGTACATCCTTAATCGCAATGGAGTGGGAAGGTGTAAAGATAAATCTTTTGGATACTCCGGGATATTTTGATTTTGTAGGTGAAGTTGAAGAGGCTATAGCAGCAGCTGATGCAGCTATTATTGTTGTATCCGGCAAGTCAGGCTTTGAAGTAGGAACGGAAAAAGCGTGGAACATTTGTGAAAAATATAAACTTCCCAGAATTATTTTCGTTACCGATATGGATGTAGACAATGCTTCATATAAGAATGTAATAGCTACTATGACCGAAAAATACGGTAAAAGAATGGCTCCTTTCCACTTACCTATTCGTAAAGATGAAGAACTTATCGGCTATGTTAACGTCATCTCCGAAAAAGCTCAGATGTGGAAAGGAAAGGAAACAATCGATATGGAAGTTCCTGACTATTCCAAGGCATATCTTGCTGAATACAGGGATACATTAATGGAAACAGTTGCAGAGACTTCAGAAGAATTTCTTGACCGTTATTTTGCGGGAGATACTTTCTCTGAGGCTGAAATCAGAGCGGCATTACGTACTAATATTGTAGATTCATCTATTGTTCCCATGACGATGGGTTCTTCGGTAATGGGATATGGTATTTATACATTGCTCGATGATATTGTTAAGTACTTCCCGAGTCCCGAGAATCGTAAAGTTGCCGGTATCTCGATGAAAACAAATGATATTTTTGAAGCAAATAACGATTTCTCCAAGGCTAAATCGGCGTTTATTTTTAAAACAATTGTGGATCCCTTCATAGGTAAATATTCAATTATTAAGGTATGCTCAGGTGTATTTAAACCGGATGATATGATATATAACCTTGATAAAGACGTTGAGGAGAAAGTAAGTAAACTTTATACATTGCAGGGAAATAAGCCAATCGAAGTTTCTGAGCTTCATGCGGGTGATATCGGTGCCATTCCCAAACTTACGGCAGCCCGTACCGGAAATTCTCTTTCAACCAAAAACAATATTATCAAGTATGGTATGTTTGAAATCTCAAAGCCATATACTTATATGAGATATAAAGTTGTAAATAAGGGCGACGTGGACAAGGTATCTCAGGCACTTCAGAAAATTATGCATGAAGACCTGACAATTAAAAATGTGAATGATTCGGAAAACGGTCAGATGCTTCTTTACGGAATGGGCGATATGCATCTGAATCTGGTTGTTGAAAAACTTAAGAATGAATACAAAGTTGAAATTGCATTGGAAAAGCCTAAATTTGCATTCAGAGAGACTATTAAAAAGAAAGCAGATGTGGAATACAAATATAAAAAGCAGTCGGGTGGTCATGGTCAGTACGGACATGTAAAGATGCGTTTTGAACCGGCTGATGACATAACAGTTCCTTATGTATTTGAAGAAGAAGTTGTCGGCGGAGCGGTACCTAAGAATTTCTTCCCTGCGGTAGAAAAGGGACTTCAGGAAGCTGTTGTCAGAGGACCTCTTGCTGCTTATCCGGTTGTGGGAGTTAAAGCAGTATTATATGACGGTTCATATCATCCCGTAGATTCTTCCGAAATGGCATTTAAGGTTGCAGCCGGACAGGCATTTAAAAAGGGCTTCATGGAAGCAACACCGATTCTTCTTGAGCCAATTGTTAGTCTGAAGGTTACTGTTCCCGATAATTATACAGGAGATGTTATGGGCGATCTTAACAAGAGACGAGGAAGAGTGCTTGGAATGAATCCTGCTCAGGGCGGACGTACCGTTATTGAAGCTAACGTTCCTATGATGAGTTTATATGGTTACTGCACTGACCTTCGTTCCATGACAGGAGGACGAGGAGAGTACGAATATGAATTCGATCGTTACGAACAGGCTCCTTCGGATATACAGGAAGCTCAGGTTAAAGAACGTGCAGCAAAGGTGGCTGAATCAAACGTGGATGCTTAAGGAGGAATAAAATGCAACCCCGACAGATAGAAATACTGGAGAATTTAGGAGTTGATATAGCAGTAACTCTTGAACGGTTCGTTGGCAACGAGAATTTATATTTCAAATGTATCGGAAAACTTTTGAACAGTGAAGATTATTCAAATATGATTAAGGCTATTGAAAACAAAGATGTTGCAAAATCATTCGAGTATTCTCACAGTCTGAAGGGCGTAGTTGCAAATCTTGGCTTTGATGATTGCTTTAATTCAATTCAACCGTTGGTCGAAGTGTTTAGGGCAGGCAGAATGGATTACGACGCGGAAATGTTGGAGAAAGTGAAAAATGAATATGAAAAAGTAATTGAAGCAATTAATAAACTGATTTAAAAACGAAATCCTCCCGAGAAACCGGGAGGATTTTTTTGATTGCACAGAATTGCGCTATATATAGAAAATTCTCTTGTATTTCTTTCAAGATATAGTACAATGGATTATGAGTAAAACTATGTTTAGATGGGAAAGTGCGTTTTGAATCAAACGCAACAATAGGAATTGATCGGCATGCTTGAAGTTGACGGCATAAAATATAGAAGCGAAGCAGAATATTCGGAAGCTCTTCGCGATAAAAAGACAATTGATGAGTTAAAAAGAAAATACGATATTTCAACAAAAAGCGGTGTGCAGGGAATTTACCGAGAGTTGCAATTGCTTAATTTTTCTTCTTCAATCGGACGTGATTTCGATGATGAGATTTTTGATTTGTATTCAAAGTATAAATCAGGTGAACTGACAGACGAAGTTCAGAAGAAGGAAAAAAGAAATAAAACAGCAAGACCGAAGCAGTCAAAAACAAAAGAAAAAAAGACTGTCTCTGAACTTGAACCGCTTGACCCCAAAATTCAAAAAGAAGTTGATAGACTTATAAAAAGGCAAAATATAAGAAGGAACGTACTTATTGCCTTGATGCTTATCGTTTCTGCCGGATGTCTCGGATATTTTGGTAATTATATGATTAAGGCAAACCAAGCGGAGCGTGAAGCACAGACACTGTCGGCATTAAAAGATGTCAGTGCGGCTTCTTTTATATCTGTTGAACAGGTTATTAAGAAGGATTATGAGGAGACAGTTGTCATTCCGGAAATCCTTGATGAATATAAAGTTTTGTATAATAAGAATAAAAGCCTAATCGGATGGGTAAAAATTGCCGATACAAAGATTGACTATCCTGTTATGCAAACGGTTAACAATGAATATTATCTGAAGCATAATTTTTACCAGGAAGAAGATGCAAACGGATGCATATTCTTAGACAGTAAATGTGATGTGATTTTGGGAAATGATAATTATATTATTTACGGGCATCACATGAAATCAGGAAAAATGTTCGGAACTCTCGTAAAATATGCAAACGAGGATTTTTACAAAGAACATAAATATATACAGTTCGATACAATTTACGAAAAAGGCACATACGAGGTTATGTATGTTTTTCGATCACGTATTTTCAGTTCGGATGAAATAACATTTAAGTATTATCAGTTTATTGATGCAAATTCGGAGGCAGAGTTTTATTCTGCCATGGATGAAATGGCAGATATGAGTCTGTATACTACAGGCGTAACAGCCAAATATGGTGACCAGCTGCTGACATTATCTACTTGTGATTATCAGGAAACAAACGGAAGATTTGCCGTTGTGGCAAAACGTATCTATTAGTGAATGCTTGGAGGAACACTATGGGAACAGGTACAAAAACAAAAATGAGCAAAAAAACAAAGAAAGCGATCAGAAGAAGCATTGCGGGCGTCTGCCTTGTAAGCTCTATAATTGTTGCGGCAGTTCCTGCAACAAATACATCCGCTTATATTGCACCGGGATCTGATTCAAACGGTACTTCGTATGTATATGGCGTGGAAGCAACAGACGAAACGCCAGATACCATTCTTTCTACGGACGGAGTAAATCTTGGCTTATATGATAAAGAATCCGGAACATGCAGCGACGGCTCAACGGTTCATAAGATTCTTAATGTAAAACAGCTCACAGACGGAACCTACAATGTTAACTGGATGTTTAAGGGATATCTTCAGAATGTTCAGGGCTCAAATATGCTGGTTCTTTGTGAATACAATTCCACATATCAGACCAACGAAGTAGTTATCAATCCGTCAATGCCATATCAGTACTGCACAATTGAGACCACAAGCTTTGACAATTTCTTCTCTGTATATGCAAATGCAGAAACATCGGCAAGCGAAACAGCATCTGTTCCCTGCGCCGGCGGTAACAAAACCCTGCCTGCAAGATATACAATGTCACAGCCTGCGGAAACACTTGATCAGAGCTATGATGAATACTGGCTTAAGAACTATTTCCCCGACGAATATAATTCATTTATTACAAATAAATATAATCCCTGGAAAGAAAAGGATAATGTATATCAGCAGTATCTTTTGGATTATGCCGTTTATGAATCGGAACTTGCTGCATGGAACGAGCTTACTCCGGAGCAGCAGGCAGGAAAAACAAAGCCTACACCGCCTACGGTTGTAGCCAATCCCGGTCCTTGTCCGACACTTACCTGCTATGTTAATGAGATGAACATTAACTACAAATACAAATATTTCTGCAAAATCTATCCTAAGGGTGATGCTACAATGGAAAATCTCTTTGGCTCGGATGATTATACCCTTACCAAGGTTGCAGATTCCAGAACACCCAATACAGGCGCAGAAGCAAAATATGTTTATATGCCTAAGGGAACTCCCAACAGTGTTACGGGCGATATGAACAACAACGATGAATTTGGATTCCTTGTTCTTTCAAAGGCTTTTGTTATTGCCATCGGTGAGAATGCCTTTAAGGGAACAACAAACGTTCATACGCTTGATCTTTGTAAGGAAATAAAATATATCGGCGATGAAGCCTTCATGGATTCCTTCGTAACAAAGGTTACCTTCTCCAATGTTGAAAAAATCGGTAACAGAGCCTTCAAGAACTGTACTCAGCTTACTGATCTTGATTTTAAATCCGGCACAACACATATAGGAACAGAAGCTTTCTACGGCTGTGGCTTTAAGAATATTACATTCCCTTGGTCTGTAAAATATATCGGTCCGGGAGCCTTTGCTGCCTGCACAAAACTTTCACAGCTTCATTTTGAGAATATCACGGCAGCTTGTGAGATCGATGACTTTGCATTCTTTAATGATGTGGCTCTCGCAGATGTTGATTTTTATGATGAATCAACCGGAACAAACGGTATTTTCAGAATCGGTGAGGCTGCATTTGCATGTACAATGGGTGTCTCCGGTGCACTCAATACCTTTGAATTTCCTGACAACATCATTGGTATGGTTACAAGAACCACTGGTGGTCAGACAAACGGTATCGGAAACTTTGTTCTTGCAGGAAGAACAAACCTTAAAAATGTTGTAATGCCTGCGGATTACGGTAAAGCCAATGAGGTTGAGCTTCCTTACGGCGTATTCTTTAACTGTACAAATCTTGAATGTGTAAAATTCCCCGATGAGGGCGGTGCCTGCGGTTTTGTAACCTTTGGCACATATAATGATGGTACAAGAACAATTTTTGATACTATCATGAACGAAGATTTCTATGTATACGGTCCCGAAAAGAATATTCAGGGCGGCATTGCATATCCAAGAAAGAGTACATGGGGACAGAAGTCGGGACTTAACAAGTCTGTTCCTTATGTATATAAGGATTCTCAAGGATACGAAAAGTTTGAGGTCAGTGACGGATTTTACATTCTTATCATTGATGATGATGGAATTCTTACATCCTGTAAGCTTATCGATGACGACGATATTATTAAGGACGTCAAAGACAACGGTCTTGATCTTGTAATTCCCGAAATGGTGGGAGATACAAAGGTTACCGGTATTGCTTCGGACTGTTTTGAAGATGAAATAATTCATGATAATATAAGAACCCTTACAATTGAAGACAACTCTATTTCGGAAATCAGAGAAAATGCTTTTGCGGGATGCACGAGACTTGTTGCAGTAGCCATCGGTGATTCGGTAACAAAGATCGGCGAAGGAGCATTTAAGGGATGTGATAAGTTAACTCAGGTTAGCTTTGCAACTCCTGCTAACGGATATGCGGCATTCCCTCTTGAAAATATCGGCGCCGAAGCTTTCGCAACAGGAGCAGGAGAGCTTACATTTGTCGGAGATATAGACGAGGCATATGGTCCCTTTGAGTGGGCAATGCAGCTTGATAATTATGTTAAAAAATCAGACGGAACACGTGTATGTTACAAGACAGCAATTCAGCCGGATGAATATATTAAGAGTTTGGACGGAAAGCGTGTTATCACCTGTAAGTCAGAGAATCCTTCATATCTGACGGTAATTGTAGATAATGTTAACGGACTTCCGACACTGGTGGACTATCCTCATTACGAGCAGTTAAATGAAATTTCAGGAACAACCGGAGCTGTTTATACTACTCCCAGCGGTAAAGTTCTCAGCGTATCTCTTACGGATCGATTTGAGAACCTGGGACAGGAAGAGTATGCTGCAGACGGTTCTCTTGAATATACATATACTCTTTCACTTGATGAAGAAAAGCTTATAAATGCGGTTATCAATGTAAACGTTCCGAAGGGTGTAAAGTCAATTGATGCAAACGGATTTATAAACAATACATCAAAGAAGACCTCCGACAGCCCTACGTCAACCGGATTTACATCTAACTCAAGCAGTGTTTCAAAGTATGTTCTTCAGGAAGACAATTATGCAACTTACAAAAAGCAGGGTCTGTTTAACGGTTACTATGGCGACTACAACGGAAACGAAGGTGCAAGAGAATATGAGTCAGGATCGGGCTTCGAACTTGAAGATATCGGTAATGACAGAATTCAGTCAATTACTCTTAATTCTGTTAAATATCTTCCCGATCATGCATTTGAGAGTTGTGAGAGATTAATTGCAGTAAACCTCGGTAATGACCTTGAAGATATGGGAGAGGCTCCTTTTAAGGGTTGTACAAATTTGACAAGTATCGCAAGTAATTCGGATGCTTATGCAACAAATAACGGTATCATCTATAAAAAACTTCCTGATGGTTCATACAGAATTTTGGAAGTACTGTCAACCAGAGGCAGCCTTGTCGGAAGCCAGAAGGTTAAAGTCAGTGATGAAGATCCGTTACTTTCAAAGGTTTCCGAAATCGCGGACGGCGCTTTCGAAGGATGTGAAGCTATTACCGGAGTAGATTTCAGAAATATGGGACTTCTTTCGGAAATTCCCAAGAACTGCTTTAAGGATTGCGAAAAGCTGAACCAGATTATTCTTCCTGAAAATGTTACAGCTATTAGGGAAAATGCATTTGAAGGAACACCTAACGGAGTTGAAGTAGTTGTTTACGGTCGAGAAGTATACCTTGCTCCGTCATCCTTTGGCGGTGCTTCGGAAGATCCTACCGCATTCAGAGTTATTTCATACTCTGACTCGGCAGTCAGAAAAGCTGCTGCTGCAATAGGAGCTGATGTAACGGAAGTTCTCGATGATACCGTAAAGGTTCAGTTCCTTGATTACGACGGCAGAGCTCTTTCAAATATTATATATGTAGTTGTGGGAGGAAGCTTACAGCTTACAGATATTCCGGATGATCCGGTAAGACCCGGATATACATTCACAGGCTGGAGCAAAAAACTTACAAATATAACACAGGATACAATTATTGTTGCTACATATAAGCAGAACCAGGGCTCAAGTGATGTTTCCGGTAATACTTCGGATACAACAACTACACCAACAACTACTCCTACAACCACGAGTACATCAACAACTACACCAACAACTACTCCTACAACCACGAGTACATCAACTTCCGGCCCCGGCGGCGGAACAACCGGAGGAAATAATGGTGGATCGACGCAGTTCTTCACTTTGACCGTAACAGACGGAAACGGTTCGGGTAGTTATGCTGCAGGGGCTACAGTTATTATTTCAGCTGCTAATCCTCCTTCAGGAAAAACATTTGATAAGTGGGTCGCTGAGACAGATGACCTTGGAATAGCCAGTGTTTCGGTTGCTGCAACAACAATGACGATGCCTGCTCATAATGCGTCCGTAACAGCTACATTTAAGACTGCATCATCAAACAGCAATTCTTCAAACAATGGCAACAACACCGGAAGCAATAATACAAATAATGGTGGAACAACATCAACGAATAACGGAAATACGGTTCTGGTATCAAAGCCGGGTATTTCCAATACAGGACTGGCATCGGTAACAGTATCGGGATCAACAGATAATTACGTTGTAAGAATTTCAGAAACTGCAGCAGCAACATCAGCTGTTGAAACAGCACTCAAGAATGAATACGGAAATCTTGACAGTGTTAGATACAGTGCAATGGACATTAGTCTGTACGATTCAACCGGTTCGACAAAGATTACCGATACAACAGGACTTTCAATAACAATTACAATGCCTATTCCGGATGCGCTTACGCAGTATGCCGGTAACAACAAGGTTGCAGGTGTTGTAAACGAAAAACTTGATAAGCTTAATCCTAAGTTTACAACAATTGACGGTGTTCCCTGTGTAACATTTACAGCTACACATTTCTCACCATATACGGTTTATGTCGATACAGGAAATCTTACAAGCGGAACAACATTGGATGAAACACCCAAAACCGGTGATTTCCACCCTAAATGGTTACTTTCTATCGGATTGTTTGCAATGAGTATTGCTTTGTTCTTCATGAGAGACAAGGCACCTTCAAAGAAGAAGAGAGTAACAGCTTAACAAAGGATTTATATGAAGAAGCTTTATTGGCAAATTATAGGAGCGCTTCTAATCATTTCGGCCCTGGTGGTATTTTTGGTACCGGCAGGGTCGGCTGATGCTGACAGCGCTGAACTATCTACAACTGATTTTCAAATGGACAGGGATACTCTTGTAAAATACACAGGCACGGCTATAACCGTGTCTATTCCCGATTACGTCAAAGTTATCGGAAACGAAGCTTTTGCCGACAATGCTTCTGTTTATTCTGTTATTATTCCGAATTCAGTTAAAGAGATTAATTACGCTGCATTTTCGGGTTGCAGCAATTTGGAGAAAATAGTTATACCGAATTCTGTAGAAACCATTGGGACAGCGGTTTTTTGCAATTGTTCATCACTTACCGACATATCAATCGGCTCGGGTCTGCGAAAACTTGGAAACGGTGTTTTTACAGGCTGTGAAAAACTGGCAGAAGTTAAATTTGCCGGCAGTCGTTTTGTATGTGATAACGGTACCGTGCTTAATAAGGACAAGACAAAAATTTATCAGAAACTTCAGGGTAAAGATGATGAAGCATATTCAATGCCTAAAACGGTAAATCAGATTGCTCCATATTCATTTTATGGCTGCAGTAAGCTAAAATCCGTAACACTTTCACCATACCTTGAAGAAATTACAGCATATTCTTTTTCAAACTGTAATGGTCTACAGTCAGTTGTTATTCCGTATTCGGTGAATAATATAGATGCAAAGGCTTTTGAAAATTGCGTAAATTTGTCAGAAGTAGAAATCAACGAATCCGTTTCATATATTGACGATACTGCTTTTGATGGATGTCCCAGACTTAATATTGTTGCTCCTACATTTTCATATGCGTACAAATGGTTTCAAAATATGGACAGAAGCCAGGTGTCGATAATAGATTCCGAGGATAACAATGCGGTTTTGAATACAACCGTTAATCCGGCCGATGTGTCAAACAACAGTGAAGAAAAAAGTGAGCCGTCAAACAAGCCTCAAAATGTGGAATCAATTATTGATTCGTTTGTTTCAGCGCAGGGACTTATCGGTGAGACTGTTGTAGTAGGAAGAAAAGCGGTTATCTTTATTAATAATACAAATCAAACGGTTGCATCGCTTTCTTCAACAGATCAGTATTCTCAAATAGTTTCGACAGACGTAGGCAATGAGCAAAATACAGATACCAACGGAAAAGGTCTCAGTGTTCCGAAGTTTGCCGTAATAGGAAATCAGATTGCAGCAAAGGCATTCTACGGAGATACTTCACTTACATCATATATTATTCCGGAAAATGTGAATTCCATAGGAGAGTTCGCTTTTGCAAGGTCGGGACTTGACGAGATTATTATCCCTGAGGGCGTGACTTATATAGGTTACGGGGCTTTTTATCACTGCGACCGATTAACTTCGGTAAGCATACCAAACTCAGTAACAGACATTGAACCTGCCGCTTTCGCAAAAACAAAATATCTTGAGAATTGGATAAATTCGGGTAGCGGCAATTTCCTTATTGTCGGCGACGGTATTCTTCTTGCATACAGGGGAAAAGATTCCAAGATAGTAATTCCTGAGGGTGTTAAAAATATTGCGCCTGAGGCATTTAAAGACCATCAGGGAATAACTGACGTTACCTTGCCGGATTCATTGCTGAAAATAGGAGAAGATGCTTTTTCAGGTTGTTCAAATTTAAAAAATGTCAACGGTGGAATTAACCTGAATATTATTGCAGACAGGGCATTTTCAGGTTGCCCGATTGAAACGATTCGAATAGTTGACAGTGTTTCCATGATTGGTATAGGTGCATTTGATTTATCAAATACAACAGCATCAGAAGAAGAAAAAGCAGTTGTTTTTCTTGGCGAGTCAATTCCGAAACTTACTTATAATACCACTGCTACCAGACTGGCAAATGAGGCATACAGAAAAGATGCTTTTGAAGGAGTTAAGGTTGCAATTGTTCCGAATGAAAATGTAATTACGACAGGAACGGTCCTTGACAGAAATATTACAGGATTTTCGGGACTGATATGTACAATCAGCGAAGAGAATACAGACTATTATAACGGTAAACTGTTTATTGTAGGTTGCAATCTGACAAAGGAGGAAGCTGAAAACTTCTCAGTGCCTCCAACAATGCTAATATTTGGCAAAGGTTATAATTTTGAGGCTTCACAGTTGGAGAATATTTGTAAGGCGGCAAAAGACGGCGGATTTGAGTCAGCGGAAGAAATTGAAGGTGAGACGGTACACTTCGAGGGTACTGATGAAGCATTTGTACTTAATATTAAATACGAACAAACGGTTTCGGATTCTGTAAAAAATGCTTATAAGCGTATTTACGGCGAAGATATTCCAAACAATATGAAGAGCATGGATATAGAACTGACCGATAAAAAAACAGGCATTCCCATTACTAAATTCGGTCAGCAGACACTTAATACCGTTATTGAAATACCGGATAGTGTTCCGACAACAAATCTCCATGTTATTTGTATTGATGACAATCAGCAGTTAGAAGATCTTTCATACAAAATTGTTGACAGAGGCGGAACGCTCTGTGTTTCTTTTGAGATAAATCATACAGGTAAATACGGAATGTATTCATATAACAGTATTCCGATGACCGGTAACGGTGATTCGGAACTTGATGCATCTCCGGACACGGGAGACTTTATCAATCCAAAGAATATTTTCGCATTGGGCCTGCTTACCGCAGGAATTGCAATGCTTTTGATTAAGAAGAGAAGATAGAACAGTAAAAATATACAATACAGACAGTACATTTTCGATGAGTTAACAGTCAGTTATTCTTAAAAACTGACAATCGGAGGGTATTGTCTGTGTTTTTTTACTGTTGTTTTGTACTATTGACATAAATTGTTGCATTGTATACAATAATGCAAGAAAAACAATCTGATGAAATCTGTTAAGTTTGGCAGGTAGAAATGACTGTTTTAATGAAATTCAAGGAGAAATAAAATGGAATTAAATGAGTCTTCATTATATTCTTCAGGGGCCGAAGAAATGTTTGCGGATCGTCCTGTTTCAATGAACGATAAGAACAATCTTTTACAGATTGAAGAGCATATGTATATTCTTGATGACGTAAAAAAGCCTAACGTCTTCAGAAACATGTTTCCTTATTCCGAAATTCCCAAAATACCTTTTAACGATCGTATTGTTCCTCACAATATGCCTAAAGATATTTGGATTACCGATACAACATTCAGAGACGGACAGCAGTCAAGAGCTCCGTATACAACCGAGCAGATAGTAACAATATATGATTACCTTCACAGACTTGGCGGTCCTAACGGAATGATTAAAGCCAGTGAGTTCTTCCTTTATTCGAAAAAGGACAGAGATGCTGTATATAAATGTATGGAAAGAGGATATGAATTCCCTGAAGTAACAAGCTGGATCAGAGCCAGTAAGGAAGACTTTAAGCTTGTTAAAGCCCTTGGGATGAAAGAAACAGGTATTCTTGTCAGCTGCTCGGATTATCATATTTTCTTAAAACTTAAAATGACCAGAAAACAGGCGATGGAGCATTATCTTTCTGTTGTTCGTGACTGTCTCGATGAAGGAATAGCTGTAAGATGCCACCTCGAGGACATTACCCGTGCGGATATTTACGGATATGTTGTTCCTTTCTGTCTCGAACTTATGAAACTTATGGATGAGTATAAGATTCCCATCAAAATCAGAGCCTGCGATACAATGGGTTACGGAGTAAATTTCGCGGGTGCCGTTATTCCGAGATCTGTGCAGGGTATTATTTATGCAATTCATACACATGCCGGAGTGCCTTCGGAGCTTATTGAATGGCATGGTCATAATGACTTTTATAAGGCCGTTTCAAACTCTACCACAGCATGGCTATATGGTTGTTCTTCAATCAATACATCATTGTTCGGAATCGGAGAGAGAACAGGTAATACACCTTTGGAAGCTATGGTATTTGAATATGCTCAGCTTAAGGGTACATTAAACGGAATGGATACTACCGTTATTACCGAGCTTGCCGAATATTATGAAAAAGAAATCGGATATCATATTCCCGAAAGAACTCCTTTCGTAGGAAAAAATTTCAACGTAACAAGAGCCGGAGTACATGCTGACGGACTATTGAAGAACGAAGAAATCTATAATATTTTTGATACTGAAAAATTCCTCAACAGACCGGTTATTTGTGCAATTTCAAATACTTCAGGCCTTGCGGGAATCGCACACTGGATCAACACCAAGTTTAAGCTTGAAGGCGACGAAGCACTTGATAAGAATACTGAAATTGTTAAGCGTATTAAGGGCTGGGTTGATGAAGAGTATGCTAACGGACGTGTAACTGTAATGACGGACAATGAGCTTTTTGATGCGATTGATCGCTGCTCAAAAGAATTAGGGGTAACAATATGCCAGCATACGACTTAAAGCAGGAAGTAACCGATAAGTATTCCCTCAGAGGACGGGTATTCAGTAAGGTTCGTGAAGATATTCTTTCCGGTAAGTATAAGGAAAACGATGAACTTAAGGAAATAGCCATAGGTGAAGAACTGGGTGTTTCAAGAACTCCTGTCAGAGAAGCTTTCAGACAGCTTGAATTGGAAGGCCTTATTAAGATTATTCCCAATAAAGGAGCTTATGTTACCGGTATCACAACGGAAGACGTAAAGGATATTTATATGATTCGCTCAAGACTTGAGGGGCTTTGTGCCGCTTGGGCATGCGGACATATCACAAAAGAACAGATTGAGGAAATGGAAGAGAACATATATCTCGCCAAGTTCCATGCAGAACGCGGACATTTTGAACAGATGTCTGAACTGGATTCAAGATTTCATGAGATTATGTATGAAGCATGCAACTCAAAGATGCTTGAGAATCTCTTAAGAGATTTCCACCAGTATGTTCAGAGAGTGAGAAAAAAGACTCTTTCCACAGTAGAAAGATCGCTTGCGTCAAATTCAGAACACCAGGCTATTATGGAAGCCATCAGAGACAATAATCCCGAAAAAGCTGATGAGCTTGCAACTCTTCATATCCATAATGCTTATGAAAATATGGTAAAAAACGGACTAAAGGAGGCTTATTCCAATGAGCAAAATTAGAATGACCACCCCCATCGTAGAGATGGACGGGGATGAAATGACCAGAATTCTTTGGCAGATGATTAAGGATGAACTCATTTTACCTTACGTAGACTTAAAAACAGAATATTACGATCTTGGTTTAAAGTACAGAAATGAAACTAATGATCAGGTTACAATTGACAGCGCCGAAGCAACATTAAAGTACGGAGTTGCCGTAAAATGCGCAACAATTACACCAAATGCTGCTCGTGTAAAAGAATATGACTTAAAGGAAATGTGGAAGAGTCCTAACGGAACGATTCGTGCAAAGCTTGACGGAACAGTTTTCAGAGCTCCTATCATTGTAAAAGGAATCAATCCTGTTGTTACATGCTGGAAAAAGCCCATCACTTTAGCAAGACATGCATACGGCGATGTATACAAGAATGTTGAAATAAAGGTTCCCGGAGCAGGTAAAGCAGAACTTGTTTTCACTGCTGAAGACGGAACTGAAATACGTGAGACAATTCATGAGTTCAAGGCCCCCGGAATCATTCAGGGTATTCATAACACAACAGCATCGATTACAAGCTTTGCATATGCATGCTTCAATTATGCACTTGATACAAAGCAGGATCTTTGGTTTGCTACCAAGGATACCATTTCAAAGAAGTATGATCATACATTCAAGGATATTTTCCAGGAAATTTATGATGCGGAATATAAAGAGAAATTTGAAGCTGCCGGAATAAAATATTTCTACACACTTATTGATGACGCAGTTGCACGTGTCGTTAAAGAAGAAGGCGGATTTATCTGGGCATGTAAGAACTATGACGGAGATGTAATGAGCGACATGGTTTCTTCTGCATTCGGTTCACTTTCAATGATGACAAGCGTTCTTGTTTCTCCTAAGGGTGTATTTGAATATGAAGCTGCTCACGGTACAATTCAGAAGCATTATTACAGATATCTTGACGGTGAAGAACCGAAATCAAATCCTGTTGCAACAATTTTTGCATGGAGCGGAGCACTTAAGAAGAGAGGCGAGCTTGATAATATTCCTGAACTTACCGAGTTCGGTGAAAAACTGGAAAAAGCCGTTATCGATACAATTGAATCCGGAACAATGACGGCAGATCTTTCAAGACTTTGTACTCTTGAAAAGGTCAATACTGTTAACACCAAGGATTTCTTTGCAGCAATCAAATCAAGATTATAATTGCAATAAAAAGCCTGCGGATAAAACCGCAGGCTTTTTGTGTCTGTATATAACAAGTTCAAATTGCAGCGCATGTTTGCAAATACTATCTTATTCAACAGTTACATTTTCATCGGTGGGCATTTCGCCATGAATAATTGAAATAATATACTGCATACGTTTGTTTGCTCGGTTATAGCATTCAAGACCGGCTTCATATGTATACTGGTTATATGAATTTTCAACAAAGGACATTTTAAAATAATTGTTTGCCTGAACCATATAATCATAGGCTTCGTCAGCCAATGACTCAGTTGCTTTATATTCGGCAGGAACTTCAATTTCACTTAAAATTTTATACTGTCCTTCAAGTTCGTCCAGATAAACAAAAAGCTCGGCGATTGAATCATCATCTTCGGGATCAAGGGCATTTATTTCATCATCAATATGTTTCATTGATTTGAAAAAATCAGTCATTTGCGTTTTATATTCCGAATCACCGCCCTCGACGACTTGTTTGCTTCCGCATCCCGCAAGGAATGTGAAAACAAGAAGAACGGCGAAAAGAAGTGCAATTTTTTTCTTCATAATAATCTCCATTTCGTCTTAACATCAAAGATAAATTTACCATATATACCCTAAAAAAACAACAAAAGCAGAGTATTTTATTGCACACTGCAACATAAGTATGATAAACTCACAAATAGCGTATTTTAAAGTGCGATAGTATATTTATTTACCGGAGGTAAAGTAATGATAGGTGCAGAAGCAATTGTAAAATGTCTGGAAGAAGAAAATGTGAAATATGTTTTTGGATATCCGGGTGTGGCTATTTGTCCTTTTTATAATGCAATTACATCTTCAACTATTGAGACTGTTCTTGTTCGTACCGAACAGAGTGCTGCGCATGCGGCATCAGGTCTTGCAAGAACAACAGGTGGTGTCGGCGTTTGTGCAGTAACATCAGGTCCCGGTGCAACCAACTTAATTACCGGTATTGCAACTGCATTTGCAGATTCTATTCCGCTTATATGTATTACCGGTCAGGTAGATTCAGAGATGCTTGGTTCGGACGTTTTTCAGGAAGCCGATATTACAGGTGCCGCCGAGTCTTTTGTCAAATACAGTTATCTTGTAAAAAATGTTAATGATATTCCACGAATTTTCAAAGAGGCATTTCATATTGCAACTACAGGAAGAAAGGGACCGGTTCTGATAGACATCCCCATTAATATTCAAAATGCCGTAATTAAGAATTTTAAGTATCCCGAAGCGGTGGCTATGAGAACATATAAGCCCACAGTAAAGGGTAATTTTGCTCAGATAAAGAAAATGGTTTCGGCACTTGAAAAGGCAAAACGCCCGTTAATCTGTGCGGGAGGCGGCGTTCAGCTTTCTCAGGGTGAGAAAGAGTTGTTGAAATTTGCCGAGAAAACAAATATTCCTGTTGTTTCCACAATGATGGGTATAGGTGCGATGCCTACCAAACATCCTCTTTATTTCGGTATGGTCGGAAATAACGGAAAACTATATGCAAACAGGGCCATGCATGAATGTGATACCTTGGTTGTGGTTGGTGCCCGAGTTGCTGACAGAGCGGTTAACAGACCTGATATTGTGATGGAAAATACGGTTCTTATTCATATTGATGTTGATCCTGCGGAAATCGGCAAGAACTGTGGACCTACTATTCCGATTGTAGGTGATATGAAGAGCATATTCGAAGATTTAAATGAGTTGGATATTAATTTAAATATTGATGATTGGGTTAATAAACTTACGGAATACAGAAATACTCTTGTTGTGAAGCGTGATCCCAAACCCGAATATACAGATCCTGCATATTTTATTAAGGCTTTGTCCGATAAAATGGAGGATGACGGAATATATGTTGCAGATGTAGGTCAGAACCAGATATGGAGTTGTTCATATCATGAAGTTAAAAACGGAAGTTTCTTAACGAGCGGCGGAATGGGAACAATGGGCTATTCAATTCCGGCTGCTATGGGCGCTGCTCTTGCAAATCCTTCAAGACAGGTTCTTTGTGTCTGCGGTGACGGATCATTCCAAATGTCAATGTGTGAGTTGGCGACAATTAAGCAGGAACAGGTTCCTGTAAAAATTATTGTTCTCAAAAACGGATATCTTGGAATGGTAAGAGAGTATCAGCATTATACATATAAGGATAATTACAGTGTTGTGGAATTGAACGATTATCCCAAATATGATTCCCTTGCCGACGCTTATGGCATGAAGTTCTTTAGAGTTGCGTCAAACGAGGATGCTTTGAAGGCAATTGATGAAATGCTGGCTTTTGAAGGTGCCTGCCTTTGTGAAGTGCTTATCGATCCTGAAGACGTTGTTAAGTAGGTGATAATATTATGAAGAAAATATATTCTGTATTGGTTGAAAACAGATCCGGTGTTCTTTCAAAAGTATCCGGTCTTTTTGCAAGAAGATGCTTCAATATTGATTCGCTTGTTGTAGGAGAAACATTTGATCCTGAAGTATCAAATATGACGATTGTCAGTTCCGGTGATGAGAGAACGCTCGAACAGATCGAAAAACAGTTAAATAAGAAACTGGATGTTATTAAGGTCAAGACTTTTAAAGAAGAGCAGGCTATCTCCAGAGAATTAATGCTTATTAAGGTAAAATATAATAAGAATAACCGCAAAGATATCATGGAGGTTTGCGAAATCTGCAAGGCGGAAATCGTTGATATGTCGAAAACTCATCTGATGATTCAGATTTGCGATACACCTGAGAAAATCAGTGTTTTCCGTGGAATGCTTTCCGGAATTTCTGTTGTTGAAGTAGCCAGAACAGGTACCTTGGCTTTACCAAAGTGTGCAGACACAGATAATTAGTATTTTTATTGACTTTTATACTTTAATTGACTAAAATGTACTTTGACTGTTAGAAAATGAGGTGTATATATATGCATAGAAGAGTTATTCAGCTTCTTGTTGACAATACCAGTGGTGTTTTAAGCCGTATTTCAGGACTTTTTTCAAGACGTGGATATAATATTGAAAGTATTACCGCCGGAGTTACCGCTGACCCGAGATTTACCAGAATAACTATTGTTACAAGCGGTGATGATGATATTCTTGACCAGATTGAAAAACAGGTTGCAAAGCTTATCGATGTTAGGGATGTTAAAGTCCTTGAGCCGGGTTGCAGTGTTTACAGAGAACTTGCATTAATAAAGGTTAAGGCAGATGCAACAAATCGTCAGGGCGTTATTTCGATTGCGGATATATTCAGGGCAAACATCATAGATGTTGGGCCTCAGACATTGATTATTGAACTTACAGGCGATCAGGACAAGATTGATGCTTTCCTCGGTCTGCTTGAAGGCTACGAAATACTTGAACTTGCCCGTACAGGTATTGCGGGTCTTGGAAGAGGTATTGAGAATGTTACTTACCTTCCGTAATTATTACGAAAGTTAAATAAAATCATTTTATAATTTATTTTTGGAGGAACTAAAAATGGCAAAGATTTTCTACCAGCAGGATTGTAACCTTGATCTTTTAAAAGGAAAAACAATCGCAATCATCGGCTATGGCAGCCAGGGACATGCACATGCTCTTAACTTAAAAGAGTCAGGATGCGATGTTATCATTGGTCTTTATGAAGGATCAAAGTCCTGGAAGAAGGCTGTAGCTCAGGGATTCGATGTATATACTGCAGCAGAAGCTGCAAAGAAGGCTGATATCATTATGATTCTTATCAACGATGAGAAGCAGGCAGCTCTTTACAAGAACGATATTGAGCCTAATCTTGAAGAAGGCAATATGCTTATGTTTGCTCACGGTTTCAATATTCATTTCGGATGTATTGTACCTCCCGCAAACGTTGACGTTACTATGATTGCTCCTAAGGGACCCGGTCATACAGTACGTTCAGAGTACCAGGCAGGTAAGGGTGTTCCTTGTCTTATCGCTGTTGAACAGGATGCTACAGGTAAAGCTCAGGATCTTGCACTTGCATATGCACTTGGTATCGGTGGAGCAAGAGCAGGTGTTCTTGAAACAACATTCAGAACAGAGACAGAAACAGACCTCTTTGGTGAACAGGCTGTTCTTTGCGGTGGTGTATGTGCACTTATGCAGGCCGGCTTTGAAACACTTGTTGAAGCAGGATATGATGAGAGAAATGCATACTTTGAATGTATTCATGAAATGAAGCTCATTGTTGATCTTATTTATCAGTCAGGTTTCGCAGGAATGAGATATTCTATTTCAAATACCGCTGAGTACGGTGATTATATTACCGGACCCAAGATCATTACTGAAGACACAAAGAAGGCTATGAAGAAGGTTCTTTCTGATATTCAGGACGGTTCATTTGCTAAGGAATTCTTACTTGATATGAGTGACGCAGGTAAGCAGGTTCACTTTAAGGCTATGAGAAAGCTTGCATCTGAGCATCCCGCTGAAAAGGTCGGAGAAGAAGTTCGTAAGCTTTACAGCTGGAACAACGAAGACGATAAGTTAATAAATAACTAATCTTTATTTTTCGAAAGGATGAAGGGAGATCCTAAAGGTCTCCCTTTATTTTTAAGTTATGGTTTACTCAAATGTATTGGAGGCAATCGGACATACTCCGATGATTCAGCTTAACAGGATGGTTCCCGAAGGTGCAGCACGTGTACTGGTAAAATATGAGGGACTGAATGTAGGCGGTTCGATTAAAACAAGAACCGCTTATAATATGATTAAAAAAGCAATTGAAGATGGACTTATTAAGGACGATACTGTCATCGTAGAACCAACCAGCGGAAACCAGGGTATCGGATTAGCACTGGTCGGTGCGGTAATGGGTTATGAAACAGTCATTATTATGCCTGATTCAGTAAGTGAAGAAAGAAGAAAACTCGTTAAGCATTACGGTGCTCAGGTTATACTTATTAAGGATGAAGGTAATATCGGTGAATGCATAGACAAGTGCCTTCAGACCGCTATCGATATGGGAAAAAACAATCCAAAGGTTTATATTCCTCAGCAGTTTGAAAATCCCAACAATCCGGACGTTCACAGATACCATACCGGTCTTGAGATTCTTGAGCAAGTCGAAGGACCAATCCATGGCTTTTGTTCAGGAATTGGTACCGGTGGAACAATTTCAGGTATTGGTGAAACCTTAAAAAAACAAAATCCGGATATCGAAATTTGGGCAGTCGAACCTGAAAATGCCGCGATTCTTGCAGGCGGTAATATAGGAACTCATCTGCAGATGGGCATTGGAGACGGAATTATTCCCGAAAATCTTAATCAGGAAATTTATGATGACATTTATATAGTAACGGATGAAGAAGCAATTAAAACCTCAAAGGATCTCGCAAGACTTGAGGGGCTTATGTGCGGTATTTCATCAGGAACAAATGTTGCTGCGGCTATTAAACTGGCTGTAAAATTAGGTGAGGGTAAAACTGTTGTCACAGTACTTCCGGACACCGCAGAACGATATTTTTCAACACCGTTATTTGAAATGGATTAATATAATAAATGTAAAAAATTATGGAGGATACAGTCATGGCAATGACAATGACACAGAAGATACTTGCAGCACATGCAGGTCTTGATTCGGTAGTTCCCGGCCAATTAATTGAAGCAGACTTGGATCTTGTTCTCGGAAATGATATTACAAGTCCGGTTGCTATCAAGGAAATGGCAAAGAACAATCTTAATTCGGTTTTTAACAAGGATAAGATAGCGCTTGTTCCTGATCACTTTGTTCCTAATAAGGATATTAAGTCAGCAGAGCACTGTAAATGCGTTAGAGAGTTTGCTATTAAAAATAATATTACAAACTACTTTGAAGTTGGCGAAATGGGTATTGAACATGCACTTTTACCTGAAAAAGGACTTACAGTAGCAGGTGATGTTATTATCGGAGCTGATTCACACACATGTACATATGGTGCGCTGGGTGCTTTTTCAACAGGTGTCGGAAGTACTGACATGGCAGCCGGAATGGCAACAGGTAAAGCTTGGTTCAAGGTACCTTCAGCGATTAAGTTTAATATTGTTGGAAAGCCTTCAAAGTGGGTTTCCGGTAAAGATGTTATTCTTCATATCATAGGTATGATCGGAGTTGACGGAGCACTTTATAAGTCAATGGAATTTGTCGGCGAAGGAATCAAAAACCTCACAATGGATGACAGATTTACAATTGCGAATATGGCAATTGAAGCAGGCGCGAAGAACGGCATTTTCCCTGTCGACGATCTTGCAATTGCTTATATGAACGAGCACTCTACGAGAGAATATAAGATTTTCGAGGCTGATGCAGATGCAGAATATGATGAAGAATATACAATTGACTTATCAACACTTAAGTCAACTGTTGCCTTCCCTCATCTTCCCGAAAATACAAAGACAGTTGACGAAATAGAAGGTGAAATAAAGATTGACCAGGTTGTAATCGGTTCATGTACAAACGGACGTATTGATGACCTTAGAATTGCAGCCAAGGTTCTTGAAGGAAGACATGTTGCAAAAGGAATGAGACTTATTGTTATTCCTGCTACACAGGCAATTTATTTACAGGCAATGGAAGAAGGTCTTTTAAAGACATTCATTAATGCCGGAGGAATTGTATCGACACCTACCTGTGGTCCTTGTCTCGGCGGTTATATGGGTGTACTTGCTGAAAATGAAAGATGTGTTTCTACAACAAACCGTAACTTTGTCGGCCGTATGGGCCATATTACCAGTGAAATCTATCTTGCAAGCCCTGCGGTAGCAGCAGAAAGTGCTGTTAAGGGATACATTGCAGCACCTGAAGCCTAAGGAGGAAGAAAAATGAAAGCAAACGGACATGTTTTTAAATATGGCGATAATGTTGATACAGATGTTATTATTCCTGCAAGATATTTAAACTCCTCAGATCCCAAGGAACTTGCAGCACACTGTATGGAAGACATTGATAAGGATTTTGTTAATAAGGTTCAGCCCGGCGACATAATTGTAGCTACAAAGAATTTTGGTTGTGGCTCATCAAGAGAGCATGCACCCATTTCCATTAAAGCCAGCGGAGTAAGCGTAGTTATCGCCGACACTTTCGCACGAATTTTCTTTAGAAATTCAATTAATATCGGTCTTCCTATTATGGAGTGCCCTGAGGCTGCATACGCTATTAATGCAGGGGACGAAGTTGAGGTTGATTTTGACTCCGGTGTTATTGTTGATAAGACAACAGGACAGTCGTTTAAAGGTCAGCCCTTCCCTGAATTTATGCAGAAGATTATCAACAGTGAAGGACTTATGAACTACATTCAGAATAAATAAGTTTATATTGCTTTATTTCATAATCGATATTGTTGAAAACAATGACGCATACTATAGGGTCTGTTAAACGGTAACCTGTTGCAACGATTATGTTTTTGGTTAAGTTCCGTGGCAATTGCTGCGGAACTTTTTGGTATTACAATATATTTTTAATATACAAAACAATTGTTTTTGTTTAGTTTTGAGCATTATTTTTAATAAGTTTTTAATAAATCAGGAATAAAATGTTTAGCGAAAAATATTGATGGAGGGTAGATATCCAATGAAGGAAAAACATTTTAAAAGAACCTGTAAACTGGTACTGACTATTCATCTTATTACAACATTTTTTACGATTATGGGACTTATTTCCATGTATAAAATGTCCGGTCTTGAACCTTACAGAAGTTTGGTACCGCTTGCACTTGCAATCATTACATTTGTTGCATGCACAGCTTATTATTTGATAAAAGGAAGTGGAGAGGTTTACCTTACTCTTGTAGCTTCTTTGTTCTCAATCGTATATTTTACGATGCTGACAATGAGTAATTCGGGTACTGCATTCCCATATATGATTCCTTTTTTCATTGCTTTTGTTCTTACAATGAATAAGATATCAGTTAGAATATCCTCTGCAGCATTTGTTATTGCGAATGCTATAAGAATTATCGAAACTATGGCTGTTGCAGAAGATAAAGAAGCTGCACTTGAGCCGGTTATGGTAGAAGCAATTATTGTTATTCTTGTTACAGTTGCTGTTACTGTCGGACTTAAAATGTTACAGCAGTTCTTTGACGAGTCAATCGAAGAAGTTACAGAAGCAGCCGATAAAAATGCAGAAGTAGCAAAAAGAATTACCGAGGTTGCCGAAAGTGTTGCAAATCATGCCGAAGGTGTTGCTGATGCAATTGATGAAATCTCAAGCGCTACCGCAATGATGGATGAGTCAATGAACAACATCATGCAGGGAACTCAGGGTACAGCGGAAGCAATTACAAATCAGACTTTCCAAACCCAGGATATTCAGTCTATTATTTCCAAAACCGGTGAGAGCGCTGAAAATGTTGTGGAAATTAACAGCGATACATCGATTGCGCTTAAAGAAGGCCTCCAGGTTATCGGCAATCTTTTCAGTGAAGTAGATAAGGCTAAAAAGGCCAGTGATGATATGCTTGAGGCCAGTGATGCACTTCGCACTAACACAGAAGAAGTTCGTGGCATTACAAACATCATTTTGTCGATCTCATCTCAGACAAATCTACTTGCATTAAATGCATCTATTGAAGCTGCCCGTGCCGGCGAGGCAGGAAGAGGATTTGCTGTTGTTGCCGAAGAAATCAGAAACCTTGCTGAACAGACAAGAAGCGAAACAGAAAGTATTACACAAATTATCGGAGCTTTGGCGGAAAACGCAGCAAAGGTTAATGATTGTGTAGAAATCAGTTCCGAATCGGCTAAACAGGAAACCGAACTGGCTTCAAAGGCTAATGAACAATTTAAGGTTATTGAGGAGAAACTTGGTGAGCTTACCGAGGCTGTAAAAGATATTAACGGTCAGATTGCCGCACTTAGCTCTGCAAACAATGAAATTGTTGATTCTGTAAGCACTCTTTCCGCAACAAGCGAAGAAATCAGCGCAAGCACATCCGAAGCATCTGCAGTCAGCACTAAAAATGTTGAACTTGTTAATGATTTCAAAAACACAATGGATAAGATCCTCGAAGAGATTATGGAACTTCAGAGATATACAAACTAAAGATATCATGCATATGGAAATGTAATCAAAATATAATCAAAAAAATCGCTTAAACCGTTTGGTTCAAGCGATTTTTTATTCAATAGGAAATCGCTTGTTCTATTGAATAAAAACGCTCCGCGTGGATGCGCACAATGCAAAGATGAAATTAATGCTAAAGCATACCGCTCGGGCGCGAGGTGTGTGCAAGCATACACTTTGTTCTGCAAAAATGAGTTATTTTTCAAATAATGTTGTGAAATAACCTGAGGGAGATACCGGTTCACGATTGTCACGTAAATGACGTGTATCACCGAACTGTTCGACTCGGAAGTTTAATACACCGGGTTCTCTTTCTTCAGCGCCAAGAACGGTGACACCTGTAGGAGGCATAAAAAATGTATGCCACATTACAAAAGGGGAATAGCCAAGAAGCAGTGAGAGACAAAGGTATGTAAGGCCAAGGTGACAGAAAATTACAATTGTTGTGTCATCGTTCTGATGATCTATTCGGAATATACCCTTATCGTTTTTTATTCCATATCGCGAAAGAAGAGAATCAAGTCCTTCTTTAACTTCATTTAAATCATCCTTTAAACTACTTTCGGCGAACAACTCAAAATCAGCCCATTTATCTTTGTCAAATACTATTTCCTGCTTTTTCCAGTATTCAGGCATATAATCCCATGGTATGTTACGAAAAGAACCATCGGGATTTTTTACATCGACGCTAAACTCGCGAAGCCATTCCAATGTTTCACCGGTTCGGCCGATTTTATCCAATGAATATTTTGCGGTTAACTGTGCACGACCTTTGGGTGAAATGTAAAAATCGGTAATATTATCCCAGGTTGCAACACGTTCGGCCAGGCACTGTGCCTCGCGTCGGCCCTTATCGGTAAGTGAATCATTAATGTAATCGGGATCGCCGTGGCGTACAAATATAATTTTCATTTTATTCTCCATTTAAATATATCAATATTCAAAAACTGTGCTATAGACGAAGGCGTTTTCCATAGACTGTAAATATTATACAATAATATACGGAATATTCAAAAGAAAAACGTTGAAACATATGTTCGAATATGATACTATTTATCTTGGAAAATCGTAAAAACAAAAGCGATAATTGATAAATAAGTCGCCTCAGAAGTTAAATGCAGAAATATATGAAAAAGAATGATATATGGTTGCTGCTTGTCATACTTATTTTAGGGGTTAGCATTACTTTTTTTTCTTCACATGCAGCAGTTAGATCAAAAAACAGTAATGTAATAGTGAAAGTTGACGGGCAGATTATTCATTGCTATTCACTTGATGATGGAAGATATGATATTACAACCGAATACGGATATAACATTATTGAAATTTGTGATGGCAAGATTTGTGTAATGGAATCCGATTGCGATGGCAGAGATTGTATAAAAATGGGTAGCATTTCCAAAGCAGGCGGTCAAATCGTATGCCTCCCGCATCATTTGGAAATATATTTGGAAGGCGACACCGATGTCGACACGGTGGCGTACTGATGAATAAAGATATTAATAATGTCAAGCCGGGGAATGAGGTGCAGGCAGCTCGAATTACTGAGGCACGCGGCAGCAATGTAAAAAGAGTCTGCATTATAGGTATAATGACCTCTCTTGCGATGATATTTTCATATATTGAGGGTATGATACCGATAGCACTGCCCATTCCCGGTGTACGGTTGGGCCTGGCCAATTTGATTATACTTCTTGTTATGCTTACGCAAGGGCCGATAGATGCTTTTATCACAGGGCTTATTCGAATTATTTTATCTGCTTTGCTGTTTGGGAATGTTTTTTCTTTTTCCTTGTCATTAACAGGTTTTGTGCTGAGCTTTTCAGTGATGTTAATCCTTGTGAAAACAAAACGTTTTTCGGTTCCGGGAGTGAGTATGGCCTCAGGTGCGTTGCATAATATAGGTCAATTAATATGTGCCTCACTTTTGATTCATTCGAAAGGAATACTGACATATACATTTGTCCTTGTTATTGTAGGAATTTTGACCGGATTAATAAATGGGTTTATTTGTAAAATGATTTATGAAAGGACTAAGAAACATGATTGGTTATCTTAGAGGAGAATTGATTGAAAACAGATCCGGACAGGTGATTATTGACGTTAACGGTGTGGGATATGCGGTTATTGTATCTGAGACTACCAGAGAAGAATTACCGGCAATCGGAAATGAGGTTCGTGTATTTACTTATATGAGCGTAAGTGAAAACGGCATAGGTTTGTATGGCTTTTTGACAAGGGACCAACAGGATATGTTTTTGAAACTAATCGGAGTAAACAGTGTTGGACCGAAAGCCGCGCTGGGAATTCTTTCATTTTTCTCTGTCCCTGATTTAAAATATGCTATTGTTAATGCAGACAGTACAAAAATTTCAAAGGCTCCCGGTGTAGGTAAAAAGACTGCAGAAAAAATTATCATTGATTTGAAGGATAAAATCGATCCGGCAGAAGTTATAGGAGTTGCCGGCACCAATACAGACGATGTCGCTTCCGCAAAGCTCACCGGTGAAGCAAGAGATGCCGTTGAGGCGTTGGTTGCATTGGGTTATGACAAGCGGCAGTCCGAAAAAGCTGTCATCAGTGTAGAAGGCTATGAAGAAATGGTTTCAGGTGATATTATTAAAAAGGCTTTTTTATTTATGGTTTAGTCTTTAGGGAGAAGATTATTACTTTATGGGAAATATTATAAAAACGGATGTTATGGCAGAGGACGTTGTCCTTGATGGGTCATTACGTCCACGTACTTTAAAAGAATATATAGGGCAGGAAAAAGTTAAAGAAATAATGCAGGTTTACATTGAAGCTGCCCGTAATCGTAATGAAGCACTTGACCATGTTCTTCTTTACGGACCGCCCGGACTGGGAAAAACAACTCTTGCTGAAATAATTGCAAACGAAATGCATGTAAATATTCGAATAACAAGCGGTCCGGCAATTGAGAAACCGGGTGATATGGCAGCGATTCTCAGTGGGCTTAAGGAGGGAGATCTTCTTTTTATTGATGAAATTCACAGATTGAATAAGCAGATTGAAGAAGTTCTTTATCCTGCAATGGAGGACTATTCACTTGATATTATGATAGGAAAGGGACCGGCTGCAAAGTCTATCAGACTTGATTTGCCAAAGTTTACACTTGTTGGCGCCACGACCAGAGCCGGTCTTTTGTCAGCTCCACTGCGAGACCGATTTGGTGTGGTTCAGAAACTTGAATTTTATTCAGTTGAAGAGCTTGCACTTATAATTAGGCATTCGGCAAAGCTTCTTAATGTTTCCGTAGATGAAGAAGGTGCAACTGAGATTGCCAGAAGAAGCAGAGGAACCCCCAGACTTGCAAACAGAATGCTGAAGAGAGTAAGGGACTTTGCTGAAGTAAGATATGACGGAAAAATTACCGCAGAGGTGGCAAGAACCGCTTTAGATTTGCTTGATGTTGACAAGATGGGACTTGACCATATCGACAGGAATATTCTTGTAACAATGATTGAACTTTATAAGGGCGGTCCTGTGGGCCTTGACAATCTTGCAGCAACAATCGGAGAGGATTCGGGTACAATTGAAGAAGTATATGAACCGTATTTGATTAAGAATGGATTTCTTATCAGAACTCCCCGCGGAAGATGCGTAACAGAGCTTGCCTATAGGCATTTGGGTATTGAAATTGCTGAGTAATTAATTTATAATCTTTATGTAATTGTGGGTTAATTGTTGGGAATTTGCTGGAGGTTTTCGGTATGGCTTCTAAAAACGATACCGAGGTAATTATCGGAGGAAGAGTTCTTCGCTTAGGAGGGTATGAAAGCGAGGAGTATTTGCAAAAAGTTGCCTCGTATATTAATTCAAAACTGTCTGAATTAAATAGGGTTGACAGCTTTCATAAATCACAGACTGATACACAAAATTTGATGCTTCAGCTGAACATTGCCGACGATTATTTTAAAGCAAAAAAGCAGATATCTTTACTTGAAGAAGAAATTCAGGCAAAAGAAAAAGAATTATACGATTTGAAGCACGAACTTATTGCTTCGCAGATTAAGCTCGAAAACAGTGAGAAGTCCGGCAAGAAACTAAAAAACGAATTGGATGAATCAAATAAAAAGCTTATTCGTTTAGAAACAGAATTAAAATTAAGCTAAGGAGAGGGGTTGTTTTTAACAGCCCTTTTTTATATATGCATCATAGATTTCAGGAAAATTTCAAACCCGAATTATTAGCCCCCGCAGGAAATTTTGAGGGCTTTATTGGCTGTGTTAATGCAGGTTGTGATGCAGTATATCTTGGAGGCAGTAAATACAGTGCCCGTGCTTATGCAGATAATTTTTCGGATGAGGAAATAGTAAAAGCTATTAAATATGCTCATATTTTTGGAGTAAAAGTATACCTGACAGTAAATACTTTGATTAAACAACGCGAGATGGATGATGCTGTTGAATTTGTCCGTCCATTTGCCGAAGCCGGTCTTGATGCTTGTATTGTACAGGATATCGGCTTGGCAAAAAGGCTTATGGAAGAATATCCTGCAGTAGAATATCATACCAGTACGCAGGGATTTGTTACAGGCATAGATTCGGCGCGGTATTACAAAAATCTGGGTGCGAGTCGTGTTGTTCTTGCAAGAGAAATGACATTGGATGAGATAATTGATATAAAGAAGAATGTTGATATAGAATTAGAAACATTCATTCACGGTGCAATGTGTTACTGCTTTTCCGGTCAATGCCTTTTTTCTTCATCATATGGGGGCAGAAGCGGAAACAGAGGCAGATGCGCCGGACCATGCAGACTTCCATACGGAAATGACGAATATATTTTATCTTTAAAAGACCAATTTACCCTTTCCATTCTTCCAAAACTTTTGGAAGCGGGAATTGATTCGTTGAAAATAGAAGGTAGAATGAAAAAGCCTGAGTATGCGGCTTTTGTTACTGCTATGTACAGAAAATATATTGATTTGTATTATAGCAAAAGGCCCTATATCATCGAAAAAAAAGACTTGGAAGATTTGCATAATATGTATCTTAGATCGGAAACGGGGACCGGATATTACGATAAAGCAAAGGGCCGGGATATGGTTACGTTGTCAAATCCGGCATACAACGGTTCGTCAGATGAACTTATGCAGGCGGTTCGCAAAGCGTATATAGAAAAGCCTTTGAAAACTAAGATTTTGGGCTATTTTTATGCTCATGAGGGTGAGAATATTATACTTACTCTTTCAAGAGGAGAGTCTTCGGTATCGGTTACCGGTGATATTTGTGATAAGGCGCTAAACAGAGCAACAACTGTTGAAGAAATAAAGAAAAACTTAATGAAATTAGGAAATACTCCTTATGAATTTGAGGATATAATATTTGATGTTTCCGAGTTCGTGTTTGTTCCTGCCGGAAAAATAAACGATCTCAGAAGAAGAGCGGTGGAGGAATTGATAAATGAAGTATGATTTATGGATTTCGATAACTCTCTCTTCTCAGATAACGGATAAAGTGGTTGATGCAGGAAATATTATATTGCCTTTTTATAAATTATGGGAGTGTACAGATAAACTGCCTGATTATAAAGAGTATTTTGTCAGTCTTCCGACTATTGTCAGAAATAAGGACCGAGATCGTATCAGGGATTTTTTGATTTATGCAGAAGAAAATGCAAGAATTCAGGGCGTATATGTGCATAATACAGAAACCCTTGGGATTATTAAGTCAATTTCCTTTACCAAGAAAGTAATCCTGGGGCCGGGAATGTATATATGGAACAATGATTCCGCAAAAGCATTACTAAGCGATGCGGATAAATTCGTTTATCCTTATGAACTTTCGAAGTATGAACTTAAGGAAATTGATACTTCCGATGGAATTATTACGGTATATGGACGCACACCTTTCATGGTTACGGCAAATTGCATCAGAAACACAAAGCAAAACTGTCTTAAGGGAAAGGGGCCGGATTTCGATTTTCTGAAAGACAGAAAGGGTATAAACCTTCCGATATTCTTTGAATGTGAGAGCTGCTACAACGTTATTTATAATTCGGTAGCGACTTCGCTTCACGAATATGCGGATGATATAAAATTTACCAAAAGTTTTCTTCTTTATTTTACAAATGAGGAAGAAGAAACGGTTGATGCCATTATTGATTTTTACTTTGGAAAAACAAAGATTTTTCCGATTGCAAATACTACAAAAGCTTTTTTTGTTCATGGAGTGGAATAGATGGTTCAGTATATAACTGCATTTTCCAAATATTTCATAACGTTATTTATGATTCTTTATACATTGGAATGCTTTTTGGTATTCCGGTATAAAGATGAAAAGGCACGGAAAGGTCTGTATGCGCGTCAGATTATATTGACCGTGCTAATGCATTTTTCATGTTTTCTTCCTATATGCCTTAAAGCAGGCCACGTACGATTTCTTGTTTTTTATGGAATATTTCAGGTTGTGATTTTACTGATCATGGAAATTTTTCCAATGATATATCCCAAAATAAACAGGCTGGTTATTAACAATGTCTGTATGCTTCTGAGTATCGGTCTTGTAATGCTTGCTCGGTTGGATTTTGGCAAAGCGGTAAAACAGTTAATTGTTGTTTCCGTATCGTTTGCTATAGCGGGAATTATTCCGCTTGTACTTATTAAAATCAAAAAACTTCCAAATAAACCATTGTATTATGCTGCCGGAGGAATAGTTCTATTAGGTATTGTATTTATAATGGGCTCAATTACAAACGGCTCAAAACTTGCCGTTTCTGTTTTTGGTCTTTCATTTCAGGCATCAGAATTTGTAAAGATTTTATTTGTTTTCTTTATAGCGGGAGCGTTGTATAACAGCACCTCGTTGCTGAATGTTTTTTATATTTCACTGATTGCTGCTGCGCATGTTTTGCTGCTTGTATTGTCGAGGGATCTTGGTGCTGCACTTATATTTTTTGTTGTGTATGTATTAATGATATTTATTGCAACAAAAAATTATCTATACATTCTTGCAGGCTCGGGAATGGGTGCATGTGCAGCTTTGGTTGCATACAGAGTTTTCAGACATGTACAGGTAAGAGTAGCTGCATTTACGGATCCCTTTTCTGTTATTGATAATGAGGGATACCAGATTTCACAGTCTTTGTTTGCGATTTCAGGCGGATCCTGGTTCGGCTTGGGCCTGTTTAACGGAACACCGGATACAATTCCTTATGTAGAAACGGACTTCATTTTTTCGGCCATAGCGGAAGAACTTGGCATTATATTTGCTGTTTGCCTTATTTTGATTTGTCTTAGCTGCTTTTTGATGTTTATAAATATCGCAATTACATTTAAGAACAAATACTACAGATATATTGCAATTGGTCTTGGAATAACATACGTATTTCAGGTTTTTCTTACTGTCGGGGGCGGAGTAAAATTTATTCCGCTTACAGGTGTAACGCTTCCTCTTGTAAGTTATGGCGGTTCGTCGGTGATGGCTACAATATTTACTTTCTTTATTATAGAAGGTCTTTATGTAATCAGAGGTAAAAGCATTTCGCAAGAAAAAAAAGAAGAGAAATCGGAAGATAATACTAAGTTTTTTAAAAAGCAGGTCAATATTATACTGGGAGTGGCATATCTGTTTATCGGAACATTTCTTGTTATGAGTGTATATATATGTGCCAATGCCGATTGGCATGAAGAAGAATATGTGAACAACAGTTATAATCCACGGCAGGAAATTTTGCGCAAACAGAATATTCGAGGATCAATATATACGCGTAATATGGAAACCTTAGCTGAAACACAGGTGGTTGATGGCACTGAAATACGCTATTATCCTTTTGCCAATATATTTTCCCATGTGGTAGGCCATTCAACACAGGGACGTACCGGTATAGAAGCTCAGGCGAACTATTATCTTATAAATTCAAATCAGCCGATGGCAGAAAGAATTGCTGCGGATATTCAGCAGGAAAAATATTTGGGAGACAGTATAGTAACAACACTTGATGCAGGACTTCAGAAAGCTGCATATACGTCAATCGGTAATTATGCCGGAGCGGTTGTGGTTTCGAATCCCAAAACGGGTGAAATACTTGCAATGGTGTCAAAACCGGACTATAACCCTAATGAGATTGAAGCAATATGGCAGAGCTTGCTTGAAGATGAAGAAAGCTCCGTTCTTCTTAACAGAGCAACGCAGGGTCTTTACCCGCCGGGCTCATGTTTTAAGATAGTTACTTTGTATGAATATATAAAGGAAAATCCGAACAATTATTCAAATTATTATTTTACTTGTAATGGTGAACTCAGCACTCCGCAAGGGAAAATTACATGTTATAATCATGAGACACACGGAACAGTTTCGTTAAAAAAATCATTATCGGTTTCCTGCAACTCAAGTTTTGGTACGATAGGGCTTTCACTTGACAGAGACAGTTTTCAGAAATCAATTGATTCACTTTTGTTTAACACTGAATTACCGCTTACAATGAATTACGCTTCAAGTTCATGTTATGTGAGTGATGACATGGACGATTTGACAATGGTCCAGACTGCATTTGGACAGGGTGAAACATTGATGACACCGATACATATGAACTTGATAACCTGTGCCATAGCAAACGACGGCGTGATAATGAAACCGTATCTTGTTGACAGAGTTATAAATTCTGCAGGCAATACAGTTAAAAAACTTGGGAAACAGGAAGAATATACTACTGTAATGACCAAGGAGCAGGCAGATATTATATCCGAATATATGAAAGATGTGGTTCAGTCCGGCACTGCCAGAAAACTGAAAAACAGTACATATTCAGTTGCAGGAAAAACAGGATCTGCCGAGTATAGTGATTATTCTAAATCAACGCATTCGTGGTTTACAGGATTTGCACCTGTTGATGATCCGGAGATTTGTGTTACAATAATCCTTGAGGACGCCGGTGCATCAGGTACACGAGCAGCACCTATGGCTAAGAAAATTTTTGATGAGTATTTTAGAAGATACGACACCTCGGAATATATCGATGAACAATAAGGAAGGACAGTTCAATGAAGAATGCCACGAGTTGTGGCGGTGTTGTCATACATAAAGGCAAAATACTGCTGCTTTACAAAAATTACGGAGACAGATATTCGGGATGGGTTTTACCAAAGGGCTCAATGGAAGATGGAGAGAACTTTGAGCAGACTGCCTTAAGAGAAGTTAAAGAAGAAACCGGAGCAAAAGCCGAAATAGTGAAGTATATAGACGAAACAAGCTTTGAATTCAATTCTCCGGAGGGAAGAATAAACAAACATGTTAAATGGTTTCTGATGAAATCGGATAATTATTATTCAAAACCTCAACGTTCGGAATTTTTTGAAGATTCCGGATATTATAAGTATCATGAGGCTTATCACCTTTTGTATTTTGCAAACGAAAAGCAGATTCTTGAGAAAGCTTATGAGGAATATAAGCGAATTAGAAGAGAGAATATTTTAAAAGGACGGGAATAAATTAATAAATAAACAGCCTCGGGGGGTACCCGAGGCTGTTGTTATTGTATCGCAATAAAAATAAACCACCTGCTATGCAGGTGTGTTCCCAGATAGCTTTAGCTTCAAGCAAAAAAACCTCCAATGATATAATAAGTGAAGGTTCGCCAACCGCACTAAATTAGATCAAGGAGGTATCCAAATGGATAATAGTAGTTTATCACACACTACATGGACTTGTAAGTATCATATC
>JAZRYK010000015.1:0-30183 GCA_045600725.1 Lachnospiraceae bacterium
GGTGGACTTATTGCTGTACTTGTTTTCGCAGCTGTTATCGTAAGTCTTATTGCAAAGGCTAATAGAGGACTTGAGAGAAACTATGCATTGAATAGGGCATGAGTTTTGGGGACGGGGTTACTGGTTCATTTTTTAAAGTGAGGTATCCCCGTCTCGTTGGTTTGAAATAAAATGAGCTACAAACCCCGTCCCTTAGGTTCAATGGAGGATACGAATGATTAACATTATTATAAGTGCAATATTAGTGGCTATTGTTGGCACTGCTTCTTTCTATATCTGGAAAGAGAAAAAGAAGGGCAATAAGTGCATTGGATGTCCTTATTCGGGATCAGCATACTGTCATTGCAAACAAAGCGATATTTAACATTGAGTATTTTAAAGAGGTATAGATGGAACCAAAAGCGATAGGAAAATCAAAAGAGGATTATTTAAAAGCTATCCTGATTGTGCTTAAGGAACATGGCGCATGCAGGAATGTTGATGTTTCTGTTAGACTTGCAGTTGTAATTCAGAAAATGGTAGAAAGCGAAATCGCAGGTGTCTTATTTACCGCCAATCCAATCAACGGAAATGAAAATGAAATGCAGATAAATGCATCTTTCGGCCTTGGTGAATCAGTTGTATCAGGCAGAGTGACCACTGACAGCTTTGTATGTGGAAAAGATGGAAAGGTAATAAACACAGTAATCGGAGAAAAGGCAACTGAAATTATCTATTCAGAGAATTCCGGAACAGTGGAAGTACCTATAGATGAGAATAGAAGAAAGATAAGCTCATTAGATGATGAACTGCTAAAAGAATTATGCAATATCCAGTATGTTTCTGCAGAATATAGGTAAATACTTTAGTGCATTGTTTATATCTGTGGCAAGACAAGGTTTATTTTACGTGCCATTGTTATTTGGCTTAAATCTAATGCTTGGAGAATTTGGTATATATATTGTGCAGCCGGTAGCAGATATATTATCAGTTATTTTTGCAGTTTTGGTGGTTATGTTTAGTTGGAATAAAATATTTGAAGATTAAAATAAGCCCTATCATAGAAGGTGGATACCATATCGGCCGGATGATTGCTGATAAAACAGAAGGTGAAAACGAGATTACAGAGTTTTTCTTTCCGAAGGACTTAAATCATTTTTGTGTAGGGTGTTATAAGTGTATTGAAGATGTTTCTGCATGTCTTTACTACGAAGAAAAAGGCTGGCTTGATGGGAAAAACCTTGGAAGTGATGTGCAAATATAAGGCAACTAAAATTATAGTTATACCGTAAAAGTGCGTAGGTTAAAGGGAAAAACAACCGGGGCAAATTGATTTTCCGCCAGTATTGGCTATAATTTAAAGGGAAAAAACTATGAAGACAGATAAAACAGTTTTCGAGGATACTCTGTCTATTAATTTTCTAACGTAGGAATGGGACTGGAAACACATTCTGATATAACTGGGAGGCAGATTAATGGTTCAGTACAAATGTCGTAATTGCGGCGGTGAAGTAAAGATTTCTTCTTCCGGCGGTATGAAATGTCCGTATTGTGGTTCAAAATCGTTTATGTCGGACAAGGATTTTAAAGGCAACGAGGAATTCAGAAGAAAGTTTCTTGAGTTCCTAAAAGCCGAAGCCGGAAATAAAGAATTTGACTATGACGAGGACAGACTGTGGGAACACAGGGGTTCTGACAGCTTTGTTATGGAAAATGGTCAGGATCTTACAATCAAGTATATGTGCAAATACGATTACAAAGGTTGCGTCGGCTATCTGGCAAAAGAAAGTGCTGTATACGTTTTTGATAATGCAGAAGAAAAATGCAAATATATGGAAGGTTTGAGCAAGCTTGTTTTTCCTGAAGCTGATGTAAAGCTACATCGCTGTTTTCCGAAGGCAAAAATGGAGATAACGCTTAAGGACGGTAAAGAGGCTGTCGCATTCATCAGGCGTCCGAACTTTTTCCCGGCAGAGTTTTTTGCTCCGATGGAATCAGAACATGTTGCCTGGATTATTTCCAGAATGGAGAATATTTGCTGCGCATTAAATTACTCCGGCATAGAGCACCGTGGTATTGATGCAACATCAATTTGGATTAATCCGATTACCCACGAGGGAGCTTTGTTCGGCGACTGGCGGCAGGTTAGAAAAATGACCGGCAGGGAGGATCTTGTTTGCCTCAGAAAAACTGCAATCGCACTTGCAATGAACGCCCACAATCCTATAGAATTATATAGGTTCATAAACTCTGCACCAAAGGGTGATGCCTTTGCGGATTTTACGGAATGGGATAAGGTGATAGAAGAAGGCTTTGGCGGCCATAAATTTATCAAAATGTAAAGGAGAATGAAAGTATGGGATATGGAAGCTATTCAGCAGCGGACTGGTCAAAATTAAAGGCCAGTAGACAACTGTCAAATGATAAGTCGGTTGAGGAAGTTTTTAAAAGAAGGAGCATAAATCCTAAGTTCGACCCTAAATATATAGGAACAAGAGAGTGCTTCGATTCAGCAGACCACCCGAATACAACTCCTATAGTTGTAGGTCTGGATGTGACCGGTTCAATGGGATATCTTGCGGTAGAAGTTGCGACAAAAGCATTAAATGAGCTTATTATGAAGCTTTACTCTACAGGCGCTGTTGAGGATCCCGCGCTTATGTGCGCAGCTTACGGTGATTATAAGGATGATTCACCTCTTCAGGTAACTCAGTTTGAATCAGATATCAGAATCGCAGAACAGCTTTTGGATATTTACTTCGAAAACGGTGGTAGCGGTCAGGTTGTTCCTACCTGCCTATGGGAATTCCTTTCAAGACACACAAATATTGATGCGGTAAACAAAAGAAAGCAGAAGGGCTTCTTATTTACTATCGGTGATAACGCTGTAATCAGAAAAGACGAAATCGCGACAACAATGAATCGTGTTATCGGCGATGATGTTAATTTTGCATCAAGGGAAAGCTTACTGGCTGAGGTTCAGAAAAAGTTTAATGTATTTCACATCATGATTGATGGTAATTCTGACAGTAATGCCGACATACTTGTTGGAAATAAGATGGTTATTTCACGTTCGGATATAGACTGCATTCCTCAAATTATTATAAGCGCTATTCAGCTTCAGAATGGAATGGCACTTGATAAGGTTCTTAACCAGTGGGATGAAATTAATATCCCTGTAATACGTGCCGCACTCGGACAGTTATCTATTTCTGTTCCGGGCAAGTCAATTACGCTGTGAAAACCGTAGCTGTAATAGGAAAAAATTTTGGTGATGAGGGCAAGGGGCTTGTTACAGCAAGCCTCTGCTCTTTTTGTGTGCATCCGCTGGTAATAAAGCATAACGGCGGCGCTCAGGCAGGTCATACTGTTGAGAATGAAGAAAAAGGAACACGATTTGTTCATCATCAGATAGGTTCAGGGGCAGAATACGGAGCCGACACATTGTTTGCGGAAACATTTCATCCGGATTTATACCAATTAGGTAAGGAAGTTGAGGAGTTTAAGAGTATATTCGGCTTCCGACCAAAGCTGTATGCTGAGGCAAAAACAAATATTACAACGATAGACGACGTACTTATAAATATGGCTCTTGAAACACAGCGCGGGGATGCACGTCACGGAAGCTGTGGGATGGGCATAAACGAATGTGTTGAAAGAATTAATGCCGGTTTTGAACTTTCGCTTGAAAATATAGTACAGAGTTCGTATAATTACCTAGAATCGCGTCTTTTAAGGATTAGAGAGAAATACACTGTTCCGCGAATCAAGAGATTGGGAATAGACGAGAACAATCCTTATTATTCGTTGTTGTTCGATACAAACGTTATATGTAATTTTGCTTCTTCGATACTAAATAATATGTCTTTGATTCAGATTGTTGATGCCGACAGAACGTGGCTTTCTCAGTATGAATCACTCATTTTTGAAAATGGGCAGGGGTTGCTTTTGGATATGGACTATCTGGTGAATGCCCCTCATCTTACTACATCGAAGACCGGAATAGCTGAGCCGGTAGCTTTCCTAAAAAAAAGAACAATGGAACTGCAGGAAGCAGTTTTCGTCACGCGAACTTATGTGACCAGACACGGGGCAGGACCTTTGCCAAACGAATTTGAAAGAACAAAAATGCCGGGAATAGGTATTGATGTTACCAATGCAACGAATGAATGGCAAGGTAGTATTCGCTATGCCGCACATGCGAGTGTAGAGGATTTTGTTGCGCCGATTTTTGATGAAATAGGGTCCGCGGGTACGAAGCCTTCTCTGGCAGTCACTCATTTGAATGAAACCAACAATGATATGATGTTTGCAACCGGCAACCTGTGTTTTGAGGATTTTGTATCTGTTACAGGATATTATTTTGAAAATATATATGCGTCCTATAACCATTGCGATTTAATAAAAATAAAGGACAAAATGAAGGGGTTTTTATGAAATTAAGTAAAGTGTCAATGTTTCACTATATCAGAATGTTTTACCGTGGACTGGTTTTTTTGGTGGCTTTATGGTGGTATATTGCCGATAAGCTATATAAGGCAAATATTTGCAATATTTTTATTTTTTCAGACGAGACAGTTGCAAATATTAAAGCCAATTACCATTGGATAATGCTTGGTGTTACGATTCTTTTTACATTGGAAATGATTTTGAGACTTTTACCGATTGACTTCGAAAGCCGCGGCGCTCAGAAGCATTTCAAGAAGAATTACATTCCTGCAAAAAACGGTAAAGAGGTTACTTTGGACAGTAATGCTGCCGGTATTGTAGCTCTTGTATGGATTCTTGGTAATGTTTTAATCGGAGAACTTTATTTAATCGGAATTCTCGACAGAGAATTTATGTTCTTAGTCTGTCTTTTCTACAGTGTATGCGATATGATCTGTATTTTGTTCTTCTGTCCTTTCCAGACTTTCTTCTTAAAGAACAGATGCTGTAACACATGCAGAATTTACAACTGGGATTACATTATGATGTTTACACCCCTTGTTTTTGTACCTTCACTTCTTACTACATGGTTGTTCTTTATGGCGTTGGTCATTCTTTGCAAGTGGGAAATTTCCGCATACTTTTTCCCCGAGAGATTCTCGGATAGCACAAACGAGTTCATCAGATGTGCAAACTGCTCGGAAAAATTGTGCACACACAAAAAACAGCTTAAAGGCTTTTGGAAGAAATTAAGCGATAATCCCAGAAAGAGAATTATCAGAATTATTAACGGTTCTTATTCGGAAGCAAATGAAAAAGAAGCCGGCGAAGCAAAAAGCAACAAGTAAAAACAAGCCGAACCGAGAGTAGTATATTATGTCATTAGTTAATAAGTCCGGGGATATGACTCCTTTCGATATGAAACAGAAACCCTCGAAGCAGAAGTTTTTTCTTCTTCCCGTTATTTGGGGTGCAAGTTTCGTGATGACACGTAAGTTTGGTTTGAAAATTGAAAAAGTAAATATGAATAAAGCTAGGGGACCGTATCTTGTTCTTGCAACACACCAGGGATTTATGGATTATTGCATCGGTCCCCTCTCTTTATTTCCAAGAAGGGCTATGTATGTATCCGATATGGAAGGATTTGCGGCCTTTGGAAAAGCTCTGTATCGGGGGATAGGATGTATCGGTAAAAGAAGGTATGTTTCTGACATTAACGTTATGATACATATTCGTGATGCATTAAAATCCGGGCAATCGGTGGTGATTTATCCTGAATCAAGACATTCAAATATCGGTGTTACGGCTGATATACCGTTAAATATGGGACGGCTGGTTAAAAAAATGGACGTTCCGCTTGTTATCCTCAGTGCGCACGGAAGCTATCTTGCAAACCCATTCTGGAATGAGGAAAAAACACGAAAAGTTCCTATAACGGCAAAGTTGGAATGTGTTCTTGACAAAGAAGAAATTGAGTCCATGAATGAGGAATCAATTCAGAAAATCATTGAAGACAAATTGGCATATGATGAATATGCTTATCAGCACAAAAAAGGCTTTCTTATTAAAGACAAAGATCGTGCAGAAGGACTTGAACTTCCTTTGTTTCAATGCAGAACATGCAAGACAAAATATAATATGCGGAGTGAGGGAAGTCATCTTTTTTGCGGAGAATGCGGGCGAAAATGGAATTTATCCGAGAACGGATGGCTAATTTCGGAAGAAGGCGGAGAAAAAATACACCTGCCCGACTGGTACAGTGAAGAAAAGGAATTTGTTTCGTCAGAATTGGCAGCAGTACAGCATTTTAAGAAGAAATACGATGTGACTGTTGAAGCACTTCCGAACGAAAAGGGTTTTGTTCCTTTGGGGGCAGGAAGGTTGTTCCTTGACACAAATGAATTTTTGCTTGAATATGATTATGGGGGCGAAAAAGCAGAGAAACATTTTCAGCACAAGATACGTGAGTCTGTGCAAACAGAGTACAATTATCGCGGAAAAGGAAAATGCATAGTATTGTCTGACAGAGATTGCTGCTACTATATTTATTCCGAGCAGGTTGATTTTCAGCCTACGGAAATTCAATTTATCGGAGAATATTTTTATCGGAAAGAAAAGAATAATTTACTTTGAATTTTATGAATTAAACGGAGATTATTATGAAACAGAATATAACAAGAAGAATTGTACGGGATTTTTCTGTCGAGGACTGGTTTTACTGTGTAGGAGTTGTATTATTCGTTATTCAGGTGGTATTGTTTATACTTTACAGGACCGGAGCAGCGATTCCGACGGATTATTTTCCGGATTGTCAATTTAAATCCAAGATTGGAATTTCTTGTCTGGGATGTGGTTTGACCAGAGGATTTCAGGCACTTTACGGAGGACATTTCATCCAGAGCCTGAAATTTAATCCCATAGCAATGTATTTTACGGTCCTTTATCTGATATACATGATTTTAAATACAATCGCAATAATCAGAAATTTAAAAGTGAAAAACAAGGAGCTGATAAGTCTTCTTTATCCTCATGTCGGAATGAGGTTTCATGAAGCAATTATTTATGTTGGTCTTGCCATTGCCATAGTTTTTGGAGTTGTACGAGCAATAATTGAAATCAAAAACGGTGAATTTCACCTTCCGCAATAATTATGATAACATACCAAACACCGCCAAATGAGAATTTATCACAATCATTTGGCGGTGTTTATTTATTCCATGTTAAAAAATCGAATCAAAAACGCTTAACAGGCTCATTCCGAACACTAATACCATGTAAAAGAAATAAAACAGAAAAGTTGCTATCGATACAAGTACAGTCAGCGACAGGCTGACAATACCACATATAAAGCCTGCTTTTGCAAGTTTGATTGCATTACTTCCTATTTCGCTCTTAAATGCCAAGTACAGAACTACTGCAATTATTGAGCAAATAAGAGAAAAAAAGTATCCCCAAATACATAAGACGCACATGACATCGGATATAATACCCAAAATCAAGATTGCAACGGCAATGCCTTTATATTTGTCAGGTGAGGAAACCGGCGGAGAATATAAACCACTACTATCCATTGATTAAATACTCCTTATTAATACATCAAGTTATAATTAGTATGAGCCCAATAAGAAGCTCATGAAAGATGAAAGAGCGCCGACACCAACGCCGGAAATTATTGTTATAAGTTTAAATACCAAAACTACCGGTGTACCGAGAAGAACAATTACTATACCTACGATGGAACAAATAAATCCTGCTTTTGCAAGTTTCATAGTGTCGGCATTAAATCCGGTTTTCTTAACTAAATACAAAATAATGCCGACTACTCCACAAACAAAGGGCACGAATTCTGCGAGAACACAATCCAACACGCCGCCTAAACAACCTGGGCAGCAGCAAACAATTGAAAGTACACAAGATACAATACCTAAAACAAGTAATGTAATTGCCAGTCCTTTATTACCGTTGCTTTCTGCTTCCACGTATACATATTCCTGATTGTTATCCATAATAGAATCCTCCTTTTTATCATTATAATTTGAAGTGCATTAACATTGAATTAATCTTGTTTATAATAAAGAAAAAACCGGTTGCCTTTACGGTAACCGGCATAAAACAGCATAATCAGATTTTAATACATTTCTGTCACAAGAGGGGTAATAATTCCCATTAATAAAGGGGATATAATCATATATATAATTGAGACTACTACTCCGACGATATCGCATATAAGTCCTGCTTTTGCAAGTTTCTTGTTTTCAACAAACTTATCTTTGTTAACTACAAAAAGAATAATTGAAATTACCGCAAGAACGAGACCAAGGCATCCACAGCATACAATTGAGCAAATACCTAAAACGAGAATTGCTATTGCAATACCTTTCTTTTCGCCTGACAGTTCATTGTAAGAAGTGTTGTTAAATCCGTTATCCACCGTTATTTCCTCCTTGCTATTTTTACAACGTTGTTAATTATAAATCTAAGTCGTTGATTTGTAAATATACATCGGATATGTACTTTTCTAAATAACCTACCTGGATATCACAAGAGCGACGAACGAGAAATACGCAACAATGGCAAGCAGACTTATAAGAATTGTTGATGCCCAAATACCAAGAGCAATGCATGCGCATATAAAGCCGACCTTAGCTCCTCCCATATCTTCCGGACTGTAAGAAAGTTTGTTCTTATTGTATAAAACCAATGTTATGGGAGCTAAAACAATAGGTAACACAAATAATGAAAGAATTCCTAAAATCATCACTGTACCGGAATTGGAATGGGTACTTTCCATAGGAGTATAATCGTTCGAACCGTTAGCGTAATAATTGTTATCCATAATGAAAACACTAACCTACTTATCAAATTAAATAGATGCAAATGCTATACCAAAGATAAATAGCATATAAAGCATGACACCGATGAAATATAATGCCTGGATACCTATACCTACTATTGAGCAGATAAATCCGGCTTTTGCCATTCCTTTTATCTCGGGATCGGTGAACTTTGCTTTGTTCACAAGATACAGAATCAGCGCAACAATACCTGTGAAGAAATTGTTGCAGGTAATGATGGATATAATACCCAATACCAATATTGCAACTGCAAGACCTGTCCCTGCAGGAAGCTGCTTCTTATTGTTATCGTCCTGCGTAGGGGGTGCATACATCACGTCCATTTTTTCCTCCTTTTAAAATGTCCTTTGCATAAATATAAATGATTTTACACTTTTATTATTATTTTTGCAATTACCAAAAAAGAAAAGGAGACAATTTATGATGGAAGAAATATGAAATATATCGCCAAATCTTGTAAAAATTCTCTTAAATATTCGGAATTTGCTTGTAAAAACCTATTTATATGATAAGATACCTACGATTTGGCTAGGTTGTGCGGAGATTTTATGACAGACAGAATAGTAGGAATATTGGCAGAAGGATTTGTAAAAATACTTCTTGCAAGCATTCAGGTAACAATACCACTTACAATTATCGGTTTTTCGCTTGCTATGGTCATTGCTATGGTAATGGCTCTGGTTCAGTATGCAAAGATTCCCGTTCTCAAGGAAATCTCCAGAATATATATATGGATTTTCCGAGGAACGCCTCTGTTGGTTCAACTGTTTTTGGCATATTATGGATTGCCTAAGCTGGGAATAGTGATGGATGCTTTTCCGTGCGCAATCCTTGTTTTTTCGCTGAATGAGGGTGCGTACTGCGCAGAAACAATGCGTTCTGCTTTAGAGGCTGTGCCTGAAGGTCAGCTCGAGGCCGGATATTGCGTGGGCATGAATTATCTGCAGATTATGTGGCATGTTGTTATTCCTCAGGCATTGCGAACCGCATTTCCGCCCCTTTCAAACTCGATAATCAGTATGCTCAAGGATACATCTCTTGCAGCAGAAATTACCGTTGCGGATATGTTTATGTCTGCCCAGAAAATAGTCGGCCGAACTTATGAACCATTGTGGCTCTATTCGGAAGTAGCACTCATATACCTTGTTTTCTCAACGATACTGACTTTGATTCAGCGATATTATGAGAAGAAACTCAGTGCTTACAATACACGTTCGACCGAAAAGAAAAAGGGAGGTGAGCCAAAATGAGTATGCTGGAAATCACCAATCTTAAAAAGACCTTTGGGGAAAATGAGATTTTAAAAGGAATAGATTTAACAGTTAACAAAGGCGATGTTATTGCGATTCTCGGGCCCAGCGGAAGCGGTAAAACGACGCTTCTTCGTTGTCTGAATTTTCTTGAGCAAGCTGATTCCGGAAAACTGGTATTTGATGAAGAAGAATATAAGCTTGGAAATGTGAAACACAGAGATATTGCCGCGATACGCAAAAAAACAGCTTTTGTTTTTCAAAACTACAATCTTTTTGCTAACAAAACGGCATTGGAAAATGTTACCCTTGGGCTCACAAGTGCTCGCAAAATGAATAAGCATGAGGCTAGGGAAATCGGATTAAAAATGCTCGAAAAGGTTGGTCTTTCGGAACGCGCCGATTTCTACCCGATTAAGCTTTCCGGAGGTCAGCAGCAAAGAGTGGCCATTGCCCGCGCCCTTGCTACGGACCCTGAAATTATATACTTTGACGAACCGACATCAGCCCTTGATCCGGAATTGATCGGTGAGGTTTTGGCGGTTATGAAACAACTTGCAAATGAAGGAATGACAATGCTTGTTGTTACTCACGAAATGAATTTTGCGGAAAATGTTTCAAACAAAATTATCTTTATGGATGAGGGAAGAATTTTAGAAGCAGGGGATTCAAAAGAATTCTTTGCGAATCCCAAATCAGAAAGAGCAAAAGATTTCTTGACAAATATACGTTCTCAGCATGAGACATGATATAAATACAACAAATTAGGAGGAATTAATGATGAAAAAGTTACTTAGTGTTGTTCTTGTTGCAGTACTTGCTGTTTCTGTTCTTGCAGGCTGTGGTGAGAAAAAAGAAAAGGATTTACTTGCAACAATTCAGGAAAAGGGTACTGTTACAATCGCGATGGAAGGTAACTGGGCTCCCTGGACTTATGAAGATGAAGCAGGAAACCTCGTAGGATTTGAAGTTGAGGTTGCTACTGCTGTGGCAGAGAAACTTGGTGTTACACCCGAATTTGTAACAGGTGAGTGGGACGGACTTCTTGCAGGTGTACAGGCAGGACGTTATGATTTAATGGCAAACGGTGTCGGATATACCGAGGAGCGTTCACAGGCATACTATTACAGCGATTTCTATGCTTTCAACAGAACTGTTCTTGTTGTTCGCGGTGACAATGAAGACATTAAGGAAATGGAAGATCTTGCAGGAAAAACAACGTGTAACTCTGCAAACAGCACATACCAGCTTACCGCTGAAAGTTATGGCGCAACCGTTAAGGACGTTGAAAGTCTTGACGGAACAATTGAAGAGCTTCTTGCAGGACGTGTTGATGCAACATTGAATGCGGAAGTTTCAATTAACGATTACCTCAAGGAAAAGCCCGATGCAAACATCAAGATTGTTGCTTATGATCCTGAGGTTGAGCAGGTTGGAATGCTTATGCCTTACGGAGAAAATTCCGATTCATTAAAGGCTGCCGTTAACAAGGCTCTCGGTGAACTTCGTGCAGACGGAACACTTGCAGAGATTTCCGTTAAATATTTTGGAATGGACATTACTTCAAATAATTAATTATGAAAAGTGTTGATCTTGAAAGCGTATTAAAAAAAGAACAAGGGAACAAGGCGGAGCAGATCCGCCTTGTTCTTTCTTTAAGTTTGCCTGCGATACTTGCGCAGTTAACTTCAATTGCAATGCAGTATATTGATGCGGGAATGGTGGGAAGCATGGGGGCGAATGCGACAGCTGCAATCGGTCTTGTTTCTTCATCCACATGGCTTATCGGAGGTACCTGCATTGGCCTTTCAGCCGGTTTTTATGTTCAGATTGCACAGCTTATCGGCGCATCAAAAAACGAGAAAGCCGCCGATGTTTTCAGACAAGGCTTAAAAACGGTTCTTCTTCTCGGAATGCTGATATGTATTTTTGGCGTGTTGATCAGCGGACCGCTTCCGATTTGGCTTGGCGGTGAAGAGGACGTTGTACCGAATGCTTCGATGTATTTCAGAATTTACAGCTATTCCATCCCGTTTACACTCATTAGACAGCTTTCGGCAGGAGCGATGCAGGCAAGCGGTGATATGAAAACCCCCAGCTTTTTGTCGGCGATGGTGTGTATTCTTGACGTAATCTTTAATTTATTTTTGATCTTTCCAACAAGAACCATAAGTGTGTTTGGCATATCATTCAGGATGTTCGGCGCAAATCTCGGTGTGACGGGTGCGGCTTTGGGAACGGCACTGGCCGATCTTGTTATTTCGATGCTGATGCTTGGGGCAATAGTTTTCAAAAATAAAAAAATAGCATTGGCAAAAACGAAAGGCAGTTGGAAATTCGAAAAGCAGATTCTTGTAAATGCCGCAAAAATTGCGGTTCCGTTGTCGCTTGACCAGTTTTTTATGTGCAGTGCTTACGTTGCCGGAACATTTATTGTGGCCCCGCTTGGAACGATTGCCGTGGCGGCAAATTCACTTGCCGTTACGGCGGAAAGTCTTTGCTATATGCCCGGATACGGAATAGGCTCGGCTGCGACTGCCATTATAGGTCAGACCATCGGAGCAAAAAGAACGGATTTGACAAAAAGTTTCTCACGGGTGAGCGTATATCTTGGAATGGGCCTCATGGGTCTGATCGCCATATTTATGTATTTTTTTGCTCCTGTGGCATTTAAACTTCTTACCAGCGATGGCGCGGTTGCCGAACTGGGAACGAAGGTGCTCAGATTAGAACTGTTTTCTGAGCCGCTTTATGCAGCGTCTATCGTTTGTGCAGGTGTTTTCAGAGGCGCAGGCGATACGCTTAAACCGAGCATTATGAATCTGGTCAGCATGTGGGGCGTACGAATTCTTCTTGCGGCAATTCTTGTTCCGAAGCTCGGCCTCTCGGGATTCTGGCTCGCCATGGCGGCAGAACTGTGTTTCAGAGGCACTATTTTCCTCATCAGGATGTACAGAGGAAAATGGGTTAAAAAATCGCTGGCGGAATAGTGTCAAAAAATATTTGACAACGTAGACGGTTTGTGCTAACATGTGTGACATAAAGATTGTGGCACTGCGAGGGATTATTATGGCAAAGATGACGCTTGAAGAAGCTTTAAAACGAATTGATGAGCTTGAAAAAGAAAATGCTGAATTAAAGGAAAAACTGGCTTCTGTTAAGCCCGGGGGAAGAAGGCCTCACGACGAAAAATGGATGGCCAAATACAGCGATTTCGTTGTAGATTACGAAGCCGGCAAATCGATTGCCGAAATTGTTGCAATCGGTGATATAAGTCGCAGAACCGCTTACAGATATAAGGAATATTATGATACGTTAAACGGCAAAAGATAATCATTGATAAATACAAAAACCGAACTGCTTGGTGCCCTTATGCAAGACATAAACAGTTCGGCATAAAGATGATACATAAATTTGCTAATGTACTATTTTTCTTTACTGAAATGAATTGTGATTGGACAGATTTCGGCCTGAGTACCGATACGAATGTTAGGCCCGAACAGACCTACACCGGAGGTCACGATGTTGGACATTCTGTCCTTTTTTAATAATCCGGCAGAATTTTCCCAGGTGAAATAACGACAAGTAATATTCATAGGGAAGAACTGACCGTCATGAGTATGTCCGCACAAATCAAGATCAACTCCGGCGTCGGCAAGTGCCTGCAATTCTCTGGGTTCATGGTCTATGACGATTATGGGTTTTGAATCGTCAAGCCCTGAAACCAGCTCGGAGGGTGAAAGACGTGATGTTATTCCTCGCCCGGGGCGTTCATAATCGGGGCGTCCGTAAATATAAATATTGTCATTTATCAATACATATTCCTCTCTGAGAAGAGTAAATCCACAGGCTTCAACGAAGGCATCCATTTCATGCGAACTTTCTTTGGGGGCATTCCAGTCAAATGTAAATCCTCCGATTATTTTTTCGCTAACGTCATGGTTTCCGTATGCGGCGTAAGTGCCGTATTTGCTTTCTATGGACGACAGAATTTCTGCAAGCTTTTCGGGATTGTCCAATGCGTCATATTCATTATCAAAAATATCTCCGGCGACGATTACGAGATCGGCATCCTGCTCATTAATCAGGGTGACCATTTTTTTCATTTGCTCGCATCCGATATTGTAGCCAAGATGCAAATCTGCAACCAGAACGATTTTTAATTCGTCTGTTCCGGGAACTTCTTTATCTATAACCACTTCGTACGGGTTGACTTGAATATCCCCTGCATGATGCGCACCGTAAATCGTAATCAGTATAATAAAAAGTACATAAATCAATCCGAGGATTGAACGTCTGACAGTAAAAAAACGTTCCTTTATTACTGAAATTTTGGCTCCGCGGCGTGCATAAAATATATATTCGCAGAGTCGTGAAAGAAGAATAACAGCCAAGGCCATGGACATATAAATTGTCAGACCGAGGTGGTAATTACCAATCAGTTTAAGAATTCTTCTTAACAAAACAAGAGACTCGGTGTCTGAAGGAATAAGAAAGGCTGTATATGTTGAAAATGTAGCCAAAATCCAAAGGATGCCGTAGATTATTTTTATTGCAACAATTGTTACGTGTGCATATTTTGTTTTGCTTGACAAAAGCTTTTCAACGGAAGTGAGCCACTTGGATATTTCATATATAAAGTAGGCATTGATGCCAACATAAATCGGAGAAAGCCAAAAGAAAATCATTATACAAGGTCCTTTTTGTTATTTTTACTCGCTTATGCACCCATAATGTGCAACACAGACAGGGCATAATCCGTAATTCCGTCACCGGTATTCGGAACGGTTATTGAGTAGATGACATCTACAATAAACACAGCCAGAAGAATAAGGCAGAGCGGGCGGCGTATTTTTGGACTCATTCTTGCGAAAAGAGAATCAAGCAAGGGACCGATGAAATATACGCATGCTATTCCGGCGAGTCCGAATACCAAAAGCCCTTCTGCGCAGATTCGACCGTTGAGATTCAAAAAGTATCCGGTGTAATCCCACCATTTCTGACCATTAAACAATTTTTCCAGCATCCAGTGTCCAAAGTATTCTATGGTGCCGCATAAAGCTATTGAGGCAACAAATTCCCAGAAAGGCTTTTTTCGTAACATATTCAGTGCGAGAAGAATAAGCACTGCGCCGCTTCCGTAAATCGGAAGCCACGGGCCGTGAAGGACACCTCGATTAACAAAGCGGCCGTCGTTGATGATATGGATTACAACTTCCCAAAGCCACCCGACAAAGCAGAACGAGAAAAATATCATAATCAGACTGGAAATCGAATAGTGTCTCATATAATGAGTCTGTTCGAGGTTAATTCTTTTATAGTACGAAGGTGTGGGGCAAAGCTTCATGGGATAAGCTTCCATATTTACAATGTTTTTGTATGCTGCCGCACGAATCTTCTCGCCGGATATCTCGCGATATTGTTTTTCCTGTTTGTCATATGTAATTACAACGCCAAAAACCTGTTGAGCGAAAGCACGAATTTTTGTGGGCTGAGGAAGCTTTACGGGGGATTCTTTCATTACGTTGATTTCTTTTTTATAAGCTTTCTGAACCTGCTTCGTCGGTGCGTATTCGTAAAGCCAGTCATCGCAAAGGAGCTTCATGCCCTCGGGATCCTCGGCTTTGCAGCGGGCTCTGAGGTTGCAGTAGTATTCCATACGCGATATATGACGGTACGGGAATATAAACAAAGCACCGCTAAGAAGTCCGGTGAAGAAATACAAAATGTCCCAAAGAATAAAACTGCAGTCGAAAAGGAACAGTTCCCATTTGTGACCGTGCATCATTTTGCGGGAAAGATCGATAGCCTGTTTTCCTGTGAGATTGGGATTTTCCGCAAGGATATATTTAACCATCGCATAAGAATAAGACTTTATTATTCCTCCGATAATCGTAAACTTCCAGAAAAACAAATAAATATTGGAGCGAAGATATGCCAATGATACTTTAAACCAGGTTTTTGTTCTTAAAAAGAAAAGCGGAGCGGAATAATTTGCTTTGTCATAGAGGTGAATTTCCAAAAACATTCTGGCAAGAACAACATTAAACATTTCAGAAATGAAAATAGATTTTATTGCCATAACAATAAGCGCCAGAATCATAAATATGGTTCCCGCCATGGTCGGATGTTTTACCGTATTAAAAATAACCCTTGCAATGGAAACCATAAATGAACCGGAATTGTATTTGTTAACCGCGTCTGCAAAGATGCCGTTTGAACGTCCGGCTTCCAAAGAACCTAAAGAGAGATCCTTGGAGGTTTCTTCGGACAAATTATTGTTTGCGACATTGTCGGCGGAATCCAGGTCACCTAAAATAATGTTTTCAAACACAGCCGGCGACGAAATAGAAATGATATCTATGCGGAATATATTAAAAAAAGAACCGGTAGAAACACCAAGAAATGAAGCAATCAGAACCATAATGACCACACGCAGATAGTGTTTGCCGAAAACCTTCTTTGCTCTTTTTTTGATTTCTTTTCTGCTATAGGAAACCATCATTACTCCTTTTATACATAATTTAAAATTATGTTGATATTATAGTTGACGAAATGCATCAGTTCAAATTAAAATTGATTTGTGCGCTGATTAAGAAATAATGAATTTCATTATGCGCACATTTCATTAAAAAGAAAAGTAGGAGCATAGTTATGAGACTTGTCACCAGATCGGATTTTGACGGACTTGCCTGCGGAGCACTTTTAAGGGAAGCAGGAGTTATTGATAATTGGAAATTTGCTCATCCCAAGGATCTTCAGGAAGGCCTTGTTGAGATTACAAAAGATGATTGCCTTGCAAACGTACCTTTTGTTGAAGGTGCGGGAATGTGGTTTGATCATCACTCCAGTGAAGATGAACGAATTGCAGCAAAAGGAAAATATATCGGTAAATCCGACAGTGACGCTCCTTCATGTGCTCGTGTTATATACGAATATTACGGCGGAAAAGAAAAATTCCCTCAGTTTGATGATTTGATGTATGCCGTTGATAAGGTTGACAGCGGAAACCTTACAATTGATGAAGTACTCAATCCCACAGGATGGATTCTTGTAGGATTTCTTATGGATCCCCGTACAGGTCTCGGACGTTTCAGAAACTTTACAATCAGTAACTACCAGTTGATGGAAAAGCTTCTTGTTGCATGTGCTGAAATGTCTACTGCTGAAATTCTTGCTCTTCCCGATGTTGTTGAGCGAATTGAAATGTACAATGAACAGACTGCAAAGTTTAAAGAAATGGTTGGAGCTAATACAAAGACATTCGGCAATCTTCTTGTAACAGATTTAAGAGGTGCTGAAACTATCTATACAGGTAACCGTTTTATGATTTACAGCCTCTATCCCAATCAGAACATTTCCGTATGGATTACAAGCGGAAAAGGCGGTCAGGGTATGGCTTGTGCAATCGGATACAGCATCATAAACAAAACAGCTACACTTGATGTCGGAAAGCTTTGCCTTAAGTATCACGGAGGCGGCCATAAAAAGGTTGGTACATGTCAGTTTGCAGACGAAGCTGAGATGTTCAAAATGCTTGAAGAACTCAAAGAACTTGCAAATGCATAACAGACTACTCAAAGCAGTCGGGCAATGATGTCCGGCTGCTTTTTGCTTCTGAAATCGTCCCAAATGCGTGTATTGCTTGACTTTTTTCTTCTTTTGACTTATAGTTTCTTGTAAATTTGATGCTACATTAACGCTTTTAAGCGCTAAAGTACAAAACAAATTTAAAAACGGAGGAAAATAAAATGAAAAAGAAGATTTTAGCCATTTTAATGGCTGCTGTCCTTTGCCTTGGCATGATTTCAGGCTGTGGCGCATCAAAGGACAAAGTGTACACAGTAGGTATTTGCCAGATTGTTCAGCACGTTGCTCTTGATGCTGCTACACAGGGCTTCCAGGATGCACTCACAGAGAAACTTGGCGCCGAAAACGTTAAGTTTGACCTTCAGAATGCGCAGGGTGATCCCGCTACATGTGCAACAATTATCAACCAGTTTGTTGCTTCAGATGTAAATCTTATTCTTGCAAATGCTACACCCCCTCTTCAGGCTGCAGCTGCAGGTACAGAGACAATTCCCGTACTCGGAACATCTGTAACAGATTACGCAACAGCACTTGACATTGACAACTGGAATGGTTTCACAGGACGTAACATTTCAGGTACTTCTGACCTTGCTCCTCTTTCACAGCAGGCGGCTATGATTAACGAGCTTTTCCCTGACGCTGCTACAGTTGGTGTTCTTTATTGTTCATCAGAAGCTAACTCACAGTACCAGGCTGACGTTATTAAGACAGAACTTGAAGCACTTGGAAAGACAGTTACATTCTTCAGTTTTGTTGATACAAACGATGTAGCAACAGTTACTCAGAATGCTGTTGACAACAGTGATGTTCTTTATGTTCCCACAGATAATACAGCTGCTTCAAACACAGAAATCATCGATGCTATCGCTCGTCCTGCAGGTGTTCCCATCGTTGCAGGAGAAGAAGGTATCTGTGCAGGTTGTGGTGTTGCAACACTTTCAATCAGCTACTATGACCTTGGCTACACAACAGGTCTTATGGCTTACGAAATTCTTGTAAACGGTAAGGATGTTAAGGATATGGAGATTCAGTACGCTCCTAATGTAACAAAGGAGTACAATGCTGAAATCGCTGCAGACCTTGGTATCACAATTCCTTCAGACTACACAGCTATTCAGTAATTAATTCATAAAGTTACGCCACAATTAAGTCATTGTGGCGAGTGCAAATTTATGCTATGCTATTTACCGAGTGCAAAGAAGCTCTTTGCACTCGGTTTTTAAGTGCATTTTATGAGTGTGCTTCTATTTAAATTCGTGGGGGTATTTCCTTTGAGTATTTCGACTTTGTTAAATGCGATGCCCGGTGCTGTGGCGCAGGGACTGATATGGGGTATTATGGCTATAGGCGTATATATTACCTATAAGATACTGGATGTTGCCGATCTTTCCGTTGACGGAACCATGTGTACCGGAGGCGCTGTTTGTATCGTGATGCTTATGAACGGTGCTCCTATGTGGCTTGCGCTTTTGGTGTCGTTTATTGTGGGAATGGTTGCAGGTCTCGCTACGGGTATTCTTCATACATTCATGGGAATTCCCGCTATTCTGGCAGGTATTCTGACTCAGCTTGGTCTTTACTCGATAAACTTAAAGATATTGGGAAAAGCCAATGTACCTGTAAACAACCAGAAATATAATCTTATTGTTTCTCTTAAGTATCTTAAGGATGTTCCTTTTTACAAAAATACCATTCTGGTTGTTGCAATCTTTTTGATTGTACTTATTGCTGCTCTTTACTGGTTCTTCGGAACAGCTCTCGGCCATTCACTCAGAGCAACGGGATGCAACCCTAACATGAGCCGTGCACAGGGAATTAACACCAACTTCAATATTGTTTTGGGACTTATGCTTTCCAATGGTATTGTGGCAATATCAAGTGCTCTTCTTGCACAGTATAACGGATTCGTTGACATCAATATGGGTAAGGGTGCCATTGTTATCGGTCTTGCCGCTGTTATAATCGGTGAAGTTCTTTTCGGAAAGATTTTTGGAAATTTTGCATTGAAGCTCGCTGCTGTTGCGATTGGCGGTGTAGTTTATTACGGCGTATTACAGGTCGTTATCTGGCTTGGATTTGACACAAACCTTTTAAAGCTCCTGTCGGCTTGCGTTGTTGCCTTGTTCCTTGCTATTCCTTATTTGAAGAAGAAATACTTTACAAAAGTTAAAAATACTCCAAAAACATATGAAAAATCCACTGTCAATGCATCTGCTAAGGTAAAGGAACCGAGTGTGGATAAAGAGACGAAGACAGAATGTCCAACTGAGGAAGACGACAGCCACGAGGTTCTTCCTGAAACTGAAAGTGTAGCGGATGATAAAGCCGGCAATGCAGTTAACAAAAGTAAAAACAAAAATAAAAACACCGGAAAAGTCAGAAGCAATACAAAGAGAAAACGAAGCAGAAACAAAAACAAAAAAAGAAGTAAGAACAGATAACGAAAGCTGCCAAAAGCGGCTGTTCAATCGGAAGAATGAACAACATACAGGAGAAGAAACAGTATGCTGGAAATTAAGAATATATCAAAAACCTTCAATCCCGGAACAATCAATGAGAAGAAAGCTCTGGACGGGGTGTCATTAAAACTTAATGAAGGCGATTTTGTTACGGTCATCGGCGGTAACGGTGCAGGAAAGTCCACACTTTTAAATGCTATTGCGGGCACTTGGTTTGTGGATGAAGGAAGTATTGTTATCGATGGTGTAAACGTTACAAGAATGCACGAGCATAAGCGTGCGGAATTTCTGGGACGCGTCTTCCAGGATCCTATGCTTGGAACTGCAGCTAGCATGAGAATTGATGAAAATCTTGCTATTGCTTCGCGTCGCGGAAAAGTCAGATTCCTTGGACGAGGAATCACTTCAGCCGAAAGAGATTCATACAGAAAACTTTTATCGACCCTGGATCTTGGACTCGAAAACAGAATGAGTTCAAAGGTAGGTCTTCTTTCGGGTGGCCAGAGACAGGCGCTGACTCTTTTGATGGCCTCAATCTGCAAGCCGAAGGTTCTTCTTCTTGACGAGCATACTGCTGCGCTTGATCCCAAGACTGCAGCAAAGGTTCTTGATAAAACCGATGAGATCGTTTCGAACGGAAATCTTACTACGCTTATGATTACTCACAATATGCGAGATGCTATCGCACACGGTAACAGACTGATCATGATGGACAGCGGACATATCATTCTTGACATTCAGGGAGAAGAAAAAAAGAATCTTACCGTGGATGATCTTCTTGCAAAGTTTGCCATTGCAAGCGGAAGTGCGCTTGATAATGACAGAATGATGCTTGCAAAATAACTTTTTTGCGCGGCCGGAAGGTCGCGCATTTGTTTACGAGGGGCAAATATATGAAAAAGAAAAGATATAAAAAACATGTTATTAACACAATAGTATATGTAGCCATTATTGTGGCATCTGTCATTGCAGGAACAAAAACAGGGCTTTTTGAATCGGTAGGATCCGTCTTTGGATCGCTTCACATAGGCTATGAGTCGCTTTTGCGCGTTATAATCATGGCTGCGCTTGTGCTGGTTATTGAAAATGTGATTATTGTTATTCTTAATCTGCTGCCGTCAAAGCACCCTCGTTCGAAAACGATGGTTACTATTTTGTCGAGTACACTTCGGTATGGTGCCGCAATCATTATTATTTGCTGGGGACTTACAATAATCGGTGTGGACGTTGCCACAATTGTTGCCAGCGTAGGAATCATTGCATTGATAATAGGTTTTGGTGCCGAAAGTCTTATTGAAGACGTTATCACAGGTATTTTTATGCTTTTCGAAAATCAGTATAACGTAGGAGATATTGTTGAGGTTGACGGTTTCAGAGGCACTGTTACCGACATCGGAATACGAATTACGGCAATTACCGATCCGGGCGGAAACGTTAAGATTATCAACAATTCAAACATGAAGGATATCCTTAACCGTTCAAATAATGCTTCACGCGCCATTGCGGTTATCAGTGTCCCCTATTCTGTTGATATGGAAGAATTTGAAAAAGAAATACCGGGAATCATGACGGCAATATACAACAAGCACAGTGGCAAAATGAAAGCAGAGCCTGTATATCTTGGAGTTGATGAACTGGCCGATTCCGGAGTAGTACTTAAATTTTATGTGGAAGTTGAAGAAAAAGATATTTACAGCATGCAAAGAATAATGAACAGAGAACTTCTTGTCAATTTCAAAAAGGCCGGTGTGGAGGTTCCTTTTCCACAGCTCGATGTTCATCAAAAATAAAAAAGAGATTATTGTCCCGGGTATTTTTACTCGGGATTTATATTTGACAAACTGTTTCTTAAGGTAGATTATGAGAAACGAAAATATTATATGAATAACGGAGAGAAGAAATGAATTTCAGTAAAAGACTCGACCGATTTGGTGATGAAATATTTGCGGCTCTTAATGATAAACAGCTTGAATTAAAAAAGGCAGGAAAAACTATTTATAATTTGAGTGTCGGAACTCCGGATTTCCTTACACCTCCTCATATTAAAGAGGCATTGATTGAAGCGGCAAAGGATCAGGATAACTGGAAATATTCCTTAAGAGATATTCCGGAAATGCTTGATGCGGTTTGTTCTTATTACAAAAAGAGATTTGATGTTGATATAACTCCGGATATGGTTGCCAGCTGTAACGGAAGTCAGGAGGGAATCGGACATATAGGAATGGTCCTTTGCGACGAGGGAGATACTGTTCTTCTTCCGACCCCCTGTTATCCTGTTTTTATTGCAGGAACAAAAATGGCCGGCGCAGAACCCTATTACTATCCGATGACAAAAGAAACAAACTTCATTCCGGATGTAAATACAATCCCTGAAGATGTTGCCGACAGGGCAAAATTTATGATTGTTTCTCTACCTGCAAATCCTATGGGTTCTGTGGGGAATTCCGAAGTATACAAGGAAATAATTGCTTTTGCGAAGAAGCACGATATTATAATCATTCACGATAATGCATACAGTGATATTATTTTTGACGGAAATGTAGGCGGAAGCTTTTTGAATTACGATGGCGCAAAGGATGTGGGCGTTGAGTTCTTCAGTCTGAGTAAATCATTCAATCTTACCGGTGCCCGAATCAGTTTCTGCATCGGACGCCCCGACATTGTTGCTGCGTTCAAAAAGCTTAGAAGTCAGATTGATTTCGGTATGTTCTTACCGATTCAGAAGGCGGCAATTGCAGCTCTGACCGGCCCTACCGATATGGTGCGCGAGCAGTGTGAGAAATACAGAGAAAGAAGAGATGCATTATGCGGCGGACTAAGAAATATCGGATGGAATGTTCCGGACAGTAAAGGAAGTATGTTTGTGTGGGCGCCTATTCCGGAAAATTATTCTTCAAGCATGGACTTTTGTATGGATTTGATGGAGAAGAGCGGAATCGTATGTACCCCCGGTGTAAGCTTTGGACCGTTGGGTGAAGGCTATGTGCGTTTTGCCCTTGTTCTTCCTCCGGACAAAATTGCCGAAGCGGTAGAATCGATAAAGAATTCGGGAATCCTTGATAAATAAAAAAGAAGCGCGAAAAAGCGCTTCTTTTTTTAACGGAAGAGGTGGGATTTGAACCCACGCGCCGGTTGCCCGACCTGCCGCATTTCGAGTGCGGTCCCTTCAACCACTTGGGTACTCCTCCAAAATATTTCTTGATTTCAACGCTTGTATTATAATTCCACAACAATTTGTATGTCAACTATTCAAAAGTCTTTATTCCGTCAGTGAAATAGGATATACTATATTATGTGTGCCCATAAGGCGAAGGAGGAGCGATGAAGAGAATCGGAATGCTCACAAGCGGCGGAGACTGTCAGGCTCTGAATGCTGCTATGAGAGGTGTCGTAAAGTGTCTTTTCAACAGCGGTGAAACCGTTGAAATATACGGCTTCTATGATGGTTATAAAGGATTGATTTATAACAATTATACTATGCTCACTTCCAAGGATTTTTCCGGTATTCTTACAAAGGGAGGCACAATACTCGGTACATCGAGAGTTCCTTTTAAGACAATTAAGGATCCTGATGACAATGGGCTTAATAAGGTAGAGGCCATGAAAAGCAACTATAGCAGGCTGGGACTTGACTGTCTTGTTATTCTTGGCGGAAACGGAACTCATAAAACAGCAAATTTATTAAGGGAGGAAGGACTTAATATTATCACTCTTCCCAAGACAATAGATAATGATTTGTACGGAACAGATATGACCTTTGGCTTTCAAAGCGCAGTGAATATTGCCACGGATGCTATTGACTTGATTCATACAACGGCTTCTTCTCACGGACGTATTTTTCTTGTGGAAATAATGGGACATAAGGTTGGATGGCTTGCATTGAATGCAGGAATGGCCGGTGGCGCAGATATTATTCTTATTCCCGAAATTCCTTATGATGTGGATAAGATAGTAAAAGCAATAAGAGAGCGAGAAGAACGCGGCAGTAAATTTACAATTCTTGCAGTGGCAGAAGGAGCAATATCAAAAGAAATCGCTGCTCTTTCCAAGAAAGAACAAAAGGAAGCGGCGAAAAAACGCGCATATCCTTCGGTAACATATGAATTGGCTGCTCAGATTGAGGAGAGGACAAATTATGATACAAGGGTGGCTGTCCCCGGTCATATGCAACGAGGCGGGTCCCCCTGTCCTTATGACAGAGTGCTTGCAACGCGTCTTGGATCTGAAGCGGGCCGGCTTATTCTTGAGGGCAAATACGGCTTTATGGTAGGAATAAAAAACCGCGAAACAGTCAGGGTTCCTTTAGAAGAGGTTGCGGGTAAATTAAAGACAATATCCCCCGAAGCATCAATTATCAAGGAAGCAAAGATGGTTGGAATAAGCTTTGGTGATTAACAAATAAGCGAGGTAATTACATGTCCTATACGGCGTTATACCGAAAGTTTCGTCCTGCGGTTTTCGAGGATGTTAAAGGACAAGATCATATAGTAACGACACTGAAAAATCAGATTCGTTCAGATAAAATTCAGCATGCTTACCTGTTTACGGGAACAAGAGGAACGGGTAAAACTTCCGTGGCTAAGCTGTTTGCGAAGGCAATCAACTGTGAGAATCCGGATGGGCAGAATCCATGTATGCACTGCGCATCATGTCAGGCAATTCAGTCCGGTGCCAGCATGAATGTGGTGGAAATCGATGCTGCATCCAACAACGGTGTCGACAATATTCGTGAAATCATAGACGAAGTATCTTATCCACCGACACAGGGACGATTTAAAGTTTATATCATTGACGAGGTCCACATGCTTTCTGCGGGAGCATTCAATGCTCTGTTGAAAACCCTGGAGGAACCACCGTCATATGTGGTGTTTATTCTTGCAACAACAGAAGTTCATAAAATTCCCATAACAATTCTTTCAAGATGTCAGCGCTACGACTTCAGACGAATCAGCGTGGACGACATTTTGCTAAGAATAAACGAGCTTCTTCCGGAGGAAGGAATTGAGGCGGATGAGGATGCGTTAAGATATGTTGCCAGGGCAGGCGACGGCTCTCTTCGAGATTCGCTCAGTCTTCTTGACCAGTGTATTGCCTTTAATTTCGGCAAAAAACTTGAATACGAAATGGTGCTGGATACACTCGGCGCTGTCAATTCAACAATATTCAGCGATATGCTTCGAATGATTATTGTTTCGGATGTAGCCGGATCAATCAGACAACTTGAGCAGGTTATAATCGAGGGACGCGAGCTGAGCCAGTTTGTTCTTGATTTTACCTGGTATGTGAGAAACATTCTTCTTGCTATTACATCGGATGATATTTCTGCCGTAGTTGATATGTCAAAAGAAAATCTTGCGAGACTTATGGACGAAGCAAAGCAGGTTCGTGTCGATCAGGCGATGAGATATATCAGAATCTTGTCTGATTTGTCAAACCAGATTCGTTTCGCGGCAAACAAGCGAGTTCTTGTTGAACTGGCAATCATCAAAATGTGTAAGCCGGAAATGGAAATCAAAGATGATGCGCTGCTTGCGAGAATTCACAATGTTGAAGACGTTCTTGCAAACGGAATTGCAATTTCACCAAACGAAAGCTCGGTTCCAACAGCGACTGAGAAAACAGAATCCGAGCCTATGCCAAACAGAGAAGACGTTCCTGTCGATGTAAAAACCGTAGTAGAGAACTGGTCAAGAATTGTGAATGCGTTTCCTTATCCTGACAAATCATTTGTAAAAAATACTGTTCCTTCTTTGGGGGCAAACGGTGAACTTGTAATCGTATTTCCTTCTGAAAGCGCGATGGGGTTTTTTACAGATGGTGAAAACGAAAGAGGAACAATAAAAACGGCACAGTTAAAACAGACTATTGAGGATGTTTCCGGGGCTAAGGTGGAAATACGACTTGAACTTAAGCATCGTAATTCCGAAGGTATGGTTCGTGAACCGGCAGACTTGAGATCTTTGTTTGCTTCGAAAGGCTTCGGTGATATAACTGTAGTTGAAGAAGAATAATTATAAAGGAGAATAATATGGCAAAGCGTGGAGGATTTCCCGGCGGAATGCCCGGAAACATGAACAATTTAATGAAGCAGGCGCAGAGAATGCAGCGTCAGATGGAAGAAAATCAGAAGGCTCTTGAAGAAAAGGACTTCACTGCAAAGGCAGGCGGCGGTGCCGTTAGCGTAACCATCAGCGGAAAAAGAGAAGTAAAGAGCATTGAACTCGCTCCCGAGGTGGTTGATCCCGATGATATCGAAATGCTTCAGGACCTTATCATTGCTGCTACAAATGAAGCTCTTAAGCAGATTGATGAAGCTAACGCAGAAGCAATGAACAGAATGACCGGAGGCCTTTCCTTCTAATGAACCTTTACGGTGGTCAAATAAACAAATTAATAGAGGAACTTGAAAGTCTTCCGGGTATTGGCAGCAAGTCAGCCCAGAGACTTGCTTTTCATATTATCGGACTTCCTGAGGAAAAGGTGGCGAGAATTGCGGGGGCAATGACAGAAGCGAGAAAGAATGTCAGATACTGCAAGGAGTGCCAGACACTTACTGATAAGGAGGTTTGTCCTGTGTGCTCAAATCCTGCCAGAGATCATTCATTAATTATGGTAGTGGAAACACCCAGAGACCTTGCGGCGTATGAAAAGACCGGTAAATTTCCCGGAGTATATCATGTACTTCATGGGGCTATTTCGCCGATGCTTGGAATAGGTCCTTCCGATATCAGACTTAAGGAATTGATTACAAGACTCCAGGGCGAAGTGAAAGAAGTTATTATTGCTACAAATTCCAGCCTTGAAGGTGAAACAACCGCTATGTATATAAGCAAACTTGTAAAGCCTTCGGGAATAAAGGTTACCAGAATAGCAAACGGTGTACCTGTCGGAAGTGATTTGGAATATATTGATGAGGTTACCCTTGCACGTGCATTGGAAGGAAGAATAGAACTTTAAAGGAGGATTTTCTTATGGTTACAGTAAAGGATTTTGGTGTTACATCTAAAGGTGAAAAGGCAAATCTTTTCACAATTACAAACAAAAACGGTATGGTTGCAACCGTGACGGATTTCGGTGCAAATCTTACATCACTTCTTGTTCCCGATAAGGACGGCAATCTTACCGATGTTGTTCTTGGCTTTGATGATGTGAAGCCTTATGAAGGCAATTACTCTTTCTTTGGAGCGGTAATTGCTCCCAGTGCAAACAGAATTGCTGATGCTAAATTCACAATTGACGGAGTAGAATACAAGCTTCCCGTAAATGATGGCAAGAACAACCTTCACAGTGATATTGAAAACGGTGTCCACAAGAGAATGTGGAAGGCTGAAGTCATGGACAATGCTGTATTGTTTGAAATCGGCCTTGAAGACATGGAACTCGGTTTCCCCGGAAATATGGTCTTCTCTGTATGCTACAAGCTTTCTGATGATAATGAGCTTACCCTTGACTACAAGGGATTTTCAGATAAAAAGACTATTATGAATCCCACAAACCATTCATATTTCAACTTAAGTGGTGCAGCTTCCGGAACAAACATCGAAGATCATATTCTTACACTCAACTGTTCAAAGTATACTCCTGTAGTGGCAGGAGCTATTCCTACAGGTGAACTTGCCGATGTGGCAGGAACTGTAATGGACTTCACAAATCCTACTCCCGTTGGTGAAAGAATCCGAGAAGATTTCGAACAGCTTCTTCTTACAAAGGGTTACGACCATAATTTTGTGGTAGATGGATATGACGGATCGGTTAAATATATTGCAAAGGTTGAAGATCCCAAGTCAGGTCGTGTGATGAAGGTTTATTCTTCACTTCCCGGCGTTCAGTTTTATGCAGGTAACTGCATCGGCGATGAAGTAGGTAAGGGCGGAGCACAGTATACACAGAGAACCGGTTTATGCCTTGAAACTCAGTTCTATCCCGATACAATCAATCATGACAATTTCCCTTCCTGTGTATTTGGGGAGGACAAAGCATACGCATCAACAACTGTTTATGCTTTTGAATAAAAAACGAGAGATGATTAAATGTCAAAGAGCAACATAAGCAAATTTCCTGATAATCAGGATATGTCTTCAAAAGAAAAAATCAGAACAGAGCTTGTTAAACGTGTAAAAAGAAGAACATATACCATCGTGATTGTTCTTGCGATAATTGCGGTTATTATAGCTTGTTTTCTGATATATGAAAAAACAAAGGTATATACGGTATTAGAAAAGACCTCATCTATAGGGTTCACTCCTGCGTCCGGAGCAAGAACAGTGGAGTTTGCGGGCAATGTAATGACATACAGCAAAGACGGCGCGGGTGCAATCGATTCAAAGGGAAATCTTCTTTGGAACATTACCTTCGATATGCAGAATCCCTTGATGGCAAAATGCAATGATACAGTTGCTTTTGCAGATTACGGTGGAAGCAAAATATATGTTCAGACTGTTGGGGGAGCGTCAGCCGAGATAGATACTGCAATGCCCATACGAAAGATAACCACGTCCGACAATGGAGTAGTGGCAGCAGTGCTTGATGAAGTGGATGTAACCTGGATATATCTTTATAACTTAAACGGAGAAATAGTTGCATATTTCAGAACAACAATGGAAAAGAGCGGATATCCTGTGGATATATCTCTTTCGCCCTCCGGAGAACTTGTCGGAGTTTCATATTATTATCTTGATATTCAGGATGTTAAGTCCAGCGTCGCTTTCTATAACTTTGGCGAGGTCGGAAAAAATAATATCGACAATTATGTCAGCGGTTATAACTACAAGGATACATTTGTCCCCTATGTAAAGTTTCTCAATAACGACAGGGTTTTTGCTCTTTCCACAGAAAGACTTTCAATTTATGAAGGAGAACATAAACCTGTCAATCTGAAGGACACTTTCGTTAATGGCAACATTCGGTCGGTCTTTAATGATGACAGCCATATCGCGTTGGTTTTTGATAACAATGACGGTGACGAAAAGTACCGAGTCGATATTTATTCTTCTTCGGGAAATCTTGTTCTTTCAAAAAAGATTGATTTCGATTACACCGGCATAGCATTTGGGAATGATACATTTGCGGTTTACGGCAACAAAAATATTCTTGTTTCTACTTATGGAGGAACAAACAAACTTGAGACAGAATATGAAGGTTCGGTAAGACTGATGATACCTTCTTCGTCACCTACAAAGTATACTGTTGTAACCGATTATACTATCGATACGGTTTCGATGAGATAAAGGTAGAATATTGGAGGTTAGAATGGATTTTAATGCTATCTTGAATTGGATTATTATTAATATCCCTTTCTTATTGGCTGTTGCACTGCTTATTTGTTTTGCGGTCAGGGCATGGAAGGAAGGCTTTGTCAGCGAATTATTTGCTTTTATAAGTGCGCTTATAGCTTCGGTGGCTATTCTGCTTCTTGCTCTTGCTGTGCATAGTGTGTTTGACAATGAGCGAATAGCGCTTGTGGTTGCAATTGTTCTTCTTATATTACTGGGAATATTCCACAGACTTATTAATTTGTTATTCGATCCTATTCAATTGGTAGCTAAACTTCCTGTGGTTAAAGTTTTGGATAAGATTCTCGGAATTGCCATGGCTTTGTTTGAAACTGCCGTAATAATCTGGACCGTTTACAGTATAATAATAATTGTTGATGCAGGAATACTTGGAGATATTATTGTTGACTGCGTAAAGAACAATCCGTTGATGGGTTATTTGTATGAACATAATCCTCTGTATATTCTTGTGGATTATGTCAGCAAGCAGTTTACATCGTTGAATATATGGGACAGACTTGGACGTTAAATATAGATGAGTTAAAAGAGCTTCTTCATATATATATGTAATGCAAAAAGCATTTAAAAAAATGCAGAATAATGCTTGACACTGATATGGATAGATGTTAAATTAAAAGTCCACCGCGAAAAACGGTGGACTTTCTTATTTCATAAGCAGTTTTTCGCAAAAAACAATTTAAAGTTTTTAAAAAAACTCTTGACGAGTCAAAACGGAAGTGCTAATATAGCACCGTTGCGACTTACGGAGCAACGAAAAAGTGAGAAATCACAACACAGTACCTTGACATTTGAACAGCATATGCAACCCTGAAAATCTTTTGAAAAGATC
>JAZRYK010000016.1:0-100040 GCA_045600725.1 Lachnospiraceae bacterium
TAGATAGGGCCAAGGTGTAAGTGCAGTAATGCATTCAGCTGATGGTTACTAATAGGTCGAAAGCTTTACCAGGAAGAGGTGGAGAGTTTCGAGAGAAACAGATCTTCTGTTTTGTATTAAGTTTTCAATTGTGCTATAATTAATATGATTTGAGGCTCCGTGGTCAAGCGGTTAAGACATCGCCCTTTCACGGCGGTAACACGAGTTCGATTCTCGTCGGAGTCACTTCTGAATTAGTTCAGATGATATTCCTCGATAGCTCAGCGGCAGAGCATTCGGCTGTTAACCGAAGGGTCGTAGGTTCAAACCCTACTCGGGGAGTTTGTAAGAAAGTTCTTGCATTAATTAAATATTTGTGTTAATATAACACAGTACGCCGACGTGGCTCAACGGCAGAGCAGCTGATTTGTAATCAGCAGGTTAACGGTTCGAATCCGTTCGTCGGCTTTTATTTTTTAGGTTTCGGACCTTTAGCTCAGTTGGTTAGAGCAACCGGCTCATAACCGGTCGGTCCTGGGTTCGAGTCCCCGAAGGTCCACTACTTTTTGGCCCAGTGGCTCAGTTGGTTAGAGCGCCGCCCTGTCACGGCGGAGGTCACGGGTTCGAGTCCCGTCTGGGTCGTTTCAAATTTTATAAGCGAGGGGTCTTAGCTCAGCTGGGAGAGCATCTGCCTTACAAGCAGAGGGTCATAGGTTCGAGCCCTATAGGCCCCACTTTTGCACGTGTGGCGGAATAGGCAGACGCAAGGGACTTAAAATCCCTCGGTGGCAACATCGTGCCGGTTCGACTCCGGCCACGTGCATTTTTTATTTGTCGTAAAACGTTGATTTTACGGCATTTTTTATTGCTCTTGATATGTTATCTTATCGATAAACGATAAATAATTGGTTGACCAATTGGTTGAGTTACTTTAATTTAGTACTTTTTTTACATCTTCAATGTATTTAGGAATGGCAAAAGTATAATATTTTATGTTTGTTTCAAAAGTGTGACCAAGTATGGCTGCTCGTTCTGAAGGTGCAATACCGGCTTTTTCTAATTTGTTTTTGATTCCACGTTTGTAAGCGTAAGAGCTTATCGGTTTAATCTTTAATCTTTTAATCATGCGAGCGTGTGAACTATGGTATCCACCTGTGCTTAATATAGTTCCTTTATCGTCTACAAACAACCATTCCCTTTCAAATCTTAACTCATAAGGGACTCCTTTCTTAGCGGACAGATAACCAGATATTCTTTTATTCAAAATAAATGATAGGATATTGACAAAAAGCTATCATAGGAATAATATGATAGTAATATTGCAAAAGTCCATCATGAAAGGAGAGGGATTATTTGGAAGTAACAAGAGATGAAGTAAGTACATACCTTAGTGAAGTTAAGAAGTCTGTAAGTGATGGGCGATATCAGATATCGCCTAGAACAAAGAATCAGAGTTTATATATAGATTATGTTTTTTCGGAAGAACGATGTAAAGAGATACTACTTGGTTTAGAAGTTGATGACTTTTCTGATGCTGTTCAGAATGATCATCCACAACATCCAGAGGAAATTCTTTATATATTTGGCAAAGAAGTATCGCTATTACCTAAGCAAGGTGGGAGCGAGGAAACTGTTGCATTGTATATTAAGTTTAATAAGTTAACGAACCTTTATGTAATTGTAATATCTTTCCACAAGCAGGATTATCCACTAACCTACAAATTTAAGTAAAACGAAAAAAGAAGGAAAATAGAATAAGGAAAAAATGGAGGACAATGATATGGCAAAGGAGAGAACGCAATTCTGTATAGAATGTAGAAAAGAAACAGGATATGAAATCAGGAAAGGACAGTGCACACATTATATTAAAGGCCAGGAGTATACATTTGAAATATTAACAGCAGTCTGCGATGAATGTGGTGAAGAAGTTAATTTACCAGGCTTAATGGATAATAATGCGAAGCTAATTGATGAACAGTACAGAAAGACAGAGAACCTTGTAACAGTTGAAGATATTAATACTTTAATGGAAGTATATAACATAGGCAAAGCTCCATTATCTTTAGCATTAGGATTTGGAGAAATAACAATTACTAGATATTTGCAGGGGCAGTACCCTTCAGTAGAATACTCAAATATAATTCGTAAGGCTCTTTCAGATGCTGATTATATGATGGATTGCTTGGAGAAAAACAAAGCAAAAGTAGGTGATACTGCTTTTAAAAAGTCTTGGAGTGCAGCAATGAATTTGAAGGAACTGATTTATTCTGTGTCAGAAAAGATGTTGGTTACTATCTCATATATTTTTGAAAAGGCTGAAGATATTACTCCACTGACTTTACAAAAACTTCTTTATTACGTTCAGGGAATATTCATGGTTAATTATGGCAAACCACTATTTGACGAAGAATGTCAGGCATGGGAACATGGCCCTGTATATAAGCAGGTATATAACATGTTTAAAGGTTTTAAATATAGCCCAATTGATGATAAGAGATTTGTAATCTTCAAAAATAAAATTCAGTTGCTAACAAATGAAGAAAAGGAAGTTATAGATATGGTAGTTAATTCCTTTGGAATGTATAGTGGAAAGACATTAGAGTATCTTACACATAAAGAAGCACCATGGGATGATGCGTTTGACGGAGATTACGTTTGTGGATATACAAATGAGCCAATTACTAAAGAAGCTGTCAGAGATTACTTTAAATCTATATCGCAGGAATATGACCTTAAATCTGAAGAAGGATTAAGAAAATATATTCAGAAGCAATTAGCTTGTTAAAACAGAAATGTATATAACATAGAAAAAGCCAGAGCATACGCTCTAGCAGTTCCCTTGTCAAAGTTACCCTTGACCTTTATATTTGCAAAGTAATAATAACAAAGGGTACCTAAATTTGCAAGGAGATTAAGCAAAGGAGGTACACAGTATGGCAGTACATTATGGCGGTAAAGTCGGAAAAGCTGGCAAAACTCTTGCATCGAAGTCTTCTTCAAAGTCTTCAAAGAGTAAAGCAGGTACTACATTAGCTACTCATAAAGCTAAATGTCATTGAAGTATTCACAGACCTGAGCATGTCTATAAAATGCTCAATTTTATTTTGGAGAATAATGATGGAAGAAGAAAGAATAATACAAGCAAGAATTGAGTATGGAAAACTTATAAATCAGAGTAAACGACAAGCGAAACGAAGTGAATGTTTGTGGTGTGGCAAAAAAATAACTCGATTCTGCAATTCACATTCAGTTCCACAGTTTGTATTAAAAAATATTGATACTGATGGAAAAATAGATTACTTCAATTCTATGTTAAATTTACCGTTAATAAATTCAGATAAAGGTATTGCGGAGGCTGGAACATTTAAATTGTTATGTCCAGAATGTGATAGTAGAATATTTCAGGATTATGAGAATAAAGAAAGTCTAGAAAATACCATTTCTCAAAAAATGTTACAAGAAATTGCACTTAAGAATGTTTTGATGATGCTGAATAAACGTTTCTTTGAATTGGAACTTTTCAGTAATATGGAGCAGCAGTTTAATGCTTTTTATCCGTATGAACAGAAACAGGAGGCAAATAGTTTGGATGAAAGAGATTTTTGGATAGATTTTTATCGTATAAAAGCTGGATTAGAAGAGACAGGGGATTGTAATTATAATTTGTTTTTTTATAAAAAACTGAATTATGTGATTCCTATAGCTTTTCAAGGAATTATTACTTTATATGGTGATTTAGAAGGTAAAATGGTTACCGATATATATAATAAATCTGAGGAAATAGTTGTTAATCATATGCATGTGTGTTTGTTTCCACTAGAAAAGGAATCAGTAGTTATGGCATTTTATAATGCAGATGATCATGAATATGATGCGTTTGCAAAGCAATTTGTTGAGGTGTCAGTTGATGAACAACTTAGCATTTTGAATTATATTGTATACCAGTATTGTGAAGATATGTTATTTGCAAAGAAATTTCCTCACAGAACTTGGTTGATTAACAAGGTACGCGATACGTTTGTTGATACTACTGAAATTTTGGCTTTTGATGAAGAACATGCTGAATATCAAAAGAGGATAAAGTTACATCAACTTAAAAATAGAGATAAAGATTTTCCATGTATTTTATCTGAGAAGTATTCTGTTAAGAGCAAGGTTGATAATTGAGAGGTTTACATTTTAATGCCCAAAACTTAAAGGTTTTGAAGGAACTTACACACTTGATTTTACACCCCCGCTAAACATGAGGAACAGGCTTATAACAGCTGTGCAGGCATTCTTCATTCCTGTAAGGCAACTAAAACTTCCCGTTTGGAGAGGACAGCCTTCCTGCTGAAGCGTGCAGGCTGTTCAGTTCAAGCGGAATATGCACTTTTTACATTTGTGTGTGCTAAATATTTGTGGCAGAAAGGACAGATTCAAAATGACTAGGGCAGAACGACGGTTCAAAAAGAAATTAGCGATAGAACGGAGAAAAGAAATACTCAAGGCAACGGGATATAAACAAGGGTTGCTATATGAGAAGCATGTTGAGAAGATTAAAGCGAGTGATGGCTACATGGCGAAACACGGAACTCTTCTGCATTATGCTCAAGGAAGTACAATAACAGAGAAAACACGTGATAAAAGTGGATATGCTGGAACGAATAATTGGTCATATAGAGATAAAAAACAAATTGTTAGTTGCACAGAACAATTGAGTGAATACAAGGATAGTCATGAAATAATGTATGAAGGAATGGGAAAATGCCTCTAAAGATAATTCGTAATGACATTGTTAAAATGAATACAGATGCCATAGTTAATGCGGCTAATCAATATCCGGAAGTGGGAGATGGCTGTGACAGAGCAATTTATTATGCAGCTGGGTATGAAAAAATGCTGGAGGCAAGAAAAAAGATAGGTGAACTCGAACCGGGTTTTTCCGCAATTACGCCGGGCTTTGATTTACCGGCGAAATACGTTATACACACTGTTAGTCCGCTATATATTGATGGTACATATAATGAGGAACAAATTCTCAGAGAATGTTACAAAAATTCACTTGAAATAGCTAAGGTTTATAATATTTCTTCAATTGCATTTCCTCTCATTGCGACTGGCTCTTTTGGTTATCCCAAAGAAGAAGCAATATTAATAGCGATAGAAGAAATTAATAGATTTCTTTTACAAGAAGATATGCTCATCTATATTGTTGTATTTGGGACAGAAGCAACCCTCCTTGGCAAAAAATTATTTCCGGATTTAAAGGTATATATTGACCAGAATTATGTGCGTAAAAAGAGAGAGGAAGAATATGGAGATTGGGAACCGGAGCTAGCTGCTAAAGAGTATTGTGAGGAAAAAGAGGATATTAATGTTTCATTACAATCTTATATCGAGCAGAGAGAGTGTGGCTTTTCAGATTATTTGAAATCTATTATTGATGCTAAAGGTTATACTGATCCGCAGGTTTACAAACGAGCTATAGTTGACAAAAAAGCATTTAATAAAATTATTAATAATCCAACTGCGCATCCGTCAAAAGAAACTGCACTCAAATTGTGCATAGGACTTAAGCTGAGTATTGAGGAAAGCAATAATTTCCTAGCGAGAGCGGGTTACGCATTTTCATCGGCTAATAAAACTGATATAGTTTTTAAATATTTTATTAATCAAAAGCACTATGATATGGTCGACATTGACATTGCTATCGAAGAATGCGGAGAGCCATGCTTTATATCGTGATAAAAGGTCGCAGGACATGCGACCTTTTTTTATGTACAAAATGATATAGTAAATTATGAACAAAGCATATTACTAAACAAAATGTTTAGCGAAACAATATATTGTTTATGGTGAAATACTTTGTATGTAAATAAAATAAACATATAAACAAACATGAAGTGCACACATGAATTGATTTATGAAAAACAGACAAGGAGATTGTTTATGGCAGTCGCAAGATATGGATGGGCAAAAAATTTAACAGTTATTTATGTATACGAAAACAAACGAGATGTTAATTGTAGGTGTTGCATGAACTGTCGTCATTGCGATTCGAGTGACAAGTCTTGCTGTATTAAAGATGTCCGTTTCAAAGGAAATGGAATTGATAAAGCATCTAGATGTAAAGACTTTGAAAATGGCGTAATTTACTAACTTATGGAGGAAAACATTAATGGGATATGTAAGAGGAACTTTAGGATGTGATTATAATTTTGATGGGGTGATTCATTAGGGGAATCTGAAGCATGGGATGAGTGAGAAAGCGAGGATAATGGAATGGATAAAAATGTTATAAATCTTATTAGCGAGTTAGAGTATATGATTGGTAGCGAATGCTATAATCCTAATTCATATGACGGATGGACCGGTGTGGAAGGTCTTGGTTACAGGTACCCTGTAAAATATTTATTAGAGGAAAGTAATGAGTTGCATACAACAAGGGGAGAGGCAAAACTTACATGCCCAGAAGCAATTGATTCCATGAAATATGTGTTTGGCTCAAACCACCTATTCATTGGCAAAGGGATATATAAGATTTTGAGTGAATTAGAAAAAAGGTATGGAATAAATATAGAAAAACTTGAAGCAGAATATCAATCAAAGCAAAAAAAAGACAATACGAGGGAGAAGTAGTATGGAAGAACTTAATGCAAATGAAATTGGTCTTAGATGTAAAAGAATACGAATGGCTCATAACATCAGTCAGCAAGAGTTGGCTGACAGGTGCAATACTACAGCACAAAATATATCAAAATTTGAAAAGAAGGGTATATCAGATATTTATTGGATCACCACAATATCAAATGCGCTGGGACAAAGTTTATTAGTGAGTGAGGCTGATTCCGAAGGCGAGGTTGGAAAAGTTGGAAATGAAATTTTGAGAATACTCATTAAACGAACTGGATATTTCCGAACTGCAAATATTATGAATCATAAACTATATGGTCTTTCTGATGAACAGATTACTCACGAAATTGTTAAGTTAGAAAGAATAGGAATGGTTGTACGAGAACAATTTGTGAATTTTGATGAAAATGAATTAGATGTTCTTTTTATAACAGCCAAAGGACTTATCACTATAAAGAACAGAAGTGAAAATTCTGATCTTAGAGAATTAATCAAGAAGGTAAGGACATATGAAATGATAATAGATGAGTATGGCGATTATCAGGATTTTATTGACAATAATCCTGCTGAAAAACTAATTCGAGCAATAAATTATCGTCGCAATAATAAAAATCAGTTTTCTCTTAATTCTGCTTATCGAGCAAACTATATAAGTTATTTAAAAGGGAATTTTGAAAAAGGATTATGCAACGATATTAGCGGGAACAAAAATATAAAATTTTTACTTACGAATAGAAATTGCTATTACGATATTATGTATCGTATGGCAATGAAATTGGATAATGACAAACTTTGGAAATATGTATTTGCTATAGGCGATGAATTAAACGAAAACGTAGATATTTGCCTGGATGAAGAAAAAGGTACATTTGATGTAGTCACATCAGAAGCAGAAAAAAATTTTGAAATAGATATGCCGTGGATTGTTGAAACTGAGGGCTACATAAACGATATTCAAGGAAATGAACACGAGATAAATGAGAAGGAAGAACAAAACGGTGACAATATCGATGAAGAATTTCTTTATTCGTTTGCACCTCGACAGATTTATGAAATGAATCGGCCCCAGAACAAAAGTGTTTATCCGATATATTGGTTTACAAAAGAAGAGATAGAACAATTTATTATAGATAATTTTAAACCTGCTTCTACAGAAGAGGAAAAAGAAGTTGAAAAAGCATTAAGAAAAATCAATAGATTAATCCCGGAAACACTGGAGTATTATGCATTTCCAAATGAATGGGAAAGAAACGGACTTGCTGATTTAGTTAGAAACATTTATAAAATATCAAAATAATATTGTTTATTTACTATCTCGCCACACTTTTTTTAAAAGGGTAATATTTCGGACAGCCTGGGGTATATTATCATAAGCAAGGATAAGCAAATCTATATAACAGTAAAAATAAAGGACAAAAACATTTATTGAGAACATGTATGGGACTATTTGATGTTGACGAAAAGAAGTTACAGATGTTGTATCACAGAGCATGGCATGAAGCCAAAATGGGATATGTGTATGCGAAAGATTATCCATATCTAAATCGCGCAATTATACAGTTTGCACATGAGAACAACTGCAGTTATGACGATGCACTTATTCTTGCAAAGACCGGAAAACGAACCGGACGCCTTGCTGAAATGTAAAGGAATGTAATGAACAAACTTATTTTCGTTGATGTGATTTCTGAATTAAAAAAAGAGATTGCAGAAATAAAAAATAAAATATCGGTTCTTCTTCAGGAAAAGGAAGATTTAGAGTTCAATGTCTGCCCGAAACTTAAAGCTGAATATTATGAAAAGATTGGCAAAATTGAAGTGCAGATTCGAATGCTTGAGCTAACGGCTGCGGAACTTAAGTTCAGAATATCAATTATCCAGGCAGCGCTTAACAGACGCGAAAAAATCTCTGAAAAGACTGTTGAGAAGAAGGTTGAGAAAGAGTATTCAGAATATCGTAAAAAAGTTGACGAAGCTTACGAAGAAGCTGAGAAAGAAAAATCAGAAGAAGAATCAAGACAAAAGCAGTGGCAACAAAATTACGAGAAATACGAACGAAGCGAGAAGGATGAAGCTGATAAAAACGAAAAGGCACACAGTGAAGAAAATCAGTCAGGAGATTACGGAGAAAAAGAAGAAAAAAAAGAACAGTCTTCAGGTGCTGCTAAAGACTCCGAATACAAAAAGATGTCTTTTTCTCAGAAACTTAAGGAGTTATACCGTCGAATTGTAAAGAAGTTGCACCCTGATATTAATCCTAATATTACCGAACGAGAGAAAGAACTTTTCTTTGAAACACAGAAAGCTTACAAAAATGGTGACCTTGAAAAACTCGAAGAAATATATGCGGAAATAATGGAAGAGGAAAAAATTCAGGGAAATGGAACTGTTTCAAATGATATAAGCCAACTTAATGAATTAAAAGAAAAACTAATAAAAAAACTTCACAGCGTTGAAAGGGAAATTAGTGCAATAAAAGCTTCTTTTCCGTACTCAGCAAAAGATATTTTGAAGAATCCGACAGCTCTTTCTGAAAAGCAAAATGAACTTCACGAAATCATCGGAAAATATGAAGAGATCGTTTCTGAACTTCAAATAGTATATGAAGAACTTAAGAAAGAACTATTAAATCCGGATGAGGCAACGAAGAAAAAGAAGTCCTTTGAAAAGGCTACTAATGAAGGAGCAATAATGACAGATGAATCGGCACTGATAAACAGGCAGGAAAACGAAGATGAAAAGAAGTATTCTGAGGATAACGCAAAATCAAAAGGGAAGCCTAAAAAGAAAACAGCAAAAAAGAAAAAAACGGTAGAATTCTGGGAATAAAGGAAGGTGAACATTATGGCAAAAATTCAGATGCATGATTTGGCTGTAATAAATAAGAACCACCCGTTGGATGTTTCGGCTCTTAATCTGACTAAACCTTTTTCGCAAGAGATTTTTCTTACTACAACTAATGTGGCCGGGCTGCAGTATGTTCGAGGAATAAAAAAAGTTGCAGAAAAACTTGAACAAAACCAAGAACTTAAGTTGCTTAGAGAACTACAGAACGAACATGACGAATTGGCAGTATTAGTAAAGACATTAGATGGAAAAAAGATTGGATATATTCCGAGAAATAATAATGAAATAATAGCAAGACTTATGGATGCCGGAAAAAGAATCTTCGGAAAGATTAAGACGGTTAGATTTTACACGGAAGAGGAACAATCTTACTGTGCATTAAATATCTACATTGATGTATTTATGATTGAATAGCAGGAGGACAAATTATATGGGAAATATTAATCACGAAGTAAAAAAGTCATTTGATAGTTTTTGTGATATTCTTGATGGTTTTGGAAGAAATGTTGAGTTGGATGCTCCTTCTCCTTCGGGTGACGGAAAAATGACATTGCCCGAACTGTTTTATGAAGAGATGAGAGATTATCTTTTGTATCTTTCCTGTGCCGACGGATTTATCACAAACGAGGAAGCGGAATTTTTAGACGATTACCTTGAGTACTATATGACACCAGAGCAGATGCGAACCAGAATTATTCAGGAAGAAATATACAGTACAGAGTTTGAAAAAACAGAGCAGATGATATTGAAAATACTTGTCGATATGGAGAACCAGCTAGGCGATAGGGGCGAAGATATTCATTTCTATACGGTTCTACTTGAAATATACAAAATCATGGGTGGAGCTTTTCTTAATTGTGATGGGCCAATGAATAATGATGAAACAATAGCAATATCAAAATACATTGACATGATGGACAATTATGCTGCCGAGCATTTAGATGCTTATGATGATATCAAAGAAAAACAACTTGCTGAAAAAAGACATTTTGGCGGGGCCAGAGCACCGGAAAAAATAAGATAATTCTCGAGGAGACAGATGATTGCTGTAAAAAATGAAGGGTTAGTAAGACGACTTAGTAAATTAAATAAGTGGGAAGATTTACTTACTCCGATTGAATGGCGAGGATATTATTCTTTATTAAATGATGCCGAGAAGGAAATGTATGAAAAGCTCCTTGAGGCAATTTGTGAATGTCAGTACCATATTTACTTTCATACTCCTATTTCTTTTACGGACGAGGAAATAGGTAAAATTCTTCATTTTGTTTTATATGATAATCCTGCAATAATCGATATCAATGAATACACTATGTGGGATATTGTTTCGGATGATCATATGGACATCACCGTTCCATTTACATTCTCAAATGCACTGGTGGCACATAACCGGCGAGTGAATGTACTTAATGCAATAAAAGATATATTGTCGGCAAATGAATCAGTGTATATGCAAACTGACTTTGATAAGGAGTTATTTGTTCATGACTATATTTGCAAAAACGTTGTGTATGATTCTACATTTGGTGATGCCGGAAATCGTTTTGAACCATTTTCAATATATGGTCCTTTGCTTGAGAAAAGTGGAGTATGCGAAGGCGTAGCAAAACTTACGAAATTGTTGCTTGAGATTCTGGGGCTAAGATCTTTTGTCGTATCTGGAGTTATTAATAATCCTAAAAGAACGAAACGTGCATGGAATCTTGTTATGCTTAATGACAAAGCATTTCATCTTGATGTAACACTGGATATGTGTGAAACGCATGATACTGATGATTTGTTACGGCGTGATTTCTTTAATGTAAGCGATACGATCATGGATCGGGAGGTATCATGGGCCGGAAAAGATTTGATATGGAAATGCGACTCATTTGATTACAATTATGTGTATTTGGTAGGAGGATATGTCTCATCCGAAGACGATTGCATTGATTATCTTAGGAAAAAATTGCGTGAAAAGAGACAGCTTATCTATGTAAGGCTCAATAAGAAAACATTAGGAGATATAGATAATCAAATAGCATGGGTAAAGGCCTGTTACTGTGAGGCGGCGAACGAAGTAATGCTTCACTTCAAAGGAGTTTGTGAAACATCACAACTAAATGGATTAGTCGTAATGCATATTGAGTATATGAATTGAAAAGATTATCGTGTTCGTTTAATAACTTTGAAGGCGAAGTGATGGGGCATTAGGATATATGATACTTTTTTTATGGCGTCTTCCATAACTGCAGAATCAAATGAGATATAATGATGTAGCGCCTCAGCGCAGAGAGGACTTGCAAATGAATGAAAAAATGCTGGATTTTTTCAAACAGTATTCCGATGAATTTGACGTGTTGGAAATAAAAGAATGTTCGGAGGGTATTGTTGTAAAAACTTCAATTGGAGTTGCAGTGTTTAATGAAGAGGGAGAAGCAATATATTCAGATTTATTTATGGGAAAGTTAATCTAATTTATTAATCAGGGTAGGGAAGGATGTCAGAGTAGTAGGACCAAGTGAAGTTGTGGAAGAGATGAAGAAAGAAACGGTAGCATTTCTTGAAAATATGAAATAGAAAATAGATTATAGGGTAATTAATGTAAGCTTTTTTATGGAGGAAATTATGAATTACAACTATCCTGCCGGAAATTATGAACTGATGGGATTGTTTGAAAAACAATATTTTGATCGTGATAGAGCTGAAGCAATAATAACAAAAATAAAAAACCTTAATACTACGATATTAGATGCATATGGACACCCAACAACGTATTTGTTTAAAGCGCAAGAAGATAATAATGTAGAGGCGGTTGAACTTTTATTTAAATATGGGGCAGATCCAAATTATATCAGCGACGAAAATGATTATGCCTTATGGGAATTACAATATTGCTTTGATGCATATGATTACGAAGAACATGTTGAAGAAATAATAGCAAAGAGAACAGAGATAATTAAGCTGTTTTTTAAGTATGGTGCGAACCCCTTGACTGAATATGATCATGAAACACTATACGACTATATTCGATATAAATTCTTTAATGATTGTTCGGAACATGATGAAGAAATTGTCTTGTTGCTTTATATGCTTAGTAGTTTGTATGCAGCGAGCGATAACAAAAGAATATTCGTTGATGGAATCATAGATGTTAATACAATAGATGATTATCATTTGAAACTTACGGAATGTGAGGATGGCTATCATATTCGAGGGGAAATATATGGTCCGAATGGATTTCATATTGATTTGTGATAGAAAAATGCTCGAAGAAAGACATTGATTGTTTTGAGGTATTGCTTTAAAAGTAGCTAGCCGATTTGTGTGTTTGACACCAAAGGTAGTAGGTGTTACCTACTGTTTAGCTACTTTTTTATACTTTTACAGGTCTTTTTTATAATTGACCGATAATTCGTACTCTCAAAATGTTAAAAGTAACTTAGATAATAAAAATCTAGGTTACTTTTTAGTTTATGGAGATAAATCATGCAAGAGAAAGATAATATATGTTCTTTGATAAATTACGACTGTCCTAACAAGAGTAGCGATGACGCACATTGTAAAATAATCGATGGCCATTGCTGTTTTATTCTAGAAAAGACTGAAACCGGCAAACATTGGTATGTGCGAAAAGAAAGATGGTATGAAAAGTACTATAAATAATTGAGAAGGCATATGCCAATGTGTTTCTATTTTTTGAAATAAATATAACCTGATATTTCGAGCAACTGTGTTTATTTTTTCTATATTAGCAGGAGTGCCAGTAGGACTACTTGAAAACAAACTAAGAAAAATAAGAGGAGACAAATCCAAAAGTGAGGAGGAACGGTATGGCAAAAATAATTGAAATAATTGAAATATCTGGAAACAGCAAAATAATATGCATTGGAAAAGAAAAAGAAGATTTCGGAACGAAGATAAAGCTTGTATGTGAAAAAGGAACCGTTATATGCGAGGATTTTGAAGTCCAAGAGGGATATAGGTGTTTTACCGATGCGCCAGATCGTTATGTCGGTATAAGAGATAATATCGATTTTGAAACATTAGGAAAGCCATTAGAAGTTATTAATGTGGAATAATTCTGTTTTAATACTAAAATTTATATTAGCAGGATAGGTGTGTATGTGTATAGATAAGTGTGATGTCTTATTTGAATATAAGAGTTCAGCGACATGGGACTTTTTTGAAATGCCGAGCGGAAAGTCGATAGTTGTTTTAAATGATGGATGCGTTTGGCAAGAGAAATTGTATTATATCGGTGGTGGGGAGGGCAATTACGTTGTAAACCGGGTTGTACGTGCAAAGACCGAAATTACAACTTATGACGGAACCAATGAAATCGTAGAAGATATAGCCGTACTTGATATTATACTGAACACAGAAAAGGAGATGCTAGCTTATGGCACAAGTAGAAAGACTTTCGCCGATGTTGAATCAGCTGTTATCGATGTTGTGCATGGATATCTTGGAAGAGAGAGTTCAATCCGCAGACGAGTTCGAAACACTATTCAGCCTTTTGAGGGATACGCAGCCGAGCGAGAATTTTTTAGAAGCTCTTATATTAATCAAAAGGTCGGAGCCTAGCGCGCAGACATTCGTGAAAACTGCAGAAAGAATGCTGCAAGACCTCAAAAAAGGAAAAGAGGAACTTTATCGAAAAAAGATAAAAATGAAGTAGTGTGGCTTATGAAAAAGAATATAAAGAGAATACGAGCTATTTTTCGAGAGTCGTGGCGAGATTATGTCACGATATAGCGGTTGGTAGAATACGGCTTTTTTATTATTCAACAGTTTAGAGAGTATGTTTTTTTAAAGTAATATCTTATATAATTATGATGTAATATATTTTATGAACGGATAAATTTTATAAATGGCATGTACTTTTTGATATAGAAAATAGATTGATCCAAGACAGAGAAAGTAGTTAATATTTGGAATGGCATTAATGGGGGCAGGATTTCGATATAAGAAGAATGATTTCGGACGAGATATTTCTGAGTTCATTACAGCGTTAAATAATCCTGATTTATTTTTGAATAAAGAGCTCAGGATTGCTTATGCCCTTGCAAAACGAGATGCTGGTGTAAGAATCAGCAGCAATTATTTATGAGACAGATCGGAGGTTATTTTGAGCAAGAAAGTAGCAAATGTAGTTTTTAGATATTTTCTTTTTCTTATAGGACTGTTTATTGCCTCTCTCGGAGTAGCTTTCTCTACAAAAGCCGGTCTGGGTACATCGCCGGTTGCTTCAGTTCCGTACTCGGTTTCTTTGCTTAGTCCGTTTCTTTCTTTTGGCGGATGGCTTAATCTTTGGAGTGTGATTCGGATAAGTATACAGGTGGCATTGTTGCGTTCGAAATGCAAACCCGTTGAGATTGTTATCCAGACCGTTTTAGCTTTTGTCTATGGGTATCTCACAAATTTTTCGTGTAGTCTTATAGATGGACTGCGTGCCGATACGTATGCAATACAGTTTTTGTTCATGATTATCAGCTGTTTTATTCTAGGCTTTGGGATATGGCTCCAGTTCAAAGGCGGAGTGGCAATGCTACCGGGCGAAGCTATGAATAGAGCTATTAGCACGGTAACCGGGAAAAAATATGAGAATATTAAAATCTTTTTCGATGTTTTCTACATTCTTGTTTCTGCGACAATATGTTTTATTGCATTTGGTAAATTTCTTGGAGTGCGAGAAGGAAGTATCATTGCAGCAGTTTTCATAGGAAATATCATAAAAGGTTATAATCGAATTTGGTCGAGAATAGTCAAAACGAACTGACAAAGATGCTGGAAGAGTTCGGCTTTTATGAATATAATAAATGAGCAGCTGGATATATCGTGCGAGAAAAAATTCTCGATTGGTATAAATAAGTGGTGAGGTGGAAAATGGGATTGTTCGGTTTTGGAAAGAAAAAAGAACTTGCAAAACAGGAAGAAATTAGAAAAAAAGCAGAGCTTGAAAAACAAGCAGAACTTAGGAAGAAAGCAGAGTTTGAAAGACAAGCAGAGCTCAAGAAGATAACAGAAATTGTGAAGCAAGAAGAAATAAGAAAAATTGATGATGTGGCTTCAAAATCTCAAAGAACTGAAGCGGTCAATGGAACTGTAGATGAAATCCATGAATTCATAAAAGATAGCAAGGGTATGGCGCTGGTTGCAGTCAGAGGAATGACTATCGAAGAAGATATGAATTTGAGAAAAATGCTTCGTGATATCAAGGTATCTTTTAAAGTTTATAAGAGTACTTATATTAGACGCGCAATCAAGGGAACAGAATTTGAAAATCTTGATCGATTCTGCGAAGGTCCGCACGGATATGCGTTCTTCAAGAACTTAGACGATCTGTATACTATTCTTTTGTATGGTAAAAAGATTAACGACCATTGTACAGTGACGGCAGCCTGCTACGAGGAAAACTTATTTGTAGAACATGAGCTCATTAATATGCTTGACAATTATATGAAAGATATTGATGAGAAGGATGGAATCACTGCAGAAAGCGAAGTTATTTCGGGGATAGTAGAAACTAAAACTTATTCTGTTGTATTGAAAGATTGCGGCGCGAATAAAATGGAAATGATAAAAGTTGTTCGCGAAATCATGGGCTACGGACTAAAAGAATCAAAAGAGTTCGTCGAGAAGGTTAGTCCGAGACATCCCGGCATTGTCGCTGAAGATATCAATTCAGAGGAAGCGGATATTATTGTTAATAAATTAAGGAAAGCAGGGGGCGTGGTAGAGAAAAATCTATGCGGTGAAAACTCACCGGCTCCGAATAATGTAGAGAAAATGCATAAAGGTTTGTATAACGTTGTTGTCACCAACCATAACGGTAATAAGGTTCAGGCAATTAAAGTGGTATACGACATAACAGGTCAGTCACTGAAAGATTCAAAGAATTTGATAGATAAGCTTGATAGCTCAAGCTACGTGGAAATTCTTCGTGATGTAGAATATGAAAGAGCTGCAGAAGCGTTAAAACGATTTGAAGATTGCAATGTTGCAGCAAAGGTCATTAACGAGAACGACGAAACTGAACTGTCATGTAATCAAAATGTAAAGAAACAGTATGACTATTATCTCTCGAAAATACTAAACAGATACAAATAATAAGTATTAAAAGACTGATATGTAAAGAATTCCTGTCAAGAGTAAATTACAATATCACCACAAGTAGGCAGAAACTCAATCAAATGAGTGATGGTTGGAGTGCAGGCCTTCTGATTCGACTTTTTCCTGAATAAGCCGACGCAGATGTATATTTGCTGTGCTTGAAGTTTTTTTGCTTTTTTTTATACTCTTGGATATACTATATTCTGTCTTTATTTCTGGATTATAGGGGAGTGAATAAGATGAAATGGTTCAATAAGTGGAAAGAAGAAAAATGGTTTCAGCTGACGTTTGCGGCATGCTCAGCTGTTGTTTTGTTGTTCGTTCTTTACAACTTTTCATATATTGTTTCTTTTTTACAGGGGCTTTGGAAGGTGTTTTCCCCTGTATTTATTGCTGCTATTATTGCTTACATTATCGATCCGGTCGCCAGATTTTTTGAAAGAACCATATTTAAGAAATCAAAGCATCCTTCTTTGGCACGAAATGTTTCGGTTACATTCGCTACAGTTTTTGTTCTTCTTATATTTATACTTCTTTTGGTGGCAGCTATTCCGCCATTGATTGACAGCGCCAGAGCAATCGGCAATATTGTTACGAATGCTTGGAAAAATATGGAGGGAAGGCTTACCGAAATTACTTTTATGGGAAATAAACTTCCTATGGATTCGGTTAAGGACTTTCTTAATACCGTTGCCGGAAAATTAACGCAGATTGAAACCGAGGATATGCAGAGTATTATTCAGACGTCGTTTGGCTTTGGTAATGGTGTTGTAGCTTTTGTTCTTGGCTTCATAATTGCAATTTACTTTATGCTTGATAAAGTAAGAGTACAAGGTATTTTGAAAGCTGTTCTTAATTACTGTTTGCGAAAGAGATATTCCTCTTTTATCGATTTTTGCGTTAAGTGTGACAAGATTTTGTTAAAATATCTTGCATGTAGTTTGCTGGAATCTTTGATTGTTGGCACGGCAAATGCTATTTTTATGGCTATTCTCGGCATGCCGTATATTGGTTTGATTTCTGTTATTGTGGGAATCAGTAATTTGGCACCGACATTCGGTCCTATTGTAGGCGCTTTGATTGGCAGTATCGCGCTTCTTTTAATCAATCCCTGGTATGTTCTCTGGTTCCTTATATTTACCCTGATCATTCAGAGCATTGACGGCTATATTTTGAAACCGAAGTTCTTTGGCGATACGCTGGGTGTTTCTTCGTTGCTTATTTTGCTAACCATCATTCTGGGTGGACGTATTTTCGGTACAATAGGTATTTTGCTTTCAATTCCTTTTGCAGCCATTTGTCAGTGCATAGTAAAGGATTATATATTAAAGAAACCGAATGCTGATGAAGAACAAAAAGCAGAAGAAAATTCGGATATAGCGGAGAACAAATAGTTCATTTTCGGGTTTGTTGATACGTTTTAGGAGGAAAACAAATGTCATTACGAGCAGATATGCAAAAAGAAGTGATGCTTCTTAATATGAAAAATGAGCTTGAAGCCAGAGCAAGTGAATACTATGGAAAGTCCCTTAAAGACTGCGATAACAGAGAAATATATTATATTTTGATTAAACTTACAAAGGAAATGGCCGATCTTTCCGAAAGAATCGACGGTGAAAAAAAGGTATATTACATTTCGGCGGAATTTCTTATCGGTAAGCTTCTTTCAAATAACCTGATTAATCTTGGACTTTATGATAAAATCAGCGAAATACTGGCGGAAAACGGCAAATCCCTTGCGGAAATTGAAGAGTATGAGCCTGAACCCAGCCTCGGAAACGGCGGTCTTGGACGCCTTGCTGCATGTTTCCTTGACTCGATTGCAACCCTTGGCTTAAAGGGCGACGGAATCGGACTTAATTATCATTTTGGTCTTTTTAAACAGGTATTTAAAAATAAACTTCAGTATACCGAAAAAAATGACTGGATTGAAAATAAATCCTGGCTTATAGATACAGGAATAACATTTCCGGTGAATTTCGGAGATATGACTGTTAAATCACATCTTTACGATATTGATATTGTCGGTTACAGAAACGGAATAAATAAGCTCCATCTTTTTGATATCGAGAGCGTGGATGAGTCACTGGTTGAAAACGGTATCACTTTTGACAAAACTCAGATTGAGAAAAATCTTACGTTATTTCTTTATCCGGATGACTCCGACGAGGCCGGAAACCTATTAAGAATCTACCAGCAGTATTTTATGGTAGCCAACGCGGCACAGCTTATTCTTAAGGAACTTAAGGAAAATCAGTGCGATTTAAGAAGAATGTACGATTTCTGCGCAATACAGATTAATGATACTCATCCTACAATGATTATTCCCGAGTTAATCAGAATCCTTGTTAATGATAAAGCATTTACAATGGATGAGGCTATCGAAGTGGTAGCGAAGACCTGTGCATACACAAATCACACAATTTTGGCTGAGGCTCTGGAAAAATGGCCTCTGGAATACATTGAAAAAGTTGCTCCACAGCTTGTTCCTATAATTAAAGAACTTGATAAAAAGGTTCGTGATAAATACGAGTCGGAAGCTGTTCAGATTATTGACGAAAACAACATAGTCCACATGGCTCGTATCGATATTCACTACGGATATTCTGTTAACGGCGTTGCGGCAATTCATACAGATATTTTGAAGAATACTGAACTTAACGAATTCTACAAAATATATCCCGAAAAGTTTAACAATAAAACAAACGGAATTACATTCAGAAGATGGCTTCTTTCTGCAAATCACAGACTTGCCGATTATCTTTCCGAGATTATAGGGAACTCATATAAGAAGGACGCAAGCCAGCTTGAAAGGCTTATGGATTATGTCGACAACGAAATGGTTCTTGACCGTATCGCTGAAATAAAGCAGGACTGCAAGAAGGATCTTTGCGAGTATTTGAGGGAAAAAGAGGGAATCATCGTAAATCCTCATTCAATTTTTGATATTCAGGTAAAGAGAATGCATGAGTACAAGCGTCAGCAGATGAATGCTCTCTATATTATCCATAAATACCTTGAAATTAAGAGAGGAAAAAAGCCTTCAACCCCGATAACATATATTTTTGGCGCAAAAGCGGCTCCTGCATACGTAATAGCACAGGATATCATTCACCTTCTTCTTGTACTTCAGGATATTATCAACAACGATCCGGAAGTAAACAAATATATGCAGATTGTTATGGTTGAAAACTACAATGTAAGCTATGCGGAAAAACTTATTCCCGCATGTGATATTTCTGAACAGATTTCACTTGCTTCAAAGGAAGCAAGCGGTACCGGCAATATGAAATTTATGCTTAACGGTGCAGTTACACTCGGTACAAGCGATGGCGCTAATGTGGAAATCAACGAACTTGTGGGTGATGACAATATTTATATATTCGGTGAGAAGGCCGATGCCGTAATAGAACACTATGCAAAGGCTGATTATGTGGCAAAGGATTACTATGCAAAATCAAAGAATATCCGAGAGGCTGTTGATTTTATAGTAAATGAAAAGTGCATCAAAGCAGGTCTCAGAGTAAATCTTGAAAGACTTCATGACGAACTTATAAACAAAGACTGGTTTATGACTTTGCTCGACTTTGAAGATTATATTAAAGTTAAGGATCAGGCAATTGCGGATTATGAGCACCGCACAAAATGGAAGAAGATGATGCTTGTAAATATCGCTAAAGCAGGTTATTTTTCTTCTGACAGAACAATTGCCGATTATAACAGAGATATATGGCATCTTACAAAATAAAATGTTAGAATAACTTGATTATGTTCTTTTATAAAGATTAGGAGATTTTTATGCGTTCGAGCGGAATTTTATTACCTATTTTTTCATTGCCCGGCAAGTACGGAATTGGCGGATTCACTTCAGAGGCGTACAGATTTGTTGATTTTCTGAAGAAGGCCAACCAGAAGTTTTGGCAGATTCTTCCCCTTGGCCCCACAGGCTACGGGGATTCACCTTATCAGTCATTCTCGACATTTGCGGGGAATCCATATTTTATAAATGTTGATGAGTTTGTTAAGGAAGGCTTTATAAGCGAAGAAGATTGTTGGAATTTTGATGCCAGCACTGACCATGGCTATATTGATTACGAAAAGCTGTACTACATGCGATTTGACTTGCTCAGGCGGGCATACAGAAACAGCAATATCAGAAACAACAGTAATTTCGTTGAGTTTGTTAATGATAATTCATATTGGCTTGATGATTATGCTCTTTTTATGGCAGTAAAGAACGGTTTTGGCGGGAAGTCCTGGATTGAATGGGATAAGGATATCCGTGTTCGTACTCCCGAAGCAGTAGCAAAGTACAGCGAAAAGTATGCTGATGAGATGGATTTCTACAGATTTCAACAGTACTATTTTGCTAAACAGTGGAAAGCACTTAAGTTCTACGCAAATCAGGCAGGAATTGAAATTGTCGGTGATATTCCGATTTATGTCGCATTCGATTCGTCAGATGCATGGGCAAACCCTGAATTATTTGATTTGAATAATGAAAATCTTCCGAATTGCGTGGCAGGATGCCCGCCCGATTGTTTTGCAATTACAGGACAGCTTTGGGGCAATCCTATATATGAATGGTCTTATCATGAAAAAACCGGTTTCGACTGGTGGGTTAAGAGAATAGGTTATTGTTTCGATTTGTACGATGTTGTTCGTATCGATCATTTCCGTGGATTTGATGAGTATTATGCGATTCCCTACGGTGATGCCACAGCTGAACACGGAACATGGCGCCCCGGCCCCGGAATTAAGCTTTTCGACGCAATACGCGAAAGACTCGGCGAGAAAAAGATTATTGCCGAGGATTTGGGATTCCTTACGGATTCTGTCAGAGACCTGGTAAAAACAACGGGCTACCCCGGAATGAAAGTTCTTCATTTTGCCTTTGGCGGAGATCCTGCAAGCGAGTACCTGCCTCATAATATTACAGCAAATACGGTTATTTACACAGGAACTCATGACAATGAAACCTCACGCGGATGGTACAAACGTATTAGCGAAGAGGAGCGGGCTTCGAAAGAGTTCTTCGACGATTATACCGGTAATGAATTTGTTGATACAGCAGCAATGACAATGATTCGTACGGCAATGAGCTCGGTATCGGACACTTGTATTATAATGATGCAGGATTATTTAAATATTGATAATTCAGCAAGAATAAATACTCCGTCAACTCTTGGTTACAACTGGAATTGGAGAATGCAGGCGGATTCCTTTGATGATTCTCTTGCGGAGGAAATTCGTCATATTACATTTGTTTATGGAAGATCATTTTGAATACCCATGAAAGAATAAAGTGCAGTAAATTTTTGTGCAGAATATAAAAATCACCCGAGATGTAATCGGATGTTTCACTCAGAAGGAATGAACATTCGGATTGCTTCCCGGGTGGTTTTGTTCTCAGCTGAACAACTGCATTTGGTTTGATTATTTGATTCCCTTTGACATATTTGAATTATGATATTTGGGATCGTTGGTTACTTCCTTGGAAAACCATATTGGAGGGGTAAAGGAATTGGCCTCCTCAAGGGAAGGAAATTCAACCTCGGACATAACCAAAGGGGCGAGGGAATCGTGGAATACATCAAGTTCGATTGTGTAAGGCTCCAAGGGAATAAGATATCTGGTCTTTCTGATAACAATTCCATCGGATTTCTCCACAAGATGTTCAAAAGCCTCTTTAGTAAGGGGGAGATTATATTCTTCACGCATCAGCATTCCGGAACCCTTGTATGTAAGATAATACTCATCACCTTCGCGGCGTACGCGGACAACGGGGGATGTTGAAAGATATCCTTGAATAAGTTCTTTACAAGGATATGAAGAATAATCGAATTGCGATTCATCAATTAAAAATTTGCGTTCTATTTCCATTGCTTTTGTCCTTTACGGTAAACTATATTTCAATTATGAAAAGAAGAACGTATATCGTCAAGCAAAACCGCTTGCAGAATTGAAAAATTGAGCAAAATTAGGTATAATATTTTATATTTTGTGACAATTGTTTTGACGATTGAAATATATGATTAAGGACATTTGCGAAAATGGCAGATTTTAGTATAGCCCACATTTTTACTGACAGTTGTGTGCTTCAAAGAGGTAAAAAAATACATATTTGGGGCGAGGGAGACAACGGCAGCACAGTTACGGCGGAGATTGACGATAACAAGGCCGAGTGTGTTGTTGAAAACGAAAAGTGGGACTTATATTTGAACCCCATGTCCGAAGCAACGGGCAAAAGACTGCTGATAAAATGCGAAGAAATTAAAACAGAATTTAACAATATTGCTATTGGCGAGGTGTGGATAGCCGGCGGACAGTCAAATATGGAGTACGAGCTTCAAAATTGTACCGGTGGGCGCGAGATGATGGAAAAGGACAGCCCGAATGTAAGATTTTACTACACCCCTAAATATGAATACGAATCCGACGAATTTACTCATCTTGTTTCAGAGGCACATTGGGAGACATTTGACGAAGAAACAAAAGCGAGATGGTCAGCGGTCGGATATATTTTTGCAAAAGAGTTATCTGAGAAGCTTGGTGTAACCGTTGGTGTAATCGGATGTAACTGGGGCGGGACAAGTGCCAGCGCGTGGATGCGGGAAGAAGATCTTCGCGGTGATGATGTTTTAAAAGTGTATTTTGAAGAATATGATAAAAATACTGCGGGAAGATCATTCGAAGAGCAGGAGAAAGAATATAAGAATTACCTGAAATTCAGAGCCTGGTGGGAGCCGGAATGTGCCAAAATGTATACGGAGAATCCGAACGTCTCATGGGATGAGGTGATTGCTAAATTAGGGGATTCACAGTATCCGGGGCCTATAAATGACTGCAATCCGATGCGTCCTGCAGGGCTCTACAATACGATGACCAAGAAAGTCAACAAATATACAATAGCAGGCGTTATCTATTACCAGGGCGAAAGCGACGATCACAGACCGGAAATATACGACAGACTCCTTTCAAAAATGATTTGGAGATGGAGAGAAGATAATAAAGAAGAATTTCCATTCTTGGCAGTTTCTCTCCCAATGCACAGATATGTTCAGGACCCTGATTTCAAAAACTGGCCTGTAATCCGTATGAACCAAAGAAAGGTTCAGAAGGAAGTAAACAAAGTTGGGCTGGCTGTCTGTACAGATCTCGGAGAATTTAACGAAATTCATCCTCATGATAAAAAGCAGGTGGCGCATAGGTTGTTCCTGCAGGCAATGTGGCTTGTATATAACGGTGCAACAAAAGAAGAAGCGAACGGTCCCATGGCAGACTGCATTATCGCCGGTGACGGAAAAATAACAGTTCATTTTGATAATGCTGAGGACGGGCTTGTGGTCCGTGGCAACGAAATTTTAGGATTTGAAATAGCAGAGGATAATGATGGGGTTCCCGGTGAGTTTGTCCCGGCGAAAGCAGTTGTTGACGGAAACAAAGTAATACTGTCTTCGCAAAATGTGGATGAACCGGTCTATGTAAGATATTTATGGACCAACTATTCCGACGTAACATTATTCGGTAAAAACGGCATATGTGCCGAACCGTTTATATTTTAAAAACAAGGGGGTAAGCGATGCAAATTGGTGTTTTTTTTGGAGAAGGTTTTGAAGAAATGGAGGCATTGACTCCGGTGGATTTGTTAAAAAGAGCCGGACATAATGTATTAACGGTATCTGTAGGACACAGTCATCATGTTATGGGGGCACATGGTGCTATGGTTAAAACAGATTTCTGCATTGATGAGATTCATATTGATAATCTCGAAATGATTATTCTTCCCGGCGGAAGCGGATATCGGAATCTTGAAAAATGCGAACCGCTCATGCGCAAGGTGAAAAAATTTAACGAAAAAGGAAAATATGTATGTGCAATATGTGCGGCGCCGACCATATTGGGACGCTTGGGACTTCTTAACGGAAAAAAGGCTACATGCTTCCCGGGCATGGAAGCGGATCTTTTTGATGCAACCTATACCGGTGCCGAAGTTGAGTGGGACGGCAATATTATTACCGGTCGTTCCGCAGGTTGCGCCATTCCTTTCGCACTTAAAATTCTGGAAGCAATAGACAGTCCTGAAACTGCCGAAAAAATGGCAAAAGCAATTTACTATGATTATTACAAGGTGCAGGAGTAATCTATGAAAGTTAATGAAATAATTGAAAAGTATAGTCAGCCTCAGCTGTTACGTTTTGAAAATGTTTTAACGGAAGAGGAAAAACAAAAATTGACCGAACAGATCGAATCTCTGGATTTTTCGGTGCTTGAAGAGCTTAAGGATCATAAAGGCGGACTTGAACGCGGCGTTATTTCGCCCTTAAAGGCAATGACCCTTGATGAAATCGATTCAAGACGCGACGAGTTGTCTGCAGAAGGCGTTAGGGCTATCAGAGACGGTAAGGTAGGCGCTGTTCTTCTTGCAGGCGGTATGGGCACACGACTCGGCTCAGACAACCCTAAAGGAATGTACAATATCGGTGTTACAAAAGAGTTGTACATTTTTCAGTGTCTCATCAACAACCTTATGGATGTTGTAAATGCGACGGGCACATATATTCATCTTTTTGTAATGACAAGCGATTTGAATTACGAATCTACAACAGATTTCTTCAGGGAAAAGAAAAATTTTGGATATCCTTCCGAATACATCACATTCTTTAAGCAGGAAATGGCACCGGCATGTGATTATAACGGCAAGGTATTTCTGGAAGAAAAAGGAAAGGTTGCGGTATCTCCGAACGGAAATGGTGGCTGGTTCCTTTCTATGATGCGCTCCGGAGTCCTTGATAAAGTAAAAAAGAACGGTATAGAATGGCTGAACCTTTTTGCGGTGGATAATGTCTGCCAAAGAATCTGTGATCCCGTTTTCGTGGGTGCAACAATTCTTGAGGGCAAAACAATAGGCGCGAAGGTTGTCAGAAAGAACGACCCTGATGAGAGAGTTGGCGTTATGTGTCTTGAAGACGGAAAACCTTCGATTATTGAATATTACGAGCAGACACCCGAGCTTAGAGATACATTGGACGAAAAGGGTGAGCGTGTATACAACTTCGGCGTTATACTGAACTATCTTTTTAACGTTGGCGAACTTGAAACAATTGTTTCGGAAAGTCTTCCTTACCATGTTGTTGAGAAGAAAATTCCATATGTGGATGAAGAAGGAAATCTTGTAAAACCCGAGAGCCCGAACGGTTACAAGTTCGAGCAGCTTGTTCTTGATATGATTCATATGGGAAGTTCATGTCTTCCTTTTGAAGTTGTGCGTGAGTATGAATTTGCACCGGTTAAGAATAAAGAAGGTGTTGATTCTGTGGTAAGTGCCAGAGAACTTCTTAGAAAGAACGGCGTAGAGATATAAATTAAAATTGGATTTAATAAAATGACAAAATATCAGCAATTTCTCGATAAAATTAACGAATGCAAAGTTGATCTGCATGGATTTATTTTGGAGGAAAAGGGAACAATTATAAAGGAATGGTATAAAGAACCCTTCGGTCCAAACTATAATCACAGAATGTATTCTGTTTCAAAGTCTTTTGTAAGTATCGCTATAGGAATTCTCGTTGATGACGGAAAAATCAGTCTTGATGATAAAGTGTGCCGCTTTTTTCCGGAATATGAGCCGGAGGATGGATTTTATCCCCGGATGCAGGAACTTACAATTAAAGATTGTCTGACTATGCAAAGCTGCCATTCAAAAACAACATACAGGATTTTTGAAGATTCCGACTGGGTGCAAACTTTTTTTGTAAAAAAACCGGATCATCGTGCAGGATGCGTTTTTTCGTATGATACGTCTGCGGCGCTTGTTATGGGGGCACTGGTTGAAAAAATCACCGGGAAATCATTATTGGAATTCTTGCGGGAAAGAGTTTTTGACCGAATTGGTTTTTCGAAGGAAAGCTATATAATGACGGAACCGGGTGGGAAAAGTCATGCAGGTTCGGGACTGGTCTGTACACTTCCTGACTTACTGAAAGTTTCGGAATTCCTTCTTAACAAGGGGCGCGTAAGTAATGAACAGCTGCTTTCAGAAGAGTATATAAACGAGGCAACAAAAATTCAGACTGCGACATCGCTTCAGGGAAATCTTGATGAAGGATTCGGATATGGATATTTTTTCTGGCTCACAAGAAAGCCGGGATTTTGCATGTACGGAATGGGAGGACAGCTTGCGCTGATATTTCCCGAGAAGGAAATGATTTTTGTTTGTATGGCCGATACTCAGACTACTGACGGATTAAGCCACCTTTATGATGCGTTTTATGACTATTTGTATTGACAAGAGGGGAAATATGCTTACATTTGATAAAAATAAGGCTGCTGTGGAAATGATTTTTGAAGATAATCCGATGGGACTTAAGAAAGCAGCACTGCACTTTGAAGAAAAAGTACTTAAACTTGAAAATGAAAAGGGCGCGTATGTTATTCCTTTCGGTGAAGAAGAACCTGCCGAAACGGTTTTTCCCGCTACCAATTTGAGAACTTTGTCTCAGGGAAGCTGGACAGACGACCACACTTTTCTGGTAAAACTGAATGTTATTGAAGAAGAATTTTCGCCTGTATTTTTGGAATTCGGATTTACTGACAACAATGCGGTTAGCGCTCACTTCAAGAATACTTCGGAACCGGAATTTTTACGATTTTTTCTGGGATTTGCGGGCGGAACCTGGAAACAGAAGAGAAAGATTTGGACAAATCGCAGAAATATGATAAGATAGCCGTTGAAGGAAAATGAAAGGAGGTTTCTATATGAAAAATACCTTCCTCTTATCCTCAATCGGCGAATAATCCGGATTTGATTGTTCGCATTACATATATGCCCCCCAACAGGGGGCAATTCTAAAAAACAAAATGTAAGCACTTACACAACACCATACGGAGGCGTATATGGAACTGAAATTATTGATGAAGACAGCACGTGAAGCGGTTATCGAAATTTGCGACGGAGATAAATTTGAATCAAAAGAAGAAGTTACGGTGCTTGTAAACGGTAATACTTATACAAAAACAAAACGTACGGTGGTTTCAATATACGATCTCGAACCGAGCAGCGATAACGTGGTTACCGTGATAAAAGATTCGTATAAAAAGGAAATATCCTTCCGCACTGAAAACGAAAGTGTTTCTCTCAATGTTAAACAATTCGGTGCAAAAGGCGATGGTGAATCGGATGATACCGCATTTATTCAGGCTGCCATTTCATGCTGTCCCAAGAATGGACGCGTGGTTGTGCCGGAGGGTATATACAAAATATATCCTTTGTTTTTACGAAGCCATATCACCTTGGAACTGAAGAAAGGCGCTGTATTATCTGCATTTACTGACAGAGAGCGTTTTCCGATTCTTCCTGCAAATGTACCTGCAAATATGGACAGGGATGAGTATTTTCTCGGTACTTGGGAAGGAGATCCCCGCCTTATGTTCGCAGGCATTTTGACGGCGGTTAAAGTTAAGAATGTTTCAATCGTGGGTGAGGGTACAATTGACGGAAATGCAAGTGTCGATAATTGGTGGTTCGAGCCCAAGAATATCAGAATTGCGACAAGACCGAGAATGTTGTTCTTAAATCAGTGTCATGATATTAATGTTCAGGGAATTACTGTAAAAAATTCTCCTTCCTGGAATATTCATCCTTATTTCAGCAAGGACTTAGGCTTCTACGATCTTAAGATTATCAGCCCTAAGATTTCACCGAACACCGACGGACTTAATCCTGAATCCTGCAAGCGCGTGAATATAATCGGTGTATATTTCAGCGTCGGGGATGACTGCATTGCAATTAAGTCAGGAAAAATCTATATGGGTGCAAAATATAAAACACCTTCCAAGGATTTGAACATCAGAAAGTGTCGCATGCAGGACGGGCACGGCGCGATTGTAATCGGAAGCGAAAATGCAGGCGGTGTAAAAGAGCTTCTTGTTGAAGATTGTGAGTTTTTGCGCACGGATCGCGGCCTCAGAATAAAAACCCGTCGAGGACGCGGTAAAGATGCTGTTGTAGACAATGTGGTTTTCAACAGAATTGACATGGATCATGTAATGACACCGGTTGTTATAAATGAATTTTATTTCTGCGACTCGGACGGTCATTCGGAATATGTCCAGACAAAGGAAGTACTTCCGGTTGATGAGAGAACTCCTGAAATGGGCAATTTCCTTTTCAAAGATATAAAAGCAACAAACTGTCACGTAGCTGCCTCATTTATATATGGTTTACCTGAGAAGAAAGTGAAAAAAGTTACCTTCGAGAATGTGGAAATTTCCTTTACCGATAACCCGGAGGCAGGTGTTCCGGCAATGATGGATGGCGTAGACGCTATGACAAAATGCGGCTTGTTTGCCAAGAACATTGATAAACTCGAACTTATTAATGTATCTATATCCGGTGAGGAAGGCGAAAAGATTATAACCGATTAGTTGCCGAATGAAGTAGAATATGAGAAAAAAGGGGCTGACATCTATTGCCAGTCCCTTTTTGTTTTAAAAAGTTCCGTATAACGGTCCGGTGAAGCGTTTGCCGGTGGAAACACCTTCGTCGGTCAGGTACGTCATATCCCGGATTATCGCAACGGTTTTTGGACGTTCCCCATCAAAACCAAAAGCAAACTTTTTGTCAAGTTTGTCGGTATGAACATACAAATCTATTGTTTGACCAATTTGGTCATCGACAAATTTTCTCCAGCCCAGAGTCGGCTTGGGTGCTGCTTCGCAAATCTGAAGTTCTAAATGGCCGCGAATTTTGACAACTGCAAAGGTACAGTAGCTGTAATCGTCGTAATAGAAGACAACGCCCCGCGGATATGCACTGTCGTCATCGGTAAGAACAAAATGCTCGGCCAATGTGAATTTTATTTCGGTCTGGCGTGTTAGACGCATATCATTATATTCAAAGAATGCTTTGCTTTCCGGAATGCGATCCGTCATTTTTGAAGCCCCAAAAGGACTTTTTATCACAGCCGGAGCTCCCTGGCCGTTATTGATGACAGGCCAACCGTTTTCCCAGGTCATTTCAGACAGCGCGGTCTCACGTCCTAAAAGACTGTAATCAGTTCCGCACTTTCGAGAACAAAGGAAAACAATATACCACTTTCCGTTATGTGCCAGAAAGGGTTTGCCATGACCGGTTCGTTGCAGATAAGCCCCGGAATCCGTTGTTGTGAGCAGTGGATTGTTAGGAGCGGGAACAAAAGGACCGTCAAGAGTTTTTGAACGTGCGCAGGAAATCATATGACCGTCGCCGGTTCCGCCTTCCGCCATAAATAGGTAGTAATAACCATCCTTTTTAATTAGGTGAGGTCCTTCGGTTGCATGTTTGTTCCATCCGTAATACAGCAGTCGGGCCGGAGTTATAACTTCTGAACAGTCGTCGTTAAGTTCCAAAATTCTGACACCACGGTTGAGCAGCATATAATGGCGTCCGTCATCATCGTGGAACAAAGAAGGATCGATTCCGTCTTCCTCAATGAATATAGGTTTTGAATAAGGGCCTTCCGGTTTATCGGAAGATACTATCATCTGATGGCGGACGGGTGTGTGTGAATCGTTTTCACGAAGCGTGGCGGCAATATAATATTTTCCGTTTGAATATGAAATATCAGGTGCCCAAAATCCGCGCCCCGGATCGAAACCGGACATATCGATATAATCGGGATTGTCAATCGCATAGCCTACTATTTCCCAGTTGACAAGATCCTTTGAGTGAGAAATCGGAATGCAGGGGAAGAAGACAAATGAAGAATTGACCATATAATAATCCTCGTCCACTCTGATTATGGAAGGATCCGGGAAAAAGCCGGAACGAACCGGATTGTGAATTATTTCTTCGGGAGCAATATTTGTTCTTTCTTTAAAAACAGAAATAAGTCGTTCATCCCCAATCTGCACGGCAATATCATAGGGCGTTATTCCGTCGCAGTCGCCTTCAAGAGGAGAAAGCCCCACATAATCTATTAAATAGCTGACAAGTTCGGGGTTTAAGCTTTCGACCGCACTATGAAGTAAAGAACGGTGATGAGCGTCAAAAACACCGGGTTCCGTCATTCCGTATTCAATAAAGTGTTTCGTTTTTTCTAAATCGGCTTCGGCAACTGCTTTCAGCAGTTCGTTTTGATGTTGTTCATTCATGCAAATGAGTTTTCTCCTACATTAGTATTAATGATAAAAGAATAACATAAAATGACCGAGTATGGTTTTTTTACTGTAAAAAACTTCTGCTATACCAAGGCTCAAATGTTTCATTAATGAAAAGAGAACAATGATAACGGATCTTGAAGCGTGGGAACAAAAACAAAAGAAATGTAAATGTTTTCAATATAGGGCTAAAGTACTAAAAATATTGTGTAAGCGCTTTTATACAAAAGTACCAAAAAAGTTTCTTTATCACAGAATGCATATGTAAATTGATGTGTGAAATGTTAACAAAATGTAAAAAACATTAAAAAAAATATCATTTAGAACTTGCGTAAATACAAGGAATTGTGTTATTCTACAGTTGCCAGCAAAAATGGCTATGTTGAATGGCGTGAAAAAATGTAAACGCTTACAATAAAAAGGAGGAAAATAGAAATGAAAAAGTTCAACAAAATTGCAGCTTGTGTTCTTGCAGGCGCAATGGCTCTTTCACTTGTAGGCTGTGCAAGCGCTGATGGTTCAGGATCATCAACACAGACAAGCACAGAGACATCTACAGTGACAAGCACAGAAACTTCTACCGAAACAGAAGTTGCTCCCGCAGAGGTTGTTAAGCCTGAAAAGATTAAGGTTATGTGGGACGGAACAATCTTCAAAGAAGGCGACAACTACGCTGAAGATTTCTACGCAGCTATCTCAGATGCACTCGGCATCGAAATCGAATGGGTACGTCCCGATCACTCTTCATATGCAGAGCAGGTTGGTATCGCATTCACAGATCAGTCAAACTTAGCAGATGTTGTTATTCTTCCTGCTAACCTTTACTCTTCATATGCAGCTCAGGGTAACCTCTGGAACATGACAGATGCATTCCTTGCATCTGAAACATATAACTCAGGTCGTCTTACAGATGCAGCCGCAAAGGTTATTGACGGTTGGTTCGTTAAGGGCGCTGACGGCAGCAAGGGTATCTACGGATTCTATCCTGCACGTGGTAACGGATGTATCACATATGTTAGCGCAGCATGGGCTACAGAAGCAGGTTACACAGAAGATACACTTCCTAAAAACTGGGAAGAATATCAGGCATTCTTACTTGCAATGAAAGAAGCTAACGGCGGAAAGGCTCCCGTTCTTGCAGCAGGCGGTCTTTACAATGCAGAAGCTCCTTACACAAACTACCTTCCTGAGTTCTGGCAGGATGCTTACCCTGACTTCTATCAGGAAGCAGACGGAACATGGGTAGACGGATTCGCTACAGACGCTATGGCAGCAGCTCTTGACAGAATTGCTTGGGGCTACAGCGAAGGCGTTATCAACAGCGCTATTCTTGAAAACCTTTCTACATCTGACGTTCGTAACAAGTACTTCTACGCCGGTGAATCAGGTGTATTCACATACTGGGCAGGAACATGGGCATACAACAACAAGACAAACCTTGAGAAGAACGAACTCGACGGTACATGTTGGAATCTTAGCCCCATCGCTGAACTTGGTTCATATGCTGAAAGAATGTCACCCATGATTTGTATCACATCCGCTTGCGAAAATCCTGAAGGTGTATTCAAATACTTCATCGATACAATGCTTGATGGTGGCGATGTTCAGATGTTATGGCAGTACGGTGTTGAAGGCGTTCACTATGAGTGGAACGAAGACCACACAGCAATCGCAGGTCTTGTAACAGAATCTTCTAAGGGTTCTGAAAAGGAATCAAAGACAACAAAGAACCTCTTCGAAGCTAACTTAAAGCTTGCTAACTTCGCAGGCGTTGATCCTTACACACCCGCTGATCCCGTTATTGATGAGTCATTCAACTTATTCAATGCTACATCAGCTGCAGCTCCTACTCCTATTTCTTCAGATATGTACAATGAGTACAGTGCTACTCTTTGGACAAAGAAGCAGGAACTTTCTGCAGCAGTTGCTAAGGGAGAAATGACAGGTGCTGACGCAGTTGCTAAGTACATCGAAGACTGTGGCGCTATTTCTGAAGAAGTTATCGCTTCTTTCCAGTAATAAATGATTAATATGCAATTGTTAAACTGGTAATACAAGTTTCGGGGGAACAGAACTTGTTCCCCCGATTTTTTAAATTAACGGTACTGTTTGGTATCAAGTTGTTACACAAAATAAGAAAAAGAAGGAAAGTCGTATGCAGTGTGAGTATTGTGGTGCTGAATTACCTAAAAAGGCAGCAAGATGTCCCGAGTGTGCGAGGACTGTAAAGAAAAAAGAAACAAATATTAAGCCCATTGCCATGGCAGGTCTTGTTATTTCATTTGTGGGAAGCTTTTTCCCGATGATTCAGAACAGCGATGCAAAAAAGAAATATACACCGGCATTCGGCTTTATGAACTTTGAGCAGATGTGGCTGTGGTATATTTTCATAGCAATTTGTGCAGTGGGTCTCATCCTTTGTGCGGTTAAGCTTGAAAAAATAACCATCGCATGTGATGTTGTAAATGTAGCTATCGGATTTACCGTATATCAGCTTGTATGTATGAGACATGGTGCACCGGGTATGGAAACCGGAGCCAGCCTTTACATGATTATTATCGGCGCCGTTATCGGTGTGGCAGGTGTATTCATTGATGTATTAAAATTCAAGGGCAAAGAAAATAAAGACGCCATTGATTTTAAATATACCGGTAACAAGTCGGTTTGGAAGAGAATTTGGATTTATAAGGGATTCTACCTTATGTTCCTTCCTGTACTTATATTTGTAATTATATTTAACTATATTCCCATGGCCGGATTAAGATATTCATTCACAGATTTTAAGTCCGGTTCAGAACCCACATATGCAGGTATTAAGCAGTTTGTTGATATGTTCTTCTTCTGGGAACCTCTTTCAAAGCAGAAGAGCCTTTTGTTCCTCAGAGCATTTAAGAATACAATTCTTCTTTCAACAATTAAGCTTTTCATGAACACTGCATCAGCAGTTATTATTTCACTGTTCTTAAATGAATTAAGAAATATTAAGTTCAAAAAATCAGTTCAGACTATTATCTACTTACCCCACTTTATGTCATGGGTAGTAGTTGCATCTATATTCAAGATGATCCTTTCATCAAATGATTCGGGTCTTCTTAACCAGTTGTTGATGAATCTTCATCTTGTTGACCACAAGATTGAATTCCTTACAGGAACAACAACATGGACGATTGTATACTTCCTCGTAAATCTTTGGAAGGATACAGGTTGGGGAACAATCCTCTTCCTCGCTACACTTTCAGGTATCAGCCCCGAGCTTTACGAAGCAGCAGATATTGACGGTGGCGGACGTTGGGCAAAGATGAGATATATTACATTCCCGGCGCTTGCAAACACCATTATTACAGTATTTATTCTTAACCTTGCTAAGGTTATGAACCTGTTTGAATCCGTATTCGTAATGTACAACCCTTCGGTTTACAAAGCGGCAGACGTTATTCAGACATACATTTACAGAGAATCCTTCCCTGAATCGGGTGGTACCGCAAACTATGGATACACAACGGCGGTTGGTCTGTTTAAGTCAATCGTGGCCTGCATTCTTGTTCTTATTTGCAATAAGGCAAGTAAGAAAGTCCGCGGACGTGGAATTGTCTAGGGAGGTGCAGAAAAATGGCTAAAGAAAAAGAAACCTTTATGCAGGGCAGAAAAATTAAAACAAAGCCCTTCGACATTATTAATATTATTATTTTCATTCTTATTGCAGTTATTATTCTTGTTCCCATTTGGAAGGTACTTGTTGACTCCTTTGATGCTACAACAGGTGCAGGAATGAGTCTTCTTCCCAAGAAGTTTACATTGGAAGCTTATAAAATGATTATTACAAAAAATTCACTGTATAAGCCCTTCCTGATTTCGTTTTTGATTACAATTGTCGGCACATTCTGCGGTTTGATGCTTTCAACACTCGGTGCGTATGTATTGATCCAGTGGGAAATGCCCGGAAGAAACCTTCTTTCATATATGTTACTTTTCACAATGCTCTTTAACGGCGGTATGATTCCTACATACCTGTTAATGCAGCAGTTGAAATTTACAAATACCTTGTGGGCAGTTATTCTTCCGCTTGCAATTAACGTATACAACCTTGTACTTATGAGAAACTTCTTTGAAGGTATTCCTGCTTCACTTTATGAAGCGGCAAAGATTGACGGATGCTCACCTATGGGTATTTTCTTCAAGGTTGTGTTACCTCTTTCAAAGGCTGCTCTTGCAGCAATCGGCCTTATGTTCGCGGTAACATATTGGAACGATTACACAAACGTTAAGATTTACATTACAGATAACAGACTTTTCAACTTCCAGATGAAATTGAAGACAATGGTTATGGACTCGGACCTTCCTATGGATGACGGATCGATTTCCCCCAACACAATTCAGAACGCAGCTATTATTGTTGCGATGATTCCCTTCATGATTATTTATCCTTTCTGCCAGGATTATTTCGTTAAGGGTGTAAATGTCGGAGCTGTAAAAGAATAACAATCCTATCAAGCCGGTTAACAATGTTGGCCGGCTTGTATTTGGCTATTGGGATTTAGCAGACGAAATGGAGACTAATATGCTCGAGATAGTAGATAGATATATAGAAGGATTAATGACCCAGTCTACACCGGATGAACCGGTGTGGAATATTGAAAAAATCCGTGCCGGCCATAAAAGTTCATGGGATTATATTGACGGATGCATGATTCTTGCTTTGCTTGAGTTCTATAAAGCAAACAAGGATGAGAAGTTTTTTTCTTTTTCCGAAAATTATATCAGTTACAGAGTTATGGATGACGGAACCATTAACGGTTACGAAGCCGATACATGGAACCTTGACAATATAAATGCGGGAAAAAATCTTCTTACTTTATATAAACTTACAAAAGAAGAAAAGTATAAGCTCGCCGCAAAAAAAATCTTTGACCAGGTAAAAGGGCAGCCAAGAACAAAGGAAAATAATTTCTGGCATAAAGCAATATATCCGAATCAGGTTTGGCTTGACGGATTATATATGGTAATGCCTTTTTATGCCGAATACGCAAATCTTTTTATGCCGGAAGAAGAAAAAGCGGCAGCTTATGAGGATATTTATAATCAGTTCTTTAATGTCGAAAAGATAATGAAAGACGAAAAGAGCGGACTGTACTATCACTGTTATGACTCATCAAAAGAAATGTACTGGTGCGATAAAGAAACCGGTCTTTGCGAAAACTACTGGTTAAGAGCGTTGGGATGGTTTGGAATGGCTATGCTTGACTGTATCAATATTTTTGAGGATACAGATTCCGAAAACCATAAGCACCTTAAGAAGATGTTTATTAATTTTATTGATGCAATGGTTGCTGTTCAGACAGAAACAGGTATGTGGTATCAGTTACCTGCATTCCCCGGACGCGAAAAGAATTATCTTGAAACCAGCGGCAGTGCTATTTTTGCATATTGTATTTTGAAGGGAATACGTCTGGGAATTGTAGACAGAAAATATCTTGAAAACGGTAAGAAAGCATTTAAAGATATCTGCGACAGATATCTTTCCGAAAAGGATGGCCACATGGGATTGGGCGGAATCTGCCTTGTTGCCGGACTCGGCGGTCAGAACAGGCGTGACGGCAGTTATGAGTATTATATGTCTGAGCCGATTGTTGAGGATGATGCAAAAGGAACGGCTCCTTTTGTTCTTGCATATCTTGAAATGAAGGAGTTGGGGGAAGTGTAGAGTGGCTACGATTTATTATGCTGCAGACTCAACTGTTCAGTTTAACAGTTTTCTGACATATCCACAGACCGGAATCAGTCAGGGGCTCAGATTATATATTAAAGATGATATAGAAATAAAATCATATGCCAGAAACGGTCGAAGCACCAGAAGCTTCATTGCGGAAGGCCGTTTGGCAAGAATTGAAAAAGAAATCAAAGAAGGCGATTTTCTTTTTATCCAATTCGGGCATAACGATGCGAAAAAAGAAGATCCGCTAAGATATACCGATCCGGAAGGCGCATACTCGGACAATATACGAACAATGATTAATGTTGCCAAAAAGGCAGGTGCATATCCGGTATGCATTTCACCTATCTACAGACGATGGTTTAATTCTGACGGAACATTGCAGGAGAGGGTTCATTTGAATTATCCCGATTGTATGGAAAAGGTTGCAAAAGAAGAAAATGTTCCTTTTATTGATCTTTGTTCACTTACCAGAGACTTTATTGCACAACTCGGTGATGAAGCCTCCAAGGAATATTTTATGAACTTTGGCCCGGGACTATATGATAATTTCCCGGATGGACATGAAGACAATACGCACTTACGATATCCCGGTGCTGTAAAGTTTGCGGGTTTTATTGCAGATGAACTAAAAAAACTCGGCGGAATATATGAGGATTTGGTGCTTACCAAATGGCCTCTTACGGATATGGGACCGTGGGAATAAAATGCAACAGCCAATTATGGCGTATTGAAAGATTGGTTAATAATATAAGAATATAACTGGTTTTGGGCATATGTCGGTATGATACGGCATATGCCCATGCTTATTGAGAGGGATCGGCATGAAAATAACAGTATCCAAAGACGGTAAACACGATTATACAACGATTTCGGAAGCATTTGAAAATTTACCTGCAGGGGAAGAAGAAACAGAAGTATTCGTAATGGCAGGAATATATGAGGAACGCCTCAATTTGAAAAGAAATCATGTTATTCTTCGGGGCGAAGGCAATGATAAAACCATTATTACCTCTTCGGAATATGCTTACAATGATCATGCTGACGGACAAAAAGTAGGTACCTTCAGAACTGCTACTTTTATGGCAGACTGCGACTGGTTTACAGCGGAGGATATTACTTTTGAAAATGCAGCCGGGCAGGGAAGCATAGTAGGACAAGCAATAGCATTGTATGCGGACGGGCAGCATCAGGTTTATAAAAATTGCAGAATGCTGGGATATCAGGATACGATTTTTACTGCACCGCTCCCGTTAAAGGAAAAACAAAAGAACGGTTTTCTGGGTGAGAAACAGTTTGCGCCAAGGAGGTCCGGGTCAATGCAGTTTTTGAATTGCCGTATCGAAGGAAATATTGACTATATTTTCGGAGGGGCTGAAGCAGAATTTATAAACTGTGTTCTTTTTACAAGAAAAAGAGATGACGAAGGACCGTGCTACGTTACTGCGGCATCGACTCCCGAAGGTCAGGAGAAGGGATATGTGTTTGCGGAATGCAAATTTATGTCGGATGCACCGAAAGGAACGGTTTTCCTCGGACGTCCCTGGCGCGAACATGCAAAAACGGTTATTCTTCATTCTGAAATGGATGAATCTATATGTGAAGAGGGATATAATGACTGGGGGAAGCCTCACGAAACCATTTACTACGCAGAATGGAAAAATTATGGTCCGGGAGCGTGTGACAACCGAGCCGATTATGCTATAATGCTGAGTGACGAGGAAGCAAAGAAATATTTTTGATTCGGGTGATTGCAATGAAAAAAACGGGACTGTACAAAAAAATGCTTGTAATAGCAATAGTACCTATACTGTTGCTTGGCATTGTAGTGACTATTCTTTGTTATATCAGATTTACAAAAACAATATATTCACAGGCAAGGACTGATATGCGAAATGTCGCATCAGGTGTTGCTTATGCATATGATTTAGCTAATCCGGGTGACTATTATCTTGTAAAATCTCTTGATGACACATATGACCTTTATAAGGGCGATACGGATATTACGGGTAAATACGCAATTGTGGACAAGTTTGCTGTTGATTCTTCTTCCCAGGTGTCACTTCTTTATAAAGATATGCGTGTGAATACAACTTTTGGAAATACAAGCGGCCAGAGAATGGCCGGTGTGTGTACGAACAAGGAAACTGCTGAAAGGGTGTTGAACAACGGCGAAGAAGTTTTTTATGAAAATGTATCGATCCTTGGTGCGAAATACCTTGTTCTTTATGTTCCCCTTAAAAATTCAGACGGCTCAGTCATAGGAATGATTGAAGTTGCACGTTCTGTAAAGAATATGAAAATCGCCGTATTAAAGGCTGTATGGCCTGTTATGGTTGTTGCACTGGCCGGAATGCTTGTTGCTATATACATTTCATTAAAGAGTACGCGTGAGATTACCGGAGTTCTGAAAAGGCTTCAGGTATTTATGAACAAGGTTGCAGGCGGCAATCTTCAGGCTGAGCTTGCAAGCGACGTTTTGTCACGAAGTGACGAACTTGGTGATATTTCAAAGTCTGCGACTGCGATGCAGCGTTCAATCAGAAACTTTGTTGAAACAGATCCGCTTACGCAGTTAGGCAACAGAAGATATATACATAACCAGCTTGAAAAAATTATGGAAAAATCAGAAACAACGGGACAGCCTTTTTCACTTGCTATCGCCGATATAGACTTTTTCAAAAAGGTTAACGATACCTATGGCCATAACGCAGGTGACGAGGTTCTTAAGGCAGTTGCGAACACTCTTAAAAATTCCATGCAGGGCAACGGTTTTGCGGGAAGATGGGGTGGCGAGGAGTTCCTGGTTGGATTTGATAAGGTCGGAATGTATGATGCAGCCAATCACTTATGGAATACGTTAGAAAAGATTCGTGAAATGACGGTATTTACCGAAGGCTATGAAATTAAAGTAACGATGACCTTCGGTGTAGTGGACGGAAAAAAGACTGATGTTGAAACACTGGTTGAAACTGCGGACGCAAAGCTTTATTATGGTAAGCAGCACGGACGTAATCAGGTTGTGACCGATATACAGGAAGAAGAACCTGAAGAAACTGTGGAGGAAGCTGCACCTGAAGAGAAGCCGGTATCTGCAATGGAGATGCTTCAGGCAATGATGCAGGAATCAAAATAGCCGTAAAGGAGAAAATATAAATGGATAAAAAAGAAATTGCTCTTAAAGCACATGAAGACTGGGCCGGTAAGATTGAGGTAATCAGCCGCGCCAGTGTATCAAACAAGGAAGAACTTTCGATTGCGTACACTCCCGGTGTAGCAGAACCTTGTCTTGAAATTCAGAAGGATGTTGATCTTTCCTACAAATATACAAGACGTCATAATCTTGTAGCAGTTATTACAGACGGAACAGCAGTTTTGGGACTTGGAGATATCGGACCTGAAGCAGGTATGCCTGTAATGGAAGGAAAGTGTGCATTGTTTAAATGCTTCGGTGATGTTGATGCATTTCCTCTTTGCATCCGTTCAAAGGATGTGGATGAAATTGTAAACACAGTAAAACTTCTCGCAGGATCCTTTGGTGGAGTAAACTTAGAGGATATTTCTGCTCCAAGATGTTTCGAAATCGAAAGAAGACTTAAGGAGTGCTGTGATATTCCTATTTTCCACGATGACCAGCACGGTACTGCAGTTGTTGTTCTTGCTGCAATGATCAACGCACTTAAAATTGTCAAAAAGGATATTAAGGATATCAAGGTTGTTACAAGCGGTGCTGGTGCGGCCGGTATTGCAATCATTAAGCTCCTTGTAAGCATGGGACTTCAGAATGTGGTAATGTGTGACCGTACAGGCGCTATTTATGAAGGACGTGAAGGCCTTAATTCAGAAAAGATTGAAATGGCTAAGATTACAAATAAGAATAAAGAAAAGGGTACTCTTGCAGAAGTAATTAAGGGCGCTGATGTATTTATCGGTGTATCTGCTCCCGGCACGGTTACTACTGAGATGGTTGCTACAATGGCTCCCAATCCTATCCTCTTCCCTATGGCAAATCCCGTTCCGGAAATTACTCCCGATGAAGCTAAAGCAGGCGGTGCAGCTGTTGTGGGAACGGGTCGTTCGGATTATCCTAACCAGATTAACAACGTTCTCGCATTCCCCGGTATTTTCCGAGGTGCTCTTGACGTACGCGCAAGTGATATCAACGACGAGATGAAGGTTGCAGCTGCATATGCGATTGCAAGTCTTGTTTCTGACGAAGAATTGAATGCTGATTACATTATTCCCAATGCATTTGATCCCAGAGTCGGAAAGACTGTTGCCGCAGCAGTTAAGGAAGCGGCAATCAAAACCGGAGTTAACAGAATTTAATGGTATAACGATTACAAAAAACCGAACTGCGAAAGCGGTTCGGTTTTGTTGTCTGAGGGAGAAAAAGAAAATGCGTTTTTTTGAAAAAGGAACAGGAGATAAGGTTATTCTTATTCTTCATCCGATTCTGGCAAATCATAAATGTGCAGTTGAACTGTCGAGATATCTGGGTGCTGAATGCAGGTTTATTATTCCTGATTTATCGGGACATGGTGCCGAGATAGAGAATGATTTTATTTCTGCAAGCGATGAGGCTGATAAAATCGAAACATACCTGAAAGCAGAGGGAATCGATAAGCTTGAAATGATAATAGGCCTCTCAATGGGATGCCTTGTGGCAATTGAATTGTATTCACGTAATACAGACAGGGTTAATAAGGTTGTTCTTGAAGGTGCGCCTTTATACAGATACGGCGCTTTGTTTACCGCAGTTGCAACAAAAATGTATCTTAATATGCAGAAGAAAACTATTTCCGACAGGAGTGCAATCGAATCGGAATTTTCAAAGTCCTTTGGTAAAGAAATCGGAAAAGAAATGGCCGAAGATTTTCCCAAAATGAGCAACGCAACGATTAAAAACTGCGCGAAAACCTGTGCAAAATTTTCATTTCCGAAAATTGAAAAAACGGCTCAAAAGAAAATGTTTTTCAGATATGGCGGAAAGGACAGTAACTATAAGGCCGGAGTAAAGAGAACATGGAAATATTATCCGGATGCCGAACTCATTAAAGAAGAAGGATTTGATCATTGCGAATTTCCTTTGAAACAGCCGAAGGAATTTGTCGCATCGATAATATAAGCTAAATGTTGATGTGAACTGTTTTGAATGGTATTATTGGCATATTAAGGGCGGCCTCAATACATATGTGTCAGACATTGTATAATTGCAGGGCCTCAAAAACAACTGAAAAGGAGAAAAATTGGAATGAAGGAAGTTTATGATTTTTTGAAAAAATGCGGAACATATTATCTTGCTACCGTTGAAGGCGATCAGCCCAGGGTACGTCCCTTCGGAACCATCGATTTATTCGAAGAAAAACTGTATATTCAGACCGGTAAAGTTAAAGAAGTTTCAAAGCAGATACAGGCTAATCCCAAGGTGGAAATCAGCGCATTTGACGGCGAGACAGGCACTTGGGTAAGAATTGCAGGAAAGCTTGTTCGTGATGACAGGGTTGAAGCAAAGGCACATATGCTTGATGCGTATCCAAATCTTAAGGCTATGTACTCGGCTGAGGATGAGAATACAGAGGTTCTCTATTTTGAAGATGCAACAGCCACATTTTCTTCTTTCGCTGCTGCACCCAGAACAATTAAGTTTTAAGAATTGAATTCTGTTTGATTATACAGTAACAGCCCGAGATGACTCGGGCTGTTTTTTGCGTTATTATTCTTTTCCGTCCCAGCAGTATGTGCAAAGCTTAGACTTGTCAATTTCAACAGAATCAAGCATATCGTCAAGTCTGTTGAAACGAAGGGATGTGAAATTAAGTTCTTTTCTGATTTCTTCAACCATCACATCATATTTAGGGTTGTCGGGATCGGCGTATTCTTTAAGAATCTCATCTGTTACATTTCCGTTTTCCAGTCTGTCGATAACTCTTCTTGTGATTAAATCCATTTCGGAAGAAGAACGTGAGAAATTCAGGTACTTACAACCATAAAGAAGAGGAGGACACGCGGGGCGAATGTGAACTTCTTTTGCGCCGCTCTTATATAAGAATTCGGTTGTTTCGCGCAACTGAGTTCCTCTTACAATGGAGTCATCAATAAGAAGAAGCTTTTTGTCCCTGATTAAATCGTCAACCGCAAGTAATTTCATCTTTGCAATAAGATTACGCTGGCTCTGAATGGTAGGCATAAACGAACGGGGCCAGGTAGGTGTGTATTTAATGAAAGGACGTGAAAAAGGTACGCCCGATTCGTTTGCATAACCGATTGCATGAGCAAGACCGGAGTCGGGAACACCGGCTACCACATCGGGCTTTGCATCATCACGGCTTGCCATCTTGGCACCACAGTTGTAACGCATTCTTTCTACGCTGATTCCTTCGTATGAACTTGAAGGATATCCGTAATAAACCCAAAGGAACGTACACATTCTCATCTTGTCGCCGGGGGCTTTAATCATCTGATATTTATCGGGGGTTATTATACCGATTTCTCCGGGACCGAGTTCCTTTAATGTGGTATAACCTAAATTTTTATATGCGAAATCTTCAAAGGAAGCGCAGAAAGCATCATCCTTATGACCGATTACAATAGGAGTCCTTCCGTATTTGTCACGACCACAGTAAATGCCCTGAGGTGTAAGAAGAAGCAAAGACAATGAACCGTCAATGCTTTCGAGGGCATAATTGATACCGTCGATGAGATTGTCTTTTTCATTGATAAGTGCAGCCACAAGCTCGGTGGAATTTATGTCGCCGCCGCTCATTTCAAGGAAGTGCGAATGACCGTTTTCGAAAACTTTCTTCGTAAGCTCATCAACATTGTTTATTTTGCTGACCGTGGTAATGGCATATGTGCCGTGATGGGAACGAACCGTCAAAGGCTGAGGCTCGTAATCGGAGATACATCCGATACCGAGATTGCCGTGCATTCCCTGGATTTCTCTGTCAAACTTTGTTCTGAAAGGTGAATTTTCAATATTGTGAATGGCTCTGTTAAAGCCGTTATCCTTGTCGTAAACGCACATACCGCCTCGTCTCGTTCCGAGATGAGAATGATAGTCTACTCCGAAAAACAGATCAAAAGTACATTCATTGCGTGAAGCTACACCAAAAAAGCCGCCCATAAATACATGATTCTCCTATCTATTTTTATTATAATATTTACCAATAAAAATCTAGCACATATTTATTTGTCGGTCTATAGATAGTTTGACATTAAAATGAAAAAAGTTTGGCTGAATTATACACAATATGATAAAATGAAGCGGTGAGATTTTTTGTGAGGAGATTCTGATGAAAAAGAGTATCTTTTCGAGAACAGTTATTTTTATATTGATTATGGCAATGTCCGTTACTTGTTTTTGTGCATGCGGTGATAAGACGGATTATAAAGAACTTTACAGGCGCGAAGGCATATCAAAATTAGACAACCGAGACTATGAAGGGGCAATCGAATCGTTTCTTCTTGCACTTGAACAGAGTCACGGTTTTGTGAAGGATGTTGATTATGATATTAATTACTACCTCGGCTATGCATATTACAAAACGGGTGAATATGAAAAGGCAGTGGAAACATATGATGCAATTCTTGATTTGAAGCCGAAGGATGTCGACGGATATTATTACAGAGGTCTTTGCAAACTTAAACTTGGAGACCGAGAAGGTGCTGACGCGGATTTCCTTAAAGTTACGAAGGCAAAACCCAAGAATTATGATGCATATCTTGATGTTTATTTATGCTTTATGGAAGCCGGATATGAAGAAGATGCGAGGACATATCTTGAGGAAGCGATGAAAAATTCTTCTTCTATGAGCGACTATGATAAGGGACGCTTTTACTATTATCTCGGTAATTATTCGGATGCAAGAATTTATCTGGAAAAGGCAAAGAGTCTTACGGATCCCGACACGATTCTGATGCTTGGAAAAACATACGAGGCGGTTGAGGACTACAATTATGCGGCGATTCTCTACAATGAATATCTTCAGGGCAGGGGAAACAACGCGGCGGTTTATAACCAGCTTGGAGTCTGCCGAATGAAGATGGGGGATTACGAGAATGCTCTTTCGGCTTTCTCTTCGGGCTTGAATTTAAGGGACAGAGAATGGGAACAGGAACTTCTGTACAACGAAGCGATTACTTACGAGTACATGCTTGATTTTGAAACTGCCTATATAAAAATGGGTGAGTATGTCGAAAAGTATCCAAAGGACAAGGAAGCTGCAAGGGAGTATATCTTTTTGGGAACGAGGAACTAGATGAAGAAAGTACTTATCGTCAGTGATACCCACGGAGATAATTCAAACTTCTCTCCGGTAATTAAAAAGGTCGGGGAAATAGACGCTCTGATTCATTGCGGTGATTTTGAGGGCTCGGAGTATTATTACGAGAATGTGGTTGACTGCCCCAAAATGTTTGTCCGAGGAAACAATGATTTTTTTTCGGGGCTGCCTGCAAGCGATACAATAACGGTTAACGGGTTGAAGATACTTGCTGTGCATGGACATAAGCAGCATGTCTATGCGGGACCGGACAGTGCGATAGAAATGGCAAAAATGAATGGTGCCAAGGTTGTTTGTTACGGACATATTCATATACCCAAGATATTTTATGATGATAAAAATGATGTTTGGGCTGTTTGTCCCGGAAGCCTTACATACCCAAGGCAATCAGACAGGCAGTACACATATATTCTTATGGAAGTGGAAGAGGACGGTACGCCTCACTTTACATTAAACACGATATAAAATAAATCCCTTTGGGATGATTCATCAGGTAAGACACCCGGACGATATCATTTCAAAGGGATTTTTTGATTGTTGAAATATTCCGTGAAAGAAAGTGCTACTTATCTTTGCTTTTCTTTCTGACTTTTTGTTTGACACCCGTAACTTCTTCGCGGCGTTTCAAATCCTGACTGTCAAGCCAGAAGCCCAGCGCAAATCCCAAAAAGATTCCGACGAGAACACCGATGATGATGTGATTGATAATCATTGCGATGATGCATCCGACCCAAACACCGATAATCATGTAAAGACCGCGCCAGCTGGTGGGATCCTTTGTGATTGAATAGCGTTCCGTATGAGAAACATTTTCTCTGAATACGTACCCGGCATTTGTGAATGCATTGATAGCGGCACTGTTCTGATCGTCAAAATGAGCGTTTATCTCGTACACGTTTCTCTGATAGAACGCCCAGTCGGTAATAACCTTAAGGGCACGGGTTCCGTATTTTGAATTCTGATATTCCTTATCTATGTATATGCTTATCTCGACACTGCCGGCTTCCTGAGGCCCATGGAAAAAGAGCTTGCCGATGGATGTGAGACTTTTTGTTTTGTCGATAATGCAGATGTCCCACAAAGTGAAGAAGAAATAGTCACGATTCTTCTCTTCGTAATTTTTGACACACTCGTCATTGTTTTTAAGGACTGTCTCGTAGAAATCGTTCTCCTGAGAGACTGCGAAATTATATGCTTCTTCGGAACTCATGGGTCTTAATCTGAGATTTCCGGATTTTAAGGCTGTTATTTTTTTCTTCATTTTGATTCACCTGTTTTATGTGCAATGCTTTAAGAAAAGTGATGGACTTTGTGGCGTGCTCCGCCGTGTCTTGTGTAAATATTATCAGAATAGGGGGGCAGAATGCAATATAGACAGGAAGTTTGTAAAAATGTTTTACAAAGAAAGAATTTTCGGATACATGGTTACATAATGCAGACAAAAATAGATAAAACAACATATGGTATTGAATCGGCACCTCACAAAAAGGCTTTTTTATCACATTTTAACCGATAAAGTCAATGCAAAACACTAAATATTGTGTTTACATAATAAAAACATGAATATATATTGTGTTTATTCGTTGACAAGCCAGTGGAGCAATGATACACTAATTGTAGTCGCGAAATTTGGGGTTCGCATTAATTTGGGAGGCATAGAAACACAATGTATCAGGTAGTAAAAAGAAACGGAGAGGTGTCTGACTTTACTCTTACGAGAATAAGCGACGCAATTATGAAGGCATTCATTGCAACCGATATGGATTACAGCAATGATATTATTGACCTTTTGGCTCTTCGTGTGACTGCAGATTTTCAACCTAAGGTAAAGGACGGTCAGATTCATGTCGAGGATATTCAGGACAGTGTTGAAAGAGTACTCGAGCAGACCGGCTACGTAGAGGTTGCAAAAGCATATATTCTTTATCGTAAACAGCGCGAAAAGATGCGTGTTATGAAATCTACCATTCTTGATTACAAGGATGTCGTAAACAGCTATGTTAAGGTTGAAGACTGGCGTGTTAAGGAAAATTCTACCGTTACATATTCTGTAGGCGGACTTATTCTTTCTAATTCCGGAGCGGTTACTGCAAACTACTGGCTTAGCGAAATCTATGACGAGGAGATTGCCGAAGCTCACAGAAATGCGGATATTCATATACACGACCTTTCTATGCTTACCGGCTATTGTGCAGGATGGTCATTAAAGCAGCTTATTACCGAAGGACTCGGAGGTATTCCCGGAAAGATTACTTCCGCTCCCGCAAGACATTTGTCGGTTTTGTGTAATCAGATGGTTAACTTCCTCGGTATTATGCAGAACGAATGGGCAGGTGCACAGGCATTTTCTTCTTTTGATACATATCTAGCACCTTTTGTTAAGATTGATAATCTTTCATATCCTGAAGTAAAGAAATGTATTGAAGCATTTATATATGGTGTGAACACTCCTTCAAGATGGGGAACACAGGCTCCTTTCTCAAATATTACCCTTGACTGGACTGTTCCGAACGATCTTGCGGAACTCCCCTGTATTGTAGGCGGAAAGCCTCAGAACTTCTGCTACAAGGATTGTAAGAAGGAAATGGATATGATTAACAAGGCCTTCATTGAGACAATGGTTGAAGGCGATGCAAACGGACGTGGTTTCCAGTATCCTATTCCTACATATTCAATCACAAAGGATTTCGACTGGTCAGAAACAGAGAACAACAAGCTTCTCTTCGAAATGACTTCAAAATACGGTACTCCTTATTTTTCAAACTATATCAACTCCGATATGGAACCCAGTGATGTTCGTTCCATGTGCTGCAGATTGCGACTTGACCTTCGCGAACTCAGAAAGAAGACAGGCGGTTTCTTCGGATCGGGCGAGTCAACTGGAAGCGTGGGAGTAGTAACAATCAATATGCCCAGAATTGCATATCTTTCAGCCAATGAGGATGATTTCTTCAAGAGACTCAACAGACTGATGGATATTTCGGCAAGATCCTTAAAGGTTAAGAGAGGAGTTATCACAAAGCTCCTCGATGAAGGACTTTATCCTTATACAAAGAGATATCTCGGATCCTTCGATAATCACTTCTCAACAATCGGACTTATCGGTATGAACGAGGTTGGACTTAATGCAAACTGGCTCAGAGCCGATATGACAGATCCAAGGACGCAGGAGTTCACAAAGAAGGTTCTGAATCATATGAGAAACAGACTTTCCGATTACCAGCAGCAGTACGGTGATCTTTACAACCTTGAAGCTACCCCTGCGGAAAGTACAACATACAGACTTGCAAAGCACGACAGAAAGAAGTGGCCTGCAATAAAAACAGCAGGAAAGCCCGGAGATACACCTTATTATACAAACTCCTCACATCTGCCTGTTGATTTTACTTCGGATATTTTTGATGCTCTTGATATTCAGGACGAACTTCAGACGCTGTACACATCTGGAACCGTATTCCATGCATTCCTCGGTGAGAAGCTTCCTGATTGGAAAGCCGCAGCAAACCTGATTAAAACTATCGCAGACAATTACAAACTTCCGTACTATACACTTTCTCCCACATATTCAATCTGTAAAAATCACGGATATATTGCCGGAGAGAAACATACATGTCCGATTTGCGGAGCAGAAACTGAAGTATACAGCCGAATTACCGGATATTACAGACCGGTTAAAAACTGGAATGACGGAAAATCACAGGAATACGCAAACCGTCAGCCATATGATATCGAAAATTCATCTCTTAAGCGTCCCGTATCAACTATGGTTACCATATCGGATGAAGATGATGTAACTGTTGATACACAGGCAGCACTTAACATCAGATACCTCTTTACAACAAAGACATGTCCGAACTGTAAACTGGCGAAGGAATTCTTAAAGGATGTGGATTACATTCTGATTGACGCTGAAGAGAACGCCGAACTTGTTGAAAAGTACGGTATTATGCAGGCACCCACACTCGTTGTAATCGAAAACGGGGCAACCAAGAAGTATACTAATGTTTCAAACATTAAGAAATACGTCGAGAGTTGCCAGGGAGTTATGATTTAATATATATTTTCACGGAGCCGGGAATTTGTTTCCGGCTTTGTGAGTATTCATAGAAAATACAAGATGGAGCGTGAAAAATGATTAACAAACTTGTGGCAGAAATCCAAAAGAAACAGGCACCGATTGTAGTAGGACTCGATCCGATGCTGAAATTTATTCCTGACTATATCAAGGAAGAAGCATTCAAGGAATACGGCGCAAATATGAAGGGCGCCGCTGAAGCAATTTACACATATAACAAAGGAATTGTCGATGCGGTATATGATCTTGTTCCGGCAGTAAAACCACAGATAGCCATGTACGAGCAGTTTGGTGTCGAAGGAGTAATTGCATTTAAGAAGACAGTGGATTATTGTAAAGAAAAAGGACTCGTTGTTATCGGTGATATTAAAAGAGGCGATATTGGCTCAACCAGCGAAGCATACGCAGTCGGACACTTATCATCACAGGAAATAGGAGGAGTTAAACATGAAGGTTTTGGAGAAGATTTTGTTACTGTCAACCCTTATCTTGGCGTTGACGGGATTAGGCCTTTTCTTGAGGTCTGCAAGAAAGAAGAAAAAGGGATATTTATCCTTGTAAAAACATCAAATCCCAGTTCGGGTGAGTTCCAGGACAGATTAATTGACGGTAAACCTCTGTACGAGCATGTTGCCGAGAAGGTTAGTGAATGGGGAGCCGACCTCATGGGAGATTCCTACAGCTATGTCGGAGCGGTTGTCGGTGCTACATATCCTGAGATGGGTGCAGCGCTCAGAAAAGTTATGCCCAAGTCATATATTCTTGTTCCCGGTTACGGTGCTCAGGGCGGTAAAGGCAAGGATTTGAAGGCTTTCTTTAACGAAGACGGCCTTGGAGCAATCGTTAATTCCTCACGAGGAATTATTGCGGCTTATCAGCAGGAACAGTATAAGTCTTTCGGTGAGCAAGGCTATGCGGATGCATCAAGACAGGCAGTGCTTGACATGAAGGCTGATTTGAACAGTATTTTCTAAACTAAGGAGAAATATAATGGACGCTTACAAGCAGGAATTTATAGAATTTATGGTGGAATCGGATGTTCTGAAATTTGGGGATTTTACATTAAAAAGTGGCAGAAAATCACCTTTCTTTATGAATGCAGGGGCATATGTTACCGGTGGCCAGCTTATGAAGCTCGGTGAGTATTATGCTAAAGCTATTTATGCAAAATACGGCGCCGATTTCGATGTGCTTTTCGGACCTGCATACAAGGGAATTCCGCTCTCTGTTGCCACTGTAATTGCTTTTTCAAAGCTTTACGGTAAAGAAATCAGATATTGTTCAAACAGAAAAGAGGAAAAGGATCACGGTGATACGGGAATTCTTCTTGGTTCAAAATTAAAAGACGGAGACAGAGTGGTTATTATCGAAGATGTTACCACATCCGGTAAGTCAATCGAAGAAACATTTCCCATTCTTCAGGCACAGGCAAATATCACAATCGTGGGACTTATGGTTTCATTAAACAGATGTGAGCGTGGCAAGGGCGAAAAGTGTGCTCTTGATGAAATCAAGGATGTGTATGGTTTCGACACTGCCGCAATTGTTTCAATGGATGAGGTTAAGGAATATCTTCATAACAAAGAAGTTGCGGGTCGTGTTGTTATTACAGACGATATTTATAAGGCAATTGAAGATTATTATGCATTATACGGTGCAGTTAAGTAATGAAGAAAAAACGTAATATCATTTATTCGAACAAGGAACATACCAAGTACGGGATTTTTTCGTTTATTCTTTCTATGATTGTGCTGGTCTCACTGATAACATCACTGATTGCCAGCTATTATATGAAAGGAAATGCTCCTAATTCTTTCGGGGCAGCAGGCTTTTTGTGCACGCTCTTTGCGGGAATCGGAGTTGTTCTTGCACTTGTGGGAAGAAGGGAACAGGAAAAGTTTTACCTGTTTGCTAATCTTGGACTGGGGTTCAACGTGTTTGATCTTTTGTTCATAAGTGCCATTCTTTATGCAGGAATTTAATAATTCTTAATAAGCCTGCATATTGATAGATAAATTGAATTAAAGTAGACTATTTTTTGAAAAAAGACAGAGAGTGAGGAGTTTGTTTTGGCAACAGTTTCAATCGTAATGGGCAGTGATTCGGATATGCCTGTAATGGCTAAGGCTGCAGAAATTCTTGATAAGTTTGGCATTTCCTATGAGATGCGCATTATTTCAGCTCATCGTGAACCCGATGAATTTTTTAAGTATGCAAAGACAGCTGAGGAAAGAGGCGTAAAGGTTATTATTGCCGGCGCCGGAATGGCAGCTCATCTGCCCGGTATGTGTGCAGCTATTTTCCCTATGCCTGTAATCGGTATTCCGATGCACACCACTTCCCTCGGAGGAAGGGATTCTCTTTATTCCATCGTTCAGATGCCGAGCGGAATTCCTGTTGCTACGGTTGCAATTAACGGCGGTGCAAATGCCGGTATTCTCGCAGCAAAAATTCTTTCTGTTTCAGATCCTGCGATGCTTAAAAAGCTTAAGGCATATTCCGAAGAAATGAAGGAAGGCGTTGTAAAAAAGGACGCTAAGCTTCAGGAAACAGGATATAAAGAGTACTCAAATAAATAATTAAGGAGAACAGTGATGGATTACAAGAAATCAGGTGTCGATATAGAAGCAGGCTACAAATCTGTAGAACTTATGAAGGAGCATGTAAAGAAAACAATGCGTCCCGAAGTGCTCGGTGGTCTCGGTGGTTTTTCAGGTGCTTTTTCACTTTCAAAAATAAAAGAGATGGAAGACCCAGTACTTCTTTCGGGAACAGACGGTTGCGGTACAAAGGTTAAGCTTGCATTCATTATGGATAAGCACGATACAATCGGTATTGATGCTGTAGCAATGTGTGTTAACGACGTTGCCTGTGCAGGCGGCGAGCCGTTGTTTTTCTTAGACTATATTGCTTGTGGCAAAAACTACCCAGAAAAGATTGCAACAATCGTTAAGGGTGTTGCCGAAGGCTGTCTTCAGTCCGAATGTGCTCTTATAGGTGGTGAAACCGCAGAACATCCCGGACTGATGCCCGAGGACGATTACGATCTTGCAGGTTTTTCGGTAGGTGTTGTTGACAGAAAAGATCTTATCACCGGCGAGACAATCAAACCCGGAGATACACTTATCGGAATTGCTTCAACAGGTGTTCATTCAAACGGCTTTTCACTTGTTCGCAAAGTATTCGAAAATGAAATGAATAAAGACGGACTCAATACATATTACGAAGAACTCGGAACAACTCTCGGTGAGGCACTTATTGCTCCTACAAGAATTTATGTTAAGGCTTTGAAGGCAGTGAAGAATGCCGGCGTAACAATAAAGGGATGCAGTCATATCACAGGTGGAGGTTTCTACGAGAATATTCCCAGAATGCTTCCCGAAGGCATCAAGGCTGTTGTAAAGAAAGACAGTTACGAAATACCTGCAATCTTTAAGATGATGCAGAAAAAGGGAAATATTGAAGAACAGATGATGTATAACACCTTTAATATGGGTATCGGAATGGTTCTCGCTGTTGAGCCCAAAGATGTTGATGCTACTCTTGAGGCTCTTAAGTCAACAGGTGATACTGCTTACATTATCGGCTACACAGACAAGGGAGAAAAGGTGGCAGAGGTATGCTAAAAATTCTTGTATGTGTTTCAGGAGGAGGAACAAACCTCGGTGCTATTTATGATGCGATTGACGCCGGAATTATAAAGGATGCTCAGATTGTCAGAGTTATAAGCAACAATCCCGGAGCGTTTGCTTTGGAAAGAGCAAAGGCGCATAATTCGGATGCTGTTTGTGTTTCTCCCAAAAACTTTGAAACAAGAGATCTTTTCAACGAGGCTCTTTTGGAGGCGATGAAGGAAGCAAATCCTGATCTTGTTGTTCTTGCAGGTTTCCTTGTAGGCATACCGGAAGCCGTTATAAAAGAATTTAAAAACAGAATTATAAACATTCATCCTTCTTTGATTCCGTCTTTCTGCGGCAAAGGCTTCTACGGACTTAAGGTTCATGAAGCGGCACTCGAAAAGGGTGTTAAGGTTACCGGAGCAACGGTTCATTTTGTTGACGAAGGACTGGACACAGGGCGAATCATTACTCAGAAAGCGGTTTATACAGAGCAAGGAGATACCCCGGAGGTGCTTCAGAGGCGTGTAATGGAGCAGGCTGAGTGGGTTATTCTTCCTGAGACAATTTCAAAGATTGCCAGTGGTGAAATAAAGATTGGTTAATATAAAGAAAGGGCGCGTAACGCGGGATTAATTTATGAAAGTTTTTGTTATCGGTAGTGGCGGAAGAGAACATGCTCTCTGTACCGCAATAAAGAAATCATCAAAGGTGGACAAACTTTACTGTGCTCCCGGAAATGCCGGTATAGCAAAGATTGCCGAGACGGTGGATATCAAGGTAATGGACTTTGAAAAACTCGCCGATTTTGCGGAAGAAAATAAGATTGACCTGACAGTTGTAGGCCCTGACGATCCTCTTGTAGGCGGAGTGGTTGACGTATTTGAAAAAAGAGGTCTGAGAGTATTCGGACCGAGAGCCAATGCGGCAATTCTCGAAGGAAGTAAGGCATTCTCCAAGGATTTGATGAAAAAATATAATATTCCCACTGCTGCTTATGAAACATTTGATAACGCAGATGCGGCAATAAAGTACCTTGAGACAGCAGATATGCCTATAGTTCTTAAGGCTGACGGCCTGGCACTCGGAAAGGGAGTTCTTATTTGCAACAATCTTGAAGAAGCGAAAGCCGGTGTTCAGGAGATAATGCTTGATAAGAAGTTTGGCTCTGCGGGAAACAGACTGGTTATTGAAGAGTTTATGACCGGACGCGAGGTTTCGGTTCTTTCATTTGTTGACGGAAAAACAATAAAAACGATGTCTTCCGCACAGGATCATAAGCGGGCAAAGGACAATGATGAAGGCTTGAATACAGGCGGAATGGGAAACTTTTCTCCCAGTCCTTTCTACACTGATGAGGTAGACAAATTCTGTAAGGAAAATATTTATCAGCGCACAGTCGATGCGATGGCAGCAGAAGGCAGAGAATTTAAGGGAGTTATTTTCTTTGGTCTTATGCTTACCCCCAAGGGACCAAGAGTACTTGAATTTAATGCGAGATTCGGTGACCCCGAGGCGCAGGTTGTTCTTACCAGAATGAAGAGCGACATCATTGATGTTATTGAAGCCTGCATTGACGGAAAACTTGCGGACACTCCGGTTGAATTTGAAGATAATGCTGCGGTGTGCGTTATTCTTGCAAGCGACGGATACCCCTTGGAATATAAAAAAGGCTTTGAAATAACGGGTCTTGAAAACTTTGATGAAAAAGAGGATTATTACTGCTTCCACGCAGGAACAAAATTCTCGGAGGACGGAAAGATTCTCACAAACGGTGGACGTGTTCTTGGTGTTACCGCAACGGGATCAGACCTTAAAGAAGCAAGAAAAAAAGCCTACGAAGCTACAAAGTGGGTTGATTTTGAGAATAAATATATGAGAACCGACATCGGTAAAGCTATTGACGAGGCATAATTTCTTTTTGGAAATTTGTTTAACTGATATGGAAGTTAACCGAAAGGAGAGAAATATGGCAAACAAGAAATCTATTTTAAAAATTGCGATTTGCGGTGCTGTTTTAGGACTTGGACTTGTTCTCTCAGCAGTTCAGGCTAAGGCTGAATCTACTGCGACCGTTAGCGTTGAAAGCGCATTTATCCGTTCTACTGCAAGCACATCAGGAACAACTGTTGCCAGCGCAATGAAGAATGATAAACTGACTATTGTTGAAACGACAACAGATTCAGCAGGAAATACATGGTATAAGGTTCAGGTTGATGCAACCACAACCGGTTATATTCGTGCTGACCTTGTAACTTTATCGGGAGATACACCAACAACCTCAACTCCTTCGACGTCAACCCCTTCAACATCTACGTCGACTACTGTTGAGCAGGGAGGTACACCTGTTGTAAGTGAAGACATTATCCAGGTAACTCCTGTGACAGGCAAAACAAGCGGGGATGTTCGTGTACGTAAAGGTCCCTCAACTTCTACATCTGTAATTGACTCAGTATCAAGCGGAACAGAGGTTACTGTTACCGGATATGAAGAAGCTTCAGACGGAAAATGGTATTATTTATCATATAATTCAAAAACCGGTTATATTCGTTCGGATTTTATTTCGTTGGACGGAGAACTTGTTCCGGTTACAGAGGAGCCTCAGGTTGACCAGGAACCCGATAACGAACCTGCGCCGGAGCCTGAACCTGCACCGGTATATCAGGACTATGAGGTTGTCTACGAACTCGACGGAAACGGAGATACTGTTTGGTATTTAAACGATTACACAGAGGGAACCAAGAATTCCATCACAGAGCTTATTCAATCTAAAAAGGATATAACTACTCTTAAGGAAACTTACGACAAGAAACTTAAAGGAAAGAATATTTTAATTGCTGTTCTTGTTGTATTGATTGTCCTTCTGATTGCACTTATTGTTGCTGCTGTAATTCTTTTCATGAGAAATTATGATTTTGGCAGTGCTACAGAGGAGCCTGTAAAGGCAAGTAAACCTGTAACAACAAATTCATACGGGACAAAAAGAAGAAACCGTGATGATGAAGAGGAAGAGGACGAAGGGGAAGAGGAAGAAAAACCCGACAAGTTCAAAACAGAGACTGTAGGCCAGACACAGCAGTCTGCCGCAAAGTCATATTCTACCGCAGGAGCCGTTCTCTCTGAGGATGGTCAGTATCTGATTTACCCTGACGGATCAAAAAAGAAAGTTTCAATTCGTGTAAGAACACCCGAAGGTGCAGTGACAACCGGAAATTCATATCAGGAAAAAAATGAAATTCCTTTATCGGAATCGAAGAAAGCCAGAAACTTTGTTACCGATGAGGATGATGTTGAATTAAACTTCCTCCGCGGCGGTTCCAGATCGGACGATTAATTGATTGACACACCTGAGCGACTGTTATATAGTATGTATAACAGTCGCTTTTTATGTAATGGGAAACTGCATTCTCGGCACATAAAAATATCACTCGTTAACGAGCTTGTGAAATGATGGTGGAATATGATTATTGAAATTGACTTTAACAGTGACGAGGCATTATATATTCAGCTATGCAATCAGATTATTTATGGAATTGCAACAAGGGTTTACACCGAGGGAGATGCACTTCCCAGCGTGCGTAAAATGTCCGAGGAGATTGGAATTAATATGCACACGGTAAACAAGGCATACAGTGTGTTAAAGGACGAAGGCTATGTCAAGGTTGACAGACGACGAGGTGTCGTTGTAGCAGTGGACGTGGACCATTTAAAGGATAAGGCCGAGATAAAAGAGGAACTTTTAATAACTCTTGCAAAAGCCAGCTGCAAAGGAATTTCACGGGACGAAATACACGAAATGATAGATGATTTATATACAAAATACGGAGGCGTATAAGGAATGAAGCTTTCATTCACACCAAAAGCACAGCAGGCACTTGACTTGGCTGTTGCTATATCAAAAAAACTTAAACATTATTATGTTGGCAGCGAACACATTCTTATAGGACTTATTGATGAAGGAACCGGCGTCGCTGCAAATGTTCTTAAGGCGCAGGAAATAAACCGGGAAGATGTTCTTTCGCTGATTAAGGACCTTACCGTTACGGGACAGACTATATTAAGGGAACATTCAGGTTATACCCCAAAAACGGCGAGAATGCTTGAAGCGGCAGAGGGGTATGCTGTGAAGTACGGTTCACAGGAAATCGGCACGGAACACCTTCTTCTTGCAATGCTTGACGAGGGAAGTGTTGTTCAGATTCTTATTGCGCTCAGAAAAAATCCCCAGCAGCTCTATGTTGAAACTCTTGTTGCAATGGGCATTGAAGAAAGTAAAATACGTGAGGAAGTTAAAAAGAACCGCGGTAAAAAGAAGGAAAACGTCGGATTTCTTAATCAGTATTCCAAGGACCTTACAGAACTGGCCCGCCAGGGAAAGCTCGATCCCGTTGTGGGCAGAAGCGATGAAATTAAGCGTGTTGTTCAGATCCTATCAAGAAGAACAAAGAACAATCCTTGCCTTGTGGGCGAACCGGGTGTTGGAAAGACAGCAATTGTTGAAGGGCTCGCTGCCAGAATCGTTTCCGGAGATGTACCTAAAACAGTTCAGAATAAAAAGGTCCTTACACTTGACTTATCGGGTCTTGTTGCCGGTACGAAGTACAGGGGTGAATTTGAAGAGAGAATGAAACGTCTTTTGGCTGAGGTTGCAAATGACGGCAATATTATTTTGTTCCTGGATGAATTGCATACGTTAATAGGTACAGGCGGTGCCGAAGGCTCCCTGGATGCCGCAAATATGTTAAAGCCTGCTCTTTCAAGAGGCGAGATCCAATTAATCGGAGCCACCACAATGGCTGAGTACAGAAAATATATTGAAAAAGATGCTGCACTTGAGCGTCGTTTCCAGCCGGTGGATGTTGCAGAACCTTCCGAAGAAGAAGCAGTGCGTATTCTTGAAGGTATCGCACATAAATACGAAGAACATCATATGGTTAAGTACACGAAGGACGCTCTTGAAGCCGCAGTGCGCCTTTCCTCACGCTATATAAATGACAGATACCTTCCCGATAAAGCTATCGATCTTATTGATGAAGCAGGTTCTGCGGCCAGGGTTAAAAGTCTCAACAAACCCGATAAAACGGCGGAAATCCTGGAAGAGATTAAGAAGAAGGAACTTCAGATTGCAAGAAGCGTGAAAATAGAAGCTTACGCACAGGCTGTCGAACTTAGAAAACAGCAGGATAAGCTTATGAAAAAACTCGAGAGTATTGAGAAAAGAAATAAGTCAAATCTTAATGCTTCGCTTGTTTCCGTTGACGAAAACAGTATCGCTGATGTGGTTGCTATGTGGACAAAGGTTCCTGTAAAGAGATTGCAGGAAAAAGAAAGTGACCGATTGTTGAAACTCGAGGATATTCTTCATAAACGTGTAATCGGACAGGAAGAAGCGGTTACTGCTATTGCAAAAGCAATGAGAAGACAGCGTGTTGGCCTTCAGGATCCAAATCGACCGATTGGGTCATTCCTTTTCCTTGGACCGACAGGTGTAGGAAAAACGGAACTTTCAAAGGCACTTGCGGAAGCAATGTTCGGTTCGGAGAATGCACTTATCAGAGTGGACATGTCTGAGTATATGGAAAGCCATTCGGTATCGAAGCTTATCGGTTCGCCTCCCGGATATGTCGGTTTTGATGACGGCGGACAGCTTTGTGAGAAGGTTCGACGAAATCCGTACAGCGTTGTTCTTTTTGATGAAATAGAAAAGGCACATCCCGATGTGTTCAATATACTTCTTCAGGTACTTGATGACGGTCATATAACCGATTCAAAGGGAAGAAAGGTTAATTTTAAAAATACAATAATCATTATGACCAGTAATGCCGGAGCTATGAGAATTGTAGATCCAAAGAACTTAGGATTTACCTCTAAGGCCGATGCGGCAAAGGATTACTCAAAAATGAAGAATGCGGTAATGGATGAGGTTAAGAAAATGTTTAAGCCCGAATTCATTAACCGTATTGATGAAATCATCGTATTCCATTCATTGAACAAGAAGAACCTTATGGATATCTGTACACTTCTTTCGAAAAATCTCATTAAGAGGTGCAGTGAGCAGATGAACATCAGTCTTACGTTCTCAAAAGAACTCAAGGATTACATTGTTGACAACTTTGCTGACTTGAAAATGGGAGCTCGTCCGATAAAAAGAGCGATACAGTCCTTTGTTGAAGACCCTTTGGCAGAAGAAATTCTCAGAAAGAACATTAAGCCGGGAGACAAGGTAACAGCAAAGGTTCACGATAAAAAGGCATTATTTGTAGTTAAAAAGGAAAAAACCAATGGCTAAAAAGGCTACTGCATTTTTTTGCAAGGAATGTGGCTTTGAATCATCAAAATGGATGGGGCAGTGCCCGGGATGCAGACAATGGAATACTATGGTTGAGGAGCCTGTGTCGGATAACCGTGTAACCGGCAAAAAGACTGTAGCGGGCACCAACAAACCGGTACTGCTTAAAGAGGTATCTGCCGATACGGAAGAGCGCTTTGCGACCGGATATCCGGAGTTTGACAGGGTTCTTGGAGGCGGTGTGGTAAAAGGCTCTCTTGTACTTATAGGAGGAGACCCCGGTATCGGAAAATCGACGCTTCTTCTTCAGGTTGCACGAAATCTTGCAAATGCGGACAGACGTATCTTATATGTATCAGGTGAGGAGTCGCTCCATCAGATTAAGATGCGTGCTGACCGACTGGGAACAGAATACAAAGAAATGCTTCTTCTTTGTGAAACAAATTTAGATGCGATCAGCAATTCGGTACTGGAATTGAAACCGGATGTGGTTATTATCGATTCTATACAGACTATGTACAGAGAAGACATTTCATCGGCTCCGGGAAGCGTTTCACAGGTAAGAGAGGCTACAAGCCTTCTTATGCAGCTTGCGAAGAGTAACGAAATCAGCATATTTATAGTGGGTCATGTTACAAAAGAGGGTGCCGTTGCAGGCCCGCGCGTATTGGAACATATGGTAGACACCGTGCTTTATTTCGAGGGTGACTCACATGCAAGCTACAGAATTTTAAGAGGTGTGAAAAATCGTTTTGGTTCCACAAATGAAATCGGTGTGTTTGAAATGAGAGAAGAAGGACTTACCGAGGTTCCGAATCCAAGCGAATTTATGCTTAGCGGTCGAGCCGAGAACGTTGGTGGATCTGTGGTAACATGTTCGGTAGAAGGAACAAGACCATTAATGATGGAAATACAGGCTCTTGTATGCAAAAGCAATTTCGGTATGCCGAGACGTCAGGCTACGGGAATGGATAACAACCGAGTTAATCTTCTTATGGCTGTTATCGAAAAACGAGGCGGTTTGCAGATTGCGGATATGGACGCATATATTAATATTGCCGGAGGAATAAAAATAAGTGAACCTTCCGTTGACCTGGCCACTGTAATGGCTATCATTTCTTCTTTTAAGAATAAACCTCTCGATGCAAATACGGTCATTTTCGGTGAGGTGGGATTGAGCGGTGAGGTCAGGGCTGTCAGTCAGGCCGAACAAAGGGTCAGAGAGGCAAAAAAACTTGGATTCACCACAGTTATTATGCCTGCGGCTAATATAAATGATAATATAAAGAAAATTGAGGGCATCGAATTGATAGGTGTTCGAAATATAAATGAGGCTAAAAACTATTGATCAAAATTGTTCTTACGGCTTTTTTGTGGATGATGCACAGTTTTGCGGTTGATTCGTCCGAAGCAGTTGATGAAGGACTTCTTCATTATCACAAAGAGCTTCAACAAAATTATCAAATTGAATATGCAAAATGGCAGGAAGCGTCAATGGATTCGGTGGAAATGTATGTTTCCGGCGACGTAAATGTCAGAGCTGTTCCGGATATTTCGGGAAAAATAATCGACGAACTGTCAAAGGGCGATAAAGTTATTGTTAAGGCGGCTGTATATGATTCGGAATATAACGACGATCAATATTACAGAGTGGAAAATTCAAATTCCGTTCGGGCATATATACGCGGCGATTATCTGATTTCCGTTAATCCGCTTATCACTGCGCAGGAAACAGATCTTGTTAAAGAAGAACTTAACGAGAAAATGGATGTTTATTATGCAGAGAAAAATGGGAAGAAAGAGATAGTAGGGTACTCGTTAAATGTGGACCTTGTATATCAAAGCCCGGAGCTTCCGCAGGGGTGTGAGATAACTGCTTTAACAGCGGCTATGAATTTTATGGGATATAATGTGGATAAGTGTGAAATGGCGGATAAGTTTTTACCGAAATCAAAGACACTTGATGCCGATCCCAATGAATATTACTTACGAAATCCCAGAACAAACGGATTTTATTGTTTTTCGCCTGTTATAGTCAATACTGTGGAGAGATACGAGAGAGCAAATAAGGTCGGAATTACGGCAACTGATATTTCCGGGTGCCTTCCTGAAAAAATGTACGAGACAATCTCCGAAGGAAAACCTGTAGTCGTGTGGGGAACACTAAGATGGAATCCACCATACAAATACTCAAGCGGTTTGTACGGTAATCTACATTGCATGGTATTAAGCGGATATACAAACAATACTGTAACGATTACAGACAGTATTTATGGAATGACGAAAGTGGACAGAGCAACATTTGAATCAGTGTGGAAAAGAATGGGCTCACAGGCTGTTGTCGTGGAATAAAAAACAGGGGCTGTGAAAAAACATAGCCCATAAAGAAAGAAGGACCGATGGTTCAGCAATGAGCCAGAAGTCCTTCTTTTTGTGGCAAAATTTAACTGCGATGAAAAATTGTACCAATAATTATTTTACTTATAATCAAGGATCTTTGCCACTATTTATTTCAGATTGTTTGGATCTTTTAGACGACCCGGTATTCACATTTGACAGATTCATGTATTTTATGGACCGCCAAACTTCTTCCTACAGGGCTTTCGGATACTTTATTAATGAAGTTCTCAGTGATTCTATTGAACAAATCTTCTATGACATTAATCAGGCAATCTTTGAAGAGGAACATGTTGATTTACAGCATATTTACATTGATGGCTCTAAGTTTGAAGCTAACGCTAATAAGTACACCTGAGTATGCCCTAATGGTAAAGCCTTTAAATTCCTTTACCGCAAGCATGTGTACGGAATAAGGCCTGATAAAAAACCAAGCTTTGTTTTTGTATAGATTTATCAATTGCTTAGCTTTTGTTCTTAATGATATAATTTTTATAAAGCAATTTTCTAATATAATTCTAATAATCTATTATTCTAAAATTCATTGAAACAGAAAATCTTGCTTTTAATTCACACATCATTAAAAAGCAGGATTGATGTTTTATGGAAAGCATTTTTCCTGCAAAATCAGGAGGAAAAATGTCAAACAGAGAGTACAAGAGTGATGTCTTCAGCATGTTGTTGAGTGACAAAAAGAATGCATTGCAAGTCTACAATGCAGTGAACGGAACCACTTATGATGACCCGGAACTGGTCGAAATGGTATCTTTAAATGAAGGGATATCGTTATCAATTAGGAATGATGCGTCATTTATTCTAGGAATGGATTTAAGCTTTTACGAACATCAGTCAACAGTGAATCCGAATATGCCGCTTAGGTTACTTTTTTATTTCACTGATATGATAGAGAAAATTGTGAGCAATCAGGACCTAATGGGTCGAAGACTGATTCAGATTCCGTATCCAAGATTTGTGGTATTTTATAATGGACGTGAGAAACAGCCTGAAATTCAAGAGTACCGATTATCAAGTTCGTTTATGAGGCAAGACAAAGAACCACAGCTTGAACTAAAATGCACTGTTTATAACATCAATAATGGAAATAATATTGATTTATTGGATAATTGTAATGTAATTAAAGAGTATATGATCTTTGTAAACTATGTTAGAGAATATGAGGCATCATATGGGCGAAACAGACTTGAAGATGCTATATTTGCTGCAATAGACAGATGTATTGAAGAAAATGTTTTAAAGGATTTTTTGCTTGGACACAGAGCGGAGGTGGCGAAAGTGACACAGCTTGATTACACATTTGAAAGAAGACTTGAGCTAGCGGCTGAAGAAGTAAAAAAAGCTAGGGAAGAAGGTAAAACAGAAGGAATAGCACAAGGAATAGCAGAAGGTATTAGCGAAGGTCGTATGATGTTAATTAGGGACATGCTGAAAGATCACTCCTTGGAGGAGGTTTCGGTATTTTTAAATATGCCTATAAGTGATATAGAAGAAATGCTTAAGTAATATGTGAGCGTAGGGAAAACGAGCATATTAAAAGAACTTTTGAATAAAAACAGGATTAACTAGTCGTAAAAACTAATTAATCCTGTTAATTTTTGCGTCCCCCTCAAAACGAATCATCGAAAAGTCTGATTCTTCAAAAGTGTCACATTCACTTCAAATGGTTTTCTAGTGTTATTCCTCTATATGCTCAAGTCCCAACTCAAGTATTGAACGCACATGTTCATCCGAGAGAGAATAGAATATTGATTTGCCCTCCCTGCGGCTTTTTACCAATTTTCCTGCTTTGAGAATTGACAGCTGATGGGAAATGGCTGACTGAGTCATATTCAGTGTTTCCGCTAAATCACATACGCAAACCTCCGATTCACAAAGAACAAAAAGAATTCGTATTCTTGTTGAATCGCCAAACATTTTGAAAAGCTCGGCAAGGTCAATAAGTTCTTCTTCATCAGGCATCTTTTCATTAACTATCTTAAGCAAATCGGGATGAATTTCCGTAGCATCACAGCATTCGCAGTGTTTGTGTGTATGTTTTTCCATAAAAGTCACCTCTTACAATTTCTTTACCGACAATGCTCTGATTGCATTCAAAACTGCAATAATCATGACTCCTACATCGGCGAAGATTGCAACCCACATGTTTGCGATTCCTACTGCACCCAGAGCAAGACATAACAGCTTGATTCCGATAGCAAAGTAAATATTTTCGTAAACAATGCGCATACATTTTCTTGATATTTTGATTGCTTTTGCAATTTTAACCGGATCATCGTCCATGAGGACAACGTCTGCGGCTTCGATTGCTGCATCGGACCCCAGTGCGCCCATTGCAATTCCCAGGTCTGCCCTCGAAAGAACGGGAGCATCATTTATTCCGTCACCTACAAAGGCTAGCTTACCCTTCTCAGATTTTTTCTCAAGCATTTCTTCAACCTTTGAAACCTTATCAGCAGGAAGAAGCTCGCTGTATACTTCATCAATTTTGAGCTCTGTAGCTACGCTGTCAGCAACTTTTTTTGCATCTCCGGTAAGCATTACTGTTTTCTTGACACCAACCTTATGCAAGCCTTCAATAGCTGCTTTTGAAGTAGGCTTTAATAAGTCTGAAATAACTATGCAGCCGGCATAAACATTATCGATTGCAACATATACAAGTGTTCCGATGCTGTTTGATTCAATATAGGAAATATTAAGCTTTTTCATAAGCTTGTAATTTCCGGCAGATACTTTCTTGCCATTAACAACGGCTTGTACACCGTGACCACCGATTTCTTCAACTTCGGTTACAAGAGAGGAATCAATATCCTTTCCATAGGCTTTTTTTAGGCTGATGCTTATGGGGTGAGTTGAAAAACTTTCAACAAAAGCTGCATTCTCAAGGATTTCTTCTTTGGTAAATCCATCTGCGGGTATAATATTGCTGACTTCAAATACTCCCTGAGTCATTGTTCCTGTTTTGTCAAAAACAACATACTCTGTGGAAGCCAAAGCTTCGAGATAGTTTGAACCCTTGATTAGTACGCCCTGATTGCTGGCCCCACCAAGACCTGCGAAAAAGCTTAATGGGATAGAAATTACCAAAGCGCAGGGACAACTGATTACAAGGAAAGTTAATGCCCTGTAAATCCATGTACCCCAAGCTGCCGGATTTCCCATAATAATTAAGACTACAGGAGGAAGAATTGCCAAAGCCAAAGCACAGTAGCATACAGCGGGGGTATATACTTTTGCGAATCTTGATATGAAATTTTCTGAGCGTGATTTTTTTGAAGCAGCATTTTCAACCATATCAAGAATTTTGGAAGCAGTTGACTCGCCAAATTCCTTGGTTGTTTTTATTTTTAAGAGACCGGTTATATTAATGCAGCCTGAAATAATGTCATCACCTACAGCTGCTTCTCTCGGAAGACTTTCACCGGTTAGGGCAGCAGTATTAAGTGTCGATGTTCCTTCGACAATAACTCCGTCGATGGGAACCTTTTCTCCCGGCTTTACTACAATAATAGTTCCGATTGAAACCTCATCCGGATTAACCTCAACAAGATTTCCGTCCTTTTCAATATTGGCGTAATCGGGACGGATATCCATGAGCTCCGAAATATTTTTACGGCTTTTTCCGACAGCAATACTTTGGAAGAGTTCTCCAATCTGATAGAAGAGCATAACGGCGACAGCTTCGGTATATTCATTCTCAGGATTGACTAATGCTACAACTATTGCGCCGATTGTTGCTACGGCCATGAGGAAATTTTCATCGAAAACTTTTTTGTTTTTGATTCCCTTGAAGGCCTTTTTTAAAATATCTCCGCCTACAATGCTGTATGGAATCATATATAAAGCAAACAATATAACTCGTCCGAGAGGAAAGCTGTTAACGCATAATTCTTCATACGCTATGAATACTTCAGATATCTTTAGTATTACAAGAAGAACAAGAGATACAAGTATTTTGGTTAATGCTTTTTTCTGTTTCTTATTCATTTATTTGCCTCCGCGTGATTTCAAAAATCTAAAATTAGAAATCATCAATTTAGTTTGAAGATTTGTTTTCAAACTTTTTGCTCAAAGAAATATTTTGGTGCTACTAGATATAAATCTCGCAGTCGTCTTCAACTTTCTTACAGTTTTTAAGAACGTCCTTCATAACGCTTTTTGCGTCAGCACCTTCTTCAAATTCCACTTCCATTTTAAGAGCCATGAAATTAACTACGGCATTTGCAACGCCGGGAGTCTTTTTGGCGGCATCCTCCATAAGGTTTGCACAGTTTGCGCAGTCTACTTCGATTTTGTAAGTTTTTTTCATATTTTTATTCTCCTTTGAAATTATTTACTTATTTAAACATATGAACAATTATTCATATGTACAGATTAAGTATATCTCGAAAATATAAAATGTCAACACTTTTTTCTTATATGTATATATACATTTATTTTATTGTAAAGAAATGTGGCGTGGTCTTTTTTTGACTGTCGTTAATATGCTAATATTAGGACTATGAAATGCATATACAGATATATGAGCGTCTACATGAAGACAATCATTATAGGAACTACAATTAAATTTCTGGGAACTTTTGCTGACTTTCTTATTCCCTATGTTTTGGAAAAACTGCTTGATGATGTGGCACCTTCCCATAATCTGACGGGAATTTTATTCTGGGGCGGGGTAATGATTGTTATTGCAATAATGGTTCGTGTTATGAATGTTGCAGCGAACAGAATGGCGGTGTCCGTTGCAAGTAAATCCATTATTTCGCTAAGGCGAGATCTTTTTGAGAAAACTCTTGATCTTTCGGGCAACCAGATAGACAAGTACGGTCTTCCTTCCCTGACTTCCAGAATGACATCTGACTCATACAATGTGCAGACATTTATGAGATCTGTATTAACTATGGGAATCAGAGCACCGATTCTTCTAATCGGAGGCATTATTGTTACGCTGATTATGGATCCGGGTCTTGCGCTTATTCTTCTGCTTATAGTACCCATAGTACTTGTATCGGTTGTACTTATTTCAAAGAAGGGAATTCCTCTTTATGAAAATGTGCAGAAGACAGTAGACAAAATTGTTCGCATAATGCGTGAAAACATTACCGGCATCAGAGTAGTAAAGGCTCTTTCAAAAGAAGAAACCGAGACGAAGAGATACAGCACAGCCAACGAGGAAATGTTTGAAAAGGATACGACTGCTTCGATTGTAATGGCACTTCCCGGTCCGCTTACAACATTGTTTTTAAATGTGGGACTTACATTTGTAGTAGTGCTTGGCTCATACAAGGTAAACGATGGCATTACGGAACCCGGTGTCATCTTAGCTTTCCTTACATATTTTAATATGATTCTAAACGGCGTAGGCGGCATTAATAGGCTGTTTATTATGCTTTCCAAGGCTCGAGCATCCGCAAATCGTATTTCAGGGGTTCTCGACGAAGGTAAAGCATTTGAAGATGTTTATTATGAAGAAAAACAAAAGCCATTTATAGCTTTTGAGAATGTTAATTTCAGTTATACGAAAAACGGAGAAAACTCGGGTGAATATGAGCTTGAAAATATCAGTTTTTCAATTAATAAAGGTGAATCACTGGGAATTATCGGAGCAACCGGAAGCGGAAAAACAACATTAATTAATCTGCTTATGCGATTTTATGAAACAAATGAAGGGGTCGTATCGGTTGACGGGAAAAATGTACGAAGCTACGAGCCAAAGGCACTTCGCAGCAAGTTCGGCGTGGTTTTTCAGGATGATGTTATATTTGCCGACACAATTTCCGAAAATGTTATGTTTGGAAGAAACATTACCGAAGAACGGGTGAAAGAAGCCTGCGGTGATGCTTTTGCCGCAGAGTTTATTGACGGCTATGAAGACGGTATTGAACATAAGGCAGAAATTCATGGCGCAAATTTCAGCGGAGGTCAAAAGCAGAGGATACTGATTGCCAGAGCACTGGCAGCCAAGCCCGAAATACTTGTTCTTGATGATTCTTCCAGCGCACTGGACTATAAAACGGATGCACTTTTAAGACAGACCATACGCGAGAAGTATAACAATATAACAACTATAGTAATTGCTCAAAGAATCAGTTCAGTTATGAATCTTGATAACATTCTTGTTCTGGATGACGGTAAAATAATCGGAATGGGCACTCATAACGAATTAATTAAAAACTGTTCTTTATATAAAGAAATATATGACGTGCAAATGTCATAAGAAAGGGAAAAACAGTGGCAGGAAACGATACAGTCAGAAAAAAGCCCAAGGATACTAAGGGTACATTAATTCGCTTGCTAAAGTATATCGGAAAGTATCGATATGCTCTGGCTGTTATTTTGCTGCTTTGTTTTGCAAGTAATATATTGTCCCTGATGGGCCCTAAGTATGCCGGAAATGCAATCAGTGAAGCTGCCGCGGGCAAAGGGCAGGTGAATTTTGATAATGTTTTTTATTATGCAAAAATGATGCTTTTTGTATACTTGGGTTCTTCTGTACTGACAATTTCCATCAATATTTTGATGACAAGAGTTTCGAAAAAAATTGCAAAGAATTTAAGGGAAGAGGTATTTGAAAAACTGCTGAAGCTTCCTGTTAAGTTTTTTGATCAAAACCAGGCAGGAGACATTATCAGCAGGGTTTCCTATGATATTGATGTTATTTCAACTTCCATTTCCACAGATGTTACGCAGATAATGACCAGTGTAATCACAGTAGGAGGGTCGTTGATAATGATGATTGTTATTTCGCCTGTTCTTGCCGCTACATCACTGATTACAATCCCAATTGCAATCGGATATACGGTTTATATGAAGAAAATAACACAGCCCAAGTATTCAAAAAGATCAAGAAATTACGGTAAAATGAACGGCTTTGTTGAAGAAATGTTTTCCGGTCAGAAAACCATTCAGGCCTATGCCTATGAGGAAAAGGTAAATGAGCGTTTCGAAATCATTAACAAAGATGCGGCGGATGCTTATTACGATGCGGAATATTACGGCTGCACAATCGGTCCTACCGTAAATATTGTTAACAACCTGGGGCTTTGCCTTATAGGTATCCTGGGCTCTGTTTTGTTTATGTACAAAAAAATTTCTTTGGGAGAGGTTTCTTCTTTTGTTCTTTATTCAAGGAAGTTTTCGGGACCGATAAACGAAATTGCAAATGTTTTGAATGAGATTTATTCGGCACTTTCCGCTGCCGAAAGAGTATTTGAACTTCTTGATGAGGAAGAAGAAACAGCTGACAATGAAGGTGCTGCCGAACTTACAAATGTCAGAGGAGAAGTAAAAGCAGAGAATGTAAGCTTTGGGTATGTTACGGAGAGAACAATTCTGCATGATTTAAATATCACTGCGGAAGCCGGAAAATTAATTGCCATTGTTGGTCCTACAGGTGCCGGAAAAACAACCATCATTAATCTTCTCATGCGTTTTTATGATGTGGATTCGGGCGGAATATTTGTGGACGAAAGGGACATAAGAGATTATACGAGAAAAAGCTTACGGGCGGCATATGCCATGGTGCTTCAGGATACATGGGTTTTTGAAGGTTCGATTTTTGACAATATTGCCTACGGAAAAGAAAATGCTACACGTGAGGAAGTTATAAATGTGGCCAAAGCAGCTCATATTCATTCATTTATAATGAGACTTCCGAAGGGATATGATACGATTATCGGTGAGGATGGCGGCAATATTTCAAAAGGCCAGAAACAGCTTCTGACTATTGCAAGGGCTATGCTATATGACAGCAAAATTCTTATTCTGGATGAAGCGACTTCAAATGTAGATACCAACACAGAGAAGAAGATTCAGCAGGCTATGAGAGAATTAATGAAGGACAAGACATGTTTTGTTATTGCGCATCGTCTTTCAACGATAAAAAATGCAGACTGCATTCTTGTTGTGAATAATGGAGATGTGGTTGAGCAGGGAACTCACGAAGAATTGATGAGTACGGATGGTTTTTACCACAGCCTTTATAAAGCACAATATCAATAGCCTTAAAAGCGTGATATATGGATACTGCGGCGACAAAATCGGAAGGCGGACTTATCGAGTAACAGTGAATTTACAGCCGAATGTTTATTAGCATGACAACAAAATATGAAATAGAAAAGCGTAATCGTTGGTGACACCTTCGATTACGCTTTTTTTAATGCTGATATGAAAACTTTACATGCTATGAACGTTATTTACTGTACTGATCTATGATTGAATTAATTACCTTATAAAGATGTGGTTTTAATTCATTAATAGGCATAGGCTGTTCATACAAAATAGAGGAATAAATGCTTGAACCTACAAGCTCGATTATGAAATACATCATAAGCTTTGGCTCGGTAATATCATCACCGATATCCTTTAGGAACATTTCTGTTATTTCTTTTACAGGTTCTTCCTGAGCTACTGAGGAACTTTCCATAGCATATCTTGAAAATCCCAAACCGAGATTTTTCGAAATAAACATAAGAAGCATTTTGTCTTCGGAAAGAGAATCGATAATATCATTTACCACAAATAGAATTCTGTCACGGTAGCCTGGTAGTTCTTTCTCACGCATTCGAGAAAGAGCACCATCAAAAAGTTGTGTGGCGCGATGAACAATCAACTTATTGTTTATATCGTATTTATCTTTGAAATAAAGGTAGAAGGTTCCCTTTGCAACGCCTGCTTTTTCAACAATATCCGAAATGGAAGTGTTGTTGATACCTTTTGTTGTAAAAAGTTCAAACGCAGTATTTAAAAGAGACTCCCTTTTCTTTAATTTATTATCCTCAGCTTTTCCCATAATTAAATCCTCTTTATCACACATTATTTCACAGAATAAAAAAAAATACAATAAATTGAGAAAAAATTATTGACCAACGGTCAGTAATCTGATATAACAACAATAACAAAACTGACCAACGGTCAAAAATAATAATAAAACGGTTTGAAAACCGAGAAAAATAGAGGTGATGAAAATGATTAAAGTAGGAAAAGGAATAGTGAAATTCAGAATTCCGATTTTGATTCTGGCAATTCTTCTTCTTATTCCGGCGGCAATCGGTTATTTCAATACGCGTGTTAATTATGACATTTTGTATTATTTGCCCGAGGATATAGAGACTATGGTCGGCCAGGATATTCTGGTGGATGAGTTTGGGACAGGAGCTTTTTCGTTTTTGATAGTTGAGGGAATGGACGAGTCGGATGTCGCAGCTGTTAAAGGAAAGGTTGAAGCAGTTGACCATGTTGCAAAAGTAATCTGGTATGACTCATTTATGGACCTGTCCGTTCCGATGATGATGCTTCCGGGTAATCTTTATGAAGCATTTAACAATAAAGATGCAACATTGATGGCGGTTATTTTTGATGACACCACTTCTTCTGACGGAACAATGGATGCAATAGCTCAGATAAGAAAGGTTACAGGCGAGCAATGCTTCTTAAGCGGAATGTCGGCAGTTGTTACGGATACAAAAAACCTTTCGGAAAAAGAAACTCCTATATATGTTCTTATAGCTGTTGTTCTGGCGGTTGTTGTTCTTGCACTTACGATGGATTCGTATCTTGCACCGGTGTTCTTCTTAATAGGAATAGGAATGGCAATTGTTTATAATCTGGGATCGAATGTGATTTTCGGCGAAATATCCTATATAACCCAGGCACTGACTGCGGTACTTCAGCTTGGGGTAACAATGGATTACTCGATTTTTTTGTGGCACAGCTATGAAGAAAATCTTACAAAGTACGAAAACAAAGAAACTGCAATGGCTTATGCAATTTCAAACACAATTACGTCTGTTGTGGGAAGTTCCGTTACAACGGTTGCCGGCTTCGTTGCGCTTTGCTTCATGAGTTTTACACTGGGACTTGACCTTGGTGTCGTAATGGCAAAGGGTGTTGTTCTCGGAGTTATTTCATGTATCACGGTTCTTCCGGCAATGCTACTTATATTTGACAAGGCAATTCAGAAGACAAAACACAAATCGCTTCTTCCGGATATGCCTAAGGTTTCGGAATTCATCGTAAATCATACATGGCTGTTTGTAATACTGTTTGTTGTTCTTCTTATCCCTGCTTTATGGGGGTACAAAAATACGGCGGTTTACTACAATCTCGATACAACACTTCCCAAGGATCTTCCGAGCATTGTGGCGAATACAAAATTAAATGATCTGTTTGAGATGAATTCGACGCATATGGTTTTGTATGACAGCAAAATGAGCTCTCAGGATACGAATGAAATGATTGAAAAACTTGAAAGCGTTGAGGGCGTAAAAAAGGTTTTGGGACTCGATTCCATGATAGGCAGCAGTATTCCTCAAAGCATGCTTCCTTCAAAAATCACTTCGGAACTTTCGAGCGAAGATTACAAAATGCTTCTTGTTATGAGTGAATACAAGGTCGCGAGTGAAGAAGTAAATGCTCAGTGTGACAGCATAAGTTCGATTATTAAGTCATATGATCCGGCATCAATGCTTGTGGGTGAAGCACCCTGCACAAAGGATTTGATAGAGATAACGGATAAGGACTTTGCGAGGGTGAGTGAAGTCAGCATCGGAGCGATATTCATTATTATTCTTTTTGTATTTAAATCGATTTCGGCACCGCTTGTTCTTGTTGGTGTTATCGAATTGGCAATCTTCATAAATATGGGAATTCCGTATTATACGGGAACGGTGCTTCCGTTTGTGGCATCTATCGTAATAGGAACAATCCAGCTGGGTTCGACAGTAGATTATGCAATTCTGATGACTACAAGATATAAAACGGAACGATTTGGCGGAGCAACTAAAAAAGAAGCTGTTTTAACAGCGCATAAGGCCAGCATGAAATCCATAATGGTCAGCGCATTAAGCTTTTTTGCGGCAACATTCGGAGTAGGTCTTGTAAGCAATATCGATATGATAGGTTCGCTTTGCTCATTGATGGCAAGAGGCGCGCTGATAAGTATGTTTATTGTTCTTACAATGTTACCTACGATGCTAATGGTATTCGACAAAATTATTTGCCATACATCAATTGGATTTATCAATAAGAAAAAGGAGATCAGTCATGAAAATTAAGAAAGCAATCAGTTGTATTTTATGTGCATCACTTATTTGTGCAAGCCTTTCAGCCTGCGGCGACGGAATAACAAATGAAGTTAAGGATCAGATAGTTGCAAAGGAGAATAAAGCAATCGTTTCCCAGGTTGTTGAAACATTGGCTGCAACAGGAACCTCCGATGCCAGAAAAGAAGAAACGGTATATGTAAAAACAAATGCGAATGGAGAGGTTGATTCCGTAATTGTAAGCAGCTGGCTTAAAAATACCGATAATTCGGCTGAACTTGTCGATTCAACAGACCTTTCGGATATAAAGAATGTTAAGGGCAAAGAATCATTCACGGCAGAAGGAACAAAGCTTGTCTGGGATGCAAACGGATCTGATATTTACTATCAGGGCACAACAGACAAAGAATTGCCCGTTTCGGTTAATATAAGTTACGAACTCGACGGAAAAAAGATTCAGCCTGAGGAACTTGCAGGAAAGAGCGGTCATATAAAGATTACGGTTAATTATGTGAATAATTCGGCAAATCAGGTTGTTCTTAACGGAAAAGAAGAAACAATCTATACTCCTTTCGTTGCCGTAAGCGGCATGATAATCGATCAGTCCAAGTTCGCGAATGTTGAAGTCACAAACGGAACAGTTATTTCTGACGGTTTAAGAAACATTGTTGTGGGAATGGCATTCCCGGGTTTGGTGGAAAGCTTAAACGGCGGAAAAGAAGACGACAGTGATATGCTTCAGGAAATTGAAGAGAAGGTTAATATTCCCGGTCAGGTTGTTGTAGAAGCCGATGTAAATGATTTTGCCATGGGAATGACACTTACAATGGTAAGCTCGGATGTTACAAAGACTCTGGGACTTGATGATATTTCGGCAGATAAGGATACAGCCGTAAATGATATCAAAGATAAAGTTACCGAATTCTCAGATGCAGGTAAGGAACTTACAGAAGGAACGGGAAGCTTAAAGGACGGTGCGCAGAAACTTGCCGATGGTTCAGATGAACTTGTGAGCGGTACGGAAAAACTTCACGAGGGGATTGTTGCGTATACTGAAGGTGTGGATAAGGTTGCTGAAGGAGCCGGAAAACTTTCGGATGGTGCATCTAAACTTGATAACGGTGCAAGTGAACTTACCGGCGGTATCAATCAGGTGGCTGACGGAATCAACAATTTGGATGACGGAGTTAAAAAGGTTAATGATGGTGCCAAACAGTTAAGCGATGGCGCAAATGCAGCACTTACAGGAGCACAGAATGTTGCAAACGGTGCAGAGAGTTTATCAAACGGTGTCAGTACATTGGCAGGTCAGATGCAGGACATTGCAAACGGTGTGGGAACAGCTTCAAATGCTGCATCACAGATAAGCGCCGGCATTGATGCCATTGTTTCTGCAACCGAAACAGTTACAACGGGGGATGATATTGATGTTTCCGGAATTTCAGTGACCGGAGCATTAAGCGACGAGCAGCTTGCAGGAATAATATCTGCAATCACCGGTAATATGTCGGATGATACACTGAAGAATACATATGGACTTACCGACGAACAGATTGCGGCAGTTAAAGCAATGGTTGCGGGAGTAGCCGGTCAGATTCTTCCTTCAACAATAGACACTGTTGCTACAACTGTTGCCAAGGAAACCGCCAAACAGGCAGGCGCAACGGCAGCAAATACAACCAAGGCCAATATCAATTATGCTCTTACACACCCTGTAACCGATGGAGGAACGAGTTTAAAGGACGGAGCTGAGATGCTTTCGCTTTCACTTGCAAACTCCTATGCAACACTCTCCTCAGATGCAACAGCTGCGCAGTTAATGCAGCTGACACAGGGAGCGGCAGATCTTGCAACCGGGGCTGCCAATTTATCAACAGGTATCGGAAGTCTCAAAACCGGAGCTGACAGCCTTTATGCAGGAACAACAAGCCTTTCACTCGGCAGCGCACAGCTGCGTGCAGGAATCGGACGACTCAGCACAGGCGCATCAACACTTAAGGACGGAACATCGGCTTTATTGGACGGAACATCAACGCTTGTTGCCGGAACAGGTGAGTTATCATCAAATTCCGCAGCTCTGGTAGAAGGCTCAAAGACCCTTGCGGAAGGTTCCGTAACACTCAAGGACGGTATTAACAGTCTTGCGGAAGGTACTGTTAAGCTTAATGACGGAATGGTGAAATTCAATGAGGAAGGAATTGAAAAACTTACAGATGTTTTCGATACGGATATTGCCGGTATGACAGACAGAATTAAAGCCATTTCGGATGCAGGAAAAGCATATACAACCTTCTCGGGAACCGACATGGACGAAGACTGTTCGGTTAAGTTCATTATCGAAACTGCAGAGATTAAATAATGCATTGTTACAAATATTTCCGGGCGTGAGAGCAATATGTAATTTATAATTACTTTTCTGTTTGATGGGTTGAAAAAAAGTACAGTATGACTGTATACTATTACATTGTAGACAACCTTTAGGAGAGTGGATTATGCTTGGCGAAAACTATGGAAATTACGGAAAAAGAAATAAATTACCGATTGTAATAGGGCTGGCGGTATGCATTATATTTTTGCTGGTCGATGTGATTTTGTTCGCGGTGGAAGTGAAAAAAACCGCAAACGGCAGTCAGAATAATGCAGCAACAAACAATACGGCAAGCAGTACCTCGAAAGGCAGTTCTTCTTCAACTTCGTCAAATGTTGTAAATACGTCGCAGGGCAAAATATATCTTGCGGATATGGAGGCATTAACTGAGGACAGGGTTTATTCGGCGGATAAAAAAGGATACTCAATTTTAGAATCAAATTATGGTGATATATATTCATCATGCATCTATGCAGACTATCATGATGGCTATATAAGATATGCGCTCGACCAGCAGTACGATACATTTTCGGGTACCGTATATGTAACAAAGGAGGGAAGAGGTTACGAGGAATCACTGGGGTATTGGGAGGATGCGTCAATACTTGTTTTCGGAGATGATATGCTGCTTGGTGAGTGGCATGATCTTAGCCCCAAAACAAAGCCCATTGATTTTGAAATCAATACAAAGGGTATATATGATTTGAAGATATATATGTCATATGCTTATCGGAAAAGTGATTCCATTCTTGCAATTGCGGAACCTGCACTAAGTAACGAAGGGCAGACTCAATATGCTTCCGGTCCGTATATGCTTGAAATGATGGAATATTTTTCGGAGAATAATACAGATCTGACAGTATCAAGAGGTATTGATAAATACAATCAGACATTCCAAACAAGAATTGCCCAGGCCTATAGCGGATACTTCAATACTCCCGAGGAAGGATATATAGAGTACAACATCAGACGGGAGTATAAAACACTTGATTTCTATTTGTATATTCCGAGAGATGTTGCTGCGGTGACCAAATTGAAAAGTTCCGAGGTGGCTTCCGGTGTTATAAACATCTACGGCGATGATGTACTGCTTGCTTCGTATTCCGGTTTTTCGCTTAATGACACTGCGAGGGCGTGCTCGGTCGATGTCTCGGGTGTGGAATTTTTGAAAATTGAATTCATAAAATGTGCGATTGATGCGGGTGACACATATCGATTTGTTAAAATCGCAGAAGCAAAATTATGGAAATAATATTTCCGGCCGACTAGTTCGGCCGGTTTTTATTTAATACGAGGAAATTCCTCTGAATTTCCGTGTATTAAATAAAAACGCTCCGCTGTGGATGTGTACCTCGCGGAGATGAAATTAATGCTAAAGCACACCGCTCGGGCGCGAAGTGTGTGCAAAACACACACTTTGTTCTGAAAAATGGTTGATAGACCGACAGAATGATGCAATAATACAGAAAAATGGAGATTTGTTATGGATTCTATTGAAAATAAAGGCATGACCGAAGAAGAAAAGAAACATTTTGCAACCGGCGCTTCTTTGAACGCACCGGCGGAAAATAAAGCAGCCGGGGAACCGGTTACAGAATTAAATAATGAAATAGAGGAATTTTGCCCGGACAGACTTGTCATCAGAAAAGATAATGCAGACTACGGAGAATATAAGCACGTGGAATATTATTCCGCAACCTGCAAAATGAGGAGAGGATTCAGCGTTCTTCTTCCTGCAGAGTTTGATAATGATAAAAAATATCCCGTAATGTACCTGCTTCACGGTATTTTTGGAAATGAGTTTTCTTATTCACATGACGAGGGAAATAAAGTTCAGGAAATGATCGGAAATATGACTGTAGAAGGCACCATTGGGCCAATGATTGTGATTTGCCCCAATATGTATGCGACAGATGACCCGGCAATGGAACCGGGGTTTACGGCGGAATCTTGCCTTCCCTATGATAATTTCATAAATGAACTGACTAATGATGTGATGCCATACGTTGAAGAAAACTATCCTATTCTTAGAGGCAGAGACAATACATATCTTGCAGGATTTTCCATGGGAGGAAGAGAAGCTATATATATAGCACTTAGGAGGCCCGAACTGTTTGGGTATGTTGCGGCGATGGCTCCTGCACCCGGAATTATCAAAACAACTGATATGTATATGACTCATCCGGGAATGCTTGATGAGAGCGAGGTTAAGTTTAAGGGTGGCGCGCTTACACCGGATGAATTTATTATTTGTTGCGGAACGATAGATTCCGTTGTGGGAAAATATCCGGAGTCATATCATATATTGCTTAAAAAGAATGGTGCTCCCCATACCTGGTATCCGATTACCGGCCACGATCATGACAGCGATGTTATTCGCAGCGGAATATATAATTTGTTAAAAAGAGCTGCCCATAATAGAAAAACACAATAAATTAAGCGTATTATACAGCCACATTCATTGACATAAAAACTACTGAAATGGTAGTATTATAAAGTAGTTTTTATCATTAGGAGGAAAAAATAATGGCATGTTTTCTTGTTCCCGCTACTGAAGCGGTTGTAACTCATGTTACTTCTAAAGTTGTTAAATCAAAGGAAAAGGAAGCTTCATCAAAGATTTCTTTTTCAACTAAATTGGGTTGGTTAAATAAAATGCTCATCGGTGGCTCCGCTCTTCTTGCATTTGAGCATGTTTGGCATGGTGAAGTAGTTCCTTTCTTCCCATTCCTTTCAGCAGTTGAGACAGGCGAGACCGCTGAAATGCTGGTTGAAATGGGCACAACAGGTGTAGTAATGGCAGCTATTGTTACTACTGCATGGCTTGGTATGGTTGCACTTTCTTCTGTTGTTGAAAAGAGAGCCGCTCGCGAAGCTTCTGCTGAAGAGGTATAATAAAAATGACATTGCTGATTACTGTTTTTGCTGCTGTTATCAGTACTGCAGTATGGTATAAGAGCGATTCCAGAAAAGAAATGATGTTCAGTACACTCTGCTGGATGTACTGGGGCGCATCTCTTATGTGGCTTGCCGATGCGATCTTCGAATACGCGGAAATTGGCGCCGAGTATTTTACCCCTGAACCACTGGATATGCTTAACGATATGTTCCTTGGGCTTTCTGCAGTAGCTCTCGGAATGGTTATATGGATTGTTGTTCTTCTTATTAGGGATCCCAAAGGCGTTGTTAAAGAAATGATTTTGAAAAACAAAAAGTAACAAGGAGCGGTTCTGTAGAGTATGCAGAGCCGCTTTTTTAAAAATCGTGAGACTGTGTGATGATTATTTTTCACCGGTCATACGGTATCGTAAGATATTATTCCGAAGATATATCGAATTTATCGGAAAATGAATTATGAAATGAGAGATTCAGATGACATTAGCGGAATTTTTTACAGAACATTCCAAGGTTGCACTGGCATTTTCGGGAGGCGTTGATTCGGCATATCTATTATATGCTGCGAAAAATAGCGGCGCAGATGTGCAGGCATATTATGTAAAGTCGGCTTTTCAGCCTCAGTTTGAACTGGATGATGCAAAGAAACTTGCCGGGGAAATCGGATGCAGCATGAAAATAATAGCTGTTAATGTACTTGAGGACGAGCAGATTACGGCGAATCCTTCGAACAGATGTTATTTTTGCAAGAAGAAGATTTTTTCATCTATTCTTGCTGAAGCAAAAAAAGATGGTTACACAGAAATTCTTGACGGAACAAATGCCTCGGATGATGCAGGTGACAGACCGGGAATGAAAGTGCTTGAAGAACTGTCTGTTTACTCGCCGTTACGAATATGCGGTTTAACCAAAAGTGATATTAGGAAACTATCCAAGGAGGCAGGACTTTTTACTTGGGATAAGCCTGCCTATGCATGCCTGGCAACCAGAATTGCCACAGGGCAGCATATAGATGAAAAGAACTTGTATAGGACGGAAGAAGCCGAAAATTATATGTTCTCTCTCGGATTTAAGGACTTTAGAGTACGAACAATCGGTGAGAATGCAAAAATACAGGTAACGGGAGAGCAGCTTCCGCTGTTGATGGAAAACAGAGAACAAATACTTGCGTATATGAAAAAGAAATATACTTCGGTTTTGCTTGATTTGGAGGTACGAGGTGAACACTGAGATAAAAACAATACTTGAGGGTGTAAAAGACGGTTCGGTCAGTGTGGATGAAGCATTAAAAGAAATAAAAATGAAGCCCTTTGAGGATATAGGTTATGCAAAGGTTGACCTTCACAGAAAAGTTCGCCAGGGCTGCGCCGAAGTAATATACGGAGCGGGGAAAACTGTTCCTCATATCGCAGGCATAGTGGATACGATGAAGAAAAACGGCCAGAATACTATTCTTATTACGCGATTATCGAAGGAGGCTGCAGACGAACTTTCGAAGGAAGTTGAATTTAAATATTTCCCCGATGCGAAAATAGGAATTGTGGGAGAAATGCCTAAACCGGACGGAATCGGAAAGGTTATTGTAGCCACGGGCGGAACAAGTGACATTCCTGTCGCCGAAGAAGCAGCACTTACTGCAGAAGTGTTCGGCAGTGAGGTTGTGAGGCTGTATGATGTTGGAGTAGCTGGCCTTCACAGACTGCTTGCTCAAATGGATGAAATAATGGGGGCCTCTGTTATTATTGCAATTGCAGGAATGGAAGGTGCACTGGCAAGCGTCATTGGCGGACTTGCGGACTGTCCTGTTATCGCAGTGCCTACCAGCGTAGGCTATGGTGCATCATTCGGCGGTGTTTCTGCACTCCTTTCGATGCTGAATTCCTGTGCGAGCGGAGTGTCGGTTGTTAATATAGATAACGGATTTGGAGCAGGTTATCTTGCAAACATGATTAATCATATGGAGGCAAAGAAGTGAAAACCTTATTTTTAAATCTTGGAATGGGTGCGGCCGGCGATATGCTTACCGCTGCATTGTATGAATTGTTGAATGAAGAAGAAAAGAAGGAGTTTCTTGAAAAGATAAATTCGATAGGTATTCCGGAAACAACGGTTTTAGCTGAAAAATCGGTTAAATGCGGAATTACCGGTACACATATTACCGTAAAAATCGGAAGTGAGGAAGAAGAATCTGAAGACGTAGAGCTTTCTCACCACGATCACGATCATCACCACGAGCATGCCACCCATCACGACCACGATCACGATCATGATAATGACCATCATCACGACCACGATCACGATCATGACAATGAGCATCATCACGACCACGATCACGATCATAACCATGAGCATCATCACAGTCATAATGACATGCCTTCCATTGAAGCAGTTGTAAACGGCCTGAATGTTCCTTCAAAAGTTAAAGCGGATGTTGTTGCAGTTTATAAGCTTATTGCAGAAGCAGAAAGTCATGTACACGGTGTTCCTGTTGAGCAGATACATTTCCATGAAGTCGGTTCTATGGATGCAGTATGCGATGTTACGGCAGTTTGCTATCTGCTTCATATACTTGGAATAGAGAAAGTAGTAGCGACTCCTGTGCATGTCGGAAGCGGAAATGTTCGATGTGCGCATGGAATATTACCTGTTCCGGCTCCGGCAACGGCACACATTCTTCAGGGAATTCCTGTCTACGGAGGCGGAGTAAAGGGTGAACTTTGTACTCCTACAGGGGCTGCTCTTTTGAAGCACTTTGTTTCCTCTTTTGAGAACATGCCTACTATGACGGTGGAACGTATCGGTTATGGAATGGGAAAGAAAGACTTTGCTGTGGCGAACTGTGTTGTCGCAATGCTTGGTGAAACTGCATCAAAGAAAGAAGAAATCATTAAGCTTGACTGCAACTTAGACGATATGACGCCGGAAAGAGTAAGCTTTGCAATGGAAAGACTTTTCGATGCGGGGGCACTTGATGTATATACGGTTCATATAGGCATGAAGAAATCAAGACAGGGTCTTATGCTCAGTGTTCTCTGCAATGAGGATGACCGCGAAGCGATTGTTCAGACTATATTCAAATATACAACAACGCTGGGAATCAGAGAGAATACAATGGCCAGATATACCTTATCACGAAGAGTCGAAAATATCTCTACGTCTGTAGGGAATGTAAGAATAAAACTTTCTTCCGGATATGGAATCGAGAGAGAAAAGTACGAATATGAGGATCTTGCCAAAATTGCAAGAGAGAAAGACTTATCCCTTGAAGAGGTTATGAGGATTGTGGATAATGAGCGAGCATAAATTTGCTTCTTTGGAAAGCCAGCTGTATAACAGTGAATGCGAAGCAGAAGATACAGAGGAAATGTTTGTACTAAGGTGCTCGGATGACTATGACAGTCTGATTTCACTTGGAAATGCATTGTCCGGTCAGTATCGATTCAAAGAAGCAGCGGAAATTTACGGGAAAGCACTGGCAATCAAAGCGGATGATGTTATGCTGTATATTCGATTGGCCGGTGCGAATCTTTCCTTGTTTAGATTTGATGAGGCAAAGAAATACTATGATGCAGCGCTTTACAATGGTGCATCAAAGGAAACGACATTATTTTATTACGGTATGTGGCACTATCTGAGTGGGAATTATGAAGAAGCGGCAAAGTGCCTGACAAAGTGTTATCCCTGTGACAATGAAATGAAAGTTTCGATAATCTTTTGGCAGACTCTTGCCTGCATAATGGCAGGGAAGAAGCCTGAATTGCTTGATGACCTTGATGGGCTTGATGTTAAATATCACACCGCATATAAAAAAATATCGCTGCTGATTAAGGGCAATATAACCATAGAGGATATTGAAATATCGGGAAATTCTCTGGATTTGGCCATATTAAATTACGGATTGTTTGTTTATACGAAGAAAGAAGAATATCTTACCGAATGCCTTAAAAATGCTTCGGTTTGGCCTTGTGTTGCATATTTGGCAGCATGGAGAGAAAAAGAAAACTCATAAAGCCGATGGCTTTATGAGTTTTTTGTCAGCAGGGGCAGTAGGAATCGAACCCACATCGATGGTTTTGGAGACCACTGTTCTACCTTTGAACTATGCCCCTATTCAATTGTGTCGTAAACCGACAAAAGGAATTGTAACACAGTATTTAGCGCTTTGCAATAGTAAAGTAGAGAACTTTTTGTCGGAATTTTCATAATATCAAGACCTGAGTGTATATGTTATAATAAATTTGTTTTGTGATTGAATATATTTATCGGAGGCGAGTATGGCTGATTCCAAGGATATTTTTAGCAGTGTATACAATGACTTTTTCGGACCCGGAACAATTAATGAAATTAAGGCCGGGGTGGACAAATTAAACGGTGATCCGACTTTGGAAAATCTTATGACCGAAATGGAGCATCAGATAAAAGAAATGGAGGCGGCAAATTCTCAAACACCGGCAGAAAATGAGAAAAAAGATTCGCAGGACATTAAGAAGTCCGAAGTGAAAACGGAAGCGTGCGAAAAAACACAGGAAGAAGCAAAGGAAACCGCCAAAGAAGAAGAGGATCCTATGGAGCAGCTTAACAGTCTCGTGGGACTTGATAATCTTAAAAAAGATGTGGAAGAACTTGTTAATCTGATGAAACTCCAGAAAATGAGGCAGGAACGCGGCATGAAGTCTGTTTCTATATCAAAGCATCTTGTTTTTTCCGGAAATCCCGGTACAGGAAAAACAACTGTAGCCAGAATACTTGCCAAGCTGTATAAGCAGGCGGGAATTCTTTCCAAAGGACAGCTCGTAGAAGTTGACCGATCAGGACTTGTTGCCGGATTTGTAGGTCAGACTGCGATTAAAACACAGGAAAAAATACAGGAAGCTATGGGAGGCATTCTTTTTGTGGATGAAGCCTATGCGCTGGTTAAGGAAGGCCAGGATTACGGCCAGGAGGCTATAGACACCATACTTAAAGCGATGGAAGACAACAGAGAGGACTTTGTTGTTATCGTTGCAGGCTATCCCGATTTAATGAAAACCTTTATTGAAAGTAATCCCGGCTTAAAGTCCAGATTCAACAAATATTTCTTCTTCGAGGATTACAACGAAGAAGAACTTATGAAGATTTTTGACGGATATTTAAAGAAAAATGATTATATGCTAAGCGATGATGCACGTGTTTTGGTTAAAAAACATATTTGTCATATGGTGGAGACAAAGGATACAAATTTTGCGAATGCACGAGACGTTCGTAACTACTTTGAACATATAATTAACAGGCAGGCAAGCCGTGCAATTACAATTGAAAATGCAACTAATGAGGATTTGGCGCTGATTACCCCGGACGATCTGAAGTATGAATCGGATGTAATGCGCTGGTGTTTTATCGGAAGCGGAACACTTGCAAACAACGTTGCAAAGGAACTTATGAATTCGGAGAAGCAGGATATAGTATCTGTGTACAGTCGAAATGAAACGACGGGGCAAAAGTTTGCGGCAAATTATCAGTGCGACTATTATTCGGACGTTCGCGGGGCGATTGAAGCAAAGGGTGTTGAGGCGGTATATATTGTTACTCCTCACACATCGCATTACGAATATGCAAAACTGGCACTTGAACTTGGCAAGCCTGTTCTTCTTGAGAAACCGTTTACCGTTAACGCAAAGGATACAGAGGACCTGATCAGTCTTGCAAAAGAAAAAAATCTGTATATAACGGAAGGGATGTGGACCTGGTTTTCGCCGATAGCAAATAGAGTAAAATTTTGGCTTGATTTAGGCCTCTTCGGTGAAATAAAGAGGGTTCATGTTAACCATCGCTGCAACGGGCAGAATTATGCTCCCAGAGTAACGGATCCGAATGTTGCGGGCGGAGCGCTTTTAGACCTCGGAGTATATCCCATAACTTATCTGTATCGTTTGTTTGGAAAACCTGTGAACGTTAAATGTGAAGGAATTCTGAATAACGGCATTGATGAGGGGGAAGAAATTGAACTTTCCTTCGAAAATGGGCTTGTTGCAACCGTTTCGACATCCGTTGTGGATGAAAACGGTACAGAGGACCTTACAATTGAAGGAACAAAGGCTACTCTGGTTCTTCCGAATTTTCATTATGCAAATGCCGTTACATTAAAACGTGAAGAAGAAGATGACCTGACCTTTGAAGGTGACGGTTCGATGCTGAATGAATTCAATATGGTTGCATACGAAATCAAGAACAAGCAGACGGAGAGCGTGCTTGTACCGTTAAGCGCTACTAAGGATGTTATGGAAATCCTTGATGAGTGCAGAAGGCAGATGAATCTTGTATATCCCTTTGAAAAAGAATAATATTTGAGCACTGCGCTGCATATTTGTTTTTAAGCGGTCTCTTTTTTGACTTTTCCGGTAGAAGCTCGCTCAATGAACTGAGGCCTAAGCATTGTTTTACTGATGGAAACTTTATGTATAAGAGAGTTTAATGTGAAATATGCGCATTTTCCGAGTTCGCTCCGGTCCTGACGTATTGTGGTAAGTGCAGGCGAAAGCTCAGTGGCAATGGGGATATCGTCAAAACCTATAACACTGATATCCTCGGGAACTTTGAGACCGACATCATTGCAGACCTGAATAACTCCTGAGGCAATTAAATCGTTGCCGCAAAGAATTGCTGTCGCCCCGGCGTTAAGCATTCCGGGAACGTGGAATTTTGCACTGTCGGCAACATAATAACCGTATGCAGTAAGCTCGGGCAGCAGTTCAAGACCGTTATCATGCATACTGTTTTCATAGGCTTCCTGACGTTGATCGGAAACCATTGAGTTCGGAGAGCCGTTCAGAAAAGCTATTTTTGTATGTCCCAGTGAAGCAAGATGTTTAACCGCAAGACCGATTCCTTCATAACTGTCGGTACCTACATAACCTACACGACTGTTGAGAGGAACGTAGTTGTCAAGCAGAGCAGTGGGAACATCGGTGGTTTTTATTTGTTTCATCCATGCATCCTGCAGGGCAAAACCCATTGCAAATGCTCCGGAGTATCCATGCTTCAGCATATAAGTATTGTATTTTTCACGAGCCTGCACAGCGGGAGAAATCGGAACTACTTTTACTTCCCAGTTGTCTCTGAATGCCATTTGCTGAAAACCGAGAATAAGGTCATGACCGAAATCATCAGGCTTTTCATAATCCATATTTTCGACAAAGATGGCCAGCTTTTTGTGTTCTTCCTTACGCATTTTTTTTGTTTGATATCCCATTTCAACTGCGGTATCCAAAACAAGTTGACGTAAATCTTCACTGATATCCGGCGCACCGTTTAATCCCTTGGATACGGTACTTACCGCAACACCTAATTTATTGGCAATGTCTTTAATCGTCGTCATATTTAAACTCCGTTTTGGCATATTTATACTTAATAATAAAACTTTGATTACGAAATATTTTGCTCATAATGCACGCGTTTTCAGTATATGATAAACAGAGCCGGTTAATCAAGAAAAATTTCGTAGAATTTCGTGCGGAAATGCCTACTAAACAGAAAAGAACAGAAATGAAAAAGAAGATTGTATTTATATTTGGATTTTGACAGGAAAAAACCCCGCCCATAGGACGAGGTCTTTCGTAAAAGGGGAATTTTATTTGGAATGCAATAACTAACTTATTGACAAGTTCATCATAGCATAACTACCTGGTAAGGATTGTACTATATTAATGAAAAATAGTACTATTTTAACCAAATGTATTTCCCTCTATGAAATTTTTCGTATCCAGCAATTCCTGCGGCACTTCAGCACCGGCATTTTTTATTTTATAAATAACATTATCTATATGGTGAACTTTCTGAGCAACTTTCACTTCATATCTCTCAATTAAATCTTTATAAAGGGGATTAATTATCATTTTTTTGCGAAGCTCTTTAGGAAACGGACAATATGTTGCCATAATTGCCCGAGATATCTTGTTAAGCCTGGGAGCACCGGTTCCTTCATATACAACCCATGTAATGTAATCACGTACAAACATTTCCTTAAAGGAATTTTTGGCTTTTACAAGTCCCTGCTTTATTTTTTCTTTTGCATCCTCCGATAAATCGCTGTTCTTTTTGTAAAACTGAATATAATCAAAATATTCGCTTGTAAGAGAACGGTCGGTAACGTCGTTCCAACGCGGTCCCTGTATTCGTTTACACATTTCCCATCTGAATTCACCGACCAGGCGGGTGAATGTGGTGGGGATGTCTTCAATATGAAATGACGAAACAGCGAAACGTGCCGGAGTTGTGCGCTTTCTTCCTTCAATTTCCTGCCACATTATTCCACGTGTACCTATATTGGGCATCAGAATCAAATCGGGAAGAACTTTTACGCTTATAAACTCTTTGGGAATCGAAAGTTTTTCGTTTGTGTATACGGTTTCTCTGTTGAAAGCTCCGAAATCAACATCAAGTATGCGTGCAAAACTACTTTCAACAACATCGGGAGTAATAAGACATGAAGAAAGCGGTTTTGTAACATTGTGTGAACTGAACACGGGGCAAAAGGTTGTTATGCGTCCGAATGTCAGCTTGTTTACCAACGGAAACATGTTTTCGAGCTCGTATCTGAGCCGTTTTAACGCATCCTTTGAAAGTTGTATTTCTTCTTCGGCGGTTATTTTCTTTTGAATTTTCTTTTCATGAATGTATGACAGATAATCCACATCGAATTCATTTCGGCTGGGTTCTTTTTTCATCATATAAACGGCTTTGAGCCATTCATAAGCTGTATATATGCCCTTTGTGGGATCACCGTTATAGGAGTCTGCAATTCTGAACAGATAATTTGCGTTTTCTTCACCTGCAAGTTCTTCATCCACATATCCGAAGTTGAAGAACATCTTTAATAAAACAGGTACGGAATCGTCGGTGATACTGGAAACGAATGCAGCGGTATAAACTTCGTAGAAGCATTTGGTAAGTTCGATTCGCAGTGCCCTGGTATCTTCGTCGGAGGAATTTTTATCGGTCGTTTTTTTGTAGCGTACAATAAGCTTTTTAAAGTAGTTCCCCATTTCGGTGGGAATCTCGGCATACTCCAGAATTGTATCAATTGAATTTGCTACTTCATAAGTAAGTCCGGATGCATTTTCATTCGAACTTTCATTTGCTGTTTGCGAAAAACTGTTTATGCCGTTCTTCTTTGATTCGTAGGAAGAAACCCGTTCTTCAATCAAGGATGTACTTACCACCGATTGTGATTCGATAAAATCGATCATTTCATCAATTGATTTTGAAAGAGAAACAATATCTTTACTTTCTTTGGGAAGGCGAAAGAAAAGACCGGTGTAGAGATCAAACAGGTCGATACAGCTTTCCTGCATAAATAAAGCCATTTCTTTTTCACGATATGAGTTCAGTTCGGTGCAAATCTCAAGCGTCTTGTGAATATCTTCTGCGGCACGGTATATCAATCCCGATACGTAAGCCGGGAAGGCCGGTAAAATATTTCTTACGTCATCGGGGAATTCCCGGTATGAAGCATAGTAGCCGATAAGCCAATGATCGAGATCTTCATCGAGGCGAAGAGCTTTGTGAGATTCAAGTTGAGGAAGCGAACGGGGAGAAATCTTGTTCGCCGAACAAAAATCGACATATTTTTCATAGTATTCCGCAGAGTAATCGAATATATCTGCGCAGTCATCGCGCAATTGAACATAGTTCATCAAAATTCCGAGAGCCTGGTTGATGGCGGAAGTATAGAAAAAACGCGCAATACCGTTTGAAGTATCGTTGTTTGAAGAAAACAGATCACGAAGAGGATCTTTGGTTTTTACTGAAAACGGAAGAACAACCGTATTTTCTTTTGCATAATATGTGAAACTGTGTTCTTTAAACGAGGCATCGGCCAGTCCGATTACATCACCTTTGCGCAGGGTGATTTCAACTCCGCCGGTGCGACATTTGACTACGCCTTCCGTTATCAGACCAAATTCTGTAAGGGGCTGTCCGGCTGTTTCGATTATGGTTCCTTTTGCGTATGATTTTGAAGCCATCTGTTCACTCCGTACTATGGTAAATATTTATATAGATTTATTATTGAATTTATCATTATTCGTGGAAATGTTCAAGGTTGGCGCGAAGTTATTGCCTTTTTTTGGAAGTATGATAAAATATTTTTACTGTGGGATTTTGTAATTAGGAGGATGAGCCGGATGAAGGATTTCAAGCTTAGCGAACATCGTGAAGATGTGGAGAAACTGATAGCATATATTCCCTGGCTTGAAAGCAAGGCCGGAAGCAGTGTTTCGCGTATATATAACGAAAACGGACTGGCATCCACATCTGTTTCATTCCCGGTTTATGATTCCATGCTTCTTAATTTTGTTAATGAAGCGTCTCAGACATCATTGATGGACGAAAACTATATGTATGATTTTGCGGGATACAATGTCAAAACCGTATATGATGAGCTTATGTCCATTGAAAATGCCACCGGTACCGACGGACCTTTTCTTTGCGGTATTTTAAGCAAATATGTACTTGGAGGCAGAACAAAAGGCTCTGTTTGGAGCACAGCGGTTGAAGAGGGTATTTTTCTTGCAGTATTAAAACGTTTTAAGGTACTTCTCGAAATCTGGGACAAGCCTCTTGCATAGTCAAACTGTTTTTTTATTAATTACGGAGAGAGAATTCTGATGAGCGACAAAGCGGCGCGAAAAAAAGAATATATTCTTAAGACTGCAAAAAAGGTGTTTGCGCAAAAAGGCTTTAAGGATGTCACAATGAAAGATATTGTTGATGCATGTGATATCAGCAGGGGTGGGCTTTATATCTATTTTGACAGTACCGAAGCACTGATTAAAGAACTTATTATGCAGGAAAATGCCGAACAGGACGACGTTTTTTCGGATACGTTCGGGGAAAACTCTACTGTTGGCGAGGTTCTTGCTTTGTTCTTAAAGGAACAAAAAAAGGAACTTTTGTCTAAAAACGATAATATCTCGGTGGCACTTTACGAATATTTTTTTATGCTTCATTCAAAGGGTGAAGAATCCGGTGTGGCAAAGGATAAGTTTACAGCTGCTGTTACTGTGCTTTCACATCTTATTGAGAACGGTGTGGAAAACGGAGAGTTTTGTTGTGAGGATCCCGAAGGAGCGGCACGCAGTATTATGTATGTCATAGAGGGACTTAAAATATCTGCACATACAACAGGAATATCAGAGGATGATATTGACAAGGAGTTGGTTTACATAATGAAAAAACTCCTTGTTGACGAAGAAGAAAATTAGAGATCCGGGGAATGTCTCCGGATTTCATTTTTACTAAAATAATGAGTGAAATACACTTACGAAAGGAGCACCATTTTAAATGGGCAATGTAAAGAGAATTTACGTAGAAAAGAAAGATGCTTTTGCAGTAAAGGCAAGAGAGATGGAGGAAGAGGTATCCGGATTCCTTGGGATTACCGGTGTTGAAAAAATCAGAGTTCTTATCAGATATGATGTTGAAAATATTTCGGATAAGATTTTTGACGAAGCATGTTCCAGTGTCTTTTCGGAGCCTCCTGTAGATGATATTTATTTTGAAAATCCGGCACTTAAAGAAAAAGATCGAGTATTCAGCGTAGAATTTCTTCCCGGACAGTTTGATCAGAGAGCGGATTCGGCGGTTCAGTGTATTCAGTTCTTAAAGGAAGACGAGCAGCCGGTTATCAAGACTGCCGTAACATATATTATCAGCGGCGATATTTCCGATGACGAATTTGAAAGAATAAAGAAGAATGCCATTAACCCTGTTGATTCAAGAGAAACAGGTCTTGAAAAACCTGAAACACTTGTGACGGAGTTTGCCGACCCTGCAGATGTTATTATTTTTGACGGCTTTAAGGATATGCCTGAAGATAAGCTTAAGGATTTATACAAATCTTTGGGTCTTGCAATGACCTTTAAGGATTTCCTGCATATTCAGAATTATTTCCATAATGAAGAAAAACGTGATCCTTCAATGACAGAGATCAGAGTACTTGATACGTATTGGTCGGATCACTGCAGACATACAACATTCTCAACAGAGCTTACAAAGGTTGAATTTGAGGATGGATATTACAGAACTCCTATCGAGACAACATATCAGAGCTACCTTGATACACGAGAAGAAATATTCAAGGGCCGTTCCGACAAGTTTGTCTGCCTTATGGACCTTGCCCTCATGGCAATGCGTAAGCTTAAAAAGGCGGGGAAACTTCAGGATATGGAGGAGTCGGATGAAATCAATGCCTGCTCCATTGTTGTTCCTGTAGAAGTTAACGGTGTGGAAGAAGAATGGCTTGTAAGTTTTAAAAACGAAACTCACAACCATCCTACGGAAATTGAGCCTTTTGGTGGTGCCGCAACATGTCTTGGCGGTGCAATCAGAGACCCTCTTTCAGGCAGATCATACGTATATCAGGCAATGCGTGTAACAGGTGCTGCGGATCCTACGGTTCCGGTTACAGATACGCTTAAAGGTAAACTCAGCCAGAAGAAACTCGTTAAGGGTGCTGCAAGCGGTTATTCTTCATATGGTAACCAGATTGGTCTTGCTACAGGCTATGTAAAAGAAATTTATCATCCAAATTATGTTGCAAAACGTATGGAAATCGGCGCAGTTATGGGTGCCGCTCCCAGACGTAATGTAATCAGAGAAACATCGGATCCCGGAGATATTATTATTCTTCTTGGCGGTCGCACCGGACGTGATGGCTGCGGCGGCGCTACCGGTTCATCAAAGGTACACACGGAAAGCTCAATTGAGACATGCGGTGCTGAGGTTCAGAAGGGTAATGCACCTACGGAAAGAAAGATTCAGAGACTCTTCAGACGTCCCGAAGTTACAAAGCTCATCAGAAAGTGTAATGACTTTGGCGCAGGCGGTGTATCTGTAGCTATCGGCGAACTTGCAGACGGTCTCAGAGTTAATCTTGATCTTGTTCCCAAGAAGTACGCAGGTCTTGACGGAACAGAACTTGCGATTTCAGAGTCACAGGAAAGAATGGCTGTTGTTGTTGCTCCGGAAGATGCAGACAAGTTCCTTGAATATGCAAATGAAGAAAACCTTGAGGCAGTTAAGGTTGCTGTTGTAACAGAAGAACCCAGACTTGTACTTTCATGGAGAGGAAAGGAAATTGTAAACTTATCCAGAGCCTTCCTCGATACAAATGGTGCTCATCAGGAAACATCGGTCTACGTCGAAATGCCTGATGAAGGCGAAAACTACTTTAATAAGATTGCTATTCCAAAGGTTGGTGAAGCACTCGAAAAAGAAAACTTTACGGAAGCACTTAAGGCCTCCCTCAGCGATCTTAACGAATGCTCACAGAAGGGTCTTGTTGAGACCTTTGATGCTTCAATCGGTGCAGGCAGTGTTGTAATGCCTTATGGTGGTAAGAACCAGTTGACAGAAACTCAGACAATGATTGCCAAGCTTCCTGTTCTTGAAGGAACAAGTGATACGGTTACAATGATGAGCTACGGCTTTGATCCTTACCTTTCAAGCTGGTCACCTTATCATGGTGCAGTTTATGCAGTACTCAATTCCATGTCAAAGATTGTTGCTGCAGGTGGTGATGCGAAGAAAATAAGATTTACATTCCAGGAATACTTTAGACGTATGACAGAGGATCCCAAGCGCTGGAGTCAGCCTTTTGCTGCTTTACTTGGTGCATATGATGCACAGGTCGGATTCGGACTTCCTTCAATCGGCGGTAAGGACTCTATGTCAGGAACCTTTAATGATATTGATGTTCCGCCTACACTTGTTTCATTTGCGGTTGATGTTGCAAAAGAATCGGATGTGGTTACTCCTGAACTTAAGGAAGCAGGAGATGTTCTTCTTCACTTCTCAATTGAACGTGATGAATATGATATGCCTAACTATGAAAGCACAATGGATATGTTCAAAAAGGTTCATGAACTTATTGTTGCAGGAAAGGTTAAGGCTGCATATGTTCTTGATGCATCCGGTATTGCTACCGCAGCTGCAAAGATGGGCTTTGGTAACGGACTTGGTGTTAAATTCAGTGAAGAACTTGATCTTGAAGAACTTTTTGCAAACAACTTCGGCGATATCATTGTTGAAATGAACAAGCTTGATGCCGAATATGTAGATATCGATCATGAAGTGGTTGGTACTGTTACATCGGACGGTGCATTCACATACAAGAGTGAAACGGTATACGCTGTGGATGCTCTTGAAAACTGGAAGAAGCCTCTTGAAAAAATCTTCCCTACAAAGGCATCAAAGGCTACAGATAAGCTCGAGGACAAGATTTATACAGCTGACAGCATTTATGTATGTAAGAACAAGATTGCACGTCCTACCGTATTTATTCCCGTATTCCCCGGAACAAACTGTGAATACGACAGTGCAAAAGCATTTGAGAGAGCAGGCGCCAATACCGTTGTTAAGGTATTTAAGAACCTTACAGCCGAAGATATCAGAGATTCGGTAGACGAATTCTCAAAGGCTATTTCCGAAGCGCAGATTATAATGTTCCCCGGTGGATTCTCTGCCGGTGACGAACCTGACGGCAGTGCTAAATTCTTTGCTACCGCATTCAGAAACGAAAAGATTAAGGACGAGGTTATGAAGCTCTTAAATGAGAGAGACGGTCTGTGCCTTGGTATCTGTAACGGCTTCCAGGCACTCATTAAGTTAGGCCTTGTTCCTTACGGTGAAATTGTAGGCCAGAACGCTGATTCACCTACACTTACATTCAATACAATTAACAGACACATCTCAAAGATGGCTTATACAAAGGTTGTTTCCAACAAGTCACCCTGGTTACAGCTTGCAGAGCTCGGAAAGACTTATACAAGCCCTGCTTCCCATGGTGAAGGTCGTTTTGTTGCTCCTAAGGAATGGATCGACAAGCTTTTCGCAAACGGCCAGGTTGCAACAAGATATGCGGATTATGAAGGAAATATCTCAATGGATGAAGAGTGGAACATTAACGGTTCATATGAAGCTATTGAAGGTATTACATCTGAAGACGGAAGATGCTTCGGTAAGATGGCTCACGCCGAAAGACGCGGCAAGAGCGTTGCCATTAACATTTACGGCGATCAGGACCTTAAGATCTTTGAATCCGGTGTTCAGTACTTCAAGTAATTAGTTTGAGAAAACACTGATCTATATGAACAAAAAGAATTATGCAAAGCTGTGTGAGGAGATACTTTCAGGGGACGGAATGAAGGAGAAGACTCTTGTTATTCAATCCTGCTGTGCTCCTTGCTCAAGCTGGTGCCTTACATATTTACAGGACAAAATACGTATAAAAGCCCTGTACTACAATCCGAATATTGTTGAGGAAGAAGAATACGGCAAACGGGAAAATGAGCTGGAAAGGTTGGTTTCAATACTTTCTGAGGAATATCCCGGAAGTTCGATAGAATTCGTTTCGGGAAAAAAAGAACCCGAAAAGTTTTTGGAAGTCGCTAAAGGGCTTGAAAAAGAGCCCGAAGGCGGAAAACGCTGCGAAAAGTGCTTTGAGTTGCGGCTTCGGGAAACGGCGCGGGTGGCAAAACAAATGGGTGCTGATTTCTTTTCAACGACACTTACGATAAGCCCACTCAAAAATGCCGAATTAATCAATACAATAGGCGAAAAGATTGCAGCGGAGGAAGGAATTTTGTTCTTACCCTCCGATTTTAAGAAAAAGGACGGATACAAGCATTCGGTTGAATTATCGGCGAAATATGGTTTGTACCGCCAAAATTATTGCGGGTGTCCTTTTTCAAGAAACACAGAAATGAGGAATAATTGATGAAGAAATTGTTAGAATGCATCTCCGAAGAAGTCGCAAAGGCTTTTGAGGCAGCAGGCTATAAGAAAGAAGCGGGCCGTGTTACGGTATCAAACCGTCCCGACCTTTGCGAATATCAGTGTAACGGTGCTATGGCGCTTGCAAAGGAAGCTCATTGTGCTCCTATTATGATTGCCAATGCCGTTGTTGAGAAGTTAAATGACAGTGAAGTGATTGAGAAGGCCGAAGCAGTTATGCCCGGCTTTATCAACATCAACATTAAAGAGGCATTTTTAGCCGACTATGTTGCGAAAATGGTTGCCGAAGATAAATTCGGTATGGAATTACCCGAAAAACAGACAATCGTAATCGACTACGGCGGACCCAACATTGCGAAGGCTCTTCATGTAGGGCATCTTCGTCCCGCAATTATCGGTGAGAGTATAAAAAGAATTCTTCGTTATGCCGGCCATGATGTAATCGGTGATGTGCATATGGGCGACTGGGGAAAGCCCATGGGTCTTGTTATGACCGAGATTCAGGAACGCCAGCCCGATCTTTGCTACTTTGATGAGAACTATACGGGCGAGTATCCTGCAGAGCCTCCTTTCACTGTACGTGACTTAGAGGAAATTTATCCTACTGCTTCAAAGAAGAGTAAAGAGGATGAAGACTACAATGCCCGTGCCCTTGAAGCTACATTGAAGCTTCAGACCGGTGTCCCGGGATATCGTGCTTTATGGCAGCATATTATAAATGCTTCCGTGAACGATATGAAGAGAATTTACAAGATGCTTAATGTTGACTTTGACCTTTGGAACGGTGAAAGCACAGTTCAGTATCTGATTCCGGATATGGTTAAGAAAATGAAGGACGACGGATATGCATATGAAAGCGACGGAGCCCTTGTTGTTGATGTAAAGGAAGAAACCGATACTAAGGAAGTGCCGCCTTGTATTGTTCTTAAGTCGGACGGCGCGAGCCTCTACAACACTACCGATCTTGCTACTATTGAAGAACGCGTAATGAAATATAATCCGGAGAATATTATTTATATTACGGATAAGCGTCAGGATCTTTATTTCTTACAGGTATTCCGTTGCGCAAAGAAAACGAAGCTTGTCGGCGAAGACACCAAGCTTACGCACATCGGCTTCGGCACAATGAACGGTAAAGACGGAAAACCTTTTAAAACACGTGATGGCGGTGTTATGAGACTGGAAATGCTCATTAATGACATTAAGGAGCAGATGTACACCAAAATTACCGAGAACAAAGAGATGGACGAAGAAGAAGCAAAGAAGACTGCCGAAATTGTCGGTCTCTCCGCACTTCTTTACGGCGATCTTTCAAATCAGGCTGTTAAGGACTATGTTTTTGATATTGACAGATTTATTTCCTTTGAAGGAAATACAGGTCCTTACATCCTTTATACAATTGTTCGAATTAAATCTATTTTGGAAAAATATAAGGCTCAGGGCGGAGTGATTGAAAATGCCAAGATCGGAGCAGCCAGAAATGCTTCAATGAAGGAACTTATGAAGGCTCTTACAGGCTTCTCACAGATGATGGAGTCGGCTGCGGCAGAACTTGCTCCTCACAAGATTTGTGCATACATTTACGATCTTTCAAATGCTCTTAATTCTTTCTATCACGAGACAAAGATTTTGTCAGAAGAAGATGAACAGACAAAGAGTGAATATATTGCACTTATTAATTTTACAAAAAATGTTCTTGAAACCTGCATCAATTTGCTTGGCTTTGAGGCTCCGGAGAGGATGTAAATATGAGAATCGGACACGGATACGATGTTCATAAACTTGTTGAAGGAAGAAAGTGCATAATCGGCGGTGTGGAAATCCCTTACGAAAAAGGACTTCTGGGTCATTCCGATGCAGATGTTCTTGTTCATGCAATTATGGATGCGCTTTTAGGTGCGGCAGCTCTCGGGGATATCGGATTACATTTCCCCGATAGTGATCCTGCATACAAGGGAGCAGACAGTATTGTTCTTCTTGAAAAAGTAGGAGACTTGCTTGAAGAGAAGCTTTACATGGTAGAAAATATTGATGCCACAATTCTTGCTCAGGCTCCAAAGATGCGCCCACATATCGATGCAATGAGAACTAATATTGCAAATGCTCTTAAGATTTCGATTGATCGGGTAAATATTAAGGCGACCACAGAAGAAGGACTTGGATTTACCGGCGCAGGAGAAGGAATTGCAGCACATTCTGTATGCCTACTTACTTCTTACTACGATGGGAAGGCATGCGGCGGATGCTGCGGCCAATAAGTACAAAATGATTAAACTCAAAAAGTGGTAAAAAACATGCCATGGACAGTGTATGAGGGCTGTTTTTTACCACAAATTTTCTTTGCAATTATTTTGCGAAAAATGCTTGACATTGCATTTGCGTTTTTGTATACTAGTCTAGTCGGTGATTGAGGCACGGGGTCTTAGCTCAGCTGGGAGAGCATCTGCCTTACAAGCAGAGGGTCACAGGTTCGAGCCCTGTAGGCCCCATTAAAATAAATATGGCGAGATAGCTCAGTTGGCTAGAGCACGCGGTTCATACCCGCGGTGTCGTGGGTTCGAATCCCTCTCTCGCTACTAAATCGGGGTGTGGCTCAGGTGGTAGAGCGCCACGTTAGGGACGTGGAGGTCGCAAGTTCAAGTCTTGTCACTCCGACTCAAGAAACCTTAAAAAGGACAATGTTGAAACATTGTCCTTTTTTGTTTTATTGTTTTCGTATATATGGCCTCTTACAAGGGACTAAGACAGAGGAAGAACAGCAACTGCTTCTTAACGACTCAATCGAAGCGTTTCAACTTTCTCGGTGGCAACTCTTTTCTTCCAAGGAAAATAGTTTGAAATAAATCCCAAAGTTAAACCAAGTACCAATCTCCTTTTTTGTTTCATATATGTTTACAAACGATAGTGAAATCAGTTATTATAAAAGAGATTTTACGTATAAAGGATTTGATTTCATGGCAAACATCTTTTACTTCCCCTGGGAAGTTGATCTTATAGTATGGTTACAATCGATTTTAAGCAGTAATCTGTTCGTTACAATAGGTTCTATACTGACTTTGTTCGGTGCAGAAATACTTGTAATTGTCGCCGGATTTATTTATTGGAACTTTGATAAGGAATACGGAAAATATGTCGGAATAAATATTGCTATGGCAGTTGTATGGAATCCGATGATAAAAAATATTTTTCTGAGAACACGTCCATATTTAGCTAACTCCGAGATAAAATGCCTAAAGGCGGTTGAGGCGAAGGCACCGATTGAAGATATTGCAGCGCAGGGGTATTCATTTCCAAGCGGTCATTCCATGAATGCTGCTACAATTTACGGATCTATAGCATACCGTGGAAAAAAGAAGTGGCTTTGGGCCTGTGCGGCAGTGATGATTTTTCTTGTTGGTTTTTCAAGAGTGTATTTGGGGGTTCATTTTCCTACGGATGTATTGGTAGGTTGGGCTTGCGGTTTTATTCTACTTATAATAGTTTCGATGCTTCAGAAAAAGATAAAAAATAAGACAATACTGTATGGCATACTTATTTTATCCGGCATTCCGGGGCTTTTTTATTGCACAAGCGACGACTATTTTACAGCTATGGGCTTACTGATTGGATTATGCATCGGATTCCTGTTTGAAGAGAAACTGGTTCATTTTTCAAATACTAAGAACCCTTTACGCATGATTGTACGTGTTGCAGGCGGTGGCGCTATATATGCAGGTCTCAACGAACTTTTAAAACTGCCTTTTGAACTTATTTCACCCAGTTTTCTTAAATCCGGAAGCTTTGCGGCACATATGGTCAGGCTTGGACGATACGCAATTGTTATCTTTGTACTCATTGCAATTTATCCAATGCTCTTTAAGCTGGGTAATAAAATATTTAAAGAGGAATAGTGAATTTCGAACTTTAAAAGGTGGAATGAGAAATATATGGCGAAATACGGTGATTGTGACAGCTGCTCCAACTATGTATATGATGAAGAGTATGACTGCTACGAATGCATGGTTAATATGGACGAAGATGATTACGGTAGGATGATGGTAGATTCCAGATTCCAATGTCCTTATTACTCGGAAGACAATGAATATGCTATTGTAAGAAAGCAGAATTGATTATGGATAATTCAACAAAAGAAAAAAAGATTTTATGCCCCTACGAGAAAAAATGTGGGGGCTGTTCTTATTTATCGGAAGATTATAAGAGCCAGTTAAAGAAGAAGAAAAATTACGTCTCAGACCTTCTTAAGGACTACGTCAGGGTTGATTCAATCACAGGAATGGACAATCCGTATCACTATAGAAACAAAGTGACCTGTTCTTTTGGTATGGACAATAAAAAACACCCGGTCGCAGGAATATATGCAGAAAAAAGTCACATTATTGTTCCTGTCAAAAACTGCTACATAGAGGACGAAAAAGCAACGGCTATTATGGAAACGGTGAAGGAGCTGTTTAAATCCTTTAAGCTGCGTTATTTTGATGAAAATACCGGCTTTGGACTTATTAGGCATGTGCAAATCAGAACGGCTCACGAAACCGGAGAAATAATGGTTACAATTGTTACCGCATCGCCTGTTTTTCCGTCAAAGCAGAACTTTTGTAAGGCGCTGCGGGATAAGCATCCGGAAATAACGACTATTATTCAGAATGTAAACAACAGAACGGACAGTCTTGTTCTTTCCGACAAGGAAAATGTTTTGTACGGAAAAGGATTTATAGAGGACAGACTCTGCGGAAAGACCTTTAAGATTTCATCAAAGTCTTTTTATCAGATCAATTCGATTCAGACAGAAATTCTTTACAGAAAGGCTGTGGACTTTGCAGGGTTAACAGGAAAAGAGGTGGTTCTTGATACGTACTGCGGTATAGGCACTATCGGAATCATTGCCTCAGATAAGGCAAAGCAGGTAATCGGTGTAGAATTAAACAAAGATGCTGTTCGCGACGCAGTGACAAACGCGAAACGAAATAATGTCCAAAATATCACATTTTATACAGATGACGCAGGCAAGTTCATGGAAAAAGCTTCTGCCGGTAAGAACAAAGTTGATGTTGTATTTATGGATCCTCCGAGAAACGGTTCTTCAGAGGTTTTCATTAAATCGCTTGTGAAACTTTCACCGAGGCGTATTGTATACATTTCATGCGGCCCTGAGTCGCTTGCAAGAGATTTAAAGATGCTTACAAAAGACGGTTACAGGGCTGAGAAAGCAGAGTGTGTAGATATGTTTCCTATGACAAACAGAAACCACGTAGAGACGGTATGTCTTTTGTCCAAAGAGAACTTCAATATGCCTAAGTCTGAAAATTCTAGACAACCTAAGTGTCCGAAGGAAAAAGAGGATGCGATTATGGAGGCACTGAAAGCATTTCAGATGATATAATTTTATATAGTATTGTAAAAGCCGTATGCCATAGTGGGGTACGGCTTTTAAAGTATAATTAGTTAGTTTTATTTTGTTCATTTATTTCTTTTTCATGTTTTTGAATGGCCTGAAGTATAAGATATAATACTTCGCCATTTATTGATCTGCCATCATAGTCTGCCAGGTCTTTTAACTTATCATGTGTTTCAGAATCTATTCTTAATCCTAGATGCTTATCTTTCTCCATAATGCACCTTCAAATAAAACTTGAATTAAGTACATAATAAGAGTAAAGCGTACTTAAAATGATAAAACGGACTTGTTTTAAGCACATTAAATTTTTTATGGGTGCATGAGGTCTACCTTAATAACATTATTAGAATTAAGGAGGGACTACATTATGGAATATGGTTATATTAGGGTTTCGTCAAAGGACCAAAATCCGGATAGACAGATTGCAGCTTTAATAGAATCTGGAATAAGTCAGAATAATATTTTCATTGACTATATGTCCGGTAAAAATTTTGATAGACCGCAGTATAAAAAACTGCTCAAAAGGTTAAAAGCTCAGGATTTATTAACGATCAAAAGCATCGACAGGCTTGGAAGAAATTACTCTGAAATATTGGAGCAATGGAGAATATTAACAAAGGATATTGAAGCTGATATACGAGTTCTGGACATGCCTTTGCTGAATACCAGGGCGGAAGTGGAAGGGCTTACCGGTGTATTTATCGCTGATATTGTACTGCAGATTCTTGCTTATGTTGCAGAGACTGAGCGTACTTTTATCAAGCAAAGGCAGATGGAAGGTATTGCTATTGCAAAAGCAAAGGGAGTAACCTTTGGATGTAAAAAGATTATGATTCCTGAAAGTCAGAATTATTTATTTGACGAATGGAAGGCCGGAAAAATAACGTCAGATGAAGCGGCAAAGCTTATGGGTATAAGTAGAGCTACATTTTATAGGCGATGCAGGGAAAAATTTTTTCTCAAATAGTAGACTTCATGACACCTTAAGATTTCTTTATTATCATGCATAATTCTTTGCTAAATTACCCCAAATCATATTATAAATATCAAGTCTCAAATCGTCTACTTTCTGACACAAACAATATATGTATTGGAGGAAAGACTGATGAAGACGGGATACCCATCAATTGATAAGCCGTGGCTGAAGTATTACACAGAAGAAATGATTAATGCCGTTCAGCCTAATATATCAATGTACCAGTATATAGAGCTTGGAACAGTACAGAAAGTAGTACTGATATATGAGAGGTTTAATGTGTCCGGAGACAAACAGGATTATATACTTAATCTTGAATATTCACGTGTTGCGTGATAATATAATATTGACGCTTAGCGTGAAAGGAGCGGAGATATGGTAGATTATATTTTAAATGATGATAGAGATGCAAAAGATATTTTGATTGAACTAAGGGAAAGTACCGGCATGAACAGGCATCAGTTTTGTGAGTACTTTGAAATTCCATATATGACGGTAAGTGACTGGGAGCATGGCAAGAAGCGTGTTCCTAA
>JAZRYK010000017.1:0-3334 GCA_045600725.1 Lachnospiraceae bacterium
GGAAAGGTTGCACACGTGTTACTCACCCATTCGCCGGTCGCCGACACCGGTATTGCTACCGGCTCGCTGCCCCTCGACTTGCATGTGTTAGGCCTGTCGCTAGCGTTCATCCTGAGCCAGGATCAAACTCTTCATTGTAAAAAATGTTTTTTGTTTTTTCTCTTTTCAGGGAGCTATGCATTCATCTTGTCTCCAAGATGCCTACCTTGCTTTTCTATGCTACTGTCTATCGGAATTTCCTCAAAGATCTCTCTTCTCGTATGCCCCGCCGACGCTTCGGCGGGCCTTCGCTTCTCGTGCCGAGCTGACCGCTCGTCCCGATTGCGGATGCAAAATTAGGACATTTTCCGCATTCACACCAAACTTTTCGACGAAAATTTTGCGAATATTTTTACATCCGTTTTGGATATGGTTGTACGTCAATATGTTGCATGCATAAAAATCTTATATTTTTGCATGCCAAATTTTCGGTTATTTCTTCTTTATCTTGGATTGAAGGACCAAAAGTACCTCGTTCATTTCCTTTTCAGAGAGAAAAGATCTTTTGTCTATAGGTAAATACTCTGCTTTTGAAAGGTATAATACTATATATTTCTTCGTAATTTCTATTTTTTCAAATGCTTCATATTTGTATGTTGCATGGGCTTCTTTAACCTTACCGTTACTCATCGTTTCCTCCAATTCGTCATCCTTGAAAACATAAGACCATGAGTAGGACGAATTTCCCGAAGCATTTTTATATATAGATCTTATCTTGATAGGATACCAAATAAAAGCGACGAGAAGGATTAAGAACATAACGAGTATAGCCTCATTAGTTTCCCCGTTCTCTATGTATTCGTAACCAATTATAATCCCTTGAAGAATAAGTAAAACACCCCATATTAGTAGGGTTCTTTTGACTCTGGATGTGGTCATTAGACAATTACTTATCTGTTGGTATGTAAGTATAGTTTTATTCCTTATTTCCATTACTTTGGATTTTTAAAGGCAGAAAAATAAAAAAACGTTACCAATAAAAAATTTATTTTTGCAGGACTTTCCATTGATTGTACTCATCCACAATACCCTCAATGTCTTCAGTCATTAACTCTCTTTCTAATATACTCTTAGCCAGCTCCGGATAATCAGATAAATAGTTTGCTAATCCAATTTTTCCTTTTTTCGATATCTTACTTCTTTTTTTCTCCCAGAAATAAACGCCATAATCGGTTTCACTTTTCTTAACTACAAACATAACTGGTCCGTGCTTTTGATGGTTACTGTCATTATAAAACCATGTTAAAGGCCCTTTTTTTACCAATGGCAACCAATATCCAAATCTTGCGTCCGATATTTCCTTGTCCGTGTATTTACCTTTCGCAGCATCGTCATAAGCAACAAGAGGGAAACTACACAATACTTGTATATCACCATTTTTATAAAAATATTTTACTGTGTCTATGTCACCTTTTATGATAGATTCATATCGAGCAGTAGGAGTTCTCTTGAACTTTATGGAATATTGCATTAATTCAACTACACGTTCAGCCTGACATTCGATTCTTTCACCTTTTTTTGTGTAAATAACAGCATTCTCTAAAGCGTCAGCAGTGAATGAAAATAGTGAAAACAAGATGAATAGAGAGAAAATCTTATTATTCATAACAATACTATAAAAGTTTATAAATTATGTTTGTAAACTAGAAAGCCCATCCCATACGGAGAAGGAAAAGACTTGAGTTAAGTTTTTTCCCACCCATGTCAATAATTTTAGGTATAAAGCCGAATTCAATGTAAGGAATAGTCTCATTACCGAGAATATATCCCAACTTTAGACCAGTTTCTATTCCAAATGTAGCTATGTATTCTTTGAAACCTACATTGTAGTTCATTGTTGCACCAAGATAGGGATCCATAAAATAATTCCTTAACTTAAAAGGAATCTGCCCACCGATACCAAGACTTGCAGAAATACCATCTTCTGTCTCGTATTCCGGTACATCAATATTCAATTTGTACAATCCGCATACCGAATAACCATATTTATAAGGTTTATACCATCTTAAACCATAATATTTTGTTATACCATCATTTATCTTGATACCATAAGCAAAGTCTATCATATTATCACAAATATTCTCTCTTAAAATGCCAGATGGATAGTTGTTTGATTGTATGGATTTTGCGGTTTTCTTTGTGTCTTTAACATCAATGGAATCAACAACCCATTTTCCATCTTCTTTAACCCATATAGAGTTTATTGTTTGGTTCTTATATAAGAATTCCACCTCACCAGTATTATTTTTTACATTAGAGACAGAAAAGGTTTCTTTCTTTTTACTATAAGAGTTAATAATACAGATTGCCATCAGTCTTCGCAAACCTTCTTCTGGCATAGAATTTCTTAGAAGAAAATTAGTTTCTTCGTCGGCTTTATTGACAAGTTGCTGAAAGTTATTCGAACAGAATTTTAAAGCCATTTCAGTGGAAACATAATTAGCGAGTTTTTCAGCATTCAAAGTTTTTGTTGCTTCAACAAAAGTAGATACTGCTTTTTGTAGGTCCTCTTTAGTTGAAACCTTTCCGCTCTTGACTTTGTTTATCAAGAGTTCAGCCCTTTCAAACGGAATAGAATAGTTTGTATTTTCCCTATTCTTTGCTTTCCATGTATTTATACCAATCACCTCGTATGTGAAATCCGTTCCATTTTCTTTTTTTGATACCTTCACCAGGAGAGGACCTCCAGAATTTCCAGCATCTACTTGTGATGTGTGTTGTATAACCAAACCTTCTCCAAATTCGCTGTTTTTTACAGAAGCGTTACTCACTATTCCTTTTCCAAATTGCCAAGTCGGATTGTTTCCTAAACCTGGATATCCAGCGGTCCACACCTCATCCCCTTCATAAATTGGATCTTTATGAGGTTGTATGGTCTCTTTTACGGTAAAATTGCCCGGTAATTCTACTATAGCAATATCATCTTCGTTGCCAGTTCTTTCCAGAACTATGCATCCTTCATAATTTCGTGTTTGTCCCTCTTTTGACTCGAAAGTAATGTCGACTGTCTCGGCATCACCAACCACGTGACGATTCGTTATTATATAGAAAGATCCGTCATCAGCCTTATATACAATACCTGAACCAAAAGATTTTCCTGTTTGCCTAAGAATATTGGCAGAAGCAAAATATCCGTTAGAAGCAAGAGTATTGGCCATTTGGTCATAATATGGTTTTGTATATACAGATCTGTTCTGTCGAACTATACACACATTATCTCTTAAGCTGACACAATAACAGCAATTTGTAAAAAATAAAAAAGATAAAAGAAATACCCATTTATGATATGACATGA
>JAZRYK010000018.1:0-8950 GCA_045600725.1 Lachnospiraceae bacterium
CAGCGCAAGCATTTATTTATTTATTTATTTATTTTACTTTCTTAAATACAGGCATGTAGCTGATAGGCGCTTTAACTTTAACTGTCTTTCCGCCTTCATATACCTTATTGTTTGAAGTAAGTTCCCACTTACCGGCAGGAAGATATACTTCTCTGTCAAACTGATTAAGCTTGAAGATAGGAGCAACAAGGTATTCACTACCGAACATGTACTGATCTTCCACTTCCCAGCACTTCTTATCCTCAGGGAATTCGTAGAACATTGTACGAATAAGCGGTGAACCGTTCTTGCTTGCTTCTTCGTAAAGGTCCTTAATGTAGTCATGCATTGAAATACGGATGTCATAGTACTTCTTCATGATCTTGTAATTTGCCTTACCATAGCTCCAAAGCTCGTTGGGCTGACCGGTATGAAGATATCCGCCGCCCCAGTCACGCGTGTCAAGAGGCGGAATATTGTAAGGTCCACGGTCGCCGTGCATACGAAGAACTGCAGAGAATACAGCAAACTGATACCATCTGATAAGTAACTGCCGGAAGTCGGGATCGTTAACATCATCCGTCATAAAGCCACCGATATCCGATGTCCACCAGGGAATACCGGCAAGACCCATATTAAGTCCACACTGAACCTGGTCCCTGAACGCTTCGAATGTACTGGGAACGTCACCTGACCATACCACGTTACCGTACTTCTGGCTTCCTGCCCATGCGCAACGAAGAAGGTTAACTACAGTTCCGTCTCCGAGTTTTGACATCTCATCATAGAACACACGGCTGTACATCTGAGGATACATATTGCTGACCTGCAATGCAGGACCTGCGGAATATCTGTAATTTTCGAAATCATATACACCGTAGTCGGGCTCTGAGTTATCAAGCCAGAATGCATCGATTCCGTAATCGTAGTAATTCTTCTTACATACTTCCCATACATACTTTCTTGTTTCGGGATTGAAAGGATCGATTTCAACACAGTCACCCTGATAATCGTATGTCTGCTGAGCACCTCTTTCTGTTCTGATAAGAAGGCCCTTTTCCATCATGGGATAGAAGTTTTCGCTCTTTCTGTCTACCGAAGGCCATACTGAAACAATAACCTTGATTCCCATTGAATGAAGTTCATCAACCATTGCCTTGGGATCGGGCCAGTACTGCTTATCAAACTTCCAGTCACCCTGTACTGTCCAATGGAAGAAGTCAATTACAATCTGATCAATCTTGATTCCTTCCTTCTGATACTGACGGGCAACGGTAAGTACCTCGTCCTGTGTACGGTAACGAAGCTTACACTGCCAAAGACCCATTAAATGCTCGGGATATTTGGGTGCATGACCTGTTACTGCACTGTAGTTTTCAAGAATACCCTTGGGTGCGTCTGCAACTGTAATCCAGTAATCCATTTCCTTTGTTGATTTTGCAATCCACTCAGTCATGTTCTTACCAAATGTAACACGTCCCACTGCAGGGTTGTTCCAAAGCATACCATAGCCTAAAGAAGAAACCATGAAAGGAACCGAAATCTGTGAATTTCTCTGAGCAAGTTCAAGAACGCTTCCCTTTAAATCAAGGTAAGGCTGCTGATACTGACCCATTCCGTAAAGTTTTTCGCCATCATTGCTTTCAAACTTAACATTTAAGGAATAATCCGAACCACCGATAATTCCCTTCCAGTCTCTGTTAATAACCTTCAGGCAACGGCTTCCCTTTGTAAGTGAACCGTCGTAGCTTGCATAATATTCTCTTAATACAAGTTTATCGTCTCTGTAAACCGAGATAATTCCGACAAAGTTAACTTCTACTCTGATTCGTCCGTTTGTGATGGAAGCATTTGTGCGCTTATCAATTGTGCCATCGCCTACCCAGTGATCGATTTCATAAGTTTCAACCTTTGCATCGCACTGTTCGGGCTTTTCTGTAAGTGCCCAGTCATTTCCTGTAAAATCCGCAAACATTGTGGAACGAATTCTTAAAGAATCCTTACCCCAAGGTTCGATACGAAGTGTCTCACCGTTTCTTTTTGCGATGAGAACATTCTTTTTAACGGTAAAATCCATTAAACTTTCCTCCTATAGTAGAAAAAATCCTATTCCATACGTTAATAAGAATAACAGAAAACCTTACGTAAAGATAGCATTACTTGCTAAAATAATTGTATTTTTCCGCGTTCTCTTCTCAATCTTGATTGACTGCACAAATAATGGTAAAATTTTAAAGATTATATGCTTCTTGGAAAGAGAAATATTATGTTTTCATTTGAGAAAAAAATACTTAATCGAATAGAGAAAAAACTGTGGTTGTTTGTTCTTATTGCAGCCTTTGTTTTCGGCGTTTTTCTGCGTTATAAACTCAGAAATTTCATCAGTGAGGATATGTATAAATATCTTCTTGTCTGGTATGAAGAAATCAAAAACGCCGGTGGGTTAAAGGCATTGTCTTCCCAAACCGGCAACTATAATGTTCTATACCAGTTTGTTATTTCATTGTTTACTTACATTCCCGTAAGTCCTGTATTTGCCATAAAAGGATTGAGTATCCTGTTTGATTTGCTTTTGGCTTCTTTCGCAGGGCTTTATTTGTATGATGCGAAAGAAAAACGGGACATTCTTAAAGGCGTGTGCGGTTTTTCGCTTATCTGGCTCTCTCCCATTGTCGTTATGAACTCATCAATGTGGGGACAGTGTGATTCGATTTATGTGTTCTTTACGGTAATTGCTTTGTTTTTCCTTGAAAAAGAAAAGTTTATCAAAGCCTTTGTTTTCCTCGGTCTGGCGCTTTCCTTCAAGCTTCAGGCAGTGTTTATTCTTCCGTATTTTGTTTACAGATATCTTAAATACAAAAAATTTTCCATTCTGAATTTCCTTATTGTTCCCGGCGTGATGATGCTTTCAACGCTCCCCGCAATAATTGCGGGGCGCGGTCTCTTTACAGGATTTTCAATCTATTTTGCTCAAACAGAGGACTATGGATGCCTTACCATGAATTCGCCTTCGCTCATCAGCCTTATAGCTTACAGCTATCAGCAGCACGGATACGAATATCTTGCTCCGTTCTTCATTCTGATAACCGCTGTTACGGTTGGTGCACTGATTGTTTATATGCTTTCAAAGAAGATAAAAATTTCCACCGATACGGAATTTGCCTTCGCATTTTTCCTTTCGTATACGATGGTCTTTCTTCTTCCCGCCATGCATGAAAGATACGGATATCTTTACGAAATACTTGCACTGATTCTGTGCTTCAAAAACAAAAAAACGATTATTCCCTGCCTCGTTCTCCAGCTGATATCTCTTTGCGGGTACGGTTACTATCTTCTTGAGGGAACGGTACCCGCACTTGTACTGACAATACTTAATATTTTTGCATTTTCTTCTTATGCATTTTTGTTTATTAAAGAAGTCAAAGCTTCGGAAAGTGAGGCGGCATAATGACTGCATTTGAAAAAAATATTCTCGAAAAAATAAACAAAAATCTGTGGGCTGCAATTCTCGTAATCGGATTCATCACAGGCTGCATTCTCAGATTTACCATGAGATATTTTGTCAGCATCGACTCGTACGGCTGCTATCTTCTGTGGTTTGACGAAATTGTTTCTACGGGAAGAATAAAAGGAATCGGCACTCAGATAGGCGACTACAATGTGCTTTATCAGACGATAATCAGCTTTTTATCATATCTTCCGCTTACGCCTCTCTACATTTACAAGGGCTTCAGCATTGCATTCGACCTCCTTGTTTCGGTTCTCGTCGGAATGTTTGTTTTTGACAGAAAGAATGCCAAAAATTATCTTGCCGGAAGCATTGCTTTTTCCTGCATCTGGCTTGCTCCCGTGGTTGCGCTTAATTCCTCCATGTGGGCACAGTGCGATATGATTTACACTGCATTTATTCTTCTTTCCCTGTACCGTCTCAGAAAAGAAAAATATATATCCGCATTTGTTCTTTTGGGAATCGCATTTGCATTTAAACTACAGAGTGTTTTGATTCTTCCCTTTTATCTTTTCTACTGGTTTAAGAAGAAAAACTTTTCATTTTTGCATTTCCCCATTGTACCCGCAATAATGTGGATTACAACCCTTCCGGGAATAATCGGAGGACGAAGCCTTTTATCCGGTTTTGAACTGTATATTTACCAGACCGACGAATTCCATTGGGCTGTTGTAAACTACCCATCCGTATGGCTTTCAATGGTAGCTAATTTTGTTCCCAATTGTTATGACTATATTTATCCCATAGCAATGGTAACCACCGTTTCCGCCCTTGCGGGATGGATGGTCTATGTATTAAGTAAGCGCAGGGTATTATCGGACAACGCATTTATTTCTTTAGCGCTTCTTCTTACATACACTGCAGTATTCTTCCTTCCTTCAATGCACGAAAGATACGGATTTATTTATGAAATTCTGGCCATTGTATATGTTTTCAAAAACAAAAAATCAGCCGCACCCTGTATCCTTCTGCAGCTGATTTCCGTATGTACTTATTCAAGATATTTGTTCGGATCCGATATAAATCTGATTCTTCTGACCGGAATGAATTTAACAGCGTACCTTTGGTATGCTTATCTGTTCATTAATGAGCTTTCTTCCTGTGAAGAAGAACAAGATACACTGACACAAGAATAACAGAAAGGAAAGAAACTGTTTCAGCAAATATCCATGAAACCGGTTGGGCAAATCCCACAGTAATCTTTCCTGAAAAGCCGGCGGGTACAGTGACAGTAACAAAGTCATTGTAGCCGCCTTTTATATCCAGTCTGTTGCCGTTTTCATCCTTTGCAAAGCAGCCTGTATAGTAAAGCTTAAGCACTTCCATTTCACGCGCAACACTGTCGTTTACAACATTAAGAACAACCGTATTGTCCTTTTCGGACAAAATCTCGCAAACTTCAAATCCTTCGTTTGCCGGCTCATATTCAAGCCTTGAAAGTTCTACATTAACATTAAGATATTCGCATGCACCCATGTACCCGGAATCCACTTCCGAATAGTTCTTATAGTTCGCCATTGTATATCCTGACTTATACTGTACTGTAAATACAACTGTCATGACAATAGCAGTACACACCAACACAATAGCCGTAATATCTGCTGTCTTCTTTATTTTTCCGCCGTTTTCCCGCATTTTTGAGTAAACATGAACAAACAAAGTTGCAGTTATAAATGCCGCAGGCGCCAGATATCTCCAAGGGAACTGAACCTTTGACAGGAATTTAAACAGGTGGGTATAGCCTTCAAGCGTATTCCACGGAAAAAGATTTGAACTCATCAGAAGACACATAAAAGCCAGGGCTCCAAGTACAAATATCTTATATTTCCTGTCCTTAAGAACAAAATATACAAATGCACCGAACAGAACAAGCATTAGCGGAAGGCCTATTGTAAGCTGCATTCTTTCTTCGAGCTCGTATGCATTGACACCAAAAGGCTTTGCGAAAAAAGAAAAATACTGTGATATGAACGCACCGTATTCACGAATCTGCATTGCCATACCTGTTTCAGCGCCCTTTCCTGCATATACAGGCTCATGGAGATAATAGTCAGCAAAGGGAACAATATAATAAAGATTAATCACAACCGTTTCCACAGCTGCAAGGCCTATGCAAAAAAGTGTTCTCGGTCTAAAGCTTCTTTTTGCGTAAAAAATACACAAAACCGTTAGAATAACAACAGCCATAACCGAGCTTAAAAGGTGTGTTTCCACCAGACCGCTCATTCCCAGGCAAAGCCACAGTGAATTCAGCATATACTCTTTTGCATCACCGATTTCTTTTCTGAGAATCCGTCCCATCGCCATTGCAATTATAGGAAAAAACAAAAATGCGGTATACTCTCCTGCCGCATTTCTTACATAAATATCAAGCAGTCTGTATGACGCTGTTACATAAAGAAGTGCACCCACCATAGCTGCGGTTCTGTTTTTAAAAAGATCAGCAAAACAAAAAAAAGCCACCAGCGCGGTTCCTATATTAATTGAGAGCACGTATATCTTATAAGCAGCAATCACAGGTACTCCCACAATTCGTAAAAGAGCCGGAAAATACAGCAGTGCATCACCGTAAAAAACACTTACCGGATAGCCTTTTCCGTTCATCCACACAGACTGAAGCATTACAGGAAACTTACCCGCAAGCAGCCCTTCCTTTATGCCCTCAATTCTTGAAAGATGAAATGCCAGGTCCTGATACGGAGCAGCATCTATTCCTCTTAAAAGAAGCGGGATTGAAGCAACTAATCCCGCCAATACAACAAATAATATTTCATATAATTTCTTCTTTTTGTAAATCATACATATCCCCGTTTTCTTTGAAAGCTTACATTCCGATAGCACTTAATACTTCCGGAAGAAGCTGCTTTTTACGGCTCATAACACCCGGCATATCAAAAATTGTATTCGATAATATAGGCGCATACTGAAGGTTCTTATTCGCCGAAAACTCAGTGCAGATTAAAATACTGTGTTCCTTAAGTACATCTGTAATCATAAGCACTGCCCAGTCAAGACCGTTTGTCTTTCTGACTGCTTCAAGCTCGTTAATATAAATATCCCTATAATCGGCAAGGTCATCAAGCGTTGTAACCTCACACTGGGAAATACCGATTTTGACGCCTTTTTCATTGTAGGTTTTAAAATCGCCGGTAATTGCTTCCTGAGGATTTCTTTTCTTAAGTCCTTCCATATTGCTGAACATGCTGCGTCCGAATTCCTGCAAATCCACCCCGGCCATTCTGGCAAGGTCGTTTGCAACCTTTATATCGATTGCCGTTGTGGTCGGACTTCTTAATATAAGTGTATCTGCCACAACTCCCGCCAGAAGAACCTTAACCGTTTTTGGATCCAGTGTGACTCCATGATTTTGGAACTGTCTGTAAACGATTGTACATGTGCTTCCCAAGGGTTCTGCATCAATATAAATCGGCAAATCCGTCTTTACAGCATCAAGTCTGTGATGATCGATAATCTCAACAATATTCGCCGTGTCTATACCCATAATGCTTTGTCTGGGCTCATTGTGGTCCATAAGAATAACACTGTGTCTGGGTGCCTTCAAAAAACATCTTCTGGTAACATATCCGACATATCCGTTCTCATCAAAAACAGCCAGGCCACGCTTTTTAGATGAAGAAAGTCGAGCCTTTGCTTCTTCAAAAAGATCAGCTGATGAAACAGAATTTTCCTCTTCTCTCATAATATCTTTTATCATTGGTATCGTTGAAATATTTCCCTTTTCGGAAAGTTCTCTCATTGCCCATGATGAGATATCATCGACGCTGAGAAGACCATAAAACTCTTCTCCGTCATATATCGGAATTACGGAAGGGTGAGAATCGCTGTAGCCTCCTGCAAGCTCGTTTAATAAAGCAGTGGCCTGTATACGTGAATCATCCTTAAGAAGTACATCCTCCACTCTCGGAAATACATCTCGTTTATACATCGGAGGTTCAATCCCCAATGACTCAAATATTTTCTTGACATTATCGCTTAGATGACCGCATCTGACAGCAACATAAGTGTTGTCCGGGTCCATCGTATTTTTTAACACCGCATAAGCATATGCACTGCACACACTGTCAAGATCGGGATTTCTGTGTCCCGTAATATAAATCGTGCTCATTTTATCCTCCGCCGCGGAAACATAATTCTTAAGTATTTTATCACATTTGCCATAAAAACAAAAACCCTTCACGGCGTTTTCTTCTTCAAAACAAGAAAAACCGTGAAGGGCAAAAATATTATCTTTTTTTACCGGGATATGCGATGAAAATAATACCGGGGCCGGTGTGAGATCCGATAACGGCACCAAGCTCTCCAAGCATTACATCAGCTCCATACTTTTCTTTAAGTGTATTTGCAACAAATTCGGCGTCCTCGGGGCAATCACCATGGAATACTGCTGCCGGACCGTTAAGCTCGATTGCATCTTCGGCATACTTATCAATAATTGCCTGAACCGATTTTTTACGTCCGCGAACCTTGCTCATGCTTATAAGCTTTCCTTCTTCATCAACATGAAGAAGAGGCTTTATATCAAGTAATGATGCCGCGAAATAAGCACCTGCGCTTATTCTTCCTCCGCGCTTTAAATAAATAAGATCTTCTACAGTAAACCATAAGGCAATCTTCGGAGCCATTTCTTTAGCAAATTTATCACATTCTTCAAAAGAAGCCCCTGATTTCTTAAGATCAACCGTCAGCTTCACAAGAAGTCCCAGACCGCCGCTGGCGCAAAGTGTGTCAATAGCGGATATTTTTCTTTCGGGATACTTTTCCTGAAGCTCTTTGGCCGCTGCAATACCTGAATTACTGGTTGTGCTGATGCCTGAGTCAAAACCCAAATACAGGACATCATTTCCTTTTTTCAATTCTTCTTCAAAAGCAGTTTCAAAGGCATGTATATTTACAGCAGATGTACGGGAAACACCTCCGTTTCGTAACTTGTCATAAAATTCTTTTCCGACAAGATCGTAGTTTCCGTATTCCTTATCCTCTCCGTCGAATCTGAAGGTCAGGTTGCAGTACTTCACTCCCCACTCTTTCATTTGTTCTTCGTAAAGATCTGATCCTGAATCTGTAAAAATAACAAAATCACTCATTAATTTCGGCATCCTTTCTTTATGAGACTAATTGTTTTCAAAGTCATTATATGTAGTTTTAAAAACCACATCCTTTTAGAAGATACACGACAACGGCGTTTTTGTCAAGTTTTTGGCATTCAGTATGCAATTATATTTTTGCTCTTTATAACGGTTATTAATCAAATGACACTTGCGTGGTGTAATTTTCAGCCTCAAAAGACATGTTTTCTACAAGAAAGTGTGTGCTTTTGCACACACTAGCGCCGCTTTTGCGTCGCTGCAAGCGACATATTACCTATGCAAAAGCGTGCGCATCCTTAGCGGAGCGTTTTTTATGTAATAGGAAATCCAAAGGAATTTCCTATTACATAAAAAA
>JAZRYK010000019.1:0-6208 GCA_045600725.1 Lachnospiraceae bacterium
GTAAAATGGTATTCCTTTACCATACATATCATTTTCTGTAATAAAAATAGTATAGGTGTCAGGAAGTAAATCAAAATCTTCACTAGCATTTAGATTTTCTACATCCATTACGCTAGAATGATATCTTGCTCTGTGAGCACCTGCTCCTTTATCAGCTCTTTGGATTTCAAGATCGTATCTCTTACCAGTTGAATCTTTTCCATACGCATCCAAGCATAGCGATCTTGCTCCAACAAGCCTCTTCATATCAGCCTGTGTTTCAATAGATACAATCTCCAAATCGTCTTTTCCTGTAAGAATTCTTAGTACATGTTGTGCCAACGGAATATCGTCTTTAAAGATACATCTCATAAAATCGTCATCCATTGGTCTGAATCCACGAAGTCTCTGTAAATCTTCCTGACGATTTCTCTCTTTTCTTTGCTGTTCTGTTTCTGGCATATATCTATTCCTTTATATCGGTTTCATTTTTATCTTTATTGCACATATTTTCAGCCTGCGCTTTAAATTTCATGAGATAAAGAACATATGGTGGCATTTTGCGATTACCCGCTTCCCAATCAACAACAGTGCGATATGGAATCTGAAAGTATTCACAGAATTCCATCCTATTCATCCCCATATCATTTCGAAGTGATTTTACTTCTATTGCATAATCCATCTACAATTATCCTCTCTATCTTTAGTTGTCTTCATTATACACAATATTATGCAGTGCATCAATATGTATTTTTAATGTAGTACACCCGAGATGTCCTTACCGCTTCATTCCCCCATCCTATATCAGATCCTTTTCCGCTCTTTACTTCCATGATGTTAAATACTACTACTCCCGTAACCTTGTACCAGCTTTAAGAATTTTTTGTCATTCTGTTGTTCATTGGTTAAAAACTCTCCATCCTTAAACAATGCATATGATGTACAAGGGCTTGGAACTGACTGGGCTTGTTCCTTACTTTCTACCTTGATTGCCTTAAACGGAATACCATTATCATCTGCTGTCTTTTCAAGTATTTGTACATATTTCCCATTGAAAGGGCATTGATTTGTATAGTACAGAACATACCCCATTTCATCTATACGAGGATGCTTTGCACATTCCTTAATCTGTGGAACTTCCGCTTTTTCATCAAATGATAAATACATAAGATTTATTCCTACATCTGAAACGTCTGCAACATTAAATCCCTTATGTGCCAGATGCTTAGGATCTGAAAGGAACGGTTTCTTTTTTGCAGACGACAAAATACAAAGTCCTACTTTTCCCTTTGCTTTACTATCTTCTATGCATTTGATCAATAAGTCATTCGAGTACCCATGCCCTTTAAAAGAACCTGAAACCCAAAAACAATCAATATACATATACCCAGGAGCAATAATAGGAACCCACGCATTTTCAGCAGGAATATACTCTATAAAACATTTTCCTCTTTCAACACTCTTAATGAATGTAAGTCCATCATCAAAGCATTTATTCATCCACTCTTTCTTAGATGAGACCTGAACATCTTTATTATTTGAGATTGCACAACAAATATGCTCTTTTTCAATATTTTCTCTTGTAACCTGTATGTACTCCATTTTATTATCTCCTGTAGAATCTAATTGTTGTTAGCAAAATAGTTTCTGATACAATTTTCACTATATCGCTAATCTACTCCCATATTGCTTTCTCTCCAGTTACCATTTCGCCCCATTTGCTTGCCCATGCTTCAACAAAACAAGCTGTATAGGGAAGATTTTTTTCTTTTCTTAACTTTGCAAAGTAAGGTAAATCGCCCCAGATAATCGAAATAATTCCAACGAACAGCAGAAAAGGGCCCAGCACAAGCGATTGAATACAATGACCATATTCATGAACTCGGATGAGGGATGCGTTACTATATTCGTCCGATGGGGTAAAAATGAAAAGTCCTAAACTTAATCCACCATAATAATTCCACTGAGTGTCGATGCATCCACGATATACTTTGTGAGGATGTTTGCTATTAACAATATAGAATCCCAATCCAATCAGTGTCTGTGGTAACCCCCAGGTACATTGCAAAACAATGAATATAATCTTATATATCATTCCTGCTGTCCTTCCATCCTTCTCTATTCTCTCTCTAAAAAGATTATCGCTCCTGTTCTTTTTCAAAATACACATTTTCGCTATCTCTGCCAATTTCAATAAATCCGCATTTTTTATAAAACTGATTCGTACGCCTATTCCATAATGGAGTATCTAATTTTATTGTTTTTGAATCAAACATTCTTTCTATAGCATTCATCAGTGCTAATCCATATCCCTGGCGGAAAAATTTAGGATCAATAAATATTCTTCCTACATATAATTCCTCTTTTCCGAATAAAACAGCACCACCAACGATTGTATTTTCATCAGACAAATATGTGTACAGATGATTTTCCTCTATCATTTTCATATGCCATTCCTCAGAATTATATCCTGGTGGGCCATCATTTTCTGGGCCACCAACTAGTGCATCAGTGTCAAATGCTTTCGTTGAAATTCTAGTTAATTCTTCTACATCGCTATCTTTGCTTTTTTGTAAAATCAAATCATCATCCTCCAAATCTGTTTCTAAGCATTGTAATACATATCGTAAACTACATAGCCCTTTCTATCCTCCAGTGAACCTTCATATGTTTCCATGCACATTTGGCATCTCGGTTCAGTCATAGGCCATCCACTTACCGGATATATTTCATATTCGGACGATGTTCTGAAACCAACAGTGTTATAGAACATAAAGTTTCCCTCTACAATAATGCCTCTATATCCCATCTCTTTGACTTTTTCAATCCCCTTTTCTAACATAGCTTTTCCAATTCCTTGCCTTAGGAAATCTGCATGAACGGATACGGGTGCAAGCATTACGATATCTGTGTCACTTGCTCCTCCATGTCCGCCTGTCTTTGCATTTGACATCGGAAAATGTGAAAACAAAAAATGTCCTACGATTTTTTCATCAATCTCCGCAACAAAAGAGAGTTCCGGAATGTAGAATTCTGAATCCCTGATTTCCTCAATCAGAGCAACAATATCTGTGCCATCCGAGTAATCCGTTCCCTCTTTAAACGAGCGAAGAACCAGCGATACGATTTCTTTATAATCCTTATGTGTTTCTGGACGAATTATTAACTTTTCAATATTTATCTCATTTGCCATCATTCTAAAATATTCTCCAATTCTATATTATTCACTTTATACTTACTGTAAATCGGACCTTCCTCTCCACTTCTTCCAGTAGGCTTAAATCCTGACTTTTCCAGAACCCTTATGGATGAAATATTGTACTTTTCTACCTCAGCATTTATACAACTAACCCCATTTTGTTCGAAAGCCCAAGCTGTAATTGCAATTATTGCCTCTGTTGCATATCCACATCCTTGAAAGCTATCAGAAATTCCATATCCGATTTCAGTTGAACCTAATTCATCAATTCCTTTAAAGCACAGTTCTCCTATGTGCGTGCCATCTTTTAGTTCAATCATCCAAATTGCATACCATTCCCATTGATCTGGCCTAGCAAGACACCCATTAAGCATTTCCGTGAAAGCTTCTTTCAGAACCGGGGCAGACTGTGTTGCAATAAACACTTCCATCTGTTCTTTGGAAGCAGCATACATTTTCAAACGATTTGTTTCTATCATATTTCCCCCAATAATTGTCTCTTCTTTTGCTTTATTTCGTCGGCGTTCCAACTTCAATCAGATTTCCATCCGGATCATAAAAGCGTAACACTTGTTGTCCCCAACTGTGTGTCATTAAAGTATTAACATATTCTACATCGGGATATAACATTTCTAGTTTCCTAACAAATCCATCGATATCGCTTTCCTCAAAATATAGTTCACACGAATTATTTCTCCCTATAATGTCTCTTTGCAGGAAATCTCTCCAGTAAATATCTTGTTGTAAAACAAGACCTTCAGTAAGTATCATATTCCCATCATTATCAAGAATTAATTCCAATCCGAATAAATCGTGATAAAATTTAAGGGATTTATTAATATCTTTAACTACAATTAGTACATTTTTTAACTTCATTCTTTTCTCTAATTAATCTCCTATACCCTATTCTTATTTTTTCTTGATAGGTAGCCAAAATTCCACATACACGCCAGTTCCTTCAGGGTATACTTCTATCTCCGGCCGATTATCATGAACATAACAACTTGACGGAAGCCAATTCATAAAAGCTTCCATTTCTGCCCGAATCAAGGCCATCGGATCACATCCATCTCCCTCAAAAACAGCCCATTCTCCACCTGCCACAGTAAATGCGTCACATCCTGGAACCTGATTTGCTTCAGTGGCAATATAAAAATCAAATGAGCGATTGTTTGGATCGCTCTCAACACGAGATATGCCCATGATTCTACTATGTGTATAATTCATAGCTGGATTGGAAGAAGCATTCTTTAATTTTTCACTTGTTCCATCTTCATTACACTGTTGCCAGAAATCGGCGAACTCCTCATTGTGCTGACCACTAATCCAAGTCTTTACGCCACTCACAGTGAATGCTGGCAAACTGATAATTCTGTTCTTAATCATATTGCTTCCCTCTCAAACCTTCCAGTCAATAAATACACTCCGAGAACAGCATTAAAAATAACTGCAGAAAATGTACTAAATCTTTCAAAAATACCAAATACAGCCTTAGGTAGAAGTCCGGTTCCTATAGGCCCAAGAAGCATAGCGCATAGACATACAACTGCCCATTTTCCAAGCGATTTCAATTGTTCATGTTTTGCACTAATAGAAATCATAATAAGTGCTGCAAGAGACAGAACAACAACCAATATCGTAACAATTAGGTGGCACACATTCTGTGGGCTAAAGTTTGTAGCATCGGCCATCCACGGAAACATTGTATATCCCACGTTGCAAATCCATTCCATAGCTGCGAATGAATATATCCCTGCTTTAAACAGCTTTGATTTGCTTCCGGCTATTGCAACGCACACTGCCATGATGGAAATAACAGCGCAAGGACCAAATAATGCGTTAAGTCTCGTTGCCAACTGCAATGAAGGAGCCCCCTCTGCTGTAAGATCACTGACCGCCATACTCATCCAGTCATATCCCGGGTACGCTAAAGGCGAAAATACTACCATTGCTGTATATGAAAGCAAGCTAATCAATCCGAATATTCCAAGTTTTCTAAGATTCATTTCAGTTACCCTTCTTCCCATATACTCTACAAAATTCTTCAATAAATAAATCCATCTCACCATCAGCATCATTTGAACCTGCATGATGCGAGTCTGATTCATGATCAAGAATCGAATGAACACCCATTGCAAATGTGATTGCTGCTCCATCAGGATTTTCAAAATGAGTAATTCCTTTAGCTGATATTGCATAGAACAAATTCTTTGTTGCCGTAATCATTTTGCGTGTTTCCTCAACCATAATCTGTGCTGCAATTTGGTCAAATGCTCGCTCTGCCATTATCATTGCAAAAAATCTATTCATATCAGAAGTGGCACCCATATTTCTGTACGAAGCTACCACTCCCGTTAAAATCTCGCTAAGTGAGCGACCTTCGACATATTTTCCATAGTCGACATTCGTATCACCTGTCTGCTGTTTTGCATTCTCGCGAATATAAACATACATCCCCTCAATTATTTCTTCTTTTGATTTGAAATGACTATATAAAGATGATTTCTTTAAATTCACTCGGTCTGCAATCTGTTGCATAGAAATTCTCCCAATTCCTTTTTCGCAAGCCAAATCCAAAGTTGCTTCTATGATTTCCTGTTTTGTCATATCTCCACTTCCTTTCGAAGTCATTATACGACCGATTGGTCGTATCGTCAAGAACAACTAGTCTTATCGTGTAATAAAATAAAAAGACATTATATTTTGGTACTGTATAAATCCAATCTTCTGAGAATTGCTATATCTGCATATCAAGACTTATTTCATCTATCTGCAAAACGAAACCAACTGGTAGAAACGAGAAACCAAGTTGCAATATTACTGTTATAAAAAAATTTCATCAGCAAAATGTACTCAGTTTCTTTGCCACCTATTTCCCCACAAAAAACGCGCCCGGAAGTGGTATCATGCCACCCCGGACGCGCTCCGATCGTCTAACATCCTGTTGCCTTTATACAGCAATTCCTCTATCCTTTTTCACAACTTTCTTTACATGTGTTTTGTCATATTCTTCGACTTCTTTTTTCTTTT